>JAPDJT010000044.1 GCA_029258955.1 Thermoplasmatota archaeon
GTCAAAGAAAGTTGATATAATAAACATAGCAGCATAATCATATGGAGAAATTGCAAAATTTCTTCCTTTCTTGCTTTTCTTATAAAATGGTTTGCCAATTTTCTTTGCTTTGCTTCGAACAAAATAGCAAAAATTTTTTACATTGTGCCTTTTTAGCTTTGGCTTTGGCATTTCCCATCCCCTCCTGCTCTTAAGGGGATGGGAATATTAATTTTTTATAGAATTTTTCGACGAACCCCTCTTTATTCAAAACAAATAAAAAGGGAGCAAATCTAATAATTAATGATTCTCATTCATTACGGGGAAATAGGAACAAAAGGAAAAAATAGAGCAGTGTTTGAAAATTGCTTAATAAGGAATATTTCAAAAGCTTTAGGAGAATGTGCTAAAAAAATAAGGAGGGAATATGGGAGAATAATTGTTTTTGAAGAAAATGGAAAAGAGGAAATTAAAAGAAAGCTTGAAAAAATACCGGGCATAGAAAATTTTTCATTTGCACGTGAAACTAAGCTTGATATTGAAGACATAAAAAGAAGAGCCCTTGAAGTTGCAAAAGGAAAAAAATTTACCACTTTTAAAATATCAACTAAGAGAGGAAATAAAGATTTTCCATATTCATCAATGCAAGTAAATGAAATTGTTGGAGAAGAAATAAGAAAAAAATTGCGTAAAAAAGTTGATTTAGAAAATGCAGAACTAACAATTTTTATTGAAATTGGCAGCAAAAATGCGTACATATATACGGAGAAATGCGAGGGAATTGGGGGACTGCCAGTTGGTGTAGAAGGAAAGGTTATATCTTTGCTTTCAGGAGGGATTGATTCTCCTGTTGCATCATGGCTTATGATGAAAAGAGGATGTAATGTAATTTTTGTCCATTTTTATAATGAAAAGCTCGTTGCCAAACCAAACAAAGCTGAGGAAATAGTAAAAAAATTGAATGAAAGCCAGCTCGAAAGCATAGCATATTATATTCCATTTGCAGACTTGCAGTATGAAATAATAAAAGAAGTACCGGCTAAATACAGAATGATAGTTTATCGCCGTTTTATGGCAAAGATAGCAAATGAAATAGCAAGCATTGAAAAAGCAAAAGCAATTGTAACTGGAGATAGTTTGGGGCAAGTTGCATCGCAAACATTAGAAAATCTGCTATGTATATACGATGCTTCATCTTTACCTGTTCTTTCTCCCCTAATTGGATTTGATAAAAAAGAAATAATAGAGATGGCAAAAAAGATTGGAACCTATGAAATTTCTATAAAACCATATGAAGATTGTTGTTCATTTATGGTAGCAAAACATCCTGCAACTAAAGCAAATGTTGAAGAAATAAGAGAAATGGAGAGTAGAATAAAAATTGATTTAGACAAAATCATAAAAAAAGCTGATAGGAAGGAATATAAATTATAGAGCTAAGATATCAACAATAGCTTTTGATGCATTTCCTTCATTATATGCCATTACCTCAACAGTATGTAATCCTGGCTTACATGCCAATTTCCATTCGAATGGTTCATCCTCATCAACGTATTGGAGCTCGCCATCTAAGTAAAACTCAACCTTTATTGCATTGCTAACATTAAGCTTAACTATAGTCCAACCTATTATGCGAGGTAAACCTATCTGAACCAAAGCTCTTCCAAAAATTGCAGGCAACTCTCTTCCAAATATATATGTATGCCATCTCTTTGGTTCATCAATATAAACTTTAGGAACATTAGGCATTAAATTTCCATATATCCCATCTACATAAAGAATGCCGGTTCCTCCATAGCAATGGATAAATATATTTTCATCATATGAAATTCGAACCCATCCATCCTCACCCCAGTTTCTTCCCCAGCTATTTTTGCAAATCCAGCATTGTTGGCGATCGTCATAGCCCATTAGAGCAATTAGATGTCCTCCCACCAATCTGCCCCATTTATGCCTATATATCCCACCTCTGTAATAATAAAAATCCTTCCAAACTTTAATACATATTACTAATGGACCATGTTCTATTAATGCTTCCTTTATCTTTTCCATATCATTTTCCACCCATCCCCACTCTTTTATTTTAACTGTTCTATTTTTCCATCCTGGCAATGGATTGCAGGGGCTATCAGTTTTTCTATGAGGGTCTGGAAAACAACCCTCATCTGGAACTCCATATTTTATTAAATAATCTGCTGCATGAGTAACATTTACCCCCCATCTGCATGTTCCGCCTGAGCAGAAGAATAGATGCGCCTCCGCCAAATCACATCCAAATGGATAGCCAACTTTATATTGCACCAATGTTTCTAAAACCGATACAAGTGCATATGCCTCGCAACTTGGACAAGGCTCCTGATTTTTGGCAGGAGTAGTAAAATCAATACCATTTATATCACGCCAAGAAAAGTATGGTGGCAAATTATTTTTTGCATTTATTTGAAAAGATTGTAAAGTTAGAAAAGACAAAATAATTACTATTGCAATGAGTTTTTTCATGATGATAATATCTGAGTTTTATATTTAGCTTACGTATATTGCAATATGGTCTTTTGCATATGGTGCAAGTTTTATAGCTTCTTTTATTTCAAAATACTTTTTTAACTCCCTTTTTACCATATCGAAAACTTTATTTGGGGGCATTGAAATATCTATGCTTCTTGCCTTTACCATTATCATTCCTTCTTTAGCATCGAATTTTTCCATATTTTTTAAGAAAATTTCAACCTGATTTTTTTGAGCAATATCTTGGTAAATAAAGTCTATATCTTCAACTATAGCATCATAACTTTCTGGCTTGCTTGCATCAGCTAAAATTGGCAGCATATTTTTTCTTTCTTGACATAACTTAACAAAATTTTTCATAGGCTTAAAAGCTACTTCTACGCCATATATAATGCCATCAGTAGCAATATCAGAAAAATGGCTTGCTGTTGTTCCGCTTGCAACCCCAAGATATAAAATTTTTGTATCTCTTTTTATAGGAAATTTTTTCAATCCTTTTAAAATGGCGCCAGCCATCTTGCTACGATATGGGTTCCAAGAACGATATTCAACACCTCCTTTTTTGAATAGCTTTTCATTATATACTCTTTTTCCCGGAACCTTATTTATGGTGTAAATTCTATTTCCTTCTTTGAAAACGCCATTAAATATTTCTTTCATCATTGTAAATTAGTGGCTTATTTATTTTTGTTACGATAAACATGGTTTCGCTAAAAATCAATTAAAAAGATGTTGTCATCATCATCCTCTTCCATGTGATAAAATGGCTTTTCAGATTGGGATTGTTGAAAATTAATGAAACCAGGATGTTGTCGTAGTAAATTTCTTTCATGCAATATGCTATTAACAACATATCCTTCAGATAAGAAAAATGTATTAAATAGAAGTTCTTTCATCGTTTTGCTTCATTTATGCACAGTTTTAGGAAAGTATTTAAGCAAACTTCGCTTTTAATTTTGGACAAATTGGAGGTGGACTTGTGAAAAAAATTTGGCTAGGTATAGTAGCAATTGTTGTGCTTTTTATAGCAATTGAACTGAATGCCCAAGAAGAAGCGACAAACGTTGTATATGTTGATGGTGACTGGGCTGGATTACCAGATGGAACAATAGTAAATGGACATACTATCACTTTTTCAAGCGATGCAGGCATAAACAAATGGGCATATAAAGGATACACTTATGAAAAGCCACCATCGGATTTAGAAGTTGGTTCCCAATTTTCATCAGATGAATACAATGCGATAGCATCATCAGATGATAATAGAGCATCATATAGCGGAGGAGGCGAAGGCAGCTACCATTTTCATAGGTTCAAATTCAAAATAGATGAGGATCTTGCACAAATTAAAAGATTGCATGTATTGCATGAAGGGTATGGTACTCAAATACCCGGAAATGGCGCAGAATTGTTTATATGGAATTATAGCTCGAACCAATGGGAATCTGTTGGATATCATACAAATAACTATGACACAATAATTGAGAAAAGTTACTATCACGGCTTTTCTAGCTACATAAACGAAACAGGATATTTACAACTCTTAGCAATAACATATGATGAAGGAGCATCCTGTCCCTTTTATTATTCATATAATGGAAGCGATTATGTTTTGGATGGCGAGGGCTTACTTTTCTCCATTCTTCCATGGTGGGAAAGAGATTCCATTGTTGCATTGGAAAATTTGAAGCCATGTGATGGAAAATATAAAATAAAGATAACAGAAGAATTGGATGAAACATCTTATTTGGATAAAATAAGCCTGATGGTTGTGGAGCATTCCAATGGCATAAAAGTATATCCAGATTTTTATAATAACTTACACACAATAAAAGAGCCAATTCAACCAATATATGCTATAGACAGCGATGGAAATGACTGCATGAATTTAATGAAAAAAGACGATATATACTGGCTTCCAATGCCAGATTTTGAAAAACTTCGCGATGGAGATGGAGATGGAATAATAGATGATTATAATGAAAGCGATTTTTATAAATGGCTTGTATTGGAATATCCAAAGCCTGAAAATGCAACTCATGCTAAACTTTTATGTCGCCTGAAAGAAGGAAGATTTGGAACAGTTGGAATATGGGGAGGATTTCTTAAAAAGCTTGGAAGAAATAATTTGAATATATTAGAAGAAAATTATTCACAGCAACTTTTGCAGTGGGTCATATCGCAAATGATGAGAATAGAAATATGGAATGGAAGCAGCTGGCTGGAGCAGCACAGGACGGCAGAGGCGGCAGCTTCAACAAAGGGAAATAATATGGTAATTTTACTCAATCTAACTGGAATAAATACAACCACGCTTAAAATAAGGTTTAGGAGCATAGCGGGTGTGCAGGGCGTTGACTATGCATGGATTGACTATAGCGAGGATGAGCCAATAAATATTACAGAAATTGCTCCCTCTCAATTGATAGGAGGAGATATAGAAAAGATATTGAATGATGATGAGAACTACTTGGTTATCAATAAAGGAGATGAATTTTATGTTGAATTTCCAGAGATAAAAAGCGATAAATCGTTAACATTTTTAATTCATGACAACGGCTATTATTTACACAATTTCGATACATATGTTGAATATTCAGAGCAATTGGATGAGTGGCTAAATGAAGTGTTTGGTGATGAGTTATATGCAGCGAGATATTTCATGCCAAAATTTTATTCTTCATATTATGAAGGGCATCATACAATATATACTGATTATGTAAAAGTAGATATAAATGGAGTTGAAAACCTGAACACTGGAGAATGGTATGATACCATTCAAGCAGCTATAGAAAATGCAAGTGATGGTGACACAATAAAAGTTTATCCTGGAACATATGATGGGCCTATTGTTATAAATAAAAGCATAAAGCTGATTGGCGATCCTATCATAGATGGGCATGGAGGAGTTGCAATAAGCGTAGAAGCAAACAATACTCTTATAGAAAATTTCACAATACATAATGCCTCCATTGGCATATATGCGTATAATGATTCATTTGTATTGCAGAATATAACGATAAACAATTGCACAATTTATAATGAAAGCTATGCTGGCACTGGAATATATTTTGAAATGGTTAATAACAGCGAGATAAGCAACTGCAGGATTAACGACACTGATTACGGCATATATTTCGATACAGTAACTTATACAAAAATCTACAATTGTAATATCTCTGGTGGCGACGAAGCAAATATATATGGATATGAATCATCAAAAAATGAAATTTTCAACTGTAATATTTCCGATGGCGAAGCAGGCATATTCTTTGAAAATTGCCCAGATAATAGCATTTACAATTGTAGCATATTTAACAACTACTACGGCATTGACTTAGATGAAAGCAATAACAATAGCATCATAGGCTGTAATATATCAAGCAGTAATGCCATTTCCAATGATTACGAAATATTCTTGAAAAATTCTCTGGAATTTTATATATACAGAAATAAAATTGAATCGGATGACTACGGCATATACATTTTATTGGAGGGTTTAGCAAGCAACATCGAGGATAGCAATTTCTATGCAGGTGATTCAGTAATAGAAAATAACAATATGTCGGTGGAAGAATATGCCATATATATAGATGCTCAAAATGTTGGATTCAATATAACAAATTCAACTGTTAGTATTGGAAATTTAAGCATTATTGAAAACAAAATCGAGGGAGAATTACACTTTGAAGAGATGGAATATTTTGGATATAATTTAACAAATTCGAGCTTTGACTTTGGTGGCGTTTTGATTTGCGGAAACAATATAACGAGTAATGATGATGGAATATATACTTTCATGAGATATTTTGGATGCAATATGAGCAATTCAAGTTTTACAATAGGAGAGATAAAATTGAACAACAATACGGTAAATACTACAGATGATTTTGGAATTTATTTCCGTCTCCATTATGTTGGAAACAATATAGAAAATTCAACGTGTAAGATGGACAATATAACCATAAATGATAATCATGTAAAAGGAGGAAAGATAGATGGAATATATGCATGGATTGAATATGCTGGCAAGAATATGAACAATTCAAGCTTTACAATGAAGAATATATTAATAGAAAAGAACAACATCACAAATAATACGGGAACACATAGAGGCATATATATCGATTTTGGAGAATTTGGTTACTATATGAATGCATCTTCATTCGACATGGATAGTATAATGGTAAGAGACAATGTAATAAAAAGTGGAGCAGACGGATTCAGGATAGATGGAATAGATTCATTTGGATGTTATATGAATGATTCATCATTCAGCATGAATAACATTAAAATTTGCAGGAATAAAATAGATGCAGGAAACAGTGGAATGGCAATAAATGGCAATATACTGGGTTATTTCGGCTATTACATGGAGAGTTCAACATTTTCAATGGGAGATTTTGTTGTTGCAGATAATGAAATAAATGCTGATAGCGATGGAATGTATAATATGTTGCATGTTTTAAGTGATGCTGGATATTACATGAATGATTCCTCATTTACAGCAGGAAACCTTGAATTCAGTAGAAATAAAATAAATGCTGGGGGCGACGGAATTTATTTGGACTACATCCTGTATTATGTTGGCTATTTAATGAATGATTCTTCCTTTATTATGGGGAATGTGCAATTCAATGATAATATAATAAATGCAACTGGATATGGCATTAAATGCGATGATATGGGATATACTGGTTATTACATGAACCAATCTAATTTCAACATGGGAGAAATCGAATTTATAGGAAATGTAATTAATGTAAGTGGATCCACAGGAATTTTAATGGAAATGTTTGATTTTGGAAACTACATGAATTATTCGACATTTTCAATGGAAAACATAAGCATTTGTAATAATAACATTACATGCGATGGCACAGGAATAGACATAGATGGAATTGAATATTTCGGCTACAATATGAATAATTCAAGCTTTACAATGAATCATATTTATGTAAATGATAATATTGTGAATAGCAGTGGAAAAGGAATATACTGTAGCTTCAGCGAATTTGGTTATGAAATAGATAATTCATCATTTATCATGGAATATATAACCATAAATGACAATGTTGTAAATAGCAGCGAAGAAGGGATCTACTTCTATGGTGCCTATTATTTCGGCCATGAAATGCATAATTCTTCATTTGAAATGGACAGCATAGAATGCAATGGAAATAGAGTTAACAGTACAAATGATGGCATATACATTTACTGGATAGGAGATTTTGGAGAATATATGTATGGCAATTCTTCATTCGAAATGGACAATATAATGGCAAATAGCAATGTTATCAATGCAGGCGATGATGGAATGTATCTGGAGTATCCAGTATATGCCCTTGGTTGCTATATGTATGGCAATTCATCATTTGTTATGAACGATATACAGTTCAATGATAATATTATCAATGCAAGTAGCGATGGTATATGTGTATACGAGATAGAATATATCGGTTATGATATAGAAGATAATGCAACATTTGTAATGGGAGATCTCGAATTCAATGGGAATAAAATTAATAGTACAAATGATGGAATTTCCATAGGTGATTATCTCTTCTATGAATGCGGCTATGAAATATATGGCAATGCAAGTTTTGTAATGGGTAGCATACAGTTCAATGATAATATTATCAATACAAGCAGCGATGGCATATATGTTTATGACTGGTATGATGTTGGTGCCTATCTTTATGACGATGCAAGTTTTGTAATGCAAAATGTGGAATTCTGCAGAAATGTCATTAATGCCAGCTATGGAATGTATTTCTACTATATGCCAAACTATTTTGGAGAATATTTGTATGATAATGCATCATTTGTGATGAATAGCATTCTATTCAATGATAACATCATAAATTGCACTGAATACGGAATATATTCTGACGATTATCTTGGATACTTTGGCTGTGATATGCATGGCAATGCAACATTTGAAATGGATAACATCGAATTCAATAACAATATCATAAATGGTGGAGGAATTTATATTTATGAAATTGAGGGTTTTGGATATGATTTGTATGACAATTCAAGTTTTGTAATGGGCAGCATAATATTTAATAACAACATTATTGATTCAAGCAATGACGGTATTTACATTGAATATTTTGAATACTTTGCCTATTACATGTATGATAATGCAACATTTGTTATGAATGATGTACAGTTTGACAACAATATAATAAATGCAACTGATGGTTACGGCATTTACTTCTATTCCTATGAAATTGCATATGAAATGTATGATAACGCTATTGCAACATTTGGGAATGTAATCATATGTGGCAATACCATTAACGCAAGCAGTGATGGAATATACTTTGACATAGAGGATACTGGAGAGGAAATGTATGATAACGCTTCTGCTACTATAGATGAAATATACATTTCAGACAATATCATTGAGGCAGGAAGCTATGGAATCTATCTTTATTACTATGATATGGGATATTATACATATGACAACTCATCATTTGCGATAGATAACATTTACATACAAAATAATAACATAAGTGCTGGAGATGATGCCATTTATATGGAATATGATTATGTTGCATATGATATGGAAAACAATGCTTCATTCACAATGAATGATATTTACATACAAAATAATAACATAACTACGAACGACGACGGAATTTACATATACTACTATGACTATGATGTGGGCTATGATGCCTGCAACAATGTAACAATAAAAATGCCTTACTATTACATCTCCAACAATAATATTCTCGCAGATGGATATGGAATATACTTCTATACTTACAGCAACCCAGATGACATATATGATAATGCTTCAGTTGATTTTGGAGCATTGTTTATAGACAATAACAACATAAGCTGTAATTATGGAATATACCTATATCTGGAAGATATGCCGGAGAATAGTTATGACAATGCCATGCTGATATTCAATGACATTGTTATTACAAATAACAGAATATTAAACTGCACTGATGAAGGAATTTACATTTATGTTGATGATGTGCCTTATTATCCGTATGATAACTCCCAGTTGATATTTGGAGACATAATAATTTCAGGAAATGAATTGCATAATTGTAGCAATGGCATTTATATTGAATATAATCCAGAGACTTATGAAAATGTGCAAGGCTACTATGGCTATATAAACATAACAGACAATGTTATTACAGATATAACATATGATGCAATTTACATCTATTATTACCCATATGCCCACGATTCTTCAGCCATATACATGAAAGGCACGAATATATGGAATAATACAATTTCAAACTGTAGCGATGGTATCTATATATGGGGCGATATTTACAACGATTCAACCGCTATTTTGGACATGAATAGCATTGTAATAAACAATAACACCATTTCCAATTGCTCTGGCTATGATAGCGGAATACATATTGAAGGCATAGATGGATGCAAAATTACGAATAACACGCTATACAACTGCAGTTATGGAATTGTATTACTCCAATCAAATAACAACTATGTTTTCAACAATAGCATTTACGCTCCAATCCCATATGATTGGGATTACTATGGAATTTACATGGAATATGTGAATTACAGTAATATTTCATGGAATAACATGATATACAACATAAGCCAGGAGAAGAGCGATTTCACGGGCATATATGCATATCATTGCAATAACAATACCATAGATAACAATACAATAGAAAAGGAAGGAATTGCGGGATATGATTCATATGCATATGGAATATATCTGTATACCTCAACATGGAATATTGTAGAAAACAACTTTGTATTTTCATATTATGATGAAGCAATACACCTATATGAAAGTAGCAATAATACAATAGGAAATAACACTTTAACAAATAACTTCACATCATATGGAGCTTATATATCTTCTTCACCATACAATCTTATACTCAACAACACAATTTATGATGTTACATATGGTATCTATTTGTCGGGTTCTGGAAACAATAAAGTGGCGAATAACATAATAAGGAATACAACTTCTCATGGAATTGAGGTCAAATTTTCATCAACGGAAAATGTCATAGATAAAAATACCATATACAATAGCACAGGCATTATAATTTACGGCTGTAGCAACAATATCATTTCAAATAACACAATAAGGGACATAAGAAGGGGTTACTTCCCGATGTCGCCTCCAGAGGGCGCTGCAGGAATATGGCTGGGTAGCAGCGGCACCACCAACAATTACTTCTTCAACAACACCATCATTGGGTCAAATGAAACATGCGATGTGTATGGTATATTTCTACGAGACGGAGCCAGCAATAATGTATTTGACCACATCCAGATTGGCAATCTTAATTCAACAGGCAGTGTATATGGAATATACATATACATGCATTATCTTGGTTCAAATAACAACATATTCAGTAACTGCAGTATTTATGGAATGAGTGGCAATAATGCATATGCTTTTTACTCTACAGAAAACAACAAGAATAACACTATAAAAATTATGACTATCGCAAGTTATCCCACAACAATCTCATTCACATATGGAAATGGAATAGCATTGAAAGGAGTAAAGGGAGACATTCCATGGAATAATGGACTTGCCTATATATCAAAATTTGTGAATATAACAAACATAACAGATAGTTCATGGATTAATATAACGTTTTATTATAGCGAGGAAGATGTAAGCATTGTTGATGAAACAACACTTGCATTGTATGAATGGGATGGAAGTAACTGGAATGAGATTGCTTCAATTCACGATATGGAGAATAATACAATAAATGCAAACATAACAGAATTTAGCATCTATGGAATATTTGGTACATTAGATATGACTATTAAATTCAATCTCGGATGGAATTTGATAACAATTCCTACAGATACAGATTGGACAGCACATGATTTAGGAACAAATATATCAGGATGTACCTTAGTTGTTAAATGGGATGCATCTCTACAAAAATACATTGCTCATTATGTACCATGGGAAACAATAAATAACTTTGATATTAAGCCAGGAGAAGGCTACTGGATATATGTTAGGCATGGCTCAGAATTAAGGGTAACTGGATATTTAGCAGAAATAAATGTAACTCTATATCCAGAATTGAATTTACTTGGATGGGCTAACTTAAATGATACAAATATGTCTGCAGTAGTAAATGAAGGAAAGGGAATACCTGGAGTAGACTATGATGATTTTATTGCAGTATGGAATTCATCTTCCCAAAGCTGGGCTATACAAATAGTTGGCTTACCACAAATGCCAGATGATAAAGCATATGAATTAACAATAGGAGAAGCATTCTTTGTGTATAGAAGCGATGGCATAGCATACTGGAATGGAGGAAGAAGCTAATTTCTCCCCTTTTTTATTTTTTTATTCAGCATTTGACAAGCTATATTAACTGCATCAAAAACAGGGGCAACTGCTGGAGCATAAGAATTTTCCATTTTAGCCAATATGCTAACATGCATCCTATTATATATTGCTAAAGCAATTCTATCTATAATTTTTGATGCGCCATTTCCTATAGCTTGACAGCCAACTATTATGCCTTTTTTATCTGCTATAACTTTAACTAAAATATCATTTCCATTCATATAATGTGGCAAATCCTTCCCTATATACTTTGATGAAATGCCATCTATTTCATTACTTAGTAATCCAACAGAAGCAACTTCAATTCCAAAAATTTTGGTTGTTTTTGGAAGCAATGAAGGCAAAATGATTTCATGCCCTCCTGCAGAATTAATTCCAGCTACCATTCCTTGTCTTACAGCTATGCTCCCCAAACCAACTTGAATTTTTCTTCCAAAAAAATCCCTTATTATTGTACAATCTCCAACTGCAAATGCATCTCTGGCGAACATACATTTTTCATCTACTTCTATAGCTTTTCCAAAAGGTGTAATTGCTTTATTTCCAACTGCAACAATTGCTAAATCAGCCTTATATTCTTCATTAGCAATTACTTTCCCATCTTCAATTTTCTCTACTTTGCAACCCAGTTCAACATCTATAGGCAATTTTTTAAGCAAATAATTTGCAACATCTTCATCAAGCATATTTGGAAGGATGTAAGGCATGTATTCAAGCACTTTAACCTTCATTTTGCATTTAGCCAAAGCTTCTGCTACTTCCAGCCCTATTAAACCCGCTCCAACTATAATTGCTTGTCCACCTTTTTTAATTCTTTGCCTAATCTCGATTGCATCGTCTAAGCAACGCAGAAATAAAGCACCCTTTGCTTCAAAAGGGCAAGATGGTTGAGCACCAGTCGCAACTACCACCTTATCAAAATCCTCCTCTTTCCCCCCCTCAATTACCCTTCCTTCCAAATCAATTTTATAAACCTCCTCATGCCTGTACTCTATTCCATTTTTTTCAAACCAACTTGGCGGAAACTCAATTATTTCTTTCCAGTCTTTTCCAGCTATAACAAGAGGCAGAGCACATTTTGAATATTGCCCATATCCTTCCTTATCATAGATAACAATTTTTGCTTTCCTATCTGTTTTTCTTGCAAATTGTGCTGCTGTCCCGCCTCCCGCTCCGCATCCTACAATGACTATTTTCATTTTCCAAAGAATTCCCTTAGTTCTTTTATGAAGCCCTCAAAGCCAACATATCTTGGGATGATTTTTTTAGCTCCTGCTTTAAGCAATCGGTTTGCCCAATCAGTGTCGAAGAACGCAGTGAAGCCATATATTACTGCATCTTTATCAATTTCCTTTATCCTTTTTGTAGCTTCTACACCATCCATTTCTGGCAATTTTAAATCCATTATTACTAAATCAGGTTTTTTGCCATCCTGCAATAGCTTTTTGTACATCTCTACGCCTTCTTTTCCATCATAGGCAGAGTATATTTCCAAATCGAGTCCTGCCTTTTCGATATAGCGCTTCATTAATTCTTGCATATCCTTTTCATCTTCAACTATAAGTAATATCCTACTCATGTATCTCACCCTTACTAATAATATTTTTAACCACCCTTTCAATCCTTAATATGGCTTCTTTAGCTTTTTCCAACATTATTTTTTCTTCTCCATTTATTCTGCTTTTTGCCAATTCAATGTACCCCTTTGCTATGCAAAGAGGATTAAAAAAATAATGAGAAGTATCCTCTATAAATTTTTTCTCTTTTTCATACATTTCTTTAAGCTCTGTTATATCTGTCATTACCCCAAGAAAAGCTGGTTTTCCTTTATATTCTATTGCTGTTCCTGTTCCAACTGCCCATCTTATTGTGCCATCCCTTTTTTTATATCTAAATTCTGGCACATTTACATCCTGTCCTTCCATTATGGCTTCAACAGCATTGATAATCTTTGCCCTATCTTTTTCGTGGACAATTTCCCAGTAATTTATTTTTTCTATATCCTCTATGGTATAGCCTGTATATTCCAGAAATTTTGTATTTGCAAACTTAAATTTTCCTTCCTGCAATATGAATATTCCACTTTGCGAGTATTCAGCTATAGCTCTATACAATGCCTCGCTTTCCGCCAATTTTTCTTCTGCTGCCTTTCTTTCTGTAATATCTAAATTAACGCTTAAGCTCCCCATGAATTTTCCATTTTTGTAAAGAGGTATTGCAGATATTATGAAGGTTTTTGTGCTCCCATCTTTTGCTAAAAATCTGATTTCATATTTACTAGCTTTTCCTTTTCTCCTTTTTTCTACTTCTTCTTTTAATTTTTCTATGTCTTCCTTATGAACAATATCAAATATATTCTTTCCCAACAATTCCTCTTTTTTATATCCTAAGGCTTTTGCAAAAGCCTCATTTACAAAAACTATTCTTTCATTTTCATCATCAATGCAAATTCCCTCTTGGCTTAATTCAACTAATGTCCTGTATTTTTCTTCAGATTCTTTTAAAGCTTCTTCCATCTGTTTTCTTTCTGTAATATCTACGCCACTTATTAAAACACCAATAGGCTTCCCTTTTTCATATACCATTACATTTCCTTCCCTAAAGTATACAGTATGGATTTTTTTCTTCCCTATAATGTCTATTTTAACAGGAGGTGTTCTCTCTCCTTTTAAATCTTTTTGCAATTGTTCCCAAGCTTTTTTCCTATGGTAATCCGCAACAAAATCTAAAGCTGGTTTCCCAACAACTTCCTCCTTTTTGTAGCCAGTAGCCTTCAAAAAATAATCATTTATATCAATAATTTTCCCATCAAAACCAACGATAACATTAAAAACAGGGCTATTTTGGTAAAGAAATTCAAATCTTCTTTCCCTTTCCTTTATCTCCTCTTCACTCCTCTTTTTTTCTGTAATGTCAATGGCGGTGCCTAAGACAGCAGGCTTGCCTTTATATGTTATGTTTGCAAATGTACAAAATACCCATTTCTCTTTCCCATCTTTTGAATATATTGGTAATTCACAGAATCCTGGCTCAACGGCTTCTCCTCTCTGCCTTTTCCTTCCCTTTTCCATTATTTCCTTTCTATAATCTTCTCTTATAAGTTCCCAAAAACGCATTTTGAGAAGCTCATCTTTGTTGTATCCTGTTATTTTTTCCATTGCGGGATTTACATAAACAAAGTAGTCATCTTGATATATGAAGAGAGCAGTCATAGTTGTGCGAGCCATTTTTTCAAAGACATTTTCTATTTCTTTTGCTTTCTTTTCCTCGGTAATATCAATTTTGCAAGAAATTGTTCTATTTTCAGGCAATCTAATTACTTTTATTCTTACATATCTTATTTCTCCATCTTTTCTTAGGCATCTATATTCATATTCTTCTGGAGCTTCTTTTCCTTCCATTCTTTTCCTATGATATTCCTCCATTCTTTGTCTATCTTCTGGAGCGACAAATTTTGTGAAATGCTCCCCAATAATTTCATACAACTCGTATCCGGTTAATTCTGCGAATTTTTTGTTTGCATAGCTTATTAGTCCATTTTCTTCGACAACAGTTAAAGCAACAGGTGATTCTTCAAAAAATTGTTTATATAATTCCCATTTTCCAACATAAGATAAAAGGAGCGTAGGAATGAAAAGGTTGAAAAGCAAAAAGCTATCTAGGGACATCTACTTTTATTTAAATATCATATTTAAATATAACGAAATCTTTTAGAGAATTTTTAATTATGAAATAAGTATATGCAAACCATATATAATTTAAACTTTTTGAATTATATAATCAATCCCATCAGGAGTAATTCGTAAATAATCATCGTTTCTAAATTCAATATAATCTTTTTCTTTTAAGTTTTGAATGGCATCATCAAATTCCTCTTCATTACAGCCTATTTTTAACTTCAAAATTTCCTTACCCATCCATCTATCTTTATTTTCTACATTGTAAATTAATAAACACAAAAGAATGTCCTCCATTATTTCGTCAATTACCATCTTGCTAACAACTCATTCCCCTATATATTTTTTCCCATCAAAATGAGTTTGATGAACAAATAGAAGAATTGGCTATCATTGGTCACTATTGCCTGAAAGAGAATTACTATGACAATACCCTATTTCATTTAATTTTCGACAGACCCCATCAAAATAAAATTGGATTTGAATGAAAAGAGATGTTGTTATAACTTTTCCGATGATAGTAGCCAAAATGAAGCATTAGAAGGAATTATGGTACCGTTTGCCCCAAAAATTCTTAACAATCATCTTAATTTCATCTCTTCTAAAAAGCTTTTTGCTGGGTTTGATAAAAATGAAAGAAAATGTTTTTCTGGCTTCTTTGCATGAGTCCAAATAAAAGCTGAGAAGCTATTTGCAGATGCTGGTTTTGATTGGAGGAGTTAGTTGAGGAATGTTTCAAGCTGGGGTATAAAATAATAAAAACAGAGGAAATACAATAAAACTCCCAGAAGATATTGATGATAAACTTTACAGGAAATTCAGAGGAGTAATAGAAGGGATGTTTGGGGGATTGGAAACGAGGAGATTGTTATCACGAAATATAAGAAAAAGTCAATGAGGGTGAAACACAATTGCCATGGCAATTGTTCATAACATAAACACTTGCATGGCAATTTCTTCATTCATTCTGATTTTTTGACAACCCCCCCGTTTTGTGGAATTCTTTAAAAATAAATGAATAAAAAATGCTGTTATTGGCTTTTTTGCATGGAAGGAATTTATATGAAACATCCCAATTCATCTATTTTCATCAACCTCCTTATGACCACAAAAAATTTATATTTCTTTGCACAGGGGGAAAGAAATTGTATTATAATGAAATTTGATTATAAAACAATGGCTATTTCGAGCTTGGAAAGCTTAATGGAAAAATGGGAAAGATTCTTCCAAGAATATTGTAAAGATAAAATTGAAAGTGCAGCTTTGCTTTATCCGGAGAAAAAAAGCTTAGTTTTAGATTATTGGGATATTGATAAATATGATGCTGAACTCGGAGAATATTTATTGGAAAAGCCTTATACAGCCATTTTCACTGCTGAGGAAGCTTTAAAAAGAATAGATGTTGCTGGTGAGGCTCCACCTTTGCATTTCAGAGTTAAAAATTTGCCAGAAACAAGAAAAATAGAGATTAGGGATTTAAGAGCAATACACTTGGGAAAATTTATTTCTGTCAGTGGACTAGTTAAAAAAGTTACAGAAGTCCGCCCCAAATTGCAAGATGCTGCCTTCCAATGTAGGAGATGTGGAGCTATAATAAAAGTTCCTCAGGAAGAAAATGTGCTTACTGAGCCAGCAGAATGTTATGCTGACCAAGGAGGATGTGGAAGAAAATCCTCATTTAAACTTTTAACAGATAAATCAGAATTCATTGACTCTCAAAAAATTGAATTGCAAGAGAGTCCAGAAGGGTTAAGAGGAGGAGCCCAACCAATGCGCTTGGTTATATATCTTGAAGATGATTTGGTTGGAGATGTTGTTCCAGGAGATAGAATAACTGTAAATGGGATTTTGAGGGTGCAGGCAAGGAGAACAGGCAAATTAAAGCTTACAGAATTTAATAAAGTAATGGATGCTGTAAGCATAGAAATTAAGGATCAGGCATTTGAAGAAATTGCAATAAGTGAGGAAGATGAAAAGAAAATTAAGGAAGTGAGCAAAGACCCAATGCTATATGAAAAGATAAGAAATTCTATTGCCCCTACTATCTATGGCTTGGAAATGGAAAAAGAAGCTCTGGCTTTACAGCTTTTTGGAGGGGTTCCTAAAACAATGCCAGATGGAACCAGAATAAGAGGAGATATTCATATTCTGCTTGTTGGCGACCCAGGCACAGCAAAAAGCCAATTATTGCGATACATCTCCCAATTAGCCCCCCGTAGCATTTACACATCTGGCAAATCAAGCAGTGCAGCAGGTTTAACCGCTTCAGCAGTGAGAAGCGATGAATTTGGTGAAGGTAGATGGACCTTGGAAGCTGGTGCATTAGTTTTGGCGGATATGGGTATAGCATGCGTTGATGAACTTGATAAAATGTCTCCAAAAGATAGAGATGCTTTACATCAAGCTATGGAACAGCAGGAAATAAGTATTGCGAAAGCTGGAATAAATGCAACTTTAAAATCAAGGTGTGCTTTGTTGGGAGCAGCAAATCCCAAATTTGGAAGATTTGATGAATATGCTCCAATAGCAGACCAAATAAACATACCACCAGCATTGCTTTCAAGATTTGATTTGATATTTCCATTAACAGATAAGCCAGATAGGGAAAAAGATGAAGCTTTAGCAACCCATATTTTAGAAGTGCATAAATATGGAGAGATGCTAAGTCATGAAAAGGGTTTGGAAATAGATAAAATAAAGCCTGTTTTTGACCCAGAATTTTTGAGGAAATATATAGCATATGCAAAAAGAAACGTTTTTCCCGTGCTTACTGAAGAAGCAATGGAGAAAATAAGGGAATATTATGTTGAAATGAGAGCAAGAGCTAAGGAAACAGTTCCATTTACTCCTCGTCAGCTTGAAGCATTTGTAAGGATTGCTGAGGCGTCAGCAAGGATGCGGCTTTCAAATGTTGTTACTGCTGAAGATGCGGAGAGAGCAATAAAAATTGTTGAATATTATCTAAGGAAAGTGGGGATAGAAAGGGAGATGGGAGAGTTCAACATAGATATAATAACTACTGGAATAACCAAAACACAAAAAGATAAAATGAGGATAATAACAGATATAATAAGGGAGATATGTAAAGAAACAGATGCACCAGCCCCCTTGGAAGAGATTGTTGCAAGGGCAGAGGATGAAGGCATAGATAAGGCAACAGTTGAAAAATTAATTAGCAAAATGAGAAAGGAGGGAATAATATTTGAGCCCAAACACGGAAAATTCAGACTCACCAGCGAATAAAATTTATATTAAGGTTTATACTGTGCAAAATGAGGTATTGGTTGCAGCTTGTGATGCAGAGCTTATAGGAAAAACTTTAAAAGAAGGAGAAATAGAGTTTCATGTTTCAAAAGAATTTTATGCTGACGTGCTTGGTGATGAAGAATTGCTTAAAAAGCATTTAGCAAATGCAACAATAGCAAATTTGGTTGGGCATAGAGCTGTTAAATGTGGAATTGAGGTGGGCATCATTGATAAAGAAAATGTTATAAAGATTGCTGGCATACCACATGCTCAGTTTGCTTTACTATGATTTGTGTTGAATGTGGAAAGGAAGGAAAGACATATGAAGGCTTGTGCATAGATTGCTATTTGAAAAAGAAAAAGTTGATAGAAATGCCTGAAAAAGTAGAAGTAGTTTATTGCAGAAATTGCCCTGCTTATAGGCTAGGAAATAAATGGATGAAGGGAAATTTAAAGGAAGATTTGAAGGAATATATAAAACAGCAAATAGAAGCGAAATTCCCTTTTCAATTTGAATTTGATTTTGAAAGCGGTAAAATAACATGCATACTTGAGTTTGAAGGAAGAAAAATAAAGAAAGAAAAGTATATTGAAATTGTTGAAAAAGAAAGGCTTTGCGATAAATGTTCATTACAAAAAGGAGGATATTTTGAAGCAATTTTGCAAATAAGAGGAGCAAATGAAAAGGATATGAAGGATATTGACAAACTAATAAGGAGAAGAATTTCAGAAAGAGATACTTTTTTGCTAAAAAAAGAGGAAGTTAAAGGAGGAAGAGATTATTATATAGGGAATAAGAAGGTGGCATCGAAAATAGCTAGGGAAATTAAAGAAAAATATGATGCGGAGCTTAGCATTTCCTCTTCATTAGTTGGAATGAAAGATGGAAAAAGGATTTACAGAGATACATATGGTATAAGGCTTGTAGAATATAAAGGCAAGTTTGTAAAAATTGATGATAAGTTATATAGAATTGTTTCAGCAGGTAAAAAAATTGAGCTTGAGGGAATGGATGGAGAAAAAAGATATATTTATAAAGATGATTTGAGGAAAGCTGTTGAATTGGATTTGAAAGAAAGAGAAGCTATTGTATTGCATGAAGACGAGAAAGGACTATACATTATGGATACGGAAAGTTATAAAACAGCCTTTGTAAATAAACCAAAAAATTGGAAGGGAAAAAGGAAAATAAAAATTGTAGAATATGAAGGAAAATTCTATGCGGTGGGAGAATGATTATATCATTTGATTTAGATGGAACATTAGTAAAGATGGATTATGTTGATGCTGTATGGCTTGAGAAAATTCCTGAATTGTATGCAGAAAAATATAAGCTGAGCTATGAAGATGCAAGAAGAAAAGTTGAGGAAGAATATTTAAAAATTGGACCAGAAAGATTAGAATGGTATGACATTCATTACTGGATAAGAAAATTTAAGCTGGATATAGATTGGAAAAATTTACTTATGAGTTGTATAGATAAGCTGGAGATGTATCCAGAGGTAAAAGAAGTTTTAGAAAGCTTAGGAAAAGAAAACGAACTCATTATAATTTCAAATGCTGCAAATGAATTTATAGAAATAGAAATGGAAGTATTAGGGCTGAAAAAATATTTTTCTCATGTATTTTCAGCAGTAAGCAATTTCAAAAAAACAAAGAAAGACAAAGAGATATACGAGTTAGTTTGCAAGGAA
This sequence comes from Thermoplasmatota archaeon, assembly GCA_029258955.1. Lineage (GTDB taxonomy): Archaea > Thermoplasmatota > E2 > UBA202 > JdFR-43 > JAPDJP01. The sequence goes on from JAPDJT010000044.1 coordinate 20,454, forward strand.
ATGGGAATAGATAAAAACAAGCTTATTCATGTTGGGGATAACTATGAATTTGATTATCTGGCGGCGAAGCAAGCAGGCATAAAAGCATTTTATCTGGATAGGAAGGGCAACATGAACGGAAGCTTTGTTGTAAGAGATTTAAAAGAATTTGAAGAAAAAATAAGGAATATGAAAAACTTTAGAAGCAATTTTTGAAATTAATCATCTTGGGAGATGAAGAATGAAGATAATGGCGGAATAGTTAAATTTTTTTCACCATTCTTATCCATACTCCAAATTTATCCGTTGCTTTGTAGCCCAGTTTCTCATAAAATTTTCTAGCTACATGATTTTCTTCACCAACCCATAACTCAATTATTTTGTGCCCTTTGCTTTTCAAATACTCCTCTGCCACCTCCATCAATTTTTTTCCTATTCCTTTACCCTTGTACTCTTCCTTTACGACTATTTCATGTATTTCTCCTACATTTTCGTACAATCCATGCCAATTTGAATCGCAAGCAACAAACGCAATTGCCTCACCATTTATTTCTGCCTTAAAAAATCCATTTGCATCTCTCTTTGAAAGCCATCTAAAATACCATCTTATATCCTTTTCTCTCCAATATGCATATTTGCCCAACTTTTTATATGCAGATTTATAAACTTCAACAAATTTATCTAAATCTTTCTTTTCGACGATTTTTATTTTTAAGTCCATAAACGATTTTATTATAGAAAGGGTTTATAAATATGCATGCAGAAAAAATGCTTATGCAACTTTTGTCAATAGATTCTCCATCAAAAAGTGAAGAAGAAATTGCAAAATTCATTTCAAATTTTATAAGAAATATAGGCTTTGATGTAATTATAGATGAAATAGGCAATGTTGTTGTTAAAGGAAATGAAAAAATTGTTGTTGCAACCCACATAGATACAATAAAAAGGAAAATAAAAATTAGAAAAGAAGGCAATAAAATATATGGCACCGGAGCATGCGATGCAAAAGCAAGCGTTGCATCATTGCTTTTATTTCTTCAGAAGATTAAAAAATTGAATTTTACCATTGCTTTTTTATGCGATGAAGAAGAGGATGCGAAAGGTTCAGAATCCTTTTTAAAAAGTTGTGATGCCGAGATAGCTGTAATCATGGAGCCAACTTCATTAAAACTTTGCAACTACCATGCTGGAAATATTGAAGCCATTTTCGAAGTTTATGGAGAAGAAATGCATGGCTCATTCTGCAGTAAAAATGCAATTGAGAATGCAATAGAAATGTTCCATAAAATAAAAAAGTTAAATTGCTGGAAAAAGGGAAAATATTTTGATAGCTGTATAACATTGCATGAGATAATTTGTGAAAATCCATTTTATCTGAATCCAAAAGTATGTAAAGGAAGATTAGAAGCAAGGATTTTGGCGGAGCAATCTGCAAAAAAAGTTGCAAAAGAAATTGAAAATGTAGCTAAAGAATATGGCAAAGTGGAATTTAAAGAAATATGGAATGGTTTTGAAGTCAATGAAAAGGAGGAAATTATTAAAATCTGTAAAGATGCAATAGAAAAAGCGGGCATAAGATTTTCTTTAGACGGTATGCCAAGCTGGACGGATGCAATAAGGTTTAATGAAAAAGGAATAAAATGTGTTGTATTTGGACCAGGAAATTTAAAAATAGCACATACTGAAAAAGAATACATAGATTTGAAAGAAATTGAAATGGCTACAAATTTCCTATTTAACTTGAATGAAATATTAGATGGCTACCATCACAGCTTTCAGCTTTGAACTTATATCCTTCCCTGCAAGCTGCAAATGATATGCCATATTTATTACAGGCTTTTTCAACTCTCCTTAAATAATTAAATCTTTGTTCTCTTGGCAAATAAAAGGAATTTCCCTTTCTCTCCCATTTAAAAGAATCTATATCCATAACTTTCCTTAGCCTTTTCATTGAATCATTTCTTGGTTTTATGGTGGAAGTAACAACATGCTTTACATAAGGGGCTACAGTATCAATTATTTCTTCCAGTTCTTCATCATTTATTCCGGGAATAATTGGGTCGAGTCTTATTGAGCAAGGGATATTTTCTTCATGGAGTATTTCTAAAGCCTTTATTCTTTTTTCTGGTGGCGGCGCATTTGGTTCAATAAGCTTTGCTTTCTTTGCTTCCAATGTTGTTATTGTAATACTTACTGAAGCCTTCATCTCCTTCAAAATATCAGCATCTCTTGCTACCAAATCAGATTTTGTTATGATTAGTATCGGAATTCCTTTTTCCTTAAAAAACTGGAGGCATTTTCTTGTAATTTTTAAATTTTTTTCCTCTGGTGTATAGGCATCGCTACTGTTTGCCATGCTTATAAATGTGTCAACTTTATGGATTTCTTTCCTTAATCTTTTGAATAAATCTTTTTTAACTCTCGCCTTAAAAGCATTTGGAATATAGGAAGTTATGTAGCAGTAAATGCATGCATGTGAGCAACCTGTATAAGGACTAAATGAATATTTTTTTGGGCAAGTACACAATTTGCCTTTCCAAGGGTCAAATGGTGTGATGAGCACAATTTAAAATCTTTTTAGCTATATATTTTCCTAATGCAAAATGGAGATGATTTTGTTTCACAGAATTTGGGGTGTGTTGAATAAATGAATAAATTGTTGCCGTTGGCTATTATCACATTGGGAGGATATGCCCATAACACCTATGTAAAGCCCGCCTGTTTTATATGCAGTTTTTAATTTTATCGCTTTTAATTTTTGCATCAGCTATAGCTCTTGTTCTTAATGGATGTGCCACTAAAACTTCATAGCCTTCTTTTACTAAAGCATCTACAATGTAGCTATAGTTTGTAGATGCTTCAATAGCTACTTTTACATTCTTTAGTCCATATATGCACATCCATACCTGCATACAACATTTTACCGCCTCCTTTATGCTTACATGGAGGCGGGCTTTAACATGTCATCAAACCCTAAAATTGAAAAAACTTAAATTCTTACCAAGCTTTTTAAATAGGTGATATCGTGAAATATAAAATTACTGGAGATAATCTGCAAATTGTAACAATAGAGTTAGAGCCAGGAGAGAAGGTATATGCTGAAGCTGGTTCAATGGTTTATATGAGCCCAAATATAAAGATGGAGGCGAAGGCAAGAGGAGGATTACTTAAAGCGATAGGAAGAAAATTCGCTGGAGAAACATTCTTTTTAACAGAATTTACATCTTCTGGAGGAAAGGGATTCGTTGGCTTTGCTGGAAATGCTCCAGGTACAATAATGCCTTTGGAGATAGATAGCGGAAAAGAATTTATTGTGCAAAAAGACGCTTTTCTCTGTGCTGAAGATGGGGTTGATTTAAGCATTGCTTTTCAGAAAAGACTTGGAGCTATTTTCTTTGGAGGAGAAGGATTTATTCTAGAAAGATTAAGTGGCAAAGGAATGGCATTTATTCATGCATGTGGTGATTTTATTGAAATGGAATTAAAGGAAGGAGAAAGTATTAAGGTTGATACTGGAAGTGTTGTAGGATGGGAAGCAAGCGTTGATTATGATATCCAACGTGTTAAAGGAATAAAGACTATTTTCTTTGGAGGGGAAGGTTTATTCTTAACGACTTTAAGAGGACCAGGAAAAATAATTTTGCAATCAATGACTTTGCATAATTTGGCAATGGCTCTTGCTCCTTTCTTGCCAACGCAACAAACTTCAGGAAGAAGTGGAATATTAGGTACTTTCTTAGATGAAACATTGGGAAGATGAATATAGCAAAATTTGCTGCCCTTATCCTTTTTCTTTATCTTTTTTCTGCTATAATATCTTATATGATAAAAATGACAGGAATTTTTGCATGGATTAATATTTTCTTCTTAAGTTTAGTAATTTTTGCCATTCTTTTCATCATTTTTATATTTATCTTAGCAATTGTGTATGCCATTATAAAAAAAGCCAGAGATTGAAGAGGGGAATTATAGTATAGACAAGATAAGAGGAAAGAAGAAATGAAATGATGTATATGAATAATTGGGATTGGTAGTCCATTTATTAAAAATTATATCTTATGCTATCAGAAATTTCGCAGGATTGTAGTTGCATAATCACTACAGTAATTTCTTCTATATTTCCCAAAATTTATAATCTCTTCCTCTATCTTTCCTAATGTTTGAAATAAAAGCAAGAGATGGGTTAGCAAGGATTGGTGTTTTGGAGACAAAGCACGGAAAGATAACTACACCTACAATTCTTCCTGTAATAAATCCTCATTTTATCCCTATACATCCAAAAGAAATGTTGAAAATGGGGGCAGAGGCAATTATAACTAATTCATACATAATTTATAAAGACGAAAAATTGAGACAAAAAGCTTTAGAAGAAGGATTGCATGCCTTGCTAAATTTTAACAAACCCATTATGACTGATTCGGGCTCATTTCAAATGTATATGTATGGTATAGAAATAGATGCAGTGGAAATTGTAAGATTTCAAAGAGACATTGGTTCAGATATTGGCACAATCTTAGATGTATTTTCTGAAGAAAAGGAATATGAAACAGTTAAAAAAGAGGTTGAGGAGACAATAAAAAGGGCAAAGAAGAGCATAAAGGAAAAGGGTGAGATGTTTTTAGCCACCACAGTTCAAGGGGGAACTTATTATGATTTAAGAAAAAAATGTGCAAAAGCCTTAGCAAAATTAAATGCTGATGTTTATCCAATAGGAGGCGTTGTTCCTTTAATGGAACAGCAGAGATATGCAGATATTGCAAGAATAATATTGGCAAGTAAGAAATTCCTTCCACCTTCAAAGCCCGTCCATTTATTTGGAGCGGGACATCCTATAATATTTCCTTTAGCTGTAGCTTTAGGTTGTGATTTATTTGATTCAGCATCATATATAAAATATGCAAAGGACAATCGCTTTATATTTCCAGATAGAACTTTAAAGCTTGAGGAAATGGATGAATTGCCCTGCTGTTGCCCTATTTGCAGCAAATATAGCTTAGAGGAAATAAAGGAAATGGAAGAGGAAGAGAGAGTGAAAAAAATTGCTTATCATAACTTGTGGCAAACATTTGCAGAAATGAAAAGAATAAGGCAGGCTATTAGACAAGGATATTTATGGGAACTGGTGGAGCAAAGAATAACAGCGCATCCCAGCTTAAAAGATGCAATGGAAGTTGTAATAAAAGAGAAAAAATGGCTTGAAAAATGGGAAAATATATCAAAAAAGAGAGCCTTCATTTATGTAAATAAATATTCTATGCATCGTCCTATTGTTTATAGATTACAGAAAAGAATTATGGAGAGATGGCAGCCATTTTTTGAAAAAAGCATTGTATTTGGAGAATTAGAAAAACCATATAGCAAGAATGAATGGTTGAAAAAATTGAGGGCAAATTGCATAATTGAATCTTATTTTGGACCAATTCCACTGGAGTTAGATGAGATTTATCCAGTTGCTCAATCTGTTTTTCCTTTAAGTATGGATGAAGAGGCAGAGAAAGAAATAGAAAAAATTTGCAAAAAATTCTACAGAAAGCTAAAAATTGTTGGCATTGAAGAGGTAGAAAAGAATAGCAATGATTATGATCTAAGAAAAATAATGAGTATAGCAGATTATCAATTTGGCAGAGGAGCAGGAAAAGCTTTGTTTGACGGAAAAATAGAAGTAAAGAAATCAAAGACAACAGGGAAAATCAGGAATGTTTTTGTTAATGGAAAGCATGTTGTTTCAATGCGTGCTTCAGATGGCTTCTTTACTTTAAAGTTTGAGGGAGGAATAAAATTGCACAATTTCTTTAAAAAACCAAAAATGAGAGTAATTGTTTCAAAAGAAGCAGAACCATTTATAAAGCAAGGGAAAAATGTTTTCGCCAAATTTGTTATCGATGCTTGCAATGAACTCCGCCCTTATGATGAAGCTTTAATTGTAAATGAAAATGATGAATTACTTGCAGTTGGTCAATGCCTGCTTAACAGGGAGGAAATGCTTGATTTTGAAAGAGGTGTAGCTGTAAAAACAAGAGAAGCTATAAAATATGGAAAAGCTGGCTAAATTACATGCATTCCTATAATGCCTGGTTCCATTGCCATTGGCTCTTCCCATGCATATGCTGGACTCCATACTCTCAAGCAAGGATCGCCGAAATAGCAAACATTCTCACATATATCCCACCACCATTCTTTTGTTAAATAGCATATGCCTACGTGTCTCATTGCCTTTTCATAAGCTTCGCCAGCCGTATAGCCCAGTGCCAAATATCTTGCAAACATTTCTACAGCAAAATTACAGTACCATGAAGTAAGCCATGGATCTATAATTTGGAAGACTGAGCCATGTCTTATTAATGCCAAATGTAAATATGTAGCTGCTATAAAGCAAGATATGCCAGCATTTATTCCGCAGGAATGCAAATTATCTAAAGCTTCATCTATATCATATCCTGTCTTTGTTTCTGTAGCTACTTGTTGCAAGATTGCAATAACTACTCCATCTCCATGCAAAGCTGTTCTCCAATCCCATCCTAAAAATTTATCCATAACAATGACATCTGGATCTGCTGTAGAGCCTGTTTGGAAAATTTGTGTATCTTTATCTGTAAATGGAATTCCCCATCTGAATAAAGCTTGTCTCCATATTCCAAATTCGTATCCTCTCCAAGGATTTGGCTCAGTATTTATTTTCTTTTCTTCAAGAATTCTCTTTATTCCTGGCATATCTTTGAGGTAATAGAATATTTTTGTCCAGTTTGCATCTGGATCCCAAAAGCCGACAATGCCAGAATTTACATGTGCAGCATGCATTCCCTCAAACCACATTATAGCACCTCTATTCAAACTCTCCATTGTTGCTGAAAAGTTTGTTGAAAATGCATTGCTATATCCAAGCTTCTTTAGATAGAATGGAACTACTTCTGAGGTGCTCATATCTGGCCAGTAAGCTCCTATTTTATCTGTTACACCTTCATCAATAGGATTTGGAGAAGGTGTTACATATGGAGTTATTCCATCTCTTGTGGTATATAGACAGCCCCAGTATTTGCTTGCTTCCTTATTAAACTCATGGCAGTATGAAACCCATGTTTGCAAGACTGGATAAACAAAATGTTCTTCTTGGCTTGGCTTTACTATATGCAATCTTCCTAGGGCATCTCTTTTGCTTTTACTTCCGTTTATAAGCATTATTCCATTGGGATTTAGAGCAGGATTCTGGAAAATTAAGGCTGGATAGAAAACACTTCTTGCCGTCCAATAACTTGTATCTACAGGGGAGCCCATTATTCTTCCTGGATTCGCCTTTCCTACAAAAGCTCTGTCCCATCCTATACCAATGTCAAACTGTCCAGCTACAGTTATGATATTCTCATGCCCTTCCTTATCTAAGCCTAATGAAGAGATGAAATCATAAACTTGTTTAGCCATTAAATACATGCATGCCACAGATGGTGGAAGTCTTGCTCTGGAATCACGTTTCCAGAAATCTGTTATCCAGCTCGCTGCCTCGCTTAGCTTTTCATGTGCTTCAACAACAAATAAAGCGCTTCCATGATGAGAAGCAATGTAGGCGGCGGGCCCAATATACAATGCTTTTTCTTTATCTCCCTTCGGCTTAAGTTCTTCAGCAAGCCAGTAAGTCCATGGGCTAACTGTAGTGAAAACTATATCGTTGCTTTTTGTTATTTCATAAATTTTTTGATAGGCTTCCATTAAACTTAAATTTTCAACATCTCCAAATTTTGATAGCTCTTCCAGAAGCTTTTCATTTCCTTCAATAATATGAATTTTCTTTGCTCCCAAGCTTCTTATAGCTTGATTTGTAACATATGGCACTTCATTTTCTTTTACATATAATAAAGGCGCATCATGCAATGAAGCAAGTATTGCTGCTTGAGCACAAGAAGCAAATGATTTTACCTGCTTTTCATTTATTTCCTCCCACTCATAATTTATTTTGAAATTCAATCCAGTTGCATTTTCCATTACAAATATGCATATGCTATAGTTGCTTTCCCCAAGCTCATCAAAATGCATATCTATTTTTCCCTTTCCTTTATAAGGCTTATAGGCAATTTTTGATGATGATAAAAGCAAGGCACCAAATGAAATGTTTTTGTTGCACTCAATGGTAATATTGACATTTCTTGCTAAATTAATTGGAGGCAAGGAAATTTCTTTCCCCAGATACAAAGTAATTTTTGCATCATATTCTCTCCCTTTCCTAAACAAGCCATTAACCATATTTTTCATTATTCCAAAGTTTTCTGTTGGCATATTTGTTAAGCCAATTTCCCATGTTCCATAGTTAAAAACATACGATTCTACTTTTTCATATGTCCCAGCCAAGGCATTCCAATTTTCAGAAGCATCAACCATTCCTAAGGCATCATCATAAAGTTGCAAATCAATATCAATCCCTCTAAGCAAAGGATTCCATTCAACAAGAACTTCAACATATTTGTAAGGCTCTTCTATTGTGAAATTTTCATAAACCCCTCCTATGCCCTCAGGCTCTGCCACTCTCACTATTTTTCTTCCTATAGTTGCTTGACTTATAATGCAATTTACTGTGCCTTTTATTTTCTCTTTGCTTTCAAAGTCTCCTGCTACTGCAACAAAAACTTCATTATTCATTAACCAGTGCTTTGTGGCAATTTTAGAAGCAAGCTCATAAACATCTGTTGAATTTATGTAAGAATATTTTGCATTCCAGTTGGTGGCATTACAATTTATGAGTTCAATTTCTAAATTTTTGCAGTAGCCAAGCCAGTCTTCCATAAAATATTTTATTCCTTGCGAGGCGTTTAAAGAGAGCTCTTTTCGATTGTTAATTTCTTTCTTTTCATAAAACAAAAGAGGATATGAATATATTTTTCCTTCATGATAAAATGTGCTTGCAGGAATCATTGCCAAATACGCATAATCATCGAGATAGCTGTTTTCATCAAATCCTACAAATGCAACTTTTTTAACTGGTACTACTTCTTTCCATGAGACTCCATTGAATCCTTCATTAGCAAAACTTTCTACTTCCCCTCCCTCAATGAAGAACACACCGGACAATGCAAAGGCAAGAGCCAAAACTAAAAATCTTCTAAGCATGTTTCTAAATGAAATCTCCAATAAAAATATTTGCTGTAAATCAGGAATGCAATAAATGAAAAAAAGAGTGTTGTTATGACATATCTTATGTGATAATGAAGAAATGGTTACCTTGCCTATATTGTATGGAATTAGGGGATTTATTATGGTAACAAATTTTTATACACTAATTTCATGAAATCCCATTATGTCATTCATAAGATTAATATGGGGATTGATAAAAAATAAAATGAAAAGGAATGTTGTTATAGCATATCCTTCATGTGATATAGCCAATGGCAACAATTTATTCATTTATTCAACATACCTGATTAATATGAAAAGAGATGGTTATCATTGGCTAATAAATTGAGCTATGTTGCTAAAAAGCTCGCCCTTCAGTGATTGTCCCTCTTTTATGCATACTTTTTTATATAAAAAGCTGTTAAGCAATAATGAGGAAAGTAGTGGTATTGGCTATATTTCTTATAGCCATATTTGCAGGTTGTACGGAAAAGGAAAAAGCTGTTGTGATGAATTTAAAAGAATTATCTGAAGATGTAGAAACAGAAACAAATAATGAAACACATTATTTTTTCTCTGGTTTTAAATCATTAGATGATGGGGACACATTAATAATTGAAGATGAAATTTATCAAAAGCAAATAGTGCAGAATTACACTCTTTTGCTTTTTGCTTCAATGCCATCATCAGGCTTTTATTTTGATGGAAATTTAACAGATTTTAATGTTGGAGATAAAGTTAGGATAAAACTCCATATAGGTGTGGATCATTTGCAACAATTTGATGGGCAAAATGTATGGACAATAGAGTGGGAAGTTTTAAAGGAAGGATGGGATTTTGAAAAACATAGTTGGAAACCATTGCCAACAAATGTAATACAACATGCATAACATTTATATGTAAAATTTAATTTTTGGTGGGGAAGAAAATGAATGAGGACGAAATGAGGAAAGAAAGAATTATTAATCTTCTCACACCTGATGTATTAGTTTGTAAAGATTGTAGGGAAAAATACAAGGAATTAACATCTTGTGCAGTTTGTGGAAAAAATATGCTTGACCCAAACTACAAAGGAATGGTGTATCAATGTCCAGTATGCAACAAGCTGTATTGCGAGGAATGCTGGAATAAGATGGAGGGAATAAAGAAGGAAAGTAAGGGAATCTTCCGTTGAGTTTTTTAGAAAATGACCGAAGAATATAGTGTTGATAAGATTAAGGTACTTGAGGGTCTGGAAGCAGTCAGAAAAAGACCAGCAATGTATATTGGCTCTACTGATGAGAAGGGTCTCCATCATTTGGTGGAGGAAGTTGTTGATAATTCTGTTGACGAAGCTTTAGCTGGATATTGCACAAGAATAGATGTAATTATAAATGAAGATGGTAGCATAACAGTAGATGATAATGGAAGAGGAATTCCTGTTGAGATTCATAAGGATTATGGAATTTCTGGTGTAGAAGTTGTAATGACAAAGCTTCATGCTGGCGGGAAGTTTGATAAAGGCGCTTATAAAGTAGCTGGAGGATTACATGGAGTTGGTGTATCTGTTGTTAATGCTTTATCAAAATGGTTAGAAGTGGAGGTTAGAAGAAATGGAAAAATTTACAGGCAGAGATATGAAAGAGGTAAGCCAGTTACAAAACTTGAGATAGTTGGCAATGCTAAGGAAACAGGAACAAAGATAACATTTTATCCAGATGATGAAATTTTTGCTGGCAAGACATTTGATTACCACATCCTTAGGAAAAGATTGCAGGAACTTGCTTTTTTAAATAAAGGTTTGAGAATTAGGCTTGTAGATAAAAGAACCGGCAAGGAAGATGTTTTTCAGTATGATGGAGGGATAATAGAGTTTGTAAAATACATTAACAGGAATAAGAATCCTTTGCATGATGTTATTTATTTCAGTGGGGAAAAAGATGGAATCCATGTTGAGATTGCTTTACAATACACAGATAGCTATGCAGAAAACGTTTATACTTTTGTTAATAACATAAATACCAAAGAAGGAGGTAGTCATTTATCTGGCTTTAAATCTGCACTAACAAGAACATTAAATGAATATGGGAGGAAAAATTTCTTTAAGAATAATGAAACTTTAGAGGGAGAGGATGTAAGAGAAGGATTGACTGCTGTTATATCATGCAAGGTTCCAAATCCCCAGTTTGAGGGACAAACAAAAACAAAGCTTGCTAACTCAGAAGTAAAGGGAATTGTTGAGACAATTGTATATGAAAAACTATCTACATACTTAGAAGAAAATCCTTCGGTGGCTAAAAGAATCTTAGAAAGAGCATTGCAAGCAATGAAAGCAAGAGAAGCAGCGAGAAAAGCAAGAGAGCTTGTCAGAAAAAAAAGCTATTTGGAGTCTACTGCTTTGCCTGGAAAGCTTGCAGATTGCACATCCAACGAGCCGGAGAAATGCGAGCTTTTCATTGTAGAAGGAGATTCTGCAGGTGGCTCTGCAAAGCAAGGGAGAGATAGAAAATATCAAGCCATATTGCCATTAAAAGGAAAAATATTAAATGTTGAGAAAGCAAGCTTTGATAAGATTTTAGAAAATGATGAAATAAAGGCAATTATCTCTGCCATTGGAACAGGCATAGGAGATGAATTTGATATAAGAAAAGCAAATTATCATAAGATAATTATAATGACCGATGCTGACATAGATGGCGCCCATATAAGGACATTGCTTTTAACCTTCTTCTTCCGCTATATGCGTCCTCTCATAGAAAATGGCTATGTTTATATTGCTCAGCCTCCATTATATAGAGTTAAAAAGGGAAATAAGGAATATTATGTTTATAGTGATGAAGAACTTAAAAAGATTGCAAGTGATGGTGCCATCATTCAGAGATATAAGGGCTTGGGAGAAATGAATCCTGAGCAGTTATGGGAGACAACAATGAACCCTGAAAAAAGGATTCTTAAGAGAGTTGAAATAGAGGATGCTATTGAAGCTGATGAGCTATTCACAATTTTAATGGGGAAAAATGTTGAGGAAAGAAGAGAATTCATTAAAAGACATGCAAAGGAGGTAGTGAACCTTGATATCTGAACGCATAATAGTTAGACCTCTGGAAGAGGAAATGAAAACTTCTTATCTCGACTATTCAATGAGTGTAATTGTTGGAAGAGCTCTTCCAGATGTAAGAGATGGTTTAAAGCCTGTTCATCGTAGAATTTTATATGCAATGCATGAAATGGGATTGCATCACAATAAGCCACATCGCAAGTCAGCGAGAGTTGTTGGAGAAGTTCTTGGAAAATATCATCCTCATGGAGATGCAGCAGTTTATGATGCTTTGGTAAGAATGGCTCAACCTTTTTCGATGCGCTATCCTTTAATAGATGGACAGGGAAATTTTGGAAGCGTTGATGGCGATTCTCCAGCGGCAATGCGTTATACTGAGGCAAGGCTAAGCAAAATAAGTGAGGAATTGCTTAAGGATATTGATAAAGAGACTGTTGAATGGCGGGATAACTTTGATGGCACATTAAAGGAGCCGGTTGTATTGCCTGCCTTGTTGCCTAATTTACTTGTAAATGGCTCATCTGGCATAGCTGTTGGAATGGCAACAAATATGCCTCCTCATAACCTAAAGGAGGTAGTTGATGCAATAATAGCAACAATAGATAATCCAGATATTAGTATTGAGGAAATTTGCGAGTATATAAAAGGACCAGATTTTCCTACAGGAGGAATAGTTTATGGGAAGAAAGAAATTTTGAGGGCTTATAAGACGGGAAGAGGGCTAATTAAGGTAAGGGCTAAAACACATTTTGAAGGAAATAAAATAGTCATAACAGAATTGCCCTATTTAGTAAATAAGGCTGATTTGATAAAGCATATTGCAGATTTGGTTAGGAAAGGAGTTATTGAAGGAATTTCTGATTTAAGGGATGAGTCTGATAGACGAGGCTTAAGAGTAGTTATACAGCTCAAAAAAGATGTTGTGCCGGAGATAATTCAAAATCAGCTTTTTAAGCATACTGAAATGGAAACTACCTTTGGAATTTTGAATATTGCTTTAGTAGATGGTGTTCCAAAGCTTTTGAATATAAAGGAGTTAATTGAAGAATATATAAAGCATAGAAAAATTGTTATTAGGAGGCGCAGTAAATTTGCTTTGAAGAAAGCGGAGGAAAGAAAGCACATTTTGGATGGATTTATAAAAGCATTGGAAAGAATAGATGAAGTTATTGATGTTATAAGAAAATCAAAAGATGCAAAGGAAGCAAAGGAGAAATTGATACAGATGTTTGAATTTACGGAAAAACAAGCTAAAGAAATTCTTGCAATGCGCTTGCAATCATTAACTTCAATGGAATTTGACGAATTAAAGAAAGAACGAGAGGAAAAAATTAGGGAAATAGAGAAGCTTAAGAAAATTTTGGGAAGCGAAGAAGAAATAAAGGAAATAATAAAGAGCGAGTTGGAATATCTGAAAAAAACTTATGGAGATGAAAGAAGAACAGAAATAAGAGAAGCAAGAATTGAATTGGATATTGAAGATTTAATACAGGAAGAAAATGTAGTTGTTATTCTAACAGCTGGCGGTTATATCAAAAGAGTGCCATTAGATGAATATAGAAGCCAGAGAAGAGGAGGAAAAGGACTCATTGGAATGAAAATGAAAGAAGAAGACATAATATACAAAACTGCTATAGCATCTACTCATGATTTTCTACTTTTCTTTACTTCAGATGGAAGAGTTTTTGCTAAAAAAGTATATGAAATACCTTATGGAGGAAGGCATTCAAAAGGAAGAGCCATAGTAAATTTAATTCCATCAAATGATGTTGTTGAAATTTTACCAGTTAAAGGCTTCGAAGGAGATGAAAACATCATATTTGCTACAAAAAATGGAATTGTAAAGAAACTTGCAATAAACTTGCTTAGAAATATAAGGGCTAATGGAATAAGAGCATTGAAACTTAAAAAGGGAGATAAGTTAGTAGGGGCGAGAATAGCAAAGAAAGGAGATAAAATTATTTTATCAACAAGGAATGGCTATGCTTGCGTTTTTATGGAGGAGGAAGTTAGAAATATGGGAAGAAATGCTGAAGGAGTCATTGGAATTAGGCTAAGAAATGATGAGGTCGTTTCTATTGAGACAGCGAGCAAGGAAGATTTGCTAAGTGTAACAGAAAATGGATATGGAAAAAGAACTAGCATTGATGAGTATAGGATAACAAGGAGAGGAGCAAAAGGAATTATAACAATAAAAACAAATGAGAGGAACGGGAAGGTTGTTGGTGTTATAGCTGTAAATGATGAAAATGAGATTTTGATTGCAAGCAAGGAAGGAATGATTGTAAGAATTAAAGCCAGTGATATAAGAAAACAAGGAAGAAACACAATGGGTGTAAGGCTAATGAAACTCAATCCAGGAGATAAAGTAGTTAGTGTCGCAAAGATATAAAGTTATAGATAGCTGATTTCTTGATTTTCGAGACCATCGATAATGAAAGAGCTAGCTATCAAATGCTATTCTATTGCATGAAGAGAATTTACCATAGCACCATCTCATTCCATTATTTTCGATAGCTCATTGTTTTATAGAAGTTCATTAAAAATTAAAAATGAAATGGATGGTGTTTAGCCAATTCCTATTAATAATGCAAATACGACTAATTCATTCATTATTTGCTTTCACTAAATTTTTTAATCCACAAATTATTTTTTTACCATGCTGAAAAAGAATTCATTTAGATTGCTGTTTAGTTTTGTAATTGCTTTTATGCTTTCTCATGCAGTTTTATCTCAAAAATTTACATGTAATTGTAGCAAAAATGATTTCATTTTTCCTGTTATGGAAGAAATTTATCAACATCCTAAGGATAATGCTACTGAGCCTATTGCAAAAGAAGTGCCAGACTATTTTTCATGGAGAGATGGGGGCTGGACTACACCTGCTAAATTTCAAGGAATGTGTGGAAGCTGTTGGGCTTTTGCAGCAATAGGAGCATTGGAAAGTGTTATTAATATTGAGGAAGGACTGCCAGAGTTAGACCCAGATTTATCTGAGCAATACATACTATCATGCTTGCCTTTGGCTGGTAGTTGCAAAGGCGGGCACCCTTATTGGGCTTTTTATTACATGAAATCTACATCTGCAGATGGAAATTATCATAATGGAGCTTTGCTGGAAGAATGTTTTCCATATGAAGGAGATGATACCATACCATGCAATGCAAAATGCAACGACTGGCTTGATAAACTCGTTCCAATAGCTGACTTTGGCTATTTCTTCCCAGATGGTTCAGATGAAGACAGGCAAAAAATAAAGACTCTTATAATGGAGAAAGGTCCAGTGGTAACCTTTATGATGGCAACTGAAGATTTTATGAAGTGGGGTTTGGAAAATCATAGCCCAGATGCTTATTATCCTTATGAAGTAGCTTATGGAATAAATCATTGCGTTATAATTGTTGGATGGAAGGATGATGATAGCATTCCTCATGGTGGCTACTGGATTTGCAAAAATAGTTGGGGAAAATACTGGGGATATAATGGTTTCTTCAATATAGAATATGGAAGCTTGAACATAGATACATTTGAAATTGTCTGGGTTGAGTATGATGCCAGCCAGTATGACTGGCCTCCTGTAGCAAATGCAGGAAAAGAATATGTTGGAAGTGTAGGAGAAGAAATACAGTTTGATGGAAGTAAAAGCAAGGATGCGGAAGGAAGCATTGTTTCATGGCAATGGAATTTTGGAGATGGAGGCATTGCTAATGGAAGCAAAGTGAGTCATAGTTATGATAGCAGAGGAATTTATTCTGTTTCATTGGAAGTTAGAGATGAAAGTGGAAAAGAAAGCACTGCCATTGTCCCAGCTTTTATAGATGTATGGAAAAAAGGAGAAGAATGGACATATGGGATAAATATAAGCATAGATATGGAAGGAATTAAATTTGATGCTATAGCAAATAAGCTTAAGTTTGCTGTAAAAGATGAAAGATACAATGTAAAATTTTTTGGCTTGCTGAAAGGGGAGTTTGACTCATCATATGCATCAGGCAAAATTCCATTTGCTTTAATCTTAGGCAATCTCCATATAAGCAAAAATTTCTCAATAGAAAGCATTGATGCCAATGTTATTGGATTAAGCTTTGTAAAAACATCATCCATGCCATTACCAGTGCCATTTAGAATAGATGTAGAAATAACAGCAGAGCCTTCTTTACACATAATTGATTTTCCACTATATGTAAATAAGTTTTGGGATTCAAATTTGGCAAATATAAGCATCCAAGGATATGCAACACCTTTATTTGGCTTTTATAAAATTCCATTTGAATATAGTTTTTACTTGGGGGCAATGGAAGGAAATTGCATAGGAAAAGAAAAGGTGAATGTTGAAGCAGGAAGTTTTGAAGCATATAAAATTTCCTTCTTTGATTTCATTAATATATATTATTCCTATGATGTTGCCAACATTGTTAAAGCAAATGTTAACTATGAAGGAGTGGAAATAAATGCAGAATTAAAGCAAACAAATTATCCACAGGTTGAGTAACCACATTGCTTGCACACTCTGCATCCTTCCTCATATACTAATGGTGAGCCACAATCTGGACATACTCCTACTGGAGCCTTATCTGTTATTTTAAGCTCCGTCATTTCTTTTTGTTTTGCCTTTTTTTCAAACTCGTCTAAGCGTGCAGGCACAAGTACCTCTCTGCCCTTTATATGATCTTCAATAGCCTTTGCTATTGCATCAGGACAAGATAATATTGGACCACCTCTTGCCAATAAAGGATTTGGGCATCTTATGGCTTTAAGTTGCTTTATAATCTCTTCAGGCTTAACTCCGCTTCTTAAGCAAAGGGAAACAAGCCTTCCAACAGCTTCAAGCTGTGCATCTGCGCATCCTCCAGCTTTTCCCAAGCGTGCAAAAACTTCAAAGAGTCCATGCTCATCCTCATTCATTGTAACATAGAGATTTCCACATCCTGTAGCTATTTTTCTTGTTACTCCTCTTACCACTGGCGGGCGAGGGCGAGGCTTTATAATGCCTCTCTCCTCTTTTTCCTCCTTTGCAGAGATAACCTGCTGTGGACGACTTCCATATCTGTATACTGTTATTCCCTTGCATTTTAGCTCGTAAGCAAGCATATAAGCTTTCCTTACATCTTCTATTGTTGCATCTTCTCGCAAATTAATTGTTTTTGAAGTAGCATTATCTACATATTTCTGAAATGCTGCCTGCATTCTAACATGCCACTCTGGAGAGATATCCAATGCAGTAACAAATATTCTTTGCACTTCAATTGGCACTTCTTCTAAGCCTTGGACAGAGCCATTGTTATCTGCTATTTTCTGCAAAAGCTCCTCGCTATAGAATCCCATTTCTTTTGCAATCTTTTCAAAATATGGATTTATTTCATATAGCCTATCTTCTTTATCCAAAACATTTCTAACAAATGCTATTGCAAATAGTGGCTCTATTCCGGAAGAGCAACCTGCTATAATTGAAATGCTTCCTGTTGGAGCAATTGTTGTTACTGTTGCATTTCTCATTGCTGGATACTTCCCATCATATACGCTTCCCTTGAAATTCGGAAATGAACCTCTTTCTTTGCCTAATTCAACACTTGCCTGTTTTGCCTCTTTTTGTATGAATGACATAATTTTTTCTGCTAGCTCTAAAGCTTCATTGCTATCATATGGTATGTTTAGCTGTATGAGCATATCTGCAAAACCCATAACACCTAAGCCAATCTTTCTATTGGCTAAAGTCATTTTTTTGATTTCTGGAATAGGATATTTATTCATATCAATAACATTGTCCAAAAAATGGACTGCTTTCCATGTTATATCTTTAAGCTTTTCCCAGTCAATTTCTCCATTTTTAACAAATTTTGAAAGATTTATACTCCCAAGATTACATGATTCGTATGGAAGCAAAGGCTGTTCTCCACAAGGATTAGTAGCTTCTATTTGTCCAACATGAGGTGTAGGGTTGTGGCGATTAATTTCATCTATAAAAATTAAGCCTGGCTCTCCTGTCTTCCATGCTTCCTCAACTATTTTATCAAAAACTTCTTTTGCATTTAGCTTTTTAACAGCTTTTCCAGTTCTAGGATTTATAAGTTCATAGTCCTCTCCTTTCTTCACCTTTTCCATAAATTCATCTGTAACAGCAACAGATATGTTGAAGTTGGTCAGCTCTTTGGGATCCTCCTTGCACGTTATAAATTCCATAATGTCAGGGTGATCCACACGCAGTATACCCATATTCGCTCCTCTTCTTCGTCCGCCTTGCTTTATTACATCTGTTGCAGAATTGAATACTTTCATGAAGGAAACTGGACCACTTGCTATTCCTCCTGTGCTCCTTACAATGTCTCCTTTTGGTCTTATGCGGGAAAAAGAAAAGCCAGTTCCGCCTCCACTTTGATGAATCAATGCTGTATGCTTTAAAGTTTCGAAAATTTTATCCATCGAATCTTCGACAGGCAGAACAAAACAGGCAGAAAGTTGCTGTATGCTTGTTCCAGCATTCATAAGAGTTGGTGAGTTAGGCAAGAAATAGAGATTGACCATCATATCATAAAATTCCTTTTCAGTTTTCTTTACATCTCCTCCATATTTTTCATCTGCTTTTGCAATATTTGATGCAACTCTCCTAAACATTTGCTCTGGCGTCTCTATAACCTTTCCATTTTCATCTTTCCTAAGATATCTTTTCTCCAAAACTTTCAATGCATTCTTAGTCAGCTTCACCATTGTAAATGTAAAATGAGTGTGATTATAAAAATTTGATTGAAATTTTGAAACGAAATGTTATCTAAATTATGCAATTTTGCATGACTTCCTTCACATTTTTATATTTCTTCCATATGCCATAACATGTTTAGAAAATGGATTGATGAAGTTGTTGTTGCTGGAGCAAAAAAGAAAGTGGAGATAAGAGAAGATGAGTTTTTTGAGAGGAGGTGCAGAATAATTGGGAGAGTTGGTTTGGAATTGGTAGCAGAGGAAAATTTTGATGACTTAATAAATAAGCCATGTATATTTTGCACGCCAGAAAAACTTGCTAAATTTGGAAAGGAATTTGGAAAAGAAATTTTTGAAAATGAATATGCATTTCTTTTTCCAAATATAAATCCATATGCAAAATATAGTAGTGTATGCGCTTTTAAACAACATTTCATAAAGCCAGCCCAATTCAATGCCGAGCTTATAGAAAAAAATCTGGAGCTTTGCATGGATTACATTCATAAAGTTATGGAACTTGATGAAATAAAATATGCATCTATAAGCTGGAATTATTTAATGCCTGCTGGTGCAAGCATTTTGCATCCTCATACTCAAGTTATAGCAGATAAGCAACCAACAACTTATATGGCTTTTATTGCTAAAAAGAAGAAGGAATTTAAGGAATATCTGGATAAGGAAATGAAAAGCGAAAGATACATTGGCAAGATAGGAAAAATAAAATTATTTACTCCTTTTGTTCCTTTTGGTTTTAATGAAGTTGTTGGGATAGCAGAGGAAAATATTGAAAATTGCTTAGAAGATTTATCAAAGGCTTTGGAAAAAATTATTTCATATTATGCAAGCATAAAAAGAAATTCCTTCAACGTTGCCATTTATATAAGCTTAGAAAATGAGTTTCCATTGCATTTCCGTTGCATAACAAGGCAAAATATGGTAAAATATTACAGGAATGATGCAATGTTTTTTGAAAGATTACATCAGGAAGTCATTCTGGAAAAGAAGCCAGAGGAGGTGGCGAAAGAATTAAGAAATTTCATATAAAATGCACTTCATATTCTATTTCTTCTAAAGCATTTGCATTGTATTCGTCTAATTTAGCTTTTGCATATTTAATTTCTTTTTCATCCCCTAGCAAAACAACGTTTAAACCACGTTGAGAAGCTTCTATAGCAGATTGTAAAGGAGAGAATTCAATATCGCATTTTATGCCTATTTTATCTAAAGCAACTTTTCCAACTATATCAAGAACTCCAAATTTATTTGCAGTAATTTTTTCTATTTCTTTCTTAAGTTTTTCATGATTCAAAGCTTTTGTTCCCCCTTTAATTATGCTTGGAAGAGCAAAAAGATGAATTTTTCCAAGCTTTAAATCAATAATCCCTTTTACTCCTTTTATCCCAACATCCTCCCCCTTCTTTGCAGATTCTATGGCTTCCGCTATAGCTGATGACTTTTTTCTTTTATAAGCATAAAGATACCCATTTTCCATAAAAAGATATACTCTATCTCCTTTTTCTATATCATCTCCTGCTATTGCTGGGCAACATTCAATGATATTGAGCTTCTTTCTTTTTTCTTCCAAATATTTATCCAGCTCTGCTAACTCTGAAAAAAGTAATTCTATTCCTTTAACTGTTACCCTATATTTTTTATCAACAATTTCAATCAAACCATCTTCCTTCATTTTTTTAAGATATTCTGAAACTCCCTGTTTTGTAATCCCTACTTTTTCAGCAATCTGATTTAAACTAAAATAATCGCCAGTTGCAATTTCAAGAAGAATTAAAAATCTCTTTGAAAGCAATTCCATAATTTTATAGGAAATGTCATATAAGAAATTTTGTAAAAAGAGAAGATAGCATATAACAGCAACCAATTCATTCAAATTGAAAGAAGCGTTGTTGCTAATACATGAAAAATTACTATGGCAAGCTTCATTCCATTTTATTTTTGGCTTTTTCATTTTAATGGTAAATCCTCTTCATAGGAATAATAGCAATAACAACTATTTCTTTCATCAAAATCCAAAAAATGAAAAAGTGTTGTTATAATTTATTTAATGTCCTTTTCTTCCATTCATTCTCAATTTAATCGCAATTACCAACAAATGGAGAAGTGTTGTCAATACTTTATTGCATGAGATTTAATATTACAATCCAATTCATTTTTAATCAGTTCATGAAAGAATCAATGAAATGACAAATTGCTATGATCTATTCTCCCATGCAACAATGGCAGATGCAACATTTCCTTCCTTTTTAATCTGAAAGTTTATTTATTGTTGCCAGATTAGGAACGTGCATCCAAGCAAAATTATAAAAGGAACAAAATCAAAAAAGCTTGAAGGGAAAAAAATTATCTTAGGAATAACAAGCAGTATAGCATGCGTCGAATGCGTAAAGCTTGCTAGAGAATTAATAAGGTATGGTGCAGAAGTTATTGCAGTGATGACAAAAGAAGCTTGCAGAATTTTAGCTCCGATGGCAATGGAATTTGCAACGGGAAATAAAGTTATTACAGAGTTAAGCGGGGAAGTTGAGCATATAAACCATGAAGCAGATTTGTTGCTTATTGCTCCTTGCACCGCCAATACCATATCCAAGATTGCTTTAGGAATAGCAGATAATGCATTAACTACTTTTGCTATAGCTTTTGATAAAAAAATTCTCATTGCCCCCTCAATGCATCTCTCCATGTATGAAAATGAATTTTTAAAGGAAAATATTGAGAGGTGTAAGCAAAAAGGTATAGAATTTATTGAGCCAAAAATAGAAGAAAATAAAGCAAAGATGGCAAGCATTGAAAAAATTGTTATGGAAGTTATAAAACAATTTGGAGATAAAAAGGGAAAAAGAATTCTTATCATTGGAGGAGCAACTTATGAAAAAATAGATGATGTGAGAGTAATAACAAATTTATCTTCTGGCAGAATGGCAAAAGCTTTAGCAAAAGAAGCATATGAAAGGGGAGCAGATGTTGAAGTGTGGGCGAGTTTTGAAATTGATTATATGAAAAGCAAAAAATTTGAGTGTGTTGCAGATTTAATTAAGTTAATTGAAGAATGCAAAGATAAATATGATTGCATAATAAATTGTGCTGCCATTTCTGATTTTATTGTAGAAAAGAAAAAAGGAAAAATTTCCTCGGAAAAAGAAATTGAAATTAAATTAAAACCAGCCCCAAAAATAAATCCAATGCTTAAAAAGATTGGAAACAAAATAATTGCCTTTAAGCTTGAAGAAAATAAAGAAAAAGCAATTGAAAAAGCTAAAGAATTGCTGAAAAAGCAGAATCTGGATTTTGTGATAGCTAATACAATAGAAAGTATGGGTAAAGAATATGCAAAAATTTGGATTGTAGGAAAAGAAGGATTGATAGGAGAGGCGGAAGGAAAGAAAGAGGAAATTGCAAAATACATTATAGATTTAATATGAAAGCCATAGCTTTTTGTCCAGCTCACATTACAGGGTTTTTTATGGTTTGTTTGGATGAAGATTATAAAAAAACTGGCTCTAAAGGAGCTGGATTAAATTTATCCTTAGGAAGTATAGCAGAAGTTGAAAAGGCAGAAAAATTTTGCTTAAAGGGAAACATAGGAAACGGAATTGTTACAAAATCAGCAATATCATATTTAACAAATGAAGCTTTTAAAATAAAAATCAGAAATGAATTGCCAATATCCCAAGGATTTGGAATAAGCGCCTCATCGTCTTTGGCTGCATGCATTGCTATAGCCAGTTTGCTTAATATGCCACATGAAAAAGCATTGGAAGCTGTTCATATGGCGGAAATAAAAAATAAATGTGGTTTAGGAGATGCAGTAGCAGAATTCGTTGGAGGAGTGGAAATAAGAAGGGAGCCAGGTTTAAAAGGAAGGATAGAAAAAATTGAATGTAAAGAAAAAATAATTTTAGCAATTGTGGGGAAAGCAATAGAAACAAAAAAAATTCTTGGAAATGAAAAGAAAATAGAAAGAATAAATGAAGTAGGAGAAGAATGTCTAAAAGAATTTATTGCTAATCCTTCCTTGGAAAATTTCTTTGATTTATCTTTGAAATTTTCATTTGAAACAGGAATAGCTAATGAGAAAATGAAAAAAATCCTGAATGAAGCAAATAGGATTGGCAAGGCATCAATGGCAATGCTTGGAAATTCAATTTTTGCTTTATATAGTCAAGAAATGAAGAAATTTCTCTCTAAATTTGAAATTTATGAATGCTTTATAGATAATTATGGGGCAAGAACATTAGCAACCTTTTTTCCTTAGCCATTGCCTTAAGCAATCACGATGCCAGTATTTGCCTTCTTTAAACAATGCCTCTTCTTCCTTAACCTCTTTATTACAGTATGCACACTTCATATTCCAATCCTCGTTCTTAAAGCATAAAATCCTTCTCTTTCAATAGCTTTAGCGACTTTTTCCTGAAGTTCTTTTCCAGGAGTTAAGGCAACCATGTAGCCGCCTAAACCTCCCCCTGTCATCTTTGCTCCATAGGCTCCATTTTCTAAAGCTACCTCAACTAAAAAATCGAGTTCTTTGCATGATACCTCTATTTCTTGCAAAAGCTTATGATTTTTATTCATGAGTTCTCCCACTCTCTCCCAGTCCATTTTAAGCAATGCGTCCCTTGCCTCATAAACAAGTTCTTCAGCTTCTTTGAATATCCTATCATATTTTTCCTTATATTTCTCTTTTCTCTCCCTTACACCAGCAACAGCTTTTTTTGTATTTGCAACTATGCCTGTATCGCCCATAACAATTTCTACTGGCTTGTCTATTTTCAACCTTTCCATCCCTTCTCCCTTAACAAACCATACTAAGCCACCAAAAACAGCGCATGTATTATCTATGCCAGATGGACTGCCATGATAAGCTTTTTCTCCTTCATATGCAATTTCATTTATTTTTTCATCGCTTAAATTCATTCCAAATTCATCTGCTATTGCTCTCGCTATTGCTGCACAGCTTGCTGCGCTTGCTCCTATTCCGCTTGCTGCCTTCAAATCGCCATGAAGCCATATTTCAATGCAATCATCTATTCCCATTGCCTTTTTTATTCTAACAATTGATTCTTTTTGTTGCTCAAGCTTTTCCTCCTTATAGCCGGGAGTAGCATCTCTGTTGTCATGTATAATAAAATCCTTTCCTTCGCATTTTTTAACCTCTGCAATTGTCTTTTTATCTATTGCTGAAGCAATAGCAGGTATGCCATAGACAACAAAGTGCTCATTGAAAAGAATTACTTTTCCATATCCATATCCTTTGCCCATGAAAGTATAGATGCTAATCATATTAAATTTTTATTGTGGAGTGTTGAATATAATGAAAGAGAATGTTGCTATTAGCTATTTGCATGGAAAAATTTGCCATTTTGATTCCAATGATCCAATTTATTTATGTGATAAAATGAAAGAGAATGTTGTTATTGTTATTCGCATGAGGAAATTTGCTATAACAACATTCCAATTCATTCTAATTTTCGATAACCTATACCCTCTATGTTAGTTGCTATGGTTATCCTTCAATGGCAACAAACCATTTCTTCTATATCGCTTTAAAAATATATACTCCCTTTTAATTCCAAATTGATGAATCATTATCTTCCAGAGAAAGCTGAAATTATAGACTGCAAGGAATTTCCATATGAAAAAAAGTTGTTCAGAATTAAAGCAAATATAGATTTTATCCCAGGACAATTTGTTGAAATTTCATTGGCAGGTATAGGTGAATTTCCTGTTTCCATATGCTCTGCTCCTCATGAAAAAGGATATTTTGAGATATACGTCAAAAAATTGGGTAAAGTAACTTCTCAGCTTTTTAAACTCAATGAAGGTGATTTTATCGGCTATAGAGGACCATTTGGTAATGGGTTTCCAATAAATGAGTTAAAAGGAAAGGATGTTGTTATTGTTGCTGGTGGGCTGGGCATTTTGCCGTTAAGAAGCTTCATAAAGGAAGCGTTGCACAATAATTTTTGCAATTCTTTAACAATTCTATATGGAGTAAAAGAACCTTTAGACATGCTATTTAAAGAAGAGTTAAAAGAATGGAGAGAAAAAGCGAAAGTTATTGATGTTTATGAGGAGGGAGGAAAAAAAAGGATATGTAAGTGATTTTATTGATGAAGCAAACTTAAAAGGAAATGAATATGCTTTAGTTTGCGGACCACCTGCAATGTTCAAACCAGTTATAAATCAGCTCAAGAAAAATGGTATCGAAAATGAAAAAATTTATTTATCAATAGAAAGGAGAATGAAATGTG
Organism: Thermoplasmatota archaeon; assembly: GCA_029258955.1. Taxonomy (GTDB): domain Archaea; phylum Thermoplasmatota; class E2; order UBA202; family JdFR-43; genus JAPDJP01. The sequence continues at coordinate 45,528 of JAPDJT010000044.1, forward strand.
GCATTGGAAAATGTGGACATTGCATTGTAGGGGGAGAATATTACACATGCATTGATGGCCCCGTATTTAACTACAAAGCATATAAAAAAGCAGAAAAAATAAAATTATAGGAGGAGTTACTTTTCATCTTCTCCTGCCCAGTATGGCTTCTTTATGTACTCATAGATTTTCTGAGCTACTATTGCTCCGTGTGCATCGCCTATGAGTAGGCGGAATGCTTCTTTTACAATATCTCCTACTGCAAAAACTCCTTTAACATTTGTTCTTTGCTGTTATCCGTGATGATATAGCCTTTGTCATCTGTTTCACCGCCTATTTTCTGGGAAAGCTCTATGTTTGGCTTGAGACCAACTGCAAGGAATAATCTTATCGACTTTTATTACTTTCTCCTCTCCTGTTTTATTGTTATATAGAACAGCTTCCTCAACTTTATCTGTTCCTCTTATTTCCTTGAGCTCAGTATTAAGCAATATGTTAATTTTTTTGCTTTCCTCCATCTTTCTTACATTATCATCTAAAGCTCTGAATCTATCTCTTCTATGAATTATTGTTATCTCCTCTGCCAAATCAAGCAAGTCCAAAGCAGTATCTACAGCTGTATCTCTTCCTCCTACAACCAAGCACATTCTACCAATGATTTTTTCTCTATGTGTGCTTTGATGCCATATTAAACCCTACTCCCTATAACTTGTATGTAATAAACAGTGGCTTTATCATAGTGTGACAAAAAATACGGAGAAATGTTCAAATCATAACTTATCAATCCATGAGATGTCTATTTTTCCAAATTCTTCCTCAATAATTTTCAATTTTTTCTCTTCTTTTGTACTTATCCATGGCTTTATTCTCTCCACCCTTTTAGCAGTAGTATATGTGTCCCAAGGCACAAGTAAAAGAGGAATTTTATTTTCATCAGCTTTCTCTATTATTCTGCTTGGCGGAACAATATTGTTTGTTAGTACTATGCAGGAAGTATTTTCTTCAAGCGAAGCTATAATCATATCTGTTCTGTCTCCACTTGTTATTATCAGTTTCTTGGGCTTGCTGAAAAGAGGATTTTTTATGGCATCGGATACACTCATTGCTCCTATGAATACATTTTCTATCTCATTTTCTATGCCATCCTCTCCAGCAATTACTTTTGCAAACAATTGCTCAGCAACAAGTTTAGCTGTAAATGTTGTTAATTCTTTCATATAAGGAATAACTCCCAGAATTCTTATTCCTTCATCCTCAAGCTTTTTTGAGTTTATTTCCTCCCAATCTTCTTTATTTTTTACTTTATTCAATATGGCTCCTATTATCTCAACACCTTTTGCATCAGCTATTTCCTTGCATCTTATTGCATCATCAAATATGTTTTCATCTGTTCCAGAGAGAATCAGAAGCATTGGTGCATCAAGATATTTTGCTACTGAAAAACTATCCAGTCCAACAGAAGTTCCATATACAATGTCTTTGCAACCTTCTATAAAAACAATATCTTTTCCATTGCTGATATTTTTAAAACTCTCCCTAACTTTTTCCACTATGCTTTTTTTATCATACATGTACATTAGCTTTGAATGCTCAAAACCGATACTCATATCTTCTGGCTCCTCCTCCAAATTGAATATTCTTGCTATGGAAACAGAGTCATAATCCCACAGCCTTTTCTTTTTATAGTATAATTTATCTCCAAAAGGTTTCATATATCCCATTTTCCCTCCCATCCTTTTCCCAAGCCCAATTATGGATGTTGTTTTTCCCGCATCCTCTCTTGCAGATGTAACAACTAATTTTTTCATTTTAATCCCTCAATAATATTCTAACATCAACCGCTTTTACTCCTTTTCCATATTCATATACCACCAAAGGATTTATTTCTATATCTTTTATTTCCTTTACTCTGGCTATCAGTTTACCAATATTCACTATTGATTGAGATATTTTTTCTATGTCTCTTCTTGCCTCGCCCCTAACTCCGTAAAGGATTTTGGATGATGAAATTTCATTTACCATTCTTTTTGCCTCCTTCATACCAACTGGGGCAGCTCTGAACGAAACATCTCCTATCGCCTCTACATATATGCCACCGAGTCCAAACATTACAATTGGTCCAAATGCAGGATCCTGTGTTCCTCCCACTATTGTTTCTATACCTTTTGGAACCATTTTTGATATTTCCACTCCTCTGATTTTGGCATTTGGAAAATGTGTTTTCGCATTTCTCATTATAACCTGATATGCATTTATAATTTCCTCTCTATTTTCCAAATCCAGAGCAACTCCTCCCACCTCTGTTTTATGCACTATATCCTCTGATACAATTTTCATTACAACAGGATAGCCAATTTCTTCCGAATATCTTATAGCTTCATCCAGATTTTTGGCAATTCTGTACTCAGGCACATCTATGCCTATCAATTTTGCTATCTCTTTTGCTTCATGAGGAAGAAGAACCTTTCTTCCTTCTTTTCTAGCCAACTCTATTATTTCTCTTATCTTTTCCTCTTTTTCAATGTAGATCTCTGGCTCTTTCTCTCTCTCCCTAATATATCTATACTTTCTATATAAAGCACCCATTGCAGAAACAGCATCATAAACTTCATCAAAAACTTTTATGCCATCCTCACTTAGTTTTCTTATAGCTTCATCTATTTTTTCTCCCCCAAACAATGAGAAAACGATTGGTTTTCTATTTTTATATTTTGCATCTATTTTCTTTATCAATTCAACTATATCTCTTTGGCTAAATAAAGCTGTCTCGCAGTAAAGAGCTATAACCGCATGAATATTTTCATTGAGTAAAGCCCTTTCCAGAGCTTTTTCGTAGTCAGCAGCGGTAGCTTGCCCTGTCAAATCAATAGGATTTTTCCAAGAGCCAAAAGGGGGAATAACTTCATCAAAAGTTTCTCTTAAGTTTTCATAATCATCAAAAATTTTTAAACCATATTCCTCACAGGCATCGGCGGTCATCACACCTATGCCCCCTCCATTTGTAATAATCACAACGTTTTCTCCTTTTGGCATCTCTGCTTGAGATAAAAACATTGCAAAGTTAAAAGCTTCCCTTACATTTTTTGCCCTTATTATGCCCAGTTGCTTAGCAATGCCGTTAAAAACATTATCAGAGCCAGCAAGCGAGCCAGTATGACTTGCCGCTGCAATCGCTCCATGTTTTGATTTGCCCGCTTTTATTGTAACAATGTATTTTTGTGGTGGTAGCTTTTTCAAAGCATCTATAAACTTTCTACCGTTTCTAAAACCCTCTATATACATTAATATTACTTTCGTCTCCTCATCTTTTCCAAGATATTCAAGTAAATCCGCTTCATCAATATCAGCTTTGTTTCCCACAGAAATAACTGCTGATAAGC
>JAPDJT010000027.1 GCA_029258955.1 Thermoplasmatota archaeon
TGGCTCCTTTAATTTAAAAACAATTTTTCTTGCATTTTCAATAACTAAATCATAATATATGCCAGTTAATGCCTTTCTTGGAATTGTATATAATCCCCTTATTTCTTCATGCAAAATATCTCTGATGTTATAGGTTGAAGAGAGATATTTTCTATTTATTTCCATTACTCTCTTATCTGTTATAACATAATCTTCTCTTAGCCATTTTGCAATAGCATAAATAATGAATATTATGCCCACTCCATATAAAGGCAATGTTAAAAATCCCAGCATAAAAGGAAGCCACAAGCTACTTAAACATCTTTTTCCAATCCATTCAATTTTCTCTTCCTTTTCTAAATTTAATCCATAAGGCTTCATTCTCCCCTCCATTTTTCATATAAATTGTGCTCAATACCAATCTGTTCCATTATTTTACCCACTACATAGTCAACCAACTCATCAATGCTTTTTGGCTTATGATAAAATGCAGGCATTGCAGGCAAAATAATTGCACCAGCTTTCTTTAGCCTGACCATATTTTCCAAACTAATTAAATCTAAAGGAGTTTCTCTTGGTACAACAATAAGTTTTCTTCCCTCTTTTAAACAGCATATTGCTGTTCTAATTATTAAATTTAAGGCAATTCCATTAGCTATGCAAGAAAGCGTTTTTAAGCTACAGGGGCAAATAATCATGGCATCATATGAAAATGAACCTGATGCAAGCTTACTATGCATATCTTCTTCATCAAAACATTCTTTTGCCATGTCTCCCAGTTCAGTTGTCTTAAAACCTGTTTCATATTCAATTATTCTGCCTGCATTTTTACTTATAATTAAATAAGTTTCAATTTCCTTCCTTTTCAATTCTTCCAATAATCTTACTCCATATATCGCTCCAGATGCTCCTGTAAAGGCAAGAATAACGCGCATATATAGAAAAGAAACATTATGATAAGAAGTTTGTGAAATTTTTAAGGTTTGAATAAATGAAGTTGTTACCATTGGCTATCATTGCATGAGGGGGAATTTAGTATTTCTCCATTAATTTTCATAAACTCGAAATTTTTTAAGACTAAATAAATGAACTATGTAAAAACTCCGTCATAGCCTAAAAATAAAATGAAAAGATTGTTGTTATGTAATTTTCATATGATAGCCAACAGCCAAACTTTTTATTTCCACTTATACAATTTTTCCATGTAAAGGTTCGTCAAAAATGAAAAGAAATGGTTGTCATTGATTATGTTGCATGAAGAAAATAACTAAGACAACTTTCCTTTTCATTGTATTTTCGGCACCTATGTAAATAATCCTAAAAAACATGTTTTTCGTTTATCAATAAAAAATAAATATTCGAAAGTTTATGCAATCTATGATTTCACCTTCTAAAAGAACAAAAGAAATCTCATATGCCATTAGAGAAGTCGTTGTTTATGCTAGAAAATTGGAAAAGAAAGGAATAAAGGTTTTAAAAATGAATATTGGAGATCCAATAGCATATGATTTTGATACTCCTCAACATATGAAAGAAGCCTTATATAAAGCCGCTTTAGATGGCTATAATGGTTATGCTCCATCAGAAGGTTATGAAGTATTAAGGGAGGAAATAGCAAAAAGAGAGAAAAGGAGGAATGGCGTAGATTATGATATTGATGATATATGCATAACCACTGGAGTAACTGAAGCTTTACAAATTTTTTTGGCAGCTTGCTTAGATGAAGGAGATGAATTATTGGTGCCAGGTCCTACATATCCTCCTTATAATTTAATTACAGCTTTTCATGGGGCTAAGCCTGTGCCATATGCTACAATTGAAGAAGAGCAGTGGCAACCTGATGTTGATGATATAAGGAAAAAAATAAATGAGAGGACAAAAGCAATAATAATTATAAATCCAAATAATCCTACCGGAGCTTTATACTCTCCTAAAGTTATTAAGGAAATAATTGATGTTGCAGCAGAGCATAACATTTTAGTTGTGTCAGACGAAATTTATGATGATATTGTTTTTGAAGGAAAGCAATATGCAACAGCCTCTCTTGCAAAAGATGTTCCAATTATAACTTTCAACGGCTTCTCAAAAGTTTATCTTGTTCCAGGATGGAGAGTTGGCTATGCTTTATTTTACAATCCAAATGGAGAACTTGATGAACTTAAAGAAGCTTACTTAAGAATTGCAAGAGCAAGGCTATGTGCCAATTCAGTTTGTCAGCTTGCAATGGTTTCTGCCTTAAAAGGAAGTCAAAAGCATATTGAGGAAATGGTAAGGAAATTGAAGAAAAGGAGAGATTATGCATATAAGAGGATAAATGAAATTGAAGGGTTGTCAACAGCTAAGCCACAGGGAGCATTTTATATATTTCCAAAAATTGAAAAAAGCGTATGGAAAAATGATAAAGAATTTGTTTTAGATGTTTTGAATGAAATACATGTTCTCTTTGTTCATGGCTCTGGATTTTGCCCAATTTATGGCAAAAATCATTTTAGAGCGGTTATTCTTCCTCCAATAGAAATGATGGAGGAAGCATTTAATAGGCTTGAGGAATTTATGAAAAGGAGGTTAGGAAAATGAAAGAGGTTACAAAAGGAATTATTGCACTAGTGGCAATACTTGCAATAACAGGAGGAATATATGCATATGAATTATTTAGTTTGAGAGTGTTAAAAGAAGGAGATTTTGCAGAAATTTATTACATTGCTTATTATGCAGAGAATAAAACAGTTTTTGCATCTTCATTTCAAGAAAATGTTTCATATGATGCACCTTTTGATACAAAGCAATATAACTTGACACCATTGAAAATTTATTTAGGAGAGGGTTTTCCAAAGAAATATCCGAAAGGATGGAATTATGGAGATTTAGGACTAATAGAAGGACTTAGAGTAAATGAAATAAAAGGATTATATAAAGCATTGATAGGAATGAAAAAAGAAGAGGAAAAAATAATTGAACTGGAACCAAGTGAAGCTTTTGGATTAGCTGTGGAAAATGGCACAATATTCAACTCGTCAATTATTTTAGGATTCGAAGGAAAATTTGAAATTGTTGGAATAGGTGGTGTGACGGTTGATTTGAAATGGCTACCAGAAATAGGAATGAAATTTACAATGCCTCAATATTGGTATAATACACCAATTACTGAACCATACTGGATATGGGAAAATGCTACAGAAGTCGTTTCATATAATGATACGCATGTTGTGTTAAAGGTGACACCAAATCAACTTGACAACTTAACACTTTATCCATGGTGGGAAGGAGCAAGTAATGCAAGCTACAACGAAACAAAAATATGGATTACAACAACTCCTCCATCCACCAATTTCACTATTTCAATGTTTGGTTATACAGTAGAAGGAAAAGTTTTGGAAATAACAAAGGATAAAATAAAGGTGGAGCTGAGCATGGGAAATATGACGCAAGAGCAGGAGATCAACAGGACAATTGTAATGAATAGGACAATTGAATTGCCAAGAATATTTAAAGATGTGCAGAAAATATATGTGGAGCAAGATTTGAAGGCATTAGGCTATAGTTTTCATAAACTGGCAGGTGAAGAAGTAGTTTTTAGGGTAAAATTACTGAAAATTTATAGAGTAAGCTGATACTTTAACTCAGCATCGAAAAATCGAAGAAAATCTTTCTCTTTTCCCTTAGGTATTATTGCACCTGCTGCGCATCTGTGCCCGCCTCCTTCTCCTCCAAGCTTACTCGCAATTTTTTTGATTGCTGTAGATAAATTTAAACCTTTATTTGCTAAGCTATATGGTGCTCTTGCAGAAACTTTTATGCCTTTTTCATTTTCAGTAAATGCTATAATTGGGCTTGGAAAATCCTCCTCCTTTAATAGCATTCCTGCAACGGTGCCAAGCATTGTATCGGAGATGTAGCTTTCTGCATGGAAGAAAAAGAATGTGTTGTATTCTTCAAGCCGTCTCTTTGCAAATTCCATATAATTTTTGAGTCTTTTCTTATGAATCTCTAAAAGCTTTTCCTGGAAATTTTTATTAAAACAAGCTTCTATTGCTTCCTTTCCATATCCATATTTTGCCATTGAATTTAACAAGGTTGAAAATTTCCTAACATCATTTCCATCCAGCTCATAAACTTCTCCAAAAATCCTTGATATGTAGTTATAGCTGAATCCACAATCAAGTAATCTTTTTATTACAGCAGATAAAATTCTTCTTTTTTCTTCTTTACTACATTCCATCCATTTCTTTTTATAATCTACACCTATTTCTTTTAAAAATGCAATGGCATTTCTTTCCTTTTTAAATAATCCTGGAATAAACGGATTAGTTGCATATGCAAGCATTTGAAAAAGAGGTTTATCTCTCCCATAAATCCTTATGTCTTTCTTTACTTTGATATTTGATTCCATCAATATTTCTCTATTTATTCCCACAAGTTTTGAATATTTTAAATCCTGTAAATCACCTATTGCTCCAACAATAGCTAAATCTGCATTTTTATAATATTCCTTCGCTACCAAATAAACCAAAGCAGATGCCGATACATGCGTTTCTCCATCTATTCCAAAATTAAAGGGATTTAATGAAAGTTCATAATAGCCATTGGAATAGTGATGATCCGTAATTACACAATTTATTTTTCTCCTTACAATTTCTTCAATAGCACCATTTCCCAAATCAATGAGCCAGAGGAATTTATTTTTATCTAAAAAGCTTAAATCCAGATATTTTGCAACTTGCAATTCATATTTTATGCCAGCTTCTTCCAAAAATTTTTTTGCAATAGCAGCTCCAGTTATGCCATCTGCATCACAATGAGTAATTATGCAGACTTTATCTTGCTCCAGAATAACCTTTGCTAATTCTTTAGCTTTTTCTTTAATTCCCATCCCCACCCATTTCTTTATAAAATGATAGTATATGAAACTTCTGGAAAATTAGATTCTGGAAAATGAAAGTTGCTATTGGCTTTTTGCATGGAAGGGAATTTACTACGATAACACCCCAATTCATTTATTTTTTCGATGCACCCGAAAAATTAGAGTTGATGAAAATTAATGAAACAGAATGTTGCTATAGTAGATGTTCTTCTTACAACATAAATAGCAAATTTCCTTCCATGCAATAATGGTCAATAACAACATTTTCTTTCATTTTTCAATAATCCCCAAATTTAGAGATTGATGAAAAAAATAAAATGAAAAGGAAGGTTGTTATGACATATCCTCCATGTGATAATAGCCAATGGCAATAATTCCTCCATTTATTCGACGAACCCCCAAATTTAACAAAGCATATAAAGGAGTAAATTTTAAATATTAGAATGTACAAGATCCCAAAGGAGGAGGAGATAAGAAAAGCCATTTATAAAGCTTTAAAAAAACATGGAAGCTTTGATTCTTTAAATAAGCTAAGAGAAGGAATTCTTGAAGAATTGAAGAAGATGAATGAATTTTATACAATAAGCTTAAAAAGAGCTCGTATTTTAACCGCCCGCTCAGGCTTTGTCAGGCTCGAAGTAAAGAAAAAGCATACTAAAAAGAAAATTAAAAAATGTCCTGTGTGCGGTGGAAAACTTATTGAAATAAAAAATCTTAATTTGTATGGAGAGGAAGTTGTTATTGCTTATAAATGCCAGCTATGCAATTACAGAAGCAAGATATATGAAATGCCAGTAAGATATGCTTTCCATTTTGCAAGATATTAGAAAGGATTTTTAATCAAATTTATTTCATAATCAATGCTCAAAGTATATAACACGCTTACGAGAAAAAAAGAGCCTTTTATTCCAATGGAAGAGGGCAAGGTTAAAATGTACGTTTGTGGAATGACTACTTATAGCGATGCCCATATAGGACATGCTAGAACATATGTAGCTTTTGATGTAATAAGGAGATATTTAGAGTATAAGGGATATGAAGTTTTTTATGTTCAGAATATAACTGATATTGACGATAAAATAATAAATGCTGCAAATGAAAAAGGCATAGATCCTTTAGAATATTCTGCCTATTATGCAAAAAGATGCCTCGATGATATGAATAGGCTCGGAATAAAACCTGCAAACTTATATCCTAAAGCAACTGAGCACATAAATGAAATGATAAAATGTATTGAAAAACTTATTGAGAAAAAATTTGCATATGTTGCAGATGGAGATGTATATTTTTCTGTTGAAAAATTCAAGGATTATGGAAAACTCTCAAAGCAAAATCTGCAGCAAATAAAAGCTGGAGCGAGAATTCAACCTGGAGAAAAGAAAAGAAAGCCTGAGGACTTTGCTTTATGGAAATCAGCAAAGCCAAATGAACCAAAATGGCAGAGCCCATGGGGGGCTGGAAGACCAGGATGGCATATTGAATGTTCTGTTATGAGTTCCAAATATCTGGGTATGCCCTTTGATATACATGGAGGAGGACAAGATTTAATTTTTCCGCATCATGAAAATGAAATTGCCCAAAGCGAGGCAGCTTATGGAAAAAGATTTGTTAATTACTGGCTCCACTCAGGAATGCTGAAAGTGAGGGGGGAAAAAATGAGCAAATCTTTAGGCAACATAATAAATATTAGGGATGCATTGAAGCAATGGGATGCTGAAGTACTAAGATTTTTCTTTGTTTCATATCATTATCGTAGCCCAGCAGATTTTAGTGAGGAAGCATTGAAAAATGCAGAAAATGCATTGAAAAGGTTAAAAGAAGTCAAAGTAAAATTAGAAGAAAAAGCTCAGGAAGGAAAATTGGATGAAAAGGAGCTGGATGAAAAGGAAAAGGAATATCTGGAAGAGATAAAAAGTTTAAGGAGAAATTTTGAAGAGGCAATGGATGATGATTTTAATACGCCAAAAGCATTGGAAGCAATTTTTGATTTTGTTAAGGAAACAAATAAATTTTTAATGGAAAATGAAAAGCCAAATGGAAAGCTTTGCAGATACGCTTTAGATGAATTCCTTAAGGTAGCAAATGTTCTTACTTTGTTGCAGGAGGAGAAAAAAATAAATGAGAAAGCTTTGTTTGAACTTGCAAGGAAATATGAGATTAAAGAAAAAGATGCAATTAAAATAATAGAAAAGCTTATTGAAATCAGGAAGAATGCGAGAATGGAAAAGAATTACAAATTTGCTGATGAAATAAGAGATGATTTGAAAAAAGCCGGCATATTGCTGGAAGATATAGGCAAAGAAACAAAGTGGAAAGTGCTATAGCTTTATTATTCTTTTCTCTGTAACAATTGCATCCATTTTAACATCATGCTCATCAGCTGGTATTTCATCTAAAACTTGAAAATCATATGCCAATCCAATTTTATATCCATTTATTTTTGCCAGAAATTTATCAAAATATCCTTTTCCATATCCAATTCTATATCCTCTTAAATCAAAGGCAATTCCTGGAACAAGAATAACATCTATATGGCTGTAATCTCTTATTCTCAATGCTTCTTTTTTTGGCTCTAAAATGCCATAAGCTCCTTGCTCAAGCTCTTTCCAGCTCTTTATACAAGCTAATTTTATTTCTTTCTTTTCCCTGTCTATAAATGGAACAAGAACTTCTTTTTTGTTTATATATTCCTTAATAAGTCCATGAGTATAAACTTCATTATTAAATGAAATATAACAAGCTATCTTTTTTGCATTTTTGAATTCATTGAGTTTTTTCAGATTGGCAATAACTTCATTGCTTTTCTTTAGCACTTCATAAGTAGTTAGCTCTTTCCTTCTTTTTAGTAATTTTGCCCTAATTTCCTTTTTCATTCAAGCCCTAGAATGTCATTTATTAATTCAAGCAATCCCTTTATTTCTTGTATCTGCGTATCCCCCATATGAGCTATTCTAAATGTTTTTTCTTTTAGCTCCCCATATCCATTTGATATCCTTACATAATACTTAGCTAACTCATCTATTAATCCCTTTACAGAAATGTTTCTTGTATTCTTTACGCATGTTAATGTTTTTGATTCGTATCCCTTCTCTGGATAAATATCAAAATATTTTCTTGCCCATTCCTGAACAATTTTTGCCATTTGTTCATGCCTTCTGAATCTATTCTCCAATCCTTCTTCATTCAAAATATAGTCAAGCTGTGCATTTAATGCAAACATTTGAGAAATTGGAGGTGTTACTCTTGTTTGATTTTTCTGATGATATTTATACATTAGAGGAATATTGAAATAATAGCTTCTTGGTGGAACTTCTTTTGCTCTTTCCAGCAATCTCTCGCTAATTGAAGCTACCGTTATACCAGATGGAACAGCAAAACACTTTTGCACGCCTGCCAAACACATGTCTATGCCAAGCTTATCTACTTCTATTTTAACTCCTCCCATAGCAGAAACAGCATCTACAAAGAATAAGACATCATCAAATTTTTTAACAACTTTTGCAATTTCCTCCAGAGGATTCATCAAGCCAGTTGATGTTTCATTGAAAACAAGGGTAACAGCATCATATTCTCCTGTTGAAAGCTTTTCTTCAACCATCTCAGGCTTTATTGCTTTATCCCAATCTATGCTTAAAGCATCACATGGAACTCCATTCATTTTTGCAATTTCATGCCACCTTTTTGAAAATGCACCATTTACTAAATTCAAACATTTCTTCTTAACTCCATTTGTAACAGCAGCTTCCATTGCTCCTGTTGATGATGAGGGAAATATAAGAACTGGATTCTCCGTATAAAGGACTTTTTGCAATTTTTCTTGCAACTCTTCATACAATTTCTTAAATTCTTGGGAGCGATGGTGAATTTGAGGTGTTGCCATTGCCTGCAAAATCTCCTCTCTTACTTCTGTTGGTCCCGGAGTAAATAATTTTAAATGTCTCATGGGTGGATATTATCAATCTATACTTAAATTTTATCTAATGAGTTAAAGATTAGAATCCCATGCTGGGAGCGTAGTAGACTTAGCAATACTTAATATGGAGAATAAATATTGGAATAAGGCGCTAGATAAGGCTGTGAAGGATCAGTATTTTGATTTTGTATGGGCATGTCTAACAATTTAGCGAACATATAGGAGACAAGGTCTCCCTCTGTAGTATATTTTTTCTCATCTTTTCCATAATCTTCCAAAATTTCTTCAATCGCTTTTTCAACTAATTTCTTTAATTTTTCCATTTTAACCACCTTATTTTTTCTCCAATGTAACCTAACTTTCAAAAATAAAATGTCTCAAAAATTCCGTAAGATTTATATACTCACATCTCCCCTCCCCTGCTTTATAAACTATCATTGCATTTTATTATCAAGTAAAAAGCCTGTGTATATAAAGCGCCCTAAGGTGGGCACACAGGCTTTTGAGAGTCCCCTCCCCTCCCTCTTTTTTATACATAAATTTTTAAGCAGTAAGATTTTAATAACAATAGATATTAGCATTCATTCATATAGGAGGTGATGTCATTGTCATTGGATCCTTCAGCAGCAAAATATCTGATAAAAGCAAAAATAAAGGTAGATGGGGTAGTTGATAAATCAGATGTAATTGGAGCTATATTTGGACAAACAGAAGGTTTGATGGGTGAAGAGCTTGATTTGAGGGATTTGCAGAAATCAGCGAGAATAGGAAGAATTGAGGTAGAGATAAAGCAAAGCGGCGGGAAAAGCGAAGGTGAACTTACACTAACATCAGCATTAGAAAAAGTAGAAACAGCTATAATTGCAGCAGGGATAGAGAGCGTAGACAGAATCGGTCCGTGTAAGGCGGAGATAAAAGTGGAGAAGGTTGAGGATATAAGAATTGCAAAAAGAAAGAGGCTTGTTGAAAGAGCAAAAGAAATATTGCAAGAAATGATTAAACAGAGTAAGGAAGAACTCCCGGATTTGACAGAAGAAGTGAGGCAATCAGTGCAGATTGAGGAAATCATATATTATGGGCCGGAGCGCTTGCCTGCTGGACCAAATATTGAGAAAAGTGATGCGATTATAATTGTTGAAGGAAGGAACGATGTTATCAATTTGCTGAGGCATGGAATCAAAAATGCTATAGCTGTAGAAGGAACGAGCATACCAAAGACAATTATTGATTTGTGTAATGAGAAAATAGCTACAGCCTTTGTAGATGGAGATAGAGGAGGAGAACTTGTGTTAAGGGAATTGCTTCAAGTAGCAGATATAGATTTTGTTGCAAGAGCTCCTCCAACGAGAGAGGTAGAAGAGCTTTCCTATAAGCTTATAATGAAGGCATTAAAAAATAAAGTGCCAGCAGAACAATACATGGAACAAATGGGGTGGAAGAAGGAGAAAAAGAAGGGAGGGGAATATGATAAATACAGGGAATTGCTGGAAGAAGTAAAAGGAAAGCACCAAGCTATTTTGCTGGATGAAAAAGGTGAGGAAATAAAGAGGGTTGAAACAGGAAAAATAATAGAAGAGATGGCAAAGGAAAAGCCAAAAATCATTGTATTTGATGGTATTGTCACCCAACGTCTTGTTGATAATGCCTATGAAAATGGCGTTACCAAAATAATAGCAACTGCCTTAGGAGATGTAATTAAAATACCAAAATCTCTAAAAATTATAACTGAAAAAATGCTGGGATAAGATGTATTCGAAAAAATTAATGGAGCATTTTTTGAATCCCCGCAATAAAGGAAAGCTTGAAGATGCAGATGCTGTAGGCAGGGTAGGCAATCCAGTTTGTGGAGATGTTATGCATATTTACATTAAAGTTAAGGATGGAAGGATAGAAAAAATAGGATGGGAAACTTTAGGATGCGCAGCAGCAATAGCAACATCATCTATGCTTAGCGAGTTAGCAAAAGGGAAAACACTGGAGGAGGCAATGAAAATAAGTAAAAAAGATATTGCTGATGCATTGGAAGGTTTACCTCCAATAAAAATGCATTGCAGTAATTTGGCAGCGGAAGGATTGCATAAGGCAATAGAAAATTACCTGCATAAGGGCGAAAAAATAAAGGAATTGATGAAAGTTATGAGTAAAGAAGATGCTGAAGCTTTGTTTAAAGCAGGAATAACAAGCTTGGAAGAATTGAAAAAAGCTCCTATGGAAGAGATAGCAAATGCTGTAAGTAAAGAAGGACTAGAAAAAATAAGGAAATTTTTGAAGAAATGAAAGGTAAAATTTTTGTTTTGACTGGAGATGGAAAAGGAAAAACAACTTCTGCTTTTGGAATGGCTTTAAGAGCTGTTGGTCATAGAAAAAAAGTTGCAATTGTTCAATTTATGAAAAGTGGAGAGTATGGGGAAATAAAAGCAAAAGTTAATGGAATCGAAATCTATCAATTTGGAAGAAAAGAATTTGTTTTTGAAGCTACTGAAGAAGATAAAAAATTGGCAAAGATGGCAATTGAAAAAGCTGAAGAATTGCTTAAAGAAAAGCCATTTATGCTAATTTTAGATGAGATAAATGTTGCTTTGTGTTTCAAATTAATAAGCTTAGAAGATGTTTTGAAGCTTTTAGAAAAGAGAGGAGAAACGCATATTGTACTTACTGGAAGAAAAGCCCCCCAAAAGCTTATTGAAATGGCAGATGTTGCAACAGAAATGAAAAAAATAAAGCACTACTATGACAAAGGACAAGAAGCAATAGAAGGACTGGAGTATTAGTTGAGTTGAAATTTAAGATGCAATCTTTTTCAATAAAGCGCTTGGAGAACTCATGGACAGACTTCAACTTATAGAATTTTTTGTATTGAAAACCGAAAACACAAAATTTTTTAATTCTGCTTATATAAAATCGAGGTGCAAAGGAAAGAAGGCGAGAAATCGCCGTAATCCTTTGCACCTTATGCAAATTTTGCAAATAGTGGCAAGAATACCAAGCTAACTATTGACATTAATTTTATAAGTATGTTTAATGAAGGTCCAGCAGTATCTTTGCAAGGATCTCCAACAGTATCTCCTATTACTGCCGCCTTATGAGCAAAGCTTCCTTTTCCTCCTAAGTGTCCAGCTTCAATGTATTTCTTTGCGTTGTCCCATGCTCCACCTGCGTTGGCAAGGAATATTGCCAAAAGGAAGCCGGATGCTGTAGCTCCAGCAA
The DNA here is from genome assembly GCA_029258955.1 of Thermoplasmatota archaeon. Lineage (GTDB taxonomy): Archaea > Thermoplasmatota > E2 > UBA202 > JdFR-43 > JAPDJP01. Next base: position 11,961 of record JAPDJT010000027.1, read on the forward strand.
GCAAACCAATTAATGCTTCTATCTTCCATAAGCCAACAATAATTGGAATAGCGACTGCCAAGCTTGAAGGAAGAATCATTTCTTTTAATGCACCTTTTGTAGCTATTCTTACACATCTCTCATAATCTGGTTTTCCTTTTCCTTCGAGTATTTTATATTCTTTGAACTGCCTTCTGACTTCATTAACCATTTTATATGCTGCTCTTCCTACAGCCCCTATAGTTAAAGCAGAAAATAGGAAAGGAAGCATTGCTCCTATGAAAACCCCTGCAAGCAAATGAGGTTGAGTAAGCTCTATTTTTACTTCTCCTACCATTTCTTCTGCTTTACTTACAAATGTGAAAAGTAAAGCTAAGGCTGTTATTGCAGCAGAGCCAATTGCAAATCCTTTACCCATTGCAGCTGTTGTATTTCCAACAGCATCTAATGCTTCTGTTCTTTTCCTTATCTCTTCTCCAAGATTAGCCATCTCGGCGATACCAGCTGCATTATCTGCTACTGGTCCATAACAATCTGTAGCTAATGAGATGCCAAGTGTCGATAACATACCTATTGCTGCCAAAGCGACTCCATAAAATCCTGCAAATTCATAAGCCATAACCATAGCAATGCATGTTGATATAACGGGTATAACTGTGCTAAGCATTCCCACTGACATTCCTTGCAAAATATCTGTAGCTGCTCCTGTCTCCGCTGCTTTGGCTATGCTTTGAGCTGGTTTTCTTTGCTCAGAAGTAAAGTATTCTGTTGACAATCCTATTACAATGCCATCAATTAAGCCAACTAATGTTGCATAAAATGGAGAGAAATTTTTGATAAGATAATGAGTAGTAATATAAGCAAATATGGCAAATAAAATTGCAGAGCCAAATAAGCCATTCCTCAATGCAGTATAAGGATTTTTTCCCCTTATAAAAACCATTGCTATAATCGAAGCTACTATACCCAATGAAGCTATTAGAAGAGGATATAAGCTTGAATATGCATATGCAACTAATCCAGCTAATGTTATGGCGGAGATTATAGAATCAACATATGACTCAAACAAATCTGCACCCATTCCAGCAACATCTCCAACATTATCTCCAACATTATCAGCAATAACGGCGGGATTGCGAGGGTCATCTTCTGGTATGCCTTCTTCAACTTTCCCTACTAAATCAGCGCCAACATCAGCTGACTTTGTATATATTCCCCCTCCTACCCTTGCAAATAAAGCTATGCTACTAGCACCAAATCCAAATCCAAATAAAATGCTTGCATCTTTATAAAGCAAATAAAAAATACTCACCCCTATAATGCCCAATCCAACTACACAAAGTCCCATGACAGCACCAGAAGAAAAAGCAATTAACAAACCGTCTCTTATTCCCTTTTTACTTGCCTCTGCTGTCCTTGCATTTGATTTTGTTGCTATTCTCATTCCAATATTCCCAGCTAAAGCAGAAAAAAATGCGCCTGTAAGAAAAGCTATTGCTGTTTGCCAAGGCATATCTGTATAAAAACTTGCAATGCTAAGCATGAAAACAACAATAACAACAAATATTGCTATTATTTTGTACTCCTCATTTAAAAATGCTATTGCTCCTTTTTGTATAGCCTTCGATATCTCTCTCATTTTTTCTGTTCCTTCCGGCTTTCTTAAAATGAATGCTGACAATACTCCAGCTATAAAAATGGCAAGAAAGCCAGCCAGCAATGGAATGTAATCAAGCATGAAAAAGGAAAGAAAAACATTATTTTAATTTTTGCAAAAAGCAAAATAGCCATTGCCAGAAGATTGACTGTACATGAAAGAGAATCAATATGGCGAATCCATTTCATTTTGATTTCTCAGCATTACCTAAATTATCTTCTTGCAGTATAGCAATGGCAACTACCTCTTTCATTTATTTGATAAGCCTGAAAGCTCTCTTCTTTCAAGCATACCAAATGGCAAATTTCTGTATGCAATGTAAAAAGCAAATAAAGAAGAAATGATGGCTAAAATGGGGAAGAAGGAATGATAAAATGATAAACTCGTAAATATCCAGAATGCCAAGCCAGATAAAACAGCATAAAAAAAGAATTTGAATTTATCTCCTCTTTTTATCCCTATTCCTATAAAAATGCCTGTTGCACATCCTAAAAATATAGCAGAGAATGGAAGTAGAAGAGGAAGAAAATTTTCTAAGCTTATTTCAAAACTTGCTCCTAATAAAAGAGGAGAGAATGTTGAAGCCATTCCTAAACCAACACCTGCTCCATATATTGGCAATCCTTTCTTTTCAAAGTATCTTGTATTTAATATAGCTACTTTTGCAAGTTGTTCCTGAACAGAAAAAAGCAATGAGAAAATTATGATTGCATCTATGTATTTTAACATTTGGGAATAGAGAATCATCCCTTCTATTAAGTAAAGAATTGTGCCAACTGCCATTCCTATTATGAATGCAATTAGAATAATTTTTTCCTCAAATTTGCCTTCATATCCTCCCACTATAAAATAGAGGATAAAGAGAGAGGGAATTATTCCTAATGGAAGCAATAAAGTCGTTATCTCCACACTCTTAAACGAAATTCCATATAAAGCTTATTTGTAAAAACTTTATTTTTAAATTCATTAAAAATTAATGAAATACTATGGCAACCAATTATTTCTATGTAGTGTCAAAAATAAAAAAGGAGGTTAGAGACCAAGAACAAATGGTCCTATTATGAATCCATCTGCTGTTGCTGTTGAACCTCCAGCAGTAACAGTCACAGTTACTGGACCAATGCCAAATACCAAGCCAGAGCTTATTGTTGTTGATTGTCCTGCTGGAAGACTTGAAATAACTCCCTCTTTATGCTTTCCTATGAATACTAAGCCTTCCAAATCTATACTCCATGCAACATCTTTTGCATCTGCAGTTCCAACATTTGCTATTGTTGCCTTCACTCCAAATCCTCCCTGCACGCTTTCAACATTTATTATTGGCACTGCTCCAACAGTATCAAAATAAATATCCGCATTTCCATTTCTATTATCTGTCCATAGGGCACCAAGCTTGCATAAATCAGCTGTTCCTCTCTCTTCAATTACTGTGCCATCTGCATCATTTATTTTTACAGGCTCGTCCCATGTTGCTCCTCCATCTGTTGTTCTTGTTTGATATAAATTGTCATCTTTTACAAATATGCATATTGCTTCATTCTCTCCTAAATGAACAACCTTTGGATACATTTCATCTGCAGGTGTATTTGCAATAATGCTTGTTTCAACTGTTTCGAGCCCATCTGAAGAATAGTAGCAAACAATATCTTTTCCATTCTCTCCTTCTACTTGAGAAACAATAATTACGTTATTATTGTGGGCTGAAATGTCAATATAGATATCATCTACGGATGTTGTTATATTCCCTCCCCCTATTTCTGGGTGTACTTGATAGCTATCATATGGTTCCCATGTTGAAAAGTCAAATTTGCTAAAGAGTATGTCATGTAAGCCAGTTTCTGGATTTAAATATGTCCATACAGGATATGCAATATGAGTAATTGGATCAATATCAACACTTGTTGATGTTCCTTGTTCATAAGTAAATTCATCTCCTCCTGTTGACCATCTATAAATCCATGCCCATCCATCTTCAGTAAATTGATATGAGAAAAATGGTGTTTGTACTAAACCTGAGCCGTGATCTCCAATCATGGATGTACAACCCCATGACCAATCTTCTGCTCCATTATCACATCCAATATTGACATCTATGAAATTATAATATCCATCTCCAACATCGCTCCAAGTCCAATATACCATGCTATATCCATTTTCAAAATCTGCTGGATTATTGCATTCCATTATATAAAGAGAGCTTCCATCGTTATCAAGAGGATTTGGCACAAGTGTTCCAAAAAATCTTGTTCCTTCACCCCAATAATCTAAATCTGGATATTCTGGAGTTTCAATTTGCCAAGCTATAGCATCTGTAGCCCATGTTTCACCGCCATCTGGCGAGTATGTAAACCATGCATTATATTCTCCAGTGTTATATACATCGCCTATAAATCCAATAAGTAAGTTGCCAGCATTATCATTTGCTATTGCTGGCTGTAATTCAGGACCCTCTCCAAAAGTCACTTGCACATCTTCTCCAAGAACATTTATTTTATGGGCTCTTACCTTTTCATTAAATGGCATTGCCTTACTCATTTCCATATCTATTGATCTTATTCCTTTATGTAATTCCGCAATAACTTTGTATTCTGTGTCCTTTTTGTTAGCAATTGTCATTGTAGAAAATGTTGCTATTACTAACAAGCACACAACAATTGCAACTTTTCCTTTCATCTGCCTCCCCAAAGAATAATATAAATTTTATTAAAAATTTTTATGTCTTATGGGAGACATGATTAATTATTTCCATTTTATCATGTTATCCTTACAATTAATGAAGGATGTGCTGGCAGTATTTCTAAAAATGTCGAAAATGCAATTGTTCTTCCAAAAATTATGAATTCAACCGTATCTACTGTACCATTTTCCACATCCTCTCTAACCATGAGAGTAATATTCACTATCTTTATTTCTCCAGGAAAAAGAATAAATTCTCTTATACTTGGGATTACAAGAAGCCATGGAGGTGCATAAGCAAGAGATACCTCTCCGATTATGGGAAAATATTGGAAAAAATACGGTTTGTAGGAAATGTTCATTTGCACAATCTTCCAGTCATATTTTTTCATTTCTACCATACTCTTAGCGATAGTAGCTTGCATCTCCCCCCATGGTATAGAATTTAAACCATTTTTACTTATATTGCAACTTTCATTTATTTGAATAAATGGCATTATAAAAAAGATTGCTAACACCACAGGCAATGCCCTCATAATTTTATACTTAATAGACATTATAAATTATTAACGATCCAAAGATTGCCAAAAATAAAAGAATCGGAATGTTGTTATAGTAAATTCCCTTCCATGCAAAAAGCAGATAACAACCTTTTCCTTCATTTTTCGACGGATCTCAAAAATTAAAATGAACTGGAATGTTGCATAGCAAAATATTTCATTACAATAATAGCCAATGGCTATTCTTCAATATTCCTAATGCCAAAATATTTTTAGTCAGCCAACATTAAAAACATGCAAATCAAGATAGGAGATACAACATTTGAAATTGTAAAAGGAGATATAACAAAGCAGGAAGTAGATGCTATTGTAAATGCTGCTAACCCTCGCCTAACCCCGGGAGGAGGAGTAAGTGGCGCCATTCATAGAGCAGCTGGCAAGGAGCTCTGGGAAGAATGCAAAAAGCTTGGAGGCTGTAAAACTGGGGAAGCAAAGATAACAAGAGGATATAAGCTTAAGGCTAAATATGTTATACATACTGTTGGTCCAGTTTATAAAGGAAGTATTGAAGATGAAAAATTGCTAGCAAGCTGTTATAAAAACAGCCTTAAATTGGCTCTAGAGCATAACATAAAAAGTATTGCTTTTCCAGCTATTAGTACTGGAGTTTATGGATATCCGATGGAAGAAGCTGCAAAAGTTGCAATAAAAACAATAATTGATTTTTTGAAGGAAAATGAAGGGCTAGAGTTAGTAAGGCTTGTTTTATATAATGACAAAGCTTATGAAATTCATAAAAAAGTGATGGAGGAAATTATAAGAGAGATGGAATAATGGAGGATTTTGATTCTTTAATAATGAAAAATGGTTGCACCATGTGTTACATGGAAGAAATTACCGAAAAATAATGAGAAGGGAAGTGACGCTAATTTTCTTCCGCAACAAACCATTTTTTTCAAGCAAATTTTTATATCAGAAATTTATGTAATGAAGTGTTTGCATCAGCAGGAGATTTAGAAAAATATGCTTACTGTCCTCTTTCTTGGTGGCTGAGTAAAAAACATAAAGTTGTTTATAAGGAAGGAGTAAAAAAACATAAAGAAATTCAGAGGGAGCTAAAAGAAATACAGAAAAAAGAAAGCAGAATAAAATTTTATGAAAAACACATTCTCTTTTTCGCAACAGCTTCAACTATTCTGGCGATAGCAGGTTTAGCTTTACTTGGAAGCGTAGAAAATGTTTTGAAATATTTTTTTGTAACTGTTGCCCTATTTTGGCTCCTTAACTCTGCTTTCTTTTTATATAGAGGAAGTAAGGCTCCGCCTATTCTTAAAATTAGATATGAAAAGCTTCTTCTCGTTTCTTCAATGGGAGCATTAATAGTCGCATTTTTTGTGATTTTGTTTTCCATCGCCCCCAATAAAGAAATAAGCAAATTTGTTGAAATTTTGTCTTTATTATGGGTTATCATAGCGAGCCTAATCTTCTATCGCTCCTTATATCTGGCTGAGAAAATTGTAGAAAAGAAGATAAAATATGCACCTTTAGAAAGTGAGATAGAATATGTAGGTACAGATGCAGCAGAGGAAATTATTTCTGAAAAGTATGAGCTTAGAGGAAAACCAGATTATATAATAAGAGTTGGTGATGATTACATTCCTGTAGAAGAAAAAACAACAGAGAGAAATGCTCCCCATCTCCCCCATGTAATACAACTTACTGCTTACTGTATGCTCATTGAAGATAAATATGGTAAATCTCCTCCATATGGAATTATAAGATATAAAAATGTGCAATTTAAAGTTCCATATGAATTAAGATGGAAGGAGATGGTGCTGGAACTAAAGAAAAAAATGGAGGAGGATTTAAAAAGAGGAGAAGCACATAGAAATCATTATAATATTAAAAAATGCAAAAACTGTGTAAGAAAGGAATTTTGCCCCGAAAGATTAGCGTGAAAGAACTTTTTTAATATTTTCAATAGCCCTCTTTATCCTTTCCCTTCTTTTTCCCTTCTCTTCTTCCAAATTCCTTTTAATTTCTTCTAATCTTATTCTAATGGCTTCCAAAGAAAATTCAGCAACACTTGAATATCCATATTTTGGATTTTCTACAACAGTTCTCCTTATTTCCTCATGCAATTCTTTTGGAATTGATACAGTACTATATTTAACCATGTTGCTTTATGAATAAAATGCATATATAATTTACTATGCTATCAGAATATTGGAAAGAGAAATCACATTGGCAATATTGTAATCAATTCTTAGGGGAAAAATTAAATAATTTAGGAAAATTAAAAACATGAGATGGTTTGCAATCTTTGTTGTTTTTCTTTTGCTAATAGCATTTCCATTTAAAAGCAGAGATGGCGCAATGAACATAAAAACTGCAATGGAAGCAGTTAATGAAGAAATTTTTGATATGTTGATAACCAGAGTAATGAAAATGGCTCATATGTCTGCTCTATCTGCAGCAATAATAAAAGATGGAAAAGTAGCATGGGCAAAAGGATATGGTTTGTATGATAGAGAAAGAAATAAAGAAGCAACAGAAAATACAATATATTTGGTTGCTTCAATTTCAAAAACATTTACAGCAACAGCTATAATGCAACTTTATGAAAAAGGATTGCTTGATTTAGATGATGATGTGAATAAATATTTGCCATTCAGCTTAAGAAATCCAAAACATCCAGATAAGCCAATAACTATAAGAATGCTTTTAGCCCATCAATCTAGCTTGGCGGAGGATCCGCCAGCATTTTATTGTCATTTCCCTGGAGATTTAAAAATTGGAGGTTACCCAGAGCCATGGCTTGAAGAATATTTAACGCCTAATGGCATTCATTATAAGCCTCAGATATGGGCAGATTATGAGCCAGGGAAAGAAATGAGTTATGCAAACATAGGCTATTCAATTTTGGGATACATTGTAGAAAGAATTACAAATATGACATTTGAAGATTATTGTCAAAAATATATATTTCAGCCATTGGGAATGAAAAATACAAGTTTTGAATTAATGAAGCTAAATATAAGCAATATTGCTGTTCCTTACATATACAGAGGAGAATATGAACCATTGCTTCACTATCAAATTCTTGATTATCCAGCAGGTGGATTGAGAACAAATGTAATTGATTTAGCAAAATTTTTGATAGCTCATACGTATGGAGGAGAATACAATGGCATTAGAATTTTAAGTCCAGAAAGTGTTGAAGAAATGCATAAGGTGCAGTATCCAAGCCATAAATATTTCTTCCAGTATGGCTTAGGATTTCAAATATGGAATATAGGGGGAGAAAAATACATTGGGCATACTGGCGGGCTGTATGGCGTAGCTACAAAAATGGTTTATAGGGAAAGAGACAAGGTAGGAATAATATTCTTTACAAATAAAGGTGTTGAAAAGATGAACGAAGTTATTGCATTTTCAATGATAGAAAGATTGCTTTTCTGGAAGGCAACTCATGATAAAAAAGAGTTGTCCAAAGAACTTATGGAAGCAACAGTGGATGCAAATAAGCATTTGCTATTTCTTCAATGATTTATACCATTCTACCATATCTTTTACCGTCTTTTTTAAATCATAATCTGGCTTGTATCCAAGCTTTTTTCTTGCTTTCTCCCAGCTTATTATCCTGTTTGTTCCAAAAGATTTAACTCTAAACCTTGTTAAAGAAGGCTCTTTTGAAAAAATTTCAGAAAAAGTTGCAATTAAATATGCCATAAAATAAGGCACATGTTTTTTAGGCTTATCAACACCCATTTCATCTGCTATTTTTTCATACAGCTCTTTAATTTTGCAATGAAAACTAACAACATTAAATACATCTCCTTTTTCATCTTTCTCAAAAGCCAATCTTAGACATTTTGCAACATCTTTTGGATGAACAATGCTAATAAAATTTTCCCCATTTCCTATATAAACTAAATTTCCTTTTTCAGCTCTCCCCAATAAAATTTTTGTTGCTTTTGCTCCTGCTCCCAGAACCAAAGGAGGTCTAACTATAGAGAGATGAAAATCATATTGTTTAAGCATTTCTTCTCCCATCAATTTTGATTTTTGGTATGCATTCATTGGTTTTTTGGGATAATCTTCATTTATTTCCTCTTTTACATTTGGATGCCCATATACTCCTGCAGAACTTGTATAAATGATTCTGTTTATCCCTTTTTTTCTTGCCATCTCAGCTACATTTTTTGTACCTTCAACATTATGCTTAAAAAATTCCTTTTTCTTTCCATAATCTGAGGCAAAAGCTGCATTATGAAAGATAGCATCTATTCCGTCAAAAGCTTTTTCTAAGGAAGCTGGCTTTGTAATATCTCCTATAGCTATCTCCACATCTTCATATTTAAAATCTTTTCTCCTTGTCAAAGCTCTTACTTCATATCCATTTTCAAGGAGCTCATTTAAGATATATTTTCCAATAAATCCACTTGCTCCAGTAACCAATATCATGAGATTGTATCCATTACAAATACTTATTTATGGCGATACTATTCATCTCATGAAACTCTTAATGGTGGGAGGAGGAGCAATAGGAGGAATAACTGCTGCTTACATATCAATGAATGGATATGATATAACAATTTATGATATTGATGAAGAGCATGTAAGAAAAATAAATGAGAATGGCTTGTTTATAGATGGTGTAAGAGGAGAAAAAAGAGTTAAAATAAAAGCTGTAACAGAACTTGCTGATAAATATGATATTGCTTTTCTTGCAGTAAAAAGTCAATATACTAAAGATGCCATGGAAGCTTTGCTTCCTCATCTAAAAGAAAATGGAATTGTTGTTTCCTTGCAGAATGGAATTAATGAAGAAATAATTGCAGAAATGGTAGGCATTGGAAGAACCGTTGGAGCGGTTACAGGCTGGGGCGCCACAAATGTTGCACCTGGGCATTTGCGCCAGACATCGGAAGGGAATTTTATTATTGGCAGGCTTGATGGAAAAATAACGCCAGAGCTGGAAGAGGTAAAGAAAATTTTGGAAAGCATGACTGAAGTTATAATAACAGATAATATAATGGGGCATTTATGGACAAAGTTGCTTATCAATTCTGCAATAGCAAGTTTAGGAGTCATTTTTGGAGTTGAATTGAAGGAGTTGGTAAATGACAAAAAATTGCTTCCAATAATGGTTGCCTTAGCTGATGAACTTGTTAGGGTGGCAAAAAGCTTAGATATCAAGCTTGAAAAATTTGAAGGCATGTTAGATGTAAATCTCTTTAGAATAGATGATTTTGATGATTTTAAGAGAGTTGTTGCAATAATGAAAATTGCTGGAGAGAAATACAAAAAATTGAAGTCTTCAATGTGGCAGGATATAGAGAAAGGAAGAAAGACAGAAATTGATTATATAAATGGATATGTTGAAAGGAAAGCTGAAGAGCTTGGTATAGCTACACCAATCAATAAGCTTGTAATCAAAATGGTTAAGGAAATTGAGGAAGGTAAAAGAAAACCAGCATATGAAAATGTTGAGGACTTCTATAAAGAAATAAGAATTCCTAAGAAATGGAGAGAATTTGATTACAGTGATTTAGAATATGCTATCTATAATTTACCCATAAATTATAAGCATGAAAATGCAGTAAAGATGGCATCCCTTCATTTAATTGGACTTACTTATGCATATGCTCAGGCTTTTGGAAAAATAACTGATTCAATATTAGGCAAAATCTTCATCAGAAAGGATAAGTGGGAAATAGCAAATTTAGTTACAGCCAAATATTTAGAAAATTCTGGCAAAAAATTTGCGGAGATAGCAAATGAAAATTATAAAAAGAAATTAAAGCCAATAGAGACAGCATTTCTTTATTTCAATAATTTAGGAAAAGCAGAAATAAATGGAAATAAAATCATTTTGAAGAAATGCCCATATTATGAATCTGCAAAATTTTTGGGCATAGAAAAGAACATTGATTTTCCTGTTTGCAGGCATTTTCTAAAGGGATTTGCTAATGCAAAATGCAACGGAATATGCGAAGGAAATAAAGAATGCGTGATAGAAATGAGATAGCCAGGAGATTCCATGCTGTAATGTTATCATATCATCAAAATAAATGTTTTATATTCAAATGATATTATATTCAATGCTCCTAAGGAGTAAAGTAATAAAATATGGAGATGACATAAATACAGATGTAATATATCCAGGAAGATATCTGGAGATTATCGACGCAAATGAAATGGCAAAGCATGCAATGGAAGATTTAGATGAAAATTTTCATGAAAAGGTTAAAGAAGCAAAAATAATTGTTGCTGGTAAAAATTTTGGATGCGGTTCATCAAGAGAGCAGGCTGCTACATGCCTAAAATATGCTGGTATTGAAGCCATTATTGCGAAATCGTTTGCAAGGATTTTTTTCAGAAATGCAATAAATAAGGGGCTAATAGCTATTGAATGTAAAGATGTTGATAAAATAAATGATGGTGATGAATTGGAAATAGATGTTGAAAGTGGAAAAATAAGAAACTTAACAAAAAATGAAGAATATGAAGTAAAGCCATTGCCACCTTTCCTACTAAAAATTATAAAGGCAGGTGGTTTAATAGAATATTTAAAGGAGGGGAAAAATGAAGTATAAAATAGCTATGCTCCCAGGAGATGGAATAGGAAAAGATGTAATGGAAGCTGCCCAGCTTGTATTGAATGCATTAGAACTTGATGCAGAATACATATATGGAGATATAGGCTGGGAATTTTGGAGAAAAGAAGGAAACCCTTTGCCAGAAAGAACAATAGAGCTATTGAAAGAAACAGATTGTGCTTTATTTGGAGCAATAACATCAAAGCCAAAAAAAGAGGCGGAGGAGGAGCTTCCACCCCATCTAAGAGGGAAAGTTGAATATTTCAGCCCCATTGTAAAGCTTCGCCAAATCTTTGACTTATATGCAAATGTTCGTCCCTGCAAAGCATATGAAGGAAATCCATTGAATTATAGAGATAACATTGATATTGTGATTTTCAGAGAGAATACTCAAGGATTGTATTCAGGTGTTGAATTCCGCCCTGTTCCAGATGAAGTGAGGAATGTGTTGGAGAAATATAACCCAAATATGGAAAAATTTAAAGATGTGCCAAATGATGAAATGGCAATTTCGTTGCGAATTTTCACAAGAGAAGGATGCAGAAGAATTATCAGGAAAGCTTTTGAATATGCAAAAGAGCATAATAGGAAGAGTGTAACAGTTGTAGAAAAGCCAAATGTCATAAGAGAGACATCAGGCATGATGATTGAAGAAGCAAGAAAAATTGCAGAAGAATATCCGGACATAGAGTATGGAGAGGCAAATATAGATGCAATGGCAATGTGGCTAATTAAAAATCCAGAACGTTATGACATTCTTGTATCATCAAATATGTTTGGAGACATTATTTCTGATTTAGCTGCTCAACTTGTTGGCGGATTGGGCTTTGCATGCGGTGGAAACATTGGAGATGACTATGCTATTTTTGAACCAGTCCATGGCTCAGCCCCCAAATATGCTGGAAAATATGTTGTTAATCCAATAGCTATGCTTCGCTCTGTTAAAATGATGCTTGACTGGCTCGGAGAAAAGAAATTGGCGGAGAAGCTTGAAAATGGAATTGCAAGAACAATAAAGGAAGGAAAAGTAAGAACATATGATATGGGGGGAAACGCCACAACTCTTGAAATGGCTGAAGAGGTAATAAGAAATATGGATTAGAGCGCTTCATTCATACTTCCTGCTCTATATCCAATTAAATCCAAGCAAACCCATGTATATCCTATTTCTTTAAGCTTTTCTACAATTTTTTCTCTTAATTCCTTATCAAAAAATCTATCTATCTCATCTATTCCTACCTCTATCCTAGCAAGTTTGCCATGGTGGCGAACTCTTACAATCCTAAATCCTGAATTTTTAAGAAATTCCTCTGCTTTTCTTATCATTTCCACTTCTTTTTCATTTATTCTGTGTCCATATGGAAATCTGCTTGCTAAGCAAGCTTGTGAAGCTTTATCCCATGTTGGCAGACCCCATTTTTTAGATAATACCTTTATCTCATTTTTTGTAAAACCTGCTTCCAGCAAAGGACTTTTTATTCCTAATTCCTTTATTGCTTTCCTTCCCGGCCTATAATCATTTAAATCATCAATGACGCTTGCCTCAATAACATGTTTAATATCCATCTCCTTAGCAATTTTTTTCAATTTTGAAAACAACTCCATCTTACAGTAATAGCAGCGCTGTGGATTGTTTTTTACAAACTCTTCATTTCTTAACTCATCTGTTTTAATTATAAGATGCTTTACCCCAAGTTCTTCTGCTATCTTTTTTGCTTCATCTAACTCAACATACAAAGGGGAATCAGCTGTTATAGCAACAACATTTTCCCTGCCTAATACATCTATACATACTTTTAACAAAAAAGTTGAATCTACACCTCCAGAAAAAGCAATCAAAACCTTTTCCATTTCTTTCAGTTTTTCTCTAAGTGACTTCAATTTTTCATCAATCTGCATGAATTTTAAAAAATTAGAGTTATAAAAGGATTCGTTAGAAATGAAGGAAACAGTTGCAACACCATTTTTACCAGAATTTACTGTAGTGCTTTTTTATTTTTCCGAATAAATGATGTTGTTGCTTTATCGCGAGGAATTTAGTATAGCAAAACATTCTTTCCATTAATTTTACCAATAAAATTTAAGGTCCGTTGGAAAATGAAAGAAATAGTTGTCATTGGCTATTGTTGCATGGAAGAAAATCACTAAGACAACACTCATTTTCATTGTATTTCGACAACCTCCGAATATCGATGAAATTTAAAAAAATTTATAAAAGGTAACACATCTTTTTAATGATGAGGGGATGGGAGCATATAGATAACTTTGGGGAGAGTTTAAGAATTTATGGCAAAGGAAATTTAAGAAGACTAGTAGACAAAAGAGGCAGAGTCATCTTGGAATACAAAATGGAGAACTAATTTAAGCAAAAATTGCATTATCTGCTAATGAAAATTGACGATGCAGTAGATTATATTAGGAATCTAATAAATACAGAGATTGATTTGAACAAAGATAATTTTGTTGAATTTGAAAGAAAAAGAAATGGCGAAGCTTATGCAATTGATGGAAGCTCTACTAAACTTTTTGATGCTTATTCATTTTCTGTATTTGCGAGAAGAATAGGATATGTTTTTGCTAATGAAGAAAAAGTAATAGAGAGAAAAGCAGGAGATATAGAAATTGATATAATACATGCTGAAAATGCAGATGAAGAAAATGATGCAAGAAGACAAAAAGAGGAATTAAAGTTAGCGATGGAATATTGTAAGGAAAATATTGTCATGATAGATGGAGCATTGAATGAGAAAATTGATGGTGTTATAGGAATAAGTAAAAAAAGTGGTTTAAAAAAAGGAAACATTCCCATTCTTTTCATAATTAAAAAATTTGGAGAAGAAATTCTTCCAAATAAATGCTGGTATTATAAAATAGATGAAAATGTATATGCTGTAAAATTTCACCCTTATTCGAAATTTGTTTTTAGAGTGGATTATTATGGAAATGATTTGGAAGAAGTGCTGGCGGAAATAGCTTCCTTATGCGATGACGTAAGTTGCTTAGGATATCCTTATCCGCTGGCGGAGGTGCACAGGCTTGTGAAAATAAGTAAGGAGGAAGCAGAATACTTAAAATATGAATTGCAAAAAAGAGCGGTGGAGAAAGGTTTAAATTTGGAGGAATGGGAAGATTTATTTTATGACTACCATGAATATTTAGAGTGATGATATGATAGGGAGAATAGTTGGGAAAAGTGTTGGAGAGATTGCTTTCAGACAAAATTATAAGGAAGATGTGAAGATAGGAGAAATTTTAATTGCAGATGATAAGGAAAAGAATGCTATTTTTTTCCTGAGGGTAATAGATATTCAATATGGGCAAGAAGGAGCTGATAAGTGGGGGATAAAAACAGCTGGAGACATGCTTTTATTGGATGAAAGAAACGAGGAATATGATTTAAGGGAGAAAGAAAGAAGGCTTTTTAAAATTTGTATATGTAAGCCATTGGGGTATGTGCAAAATGGGAAATTTTACAAACCAAAGACATTGCCTTCTCATTTTTGTGCTGTAAGAAGGGCAACAGGTCAAGATTACAAATTTTTGGAAAAATATATGGGAGATATTGAAATAGGGAAGTTAAGGAGTGGGGAAAAGGAAATAGATGTGAAAGTTGGTATAAAAGGAGAGCTTATACCTTACCATATTGGGATATTTGCAACAACAGGAATGGGTAAAAGTAATTTAATGCGAGTGTTTGCTGCCTCCGCCATGAAACTAGGCAAGTATGGAATTTTAATTGTTGATCCTCATGGAGAATATTATGAAGGAAGCGTTGGAAACAAAGGACTAAAGCATCATCCAATGGCAAAAGATAGGCTAATAGTTTATTCTCCTCATGCTGAATATGGAATAAATAAGCTTGTTATTTCTGCTTATGAAATAAGCGTTAGCGATTTAGAAGATGTATTTACGTTTAGCGAGGCACAAAAAGAAGCATTGTATGCACTCCAATCTAAATTTGGTAGGAGATGGCTTGTTGAATTGCATGAAAGAAGTGTGGCAGAGCTTTCTGAAATTTTTGAAAGAAGAATACAGGATATTACATTTAGTGTGTTGAAAAGAAGAGCTGATAGGATAATGAAATCAGAAGTAATTCATATAGATGAAAGCGTTAGCACAACTGAACAAATTATAAAGGATTTGCATTCTGGAAAAGTTGTTTTAGTTGACACATCTGGCTTATATGAGTATGAAGAATTGCTCATAAGTGTTGTTTTGGCAAGAAAAATTTTGAATAAAAATAAAAATTTGTTTAGGAATAAAGATGAATTCAAAAAAATTCCACCTGTTTTAATTACAGTTGAAGAAGCACAAAGAGTATTGCATAATGGCATATTTGCTCAAATAGCAAGGGAAGGAAGAAAATTTAAAGTAGGACTTTGCGCCATAACTCAACAGCCAAAATTGATAAAAGAGGAATTACTTAGTCAATTCAATACTTTCTTTATTTTAGGATTGGCTGATGAAGGAGATAGAAATATTTTAAAATCATCTGCCAAGCAGGACATATCAAAACTTGAAAAGGAAATACAAACTTTGGAAGTAGGAGAAGCTTTAATAACATATCCTGGGGCACCTTTTGCCATTCCTGTAAAAATACACTGGTATGATGATTATATAAAAAGCATTGAAAATGAAAATAAGAAAAATGAAATGCTAAATGAAAGCATAGATGAAGGATTTTATTAGATATTTTTTAAGATGAAAAGGACTTGGCGTATTTTGGTTTAGTTATTTAGAAACTGTTGAAAATAAAGAATCGTTGCCATTTGCTAATTATCACCTATAGCAATTTACCATGGCAATATTCTTTCTCATTATTTTCCCAGCTCAGTTATTTAAGGTTTGATGAAAATGTTGTTATTGGCTTTTTTGCATGGAAGGGAATTACTGTCTCAATTATTTAAGAATGCTTATATATTGTAAAAGATGTTAAATTGATGGAATTGCTTGAAAATGAAAAGGTAGAAAAAGAATTGCAACCACATCCTATTTCATTTTTTCATCTCCATTCTTTATGGATTTTCCTGTTTTTATTCTCCATTCTTTTATATCATTTTTCTCCCAAGATATCTGGCATAAAATTTTTGGGAGAAAATGCCATCTTAGCTATATGGATGGTGGGGCTAATTGCCATAGGAATAATAGAATCCCTTGTTTTAATAAGATGGAGAATTTTCATTGCTTACATAGCAATTCTTGCTTTTGGCACCTTTTTACTATGGAAATTTAATTTATGGGAGCTACAAAAACTTTTCATTCCTTTTTATACAATATGCATTTCTCTTCTTATTTTAGCTATTGTAGAAATTTACAGGAGGAGCCATAAATATATTATTACAAATTTTAGGCTCATTTTCAGAGGAGGAATTTTATTTAAAAAGGAAAGAGTCCTCAGATACGAAAAAATTACTGATTTAGCAACTCATCAGGGCATAGTAGGGAAGATTTTCGGTTATGGAACAATCATTCCAGTAACTCAATCTGGTTTCGGGCTAGGTGAAGATGCTTCTATGGCTGCCATTGGCACAGGAAGCAAGAAATTTAGAATATTTGGTTTTGCAGGGGGAGAGAAAAGTGTTGATACACCAAGGGCGAGAAGCTATTATGAATTGCATGGAGTTTATCCTTTTAAGGAAATAAAAATGCTCATTGAAAAGCATGTCCAAGAAGGAAGCATAACTCCTTATTTAAAGGAACAACTTGAATTACAAAAAGAAATGTTAGATTTGCTAAAGGATAAGGAAGAAAAGGAAGAAGAGTGATAAGATGGGATGCCATTTTGGTTTTTAGAATAGCAGCTAATATTCATATTTCCCATGGCTCTAAGGCAGGATTTTTATCAAAATAAAGCCATGGAATATTAAAGTCTATGAATTTAAAGGCAATCCACAGTTTTCCTTTAATTGGCTTTGGTAAAGGAAAATTCCAGTCATCCCAATAGTTGCGAAGCCATAAATTGTATAAAGGACGAATCGGATTCCGATCCTCTAGATAAATCACCATTTCAAAATATGCATTTATTTCATTATCCATCAAATTATTTTCTATGAAATAATTGCTCCTTCCTTTTTCAAAGTAAATTCCTATGGTATTTGAGTAAATATTATTTCTTTTCACCACATTGTTTTTATTTTTACATGGAATCCTATATGTTCCCTCAACCATAATTCCCCAATAGTTGTCGTGTACATCGTTTCCTTCTAAAGTACAATTTGTACAATCCATTAAAAGAATTCCTCCATATGGATGACCGTATATAGAGTTATTCAGCAGAGAAATATTTACAGATTCAACTACACCAACCCCATATTGCCAATTTGAATAGATCAAATTTGATATGACTTTACAATTTTCAGAATATCCTATTTCCATTCCGTGTGTATTTTTTGTGGCAATATTGTTAATGAATAAGGAATTATTTTCATCTAAGGAAAAGCCTTCTAATCCATTCCTTTCTGCAATGTTGTTAATGAACTGATTGTTTTTTCCATCATCAGTGTATACTCCATAATAGTAGCCATGCATAAACGTGTTATTTTTGATAACATTGTTTGAGTAATTTTTAAAGCAAGATGCTGTCCATCCGTAAATAAATGTATTATTTTCTATTACATTATCATCAGAAAATACTTCGATGGGAGGTGAGGAATGTATACTCTCATTGCTTTTCACTATAAAATTTTTTAGTAAGCAACCGTCTGCAATTATTTTTACTGCAGATCTATTTCCTTTTCCATTTATAACTGGCTTTTCTTCTCCTATGCCAATTAATGATATACTTTTGTTTATTACAATGTTTTCATTATAATAGTCAGGATAAACATAAATGATGTAGCCATCTTTTGCATCATTTATTGCATCCTGTATTTTTGTGTAGTTGTTGGGGCCATTTCCTCCAACATATAAAACATTATTTGTGTTAGCAACATGGATTGCATTTTCACTACTTATAAAGGAGAAAAGGAAAAGAAGCGTAATTATCATAGCAACAATTTTTTCCATAATTTTATATTGCCTTTTCTTTAAATTAATTATGAAAAGGAATGAGCAAAAATTGCCAATGAAAACTTTTCTTTTATGCAAATAATTTTTATTGTTTTCTTGCTATTATTTCCTTTCATTTCAGCAAATAAAATTGAAGATGCAGAAGGAAAAACATATAATTTGTATGAAAAAACGGTTATTATTTTTGGAAAAAGTAAATTTATTAAAGATACTTTTACTACTCCTCCAGATTGTAAGAAGATAAGTGTAAACGCAGAGGTAGGATCATATTTTACAGGAAGTGCTGGCATTTTTATAAGGAGTGAAGGACATAAAGGAGCTCATACTATCTGGGGAACAGGATTGTATATTTTTTGAAGGTTTGTATGGCCAGCATTAAGAGTATTTTATGAAGAATGGTTTACTCCTGGATTGCAGTATATAGAAATTGGAACAACTATAGGATTCGGAATTGCAAAAATTTGGGTGAATGGAAGTTCATAATCTTCTCCGAAAAATATTCATAGTATGATGCATATGGCAAAAGATGACAATAATGGAAGAAGCAAAGAGAGGAATAATAACGGAAGAAATAAGAGAGGTTGCTAAAGCCGAAGGAATAGATGAAGAGGTTGTGAGGAGGAGAGTAGCAGAAGGAAAAATTGTCATTCCTCACAATCCAATTCATAATCCAAAAGCTTTGGGTATAGGAAAAGGACTTCGTGTAAAAGTAAATGCAAATATTGGCACTTCTAGAGAGTATGTAAATGTTGAAGAAGAAATAGAAAAAGCAAAAGTTGCTATGGAAGCAGGAGCTCATGCCATTATGGATTTATCAACAGGTGGAAACTTAGATGAAATAAGGAAAAAGTTGCTGGAAGTTGTTTATGTTCCTTTTGGAACCGTTCCAATTTATCAAGCTGCGGCGGAAGCAATAAAAAAATATGGAGCCATTGTTGATATGAGTGAAGATGACATGTTCAATGCTTTTGAAAAGCAAGCTAAGCAAGGAGTAGATTTTACTGTTGCTCATGTTGGAGTGACAAAGCTAAGTGTGGAAAGGTTGAAAAAACAAAAAAGAATTATTCCAATGGTATCAAGAGGAGGCTCCATTCATATGGCATGGATTATTCATAATGGCGAAGAAAATCCATTGTATAAGAATTTTGATTATTTACTGGAAATAGCAAAAGAATATGATTTAACTTTAAGCTTGGGCGATGGAATGCGTTCTGGCGCCATACATGATTCCAATGATAGGGCAAAATTCCAGGAATTGCTTATAATAGGGGAGTTAGTAGAAAAAGCAAGAGAAAAAGGAGTTCAAACAATGGTCGAAGGTCCAGGCCACATGCCTTTAAATCATATTGAAGCAAACATAAAAATAATGAAAACTGTAACAAAAGAAGCTCCTTATTTTGTTCTTGGCCCATTAGTTACAGATGTTGCTCCTGGCTATGACCATTTTGTTGGAGGGATAGGAGGAGCCTTAGCTGGCTATTATGGAGCTGACTTTCTATGCTATGTTACTCCAGCAGAGCATCTTTGTTTGCCAAGCGTTGAAGACGTAAGGCAAGGTGTAATAGCAACTCGTATTGCTGCTCATGCTGCCAATTTGGCAAGAGGCATAGATGTTGAATGGGACAAAGAATTTTCTATAGCTCGTCAAAACCTAGATTGGGAGAAAATGTTTAAGCTTTGTATAGACGAAAAGAAAGCAAGAGAATACAGGCAAAAAAGATTGCCTTTAGAAGAAGAAAGAGCTTGCTCAATGTGCGGAAAGTTTTGCGCAATCAAAATTGTAAATAAATATCTAGAGGGTTAAAATGGCAAAAGCTTTAACTATTGCAGGAAGCGATAGCGGAGGAGGAGCAGGCATACAAGCAGATTTGAAGACCTTTGCTTCATTGGGCGTGCATGGCATGTCTGCCATAACATCAATAACAGCTCAAAATACTGTAGGCGTAGAAGCCATTTTTGATTTGCCAGCATGGCTAGTAAAAAAGCAAATTGAATGCTTAGCTGATGACATAGGAATAGATGCTGCAAAAACAGGCATGCTTAGCAATAAAGAGATAGTTAAAGAAGTGGCAAAGACTCTCAAAAAATATGATTTTCCTGTTGTTGTCGATCCAGTTATGATTGCAAAAAGT
This sequence comes from Thermoplasmatota archaeon, assembly GCA_029258955.1. Taxonomy (GTDB): domain Archaea; phylum Thermoplasmatota; class E2; order UBA202; family JdFR-43; genus JAPDJP01. The sequence continues at coordinate 32,518 of JAPDJT010000027.1, forward strand.
GGCGCTTATTTGCTAAAAGAAGATGCAATAAATGCATTCATTGAATACATTTTACCTATTGCCTATGTTATTACTCCAAATAAGCATGAAGCAGAGAGGCTAAGCGGAATAAAAATAAAAAATAAGGAAGATGCAAAAAAAGCTGCAAAAGAAATAAAGAAAATGGGAGCGGAGGCAGTAATAATAAAAGGAGGGCACATGAAAACAGCTACAGATTTGCTTTATTACAAAGGGAAATTTATTGAATATAAAGGCAAAAAAATAAAAGGATGCACTCACGGCACAGGATGCAGTTTTTCTGCAGCAATTACTGCAAATTTAGCAAAAGGCTTAGAGCTGGAAAAAGCTGTTGCTATAGCAAAAAAATTCATAACCATGGCTATTCAATATGGAGAAAAAATAGGACATGGACATTGCCCTGTAAATCCAATAGCATACATTGCAAAGAATGCAGAAAAATGGAGAGCATATAAAGAACTTTATGATGCTATAGAGGAATTAACAAAGAAAAACATAGTTGATTTTATTCCAGAAGTAGGGATGAACTTCGTCTATGCATTGCCTATGCCTTATGCAAAAAGCATAGATGATGTTTTGGGTATAGAAGGAAGAATTGTAAGAGCTGGAAAAAAGGCAAAGGCGGGAGAAATAAAATTTGGCGCTTCCTGCCATTTAGCAAGAGCAATTCTTAAAGCAATGGAATTTGATAGCAATATAAGAGCTGTAATGAACATAAAATATGATGAATCCTTATTGAAAAAAATAAAGAAGAGGTTTGCCACATCATTTTATAATCGTCAAGAAGAGCCAGAAGAAATAAAGAAAAGGGAAGGTGCTACAATTCCTTGGGGAATAGAGGTGGCGATAAGCAAAGCAAAAAAAGTTCCAGATATTATATATCATACTGGAGATATTGGCAAAGAACCAATGATTCTTATTTTTGGAAAAAATCCAAAAGATGTTTTAAGAAAATTTGATGAAATAAGAAAACTATGATTATTCTCCTGCTTTCTTTATAAACAGCAATTTATCATCTTCTTTTACAACTTCATCAAGTTTTGGCTTAATTTGTAATTTTTTATCCCTTACTATCCCTATAAGCAATTTTCTTTCATATTCCTTAAGAAGAATATCTTTGACCTTCATTCCAGCATAATCTCTTGCAGATGTTTCAATAATATCATAACCTTCTCTGCCAGTTGAAACATCTTCAAAAAATTTCACAACATTTTCTTCAAAAACAGCAGAAGCCAAGAATCTTCCTGCTAATGCATCAACTACCACAACCACATCTGCTCCTGCTGTTCTTGCCCTCCTTATATTTTCCATTGATGAAATGCTTGCTATTATTTTTGCATCAGTTAAATTTCTTGCTGCAAGCGTCGCCAGTATGGTATCGCTATCTTCTTTTAAGGCGATAATTACGCTTTTTGCTTGGCTAATGTTGGCTTTCATTAAAACATCTTCTTTTTTCGGATTGCCTTTAATAAAATGAATTTCCCCTACTCTTGGATTTATATCTATGGTATCATCAACGAGAGTAATCTCAAATTTGTCTATAAGCTCATCAATAGTGGCATCGGAGGCATCATTATAGCCTAAAATTACAATATGATTTTTCTGTCCACTTTTTTTCAGCCCTCTAAGCCTTGCTTGTTGTTCTTCTACAATCATTCCTGCCACTGAACCAAAAACAAATATCCCCATTAACACAATAGGAAAAATCAATATTTTCATTAATGGGTGCTTTGGTGTTAAATCTCCATAACCAACAGTAGAAAGGGTGATAGCAATCCAGTAAAAGGAGTCTAGCCAACTTGCATTTTCAATATAGTGAAATGCAACCATCCCAATGATGTAGAATAGGGTGAAGAGAAAAATGGTTCTGAATACTGAATTAAGCATAAATAATCTTTTGAATTTTCGAAACATGAAATTATATGTTTAATTCTATTTATTTTTACCCAAAATTTTGAGTTTGTTGAATAAATGAAGGAAAAATTAATGAAATGAGGTTGTATGGTAAATTCCCCCCATGCAATTTTATTTATTCTACGCTATGTAAATTTTCCTCCTGTTAAATCTGTCACTAAAACTTCATAGCCTTCTTTTTACTAAAGCATCTACAATGTAGCTATAGTTTGTAGATGCTTCTATAGCTACTTTTACATTCTTTAGTCCATAAAAGAATTCTCTTATTTCTTTTTTTATGTACATCCATACCTGCATACAATATTTTTACTATCTCCTTCATGCTTATATGGAGGCGGGCTTTAACATATCATCAATCTCGTTTTGGTAATAATTTATAAATAATCAAACATTTATACTTCAAGGTGGCTATCATGTTAGATAAAAGAATAGGAATGTTTGTAACTATTCTGTTGCTATTTGCAATCTTTAATAATAGCAATGCAGTAGAAGAAAAGAATGTTTATTTTTATATTATTGAAGGAGAAAATGCTTTTGAGTTCATTGCAGTTTGTAACGGCACTAATTATACATGGTACTTTGGTGATGGAAGCATGGGCTATGGAAAAACAGTTAATCATAGTTATAGCGATGGGGAATATAATGTAAGACTCATTGTGAAGGATAATGGAAAGGAAATAGTAAATGAAACTGTTATGTTTTCCACATACAATACACCTCCTTCCGCTGATTTTTATTACTCTCCAGAGTATCCATATACACTTGAAACTGTATATTTCTGGGACAATTCAACAGATCCTGATGGATATATTATAAATTGGACATGGGACTTTGGAGACGGAAGCACTGGCTATGGAAAATTTGTTAGCCATGTATATGCTAAAGCAGGAAAATATAATGTAACTTTGATTGTTGTAGATAATAATTATGAGGCGTCTCATGTTACAAAACAAATAATAGTTAGGAATAGATTGCCTATTGCTAAATTTAGATGGACAAGAGAAAATGAAACTCTTATGTTTTATGATATGAGCTATGATGAAGATGGCTACATTGTCAATTATACATGGTACTTTGGAGATGGTACAGTAAGTTATGAAAGAAATCCATCTCATCAATATGCAAAAGATGGCACTTATACCATAAAATTAGTTGTTAGAGATGATGATGGAGGAGTGGGAGAAGTAACAAAAACAATAAGAAGCGACAATAAGTTACCTACTCCAGATTTTGTTTATACCCCTGCACAACCAACGGATTTAGATAATATAACATTTACAAGCATAAGTTATGACGAAGATGGGGAGATAATTAATCATACATGGTATTTTGGAGATGGCAACATTAGTTATGAGGAAAATCCAACACATAGATATGCTGATAATGGAGTATATACTGTAACTTTACTTGTTGTTGATGATGAATGGGCTTTCAACTACACCCAAAAAAGAATAACCGTATTAAATGTCCCACCAGTTGCAAACTTTACATGGGAACCATTGCATCCTGTACCAGGAAGAAATGTTACATTTAATGCTTCATTAAGTTATGATTTAGATGGCAATATAGTTCAATGGAAATGGGACTTTGGAGATGGATTTGTTGGAGTTGGGAAAGTTGTTAAACATAAGTATGCTTCTCATGGTCTTTATAATATAACTCTGACAGTATATGATAACGATGGCGCCAACTCATCTAAAACAGTCAAAATCTTAATTGCAAATCTATATGTTGATGATGATGTTTATGACCCTGCCAATAATACATGGAATAAAATACAAGATGCAATAGATAATGCAACAGATGGAGCATTCATATATGTAATGGAAGGAGTTTATAATGAAAATATAAATGTTGATAAAGAAGTTGAGTTGTATGGAGAAAAAGCTATAGTAAATGGAACATTTAATGTTGTAAAAAATGGAGTTATAATTCGAAATTTCACCATTCAACAGTCTGACATTGGAATTATATTGGATTCCGATTCAACATTAATAAGAAATTGTGTAGTAGATACCACTACAGGTATCAAAATAAATGGAAATGAAAATATTTTAGATAATCTAACAGTGAATGCAGAAAATGCATCGATTCTTATTTTTGGAGATGATAATGTTATAGAAAATAGCCAAATCAATGGAATTTATGGATGCAAAATATATGGCGATGGAAATGAAATTATTAAAAACAAAATAGAGAGTATTCTATTTGGAGTATATTTAACCGGATTAAACAATTTAATCTATACAAATGATTTCACAAATTGTCAATATGCTGTATATACCACTGCTTACAACATTTTTGAGAATAACACATTTAACTTCAATGGGTATGGAATAAAAGACGAAGGAGGCGCATACATCTTCAACAATGATTTCAAACACAATGATTATGGAGTCTATAGCGATGGAGGAGTAATTAAAAACTGTACATTTTTTGAAAATGATGTTGCTATAATAGAAAGAAATGCTATTGTTGATGAGATAGTTATATTAAATGGAAATATAGGTATAGAAGCAAGGAAAGGCATTATTTTAAATTCTGCAATAAGTAGCGAATTAGGGATAAATGCGAATGAAACAGTAATAAATGGTTGTTATATCAAAAATTGTGAAATTGGAATAAATGGTTCTGCAATTATCAATGATACCCAATTCAATGCCAATATATACGGTATTAGGGCAAATAATGCAACCATAACAAATTCTTCATTTTTCAACAATGAATATTCTGCAGAGCTTTCTCATTGTAAAATACATGATTCCATCTTTTCAGGAAATTCCCATGCTCTTGTTCTCCTAAATGAGAATGAAGTTGCAAATAATTCCCTTTTGGATAATGAAAACGGAATAGAAGTGATGGGCAGAGATAACATATTATTTGGTAATTTCTTACAAGAAAATAATATTGGAATAAAACTTGAAGGTTCATTTAATCTTGTTCAAGAAAATAACTTCTCCGCCAATACCTACGGCATGATAAATACTTTCGCTCCTCATAATGTTATAACTGATAATGAATTTTACAGCAATAAATACAATATAGATATTGAAGGGAGCAAATTGGAGCATTTCTTCATTACATTAGAGACTAATTGGATAAATGGAAGGGAAGTAATTTATTTAATAAACTTGACAAATGCTGAGTTATCTGGAAATTATGGTTATATTGGGTTAATAAATTGCCAAAATATTACACTTAATGGAGAAAAAATAGATAGGAATGGAGAAGGATTATTGATAGTTTATAGTAGAGATGTTTTTATCAAAGATTGCACCTTTAATGAAAATATTTATGGAATATACATGTTACACAGCAATTTTGTGGAATTGGAAAATATCAGCATGATAAATAATGAATATGGATTCTCCTCAAAATCTTCAAAGAATATTACTATTATAAATGCCTTAGCCAAACATAATCAGAAAGGAATAAATATTTTCAGTTTAGAAAAAAGCAAAGCATTCATAAATATGAGAAATTGTATATTCACAGATAATTTATTAAGCATAAACATTGAAAATGTTGAAAATGTTAGCATTGAAAATATAGAACTTGAAAATGGCTCAATTCGTATTTATAATGCAATAGTTTCATTTGAGAATGGAATAATAAATGATGAACTACAGGCAAACAAAGCATCGCTTATGCTAAATAACATCTCGATTGTGACAATAAATGCAACTTCATCAAATGTTTGGATAATGAAATTGATTTTCAATAATTCCTATACAGCTATAAAAGTGGATATGTCAAATCTTTCAATAAAAAATAGTATTTTTTCTTATAACAATTTTGCAATTCACGCTAAATCATCAAGCATTGTAATAGAGGAATCTATCTTTACAAGAAATAATAAAAGTTTGTTTGAAAACTGCGAGATATACATTGAAAACTCTACATTTTCTGAAAACAATAAAGCTTTAGAAATAAAGAATTCTTCTGGAGAAGTTTTACATTCAATATTTTCAAATAATTCTTATTCCCTCGTCATAAATGCTAGCTTGCAAATAATAAATGTAACAGTATATGGAAGTGACTATGGAATTTTGTTAATGGATAACAGCATCACAAGCAATATAACATGCTATAATAATACCGTTGGCTTACATATTCTTGGAAACGGTAATCAAATACAAAGGGGCTTATTCCATCACAATAGTAAAGGAATATTAATAAATGGTAGTGAAAACAAAATAGTGGATTGTTCCTTCTGGAGAAATCTTTATGGAATCATAGCTTATGGCTCAAATAATACAATTTATCATAACAATTTTATAAACAATGCTGAAAATGCGAGAGATTATGGAAATAATACATGGTATGCAAAATATCCAGTTGGTGGAAACTATTGGGATGATTATGCAGGAAATGATTTATACAGCGGAGAAAATCAAAATGAGAGTGGTAGTGATGGCATAGGAGATATACCATATGAATTTTATGGAAGCATTGACAAATATCCTCTTATGGACTTTTGGAATCAATCAGCACAGCCACCAAATAAACCTCCTGTTGCAGCTTTCAAATTTTATCCACAGTCTCCTTTCTCAAACGAAAATGTTATTTTTATAGAGATGTGTTATGATGAAAATGGAAAGATGGACATCATAAATTATACATGGAACTTTGGAGATGGAAGTATAAGTTATGAGAAAAACCCAGTGCATAAATACAGCAAACCAGGAAAATATAATGTAACATTGACTATAAGAGATAGGGCCGGAGATAATGATAGCATAACATTACAAATTGTAGTTAGAAATACATTACCAGTTGCAAACTTTACATGGGAGCCCTTGCAACCAGTATCTCAAACAAACATTGAATTTAATGCTTCTTCGAGTTATGATTTAGACGGCTCTATTGTAAATTATACATGGGACTTTGGAGACGGGAGCACTGGCTATGGAAAATTTGTTAGTCATAAATATGTGAAATCTGGAGAATATGTTGTTAGGCTTACTGTTAGAGACGATTATGGAAATGAAAGCTATATTGAAAAAACAATAAAAGTAGCTAATAGGGAGCCAACAGCAAATTTCATTTATTCTCCTGCTGAGCCTTATGCAGGCGAGGAAATAAACTTTACAGATTTATCTATTGATTTGGATGGAAGCATTGTTTCATGGCTTTGGGACTTTGGAGACGGAAGTATAAGTTATGAGAAAAATCCAGTGCACAAATACAGCAAACCAGGAAAATATAATGTAACATTGACTGTAAAGGATGATGAGGGAGGAAAAGCAAATTATAGTTTAACTATAGAAGTTAGAGCAAAAGAAACACCAGCATTTAGCATATATGCTTTCATTGTTGCTATTGCATTGGTAATTATATGGAGAAAAAGAAGGATGTTGAGCCAATGAAAAATTTTAAGTAAGTATATATATTGGCAAATAATGTCAAAGACAATGTCCTCAAAAAAGCAGGTTAAGCGGAAAGCAAGAGATGATTTGAAAAAGAGAATCGAAGAATTAGAGGAAGCTTTGAGATACAATGAGGCTATGCTTGAAGAAATTTATGAAATGCAGGAATCCATGTTTCCAATATTTGCTGATTTAGTTAAATTAATAAGCAGACTTTATAAAGAAATGAAGATAGAAGATGAGGAATTGAAAGGGTGTATTAATAGGCTAAAAGAAACTTTCATGGACGAGAATGAGAACTTGCTTAGGAAATATTTAAAGGATGATGACGATTTTACAATCGCATACACGTGAGTTAAAGGAGATTGCTAATAAAATTGTTGAAGAAATAGAAAAAGGAAATATAAGTAATAAAAAGGAATTGTTGAAGTTAAAGAAAAAATTATCTTCGTTGTATTCTTTGCCAAAAATACCCTCAGATGCAGAAATTTTGAGTTTAGTAGAAGAGGATAAAAAGGAAAAAGTAAAATGGATTTTAGGAAGGAAGCCAGTAAGAACAATTTCTGGTGTTGCAATTATTGCTGTAATGACCTCTCCTCATCCATGCCCTCATGGAAGATGTATTCCTTGTCCAGGAGGACCTCCATATAGCCCTCAAAGTTATACTGGTAAAGAACCTGCATCGTTAAGAGCAATGAGAAATAAATATGATCCATTTTTGCAAGTAAAGGACAGATTGAACCAACTTACTTTAATTGGGCATCCAACAGATAAAATAGATATGATTATAATGGGAGGAACATTTCCAGCTAGAGATTTTTCATATCAAAAATGGTTTGTCAAAAGATGCTATGATGCAATGAATGGAATAGATGCAAAAAGTTTGGAGGAAGCGAAAAAATTAAATGAAAAAGCAAAGCATAGATGCATCGGCTTAACAATTGAAACTCGCCCAGATTGGTGTCAGCTACAGCATGTTGATTTAATGCTTGAATTAGGAGCAACAAGAGTAGAGATAGGAGCTCAAATATTAGATGATGAAGTGCTTTATGAAATGGGCAGGGGGCATACAGTTTATGATACAATAATGGCTACAAGAATTGCAAAAGATGCTGGATTAAAGGTTTGTTATCATATTATGCCAGGCTTGCCAGGAAGTAGCTTTGAAAAAGATTTAGAATCATTTAAAAGAATGTTTAGAGATGAAAGATTTCGTCCGGATATGCTTAAAATATATCCAACTCTTGTTGTCAAACCATCTATATTGTATGAAAAATGGAAGAAAGGTGAATATGAGCCATTGAAAGAAGAAGATGCTATAGAATTAATTGCAGAGATGAAAAAATATGTGCCAGAATGGGTAAGAATTCAAAGAATAGAAAGAGACATTCCTTCATATATGATTGAAGAAGGAATTAAAAAAAGTAATTTGAGGGAAATGGTGCATAAAAGAATGAAAGAACTTGGTTATAGATGTAGATGCATTAGATGTAGAGAAGTAGGACACAGATGGTATAAGGAAGGAAAAATGCCAAAAGATGTTATAGTCAAAAAAATTGAATATTTGGCTAGTAATGGAAGAGAAATTTTTATTTCAGCAGAAGATGAGAATGGGGATGTAATTATTGCATATTGTAGGGTGAGAATTCCGTATAAATCACATAGGGAAGAAATGGAAGGAGCTGCTGTTGTAAGGGAGTTAAAAGTTCATGGTCCAATGGTTGAAATAGGGAAAAGATATGTAGATAAATGGCAACATAAGGGATATGGAAAGATATTAATGGAAGAGGCAGAAAATGTTGCTATTAGGTTTAAAAAGGAAAGATTGCTTGTTTTGAGCGGTGTAGGAGCAAAAGAATATTACAGAAAGATTGGCTACTCAGATTATGGAATTTATATGGCAAAAGAACTTAGCTAAATAGAGTTATATATGGTTTTATAAGATAAGATGCTGCAGCTAGAATATAAAAACCAGCTAATGTTAAATAAAACAATGCCCATAACTCATTGTTTTCAAGGGTAATGCGGGAAAAATCCATTTTAAATAATTTGTAAAGCATCCAGATTGTTGGTATGCATAGCAAAAATAATGTTGCCATATTCGATGAAAGTAAACCAGCTTGTAAATAGATAGCCAATAAAAGGAAACTGAAAAATGATAGGAGAGCTATAATTAAAGCAAGCTTTCTTATTCCATGATAGACAACAGGCGTTATTATACCAAATTTTTTATCTCCTTCTACATCATTAATATCCTTTGTATTTTGCCAGGCGAGCACCCATATTGCCATAACACTCCCTAAAAGCCATGGAGTAGAATCAGCTATATTGCCAAATACACTCCATGCTGCTGGCAATGGAAGCAAACCCCTGGAAATAGCTAATGAACCTGTATTTAGCCATAGTCTTTTCTTTAAACGGAAAGGCTCAATATTATAAAGAATGCCAGATAGTATGAAGATAACCATAAAAGAGCCATAATAAATATTTATAGCATATCCAACCATTATTGCAAAAATTGCAAAAAACCATGCCAATACTTGAGCTTTTTCAATGCTTATTTCTCCACTTGCTAATGGCCTATAATCTTTTCCATTTGCTTTGTCTATTTCAACATCTTCAATTTGATTCATTATTTGTCCAGCTGCTTGGGCGGAGGCTAAAGCAAGAGAAGCAAATATAACTAATCCAAAATGCTCCCAAAATAAATAGAGTTGATTATATGAAGCAAGTTGCAATATAATGCCAAATAGCACAGCTATGAAAGGGGCGATAAGAGTGAATGGTCTTACCAACATAAACCACGCTTTTAAGTTCATAAAATCTAAAATTTAATGTTATCTTGCTTTTAAATATTTTTGGTTCAAAAATAGAAATAAATTAAAATAAAAAAGGGCGGAGCTATAGCCAGTCAAAACCGCCTGCAAACAGAGCTTCTCCCATTAAGAACTGTAGATTTGGTATTCCATATCCTATTTTGCCAAAGTCAATGTATACTCCTACGAATCCCCATACAATTAATGTATGTGTTCCTACCATGTCCCAGTATTCAATACGAGGTGGTAGCAGATTTATATTGACTGATGCCGTGTATCCTAAAATGAAATACTGCATTATAATTGGACGGAACATAAATCCTATGAATGCCTCCCCTGGATATAATGGAATCCATGAAAATCCGCTACCAAAGCTTATTATTGGGAGAATGAAATCAAGTTTTGGATTAAACAGACTTATTAAGAATTTTTCCACTGTGAATGTTTTTGGTATTAAACCAAATTCTTTGAGTTTTTCTATTAGCTCTTCTAAGATTTCCATTGCCTTACTTTTTTCATCATCATCTGAAGATGGATCTGTAAGTACTTGCAATACATTTTGACTCTTTTTCATTTGCTTCTGTAAATCAATTACATCTTTTTCCGTCATAACAACAGTTTTAGTTTGCTTTCCCATTGGTGTAATCCATTCTGCCTTTATCTCTACTCTTCTGCCTTCATAGCCAGCTTTTGTTATTCCTGAAAATGCCACTGGCAAGAAAAGCATCACAAATATCACCAATGCTCCTAACTTAGCCCCCCATCTCATTAAATCACCTATTTATGAATACGATATTCACTATTTATTTATTTCGATGCATAATGGCATCTGCATAAATTTCCTTCCTTATGCATACTTGCCAAGGCAAAAATTTATTAAAATCAAAATTATATTTAACATCCAACAAAACAAGATTTTCTGCTGGTGCCAGCCCAAAATTTTTTTTAATATTACATTTTAGAGCATTTTCTATTTCCTGCAAATCTATTTCTCCCTTCCCAGCTTTTATTACAGCTGCCATTATTCTTCTTATCTGGTTCCATAAAAAAGATTGGGCAATAAAATCTATTTTTATAATCTTACCCTTTTTCCTTATTTTTATTTTCTTAATTTCCCTTATAGGATTTCTTCCGTCTAAGCGAGCAAAATTTGAAAAATTGTGTTTTCCTTTAAAAAGAGCCAGTGTTTGCTTTATGATATTTAGATTGTAACCATCATCATATAGATAATATCTGTAAATTTTTTCAATGCATTTTCTTGGATTAAATTTTTCATCTACTTCTGCGAATCCAAATACCCATATATCCTTCATATTTTGGAGGACTTTAACAGCATTTCCTTTGCAATTAAAAGCAATAACATTTCCAAAAGCAGAAACTCCTTTATCTGTTCTTGCAGCATATTGAAACTTTGCTTTTTTTCTATCCTCAATAATTTTAGTTTTTATGAGAAGTTTTAAAATTTCTCCTTCAACTGTCCTTTTATTTGGTTGTATAGCAAATCCATCAAATTTTGTGCCATCATAGCCAATTTTAATAGCAATTCGCATAAGTTATAATGTATTTCTGTATTTAAAAAATATGAAGAAAAAATATATTGATTTGTTATGTTGTCCATACTGCCATGGTGAGCTTGAATTAGAAGTAAAAAAAGAAGATGATGAAGAAATTTTAGAGGGAAAATTTATTTGTAAGAAATGCAGAAAAGAATATGAAATTAAAGATGGTATTCCAATTCTAATGTAAAAATATGGAGAATGAAGGTATGCTCCCGCCGGGAAATCCAGAATTTTTATGATATAATTTTGCCAGCGCAACCCTTATTTTGCGGAGGGTTGGCACAGGAGGTGAAGCCAGTTGTGTAGGCTGAATCATTTAATAATAGAGGAGGCTAGGAAGTTAGGTATTTTATACAGATTGGATGAACTGGACAGGGAATATCATAATTGTAAGGGAAAAAGGAAACCAAGAGATATTGTTGATCTGGTGGAGGGGGCGGTATGCTGAACTATCCTGCCCAGGTAATGAAAGATATATGGGACATTGCAAGACTGATTGCTACTATAGAAAAAAGTTCGCCAGCTGAAATAGTTCTTTCTATTCTAATAGCCTACTATAAGATGAATTATGGTTCTCATCCATTGATCGAGAGCATTATTAGAAGAAGAAAATCTGAGAATGTTTCGCTGGAGGTGATTGCATAATGCTATCTCGTGTCCAACATACAAATTGTATGTCATTTTCTTTTTTTGTTAATGAAAATTGTGATTGTTTATTTTTTGAAACGGCGTGTATGTTATGTTATGTTATGCTGTTAAATGAAAATCATTGCTGTTATTATTTTTCTACAGAGAAAAAGCAGGATTTGGATTTATGCCATACAAATTGTATGTTAACATACCATATGTATGTTATGGCATAGGTGGGAGGATGGGAGAGGAAAATATCCATCGCACAACAGTATACATTCCCAAACGTCTTTACCTGATTGCAAAAAGTATGGGCATAAATATGAGCCAAGCTTTCGTTAAATATCTGGAGCAACTTATTGAGGAGGATCCAGAAACAGTCATACTTAAAGAAATTGAGGAACATAAAGAAAAGATAAGGCAGCTGGAAGCAAAGCTAAAAATAATAAGAGAAAGAAAGAAGAAGCAACAGGAAAAGCAGAGAGCGATAGAAAACGTTGCAACAAAAATCGCTGAATTTCTAACATTGAGATTTAAACAGTTCATAAAAAACACTTCGGAAGAAGAAAGGATGTGGGCAGGCAGCGAATTCATTGCCAGCACAATCGATATAATCCAGAAAGATTACGGCATTTTCATAGAGTACAATGAAATGGTGAAACTTTTTGAAAAAGTGGATGCAAATGGTTCGAAGATAGAGAAAAAAGACGTCATTCCATATGTTGTGAGACAGAGGGAAAAGGTGGAGATGCAATGAGGCAGGCAACCCTTCTAGAGTTCAGGGAAACTAGAAAGAGAGCAGCATCAGTGAGAAGCAATAAAAGGGAGAAGAAACGACGCTACTTCATCCTTTACCCCGAGGAAATCCTCCACGAGTACCGCATGGCGAACATTGATGCTGCACTGGAAAAAGCCGGCATAGATAAGAAGGCATGGAAAAGGAGGATAAGAGAGCATAAGAAGAAATGGGAGGAAATGAAAAACAGGAAGAAAAGAAAGAAATGAAGGTTAAGATAAATCTTGGTTGCGGAAAGGATATACG
>JAPDJT010000024.1 GCA_029258955.1 Thermoplasmatota archaeon
AGTAAAGAATAGTGGCAATTAGCTTAACCTCTATCTTCTTTTTGTCCCAGCGAAAAATATTTTTCTTTCTAACTAATTCCATTAACTGGTGTAGCATTTCCATCCCCTCCTGATTCTCCATCAGGAGGGGTATTTTTCATTTTTTAAATTTTCAAATTCTTGACAGTCCCTTTTCAGGGTTATCGAAAATAAATGAAATAAGATGTTGCCCATGGTAAATCCCTTCCATGCAATAATAGCTAATGGCAACTGTTTTTTAATTTATCAACGATCCCGAAATAAGCTATATTGCATGAAGAAAAAATTACTTGGGCAATATCTCATTTTATTAAATTTTTCTTTAGAGGCGTTATAACGGTTGTTATATTTTCACTAAGAGAATCATATGGAAAAACACCAATAGCAACATTTCCTTCAAAATTAACAATTAAGGTAACGGTCCAACATCTTCAAATCCTTGTCTTTGTCCAGTGCCTGCCTTTTTTGTGAGTTCCTCTGGATGGAAAAGCAAAGCTAAAGCATTTAGGGCATGCTCTCTTGCTCTTCTTTCAGCAAGCCATTTTAATTCTTTTTCATCTTTTGCTTCGTCTTCATAAACAAAAACTTCTATAATGTGTTTGTTTGTGAGCAACTGAACAGCTATTAAGCCAAGAGAAGCTTCATGAGCACATTGTTTATCTATTGGCTCTTTCCCTGGCATTCCAAATGCCATTACTATGTCGCATTGCTTTTCTTCAATGAGTTTTTTCGCAGCAACAGGCAAATCTTTTATGCCGGGCACAGTATACCTTTCAATTTTTATACCAGTAGCATTCTTTTTTATTTCATCTATTGCATCCTTTGCCATATCATATCTTGCAAAAGTTGTATCAACTATGCCTATTTTCTTCATTTTTATACAGCTCCTTCATCTTTCTTATCTTTTCAATTATTTTGCGAGTTTTATTTAAATCTCCATCATATTTTCCACATCTTACAATTTTGGCTTTTATTCCTCTTTGCCTAAGCATCTCTTCGAGCCCTTCAAAATGCTGATCATAGCCCAGAGCAATTACATCTGGCTTTATTTCTTCGACAATCCTCAAAAAATCATCTTCGTAGCCAACAACAGCTTTATCAACAGGCTTCAATGCTTCTACAAGCTTTCGCCTTTCTTCGGCTGGCATAATTGGTTCATGCTTTTTCTTCCTTACAGTTTCATCGCAAGCAACAACAACAATTAGCTCATCTCCATATTTCTTTGCCTCCTCCAAATAATAAAGATGACCAATGTGAAGCAAATCAAACACTCCAGAAGCCATTACTCTCGCCATTTTTCCCATGCCTCCACTATTTCATATCCTTCAAGAAATATAAAACCATTTTTTTCTGCATATTCTCTAGCTTTCTCCTTACTTAAACTAACCTCATAGTCCAACATTTCGCAACCAGCCATAATGCTTAGCCCTGCCATCTCTGCCAATGCTATTCCAAGCTCTGTGTGCCCTTGTCTTTCTTTTAGCAAATTTTTAGCAGCTATACATATTGGAACATGTCCAGGACTTCTAAATCTTTGTCCAAATAAACGCTGAGCTTCAACATCACTAAGGCTCTTTATTTCTTTAATTAATTTTGCAAATTCTCTTATTGTTAAAGCCCTATCAACATCTCTTATTCCGGTAAATGTTTTCCTATGGTTTATGGTAAGAGAAAAAGAGGATTTTGTATCATATGGAATATCATTTGGAATCAGTTCTTTAAAGACTGGCCATTTATTGGCAGTCTTGTAAATCACATCTGCTAAATATGGTAGCCCTAACTTTTGAGCATCTTCATATTTGAGCATTATAAAAATTAATCCTCCACCATCCTTTCGCATTCTAAAAATATGCTTTGCCTCTATAAGCTCACCTGCTACAAAAAAATCAGTTTCCTCCTCCCTTCCATCAGCATCATAAACTAAAACAAAATCGCCTTTTCTTAACGCTTCCAAAGCATCTTCAACTTTCTTCATTTTCTACTTCTACCTTCTTTCTGTCTTCCATTAGCCTTGTTATATACCCAGCTACTCTATTGCGTAGATTCTTTGTACTTATTGTAGTCAGCCTTTCTACCAACATCTTATTCTTCTCAAAATCATCTGTAAATTCTTCTGGAAACTTTTCAATAAGCTCCAATGCTATCCTCTTTACGAATGCTGGTTTCACGTTTCCCAAGGAATCACCTTGCATGAAATATATTTTTTATATAAAAATCTTTTACTCTTCCAATGATATGTTGCATGATTTACTATAGCACCTTTCTTTCATTAATTTCTTTCCATTCATCTGAAAATGAATAAAAATGTTTGTAAGGAAAATTTGCTATTGCGACATCCTATTTTATTTTTATCCAAAGGAAATAAAAATTACACTAAAGCAATGCTTATGATATTACTCCCTCTTACCACTACCCTTCCAAGCCTTTTTTCCTCTCCCTCTTTTTCTTCCCGAGCATCATCTAAAACTAAATTCATATGCTGGTCATATCCTACCAGCTTTCCATTTAATATCCTACCATCTTTCAAAAGCAAAGAAATATCCCTGTTTATACTGACTTCTAGTAAGTCTAATGGTAGTACCATGAAAATGAATGTTTTTTCCCTTTATATACCTTAAGGAACTTCTTACAGCGTTAATTCTTTTAATGCTTTTTTTATTATATTTATGCCCAAATATATTGTCGTAACTGGCGGCGTTTTATCTGGGCTTGGAAAAGGAATAGTTTCTTCTTCCATAGGGCTTTTGCTAAAAAGAAGAGGCTATAAAATCACAGCAATAAAAATTGACCCATATTTGAATTGCGATGCAGGCACAATGAATCCTTTTCAGCATGGAGAAGTTTTTGTTTTGGAAGATGGGGGAGAGGTTGATTTGGATTTAGGCAATTACGAAAGATTCTTGGATATGAATTTAAGCAGAGACAATAATATTACTACTGGCAAAGTTTATAAGAATGTTATAGAAAAGGAAAGGAGAGGAGATTATTTAGGAAAAACAGTTCAAATTGTTCCTCATATAACAGATGAAATAAAAAATTGGATAAGAGGAGTCGCTGAAAAAGAAGGAGTGGATATATGCATTGTAGAAATAGGAGGAACAGTTGGAGATATAGAATCAATGCCATTTTTGGAAGCTGTAAGACAACTACAGCTTGAAGAAGGTAAAGAAAGTGTTATTTTTATTCATACAACTCTTGTCCCAATTTTAAAAGTAGTGGGAGAACAAAAAACAAAGCCAACACAGCATAGTGTTAAGGAGTTAAGAGCTATAGGAATTGATCCAGATGCAATTGTTGGGAGATGTATAGAGCCTTTAAAAGAAGAAACAAAAAGAAAAATATCCCTTTTCTGCAATGTTCCGTATGAAGCTGTTTTTTCTTCCCCGGATGCAGAATGCATATATGAAGTACCATTAATATTAGAGGAGCAGGGAATTTGCAAGTATATATTGAAAAAGTTAAATTTGCCAGATAGAGAAGCAAATTTGCAAGATTGGAAAGAATTTGTAAATAGGCTAAAAAATGGAAAGAAAAAAATAAACAT
Organism: Thermoplasmatota archaeon; assembly: GCA_029258955.1. Lineage (GTDB taxonomy): Archaea > Thermoplasmatota > E2 > UBA202 > JdFR-43 > JAPDJP01. The sequence goes on from JAPDJT010000024.1 coordinate 3,563, forward strand.
AGGGCTTGTTGGCAAATATACTGCTCTTGGCGACTCTTATTTAAGCATATTGGAAGCTTTTCGCCATGCTTCTGCAGAACTTGATGCAAAAGTAAATGTTGCGTGGGTTGAAGCAGAGGAGCTTGAAGAAGGCAAGAAAATGCCAGATGTAGATGCCATCCTTGTGCCGGGAGGATTTGGGGAAAGAGGGGCTGAAGGTAAGATAAAGGCTATAAAATATGCAAGAGAAAATAGAATCCCTTTCCTTGGAATCTGCTTTGGCTTCCAACTTGCTGTTGTTGAATATGGAAGAAATGTACTGGGCTTAAATTGCCATTCAACAGAAATAAAGCCAGATACGGAGCACCCAATAATAACTATTCTGCCAGAACAATATGGAATAAAGGAACTTGGAGGAACAATGAGATTAGGAGCTCACCCAATTATAATAAAGGAAGGAACTCTTGCCTTCAAATTGTATAAACAAAAGAAAATATATGAAAGACATCGCCATCGCTATGAAGTAAATCCAGAATACGTAGATATGCTTGAAAAACATGGCTTAATTTTCTCGGGAATAGCAGAGGATAAAATAAGAATGGAAATTTTAGAGTTACAAGACCACCCATATTTCATTGCATCCCAATTCCATCCAGAATTTAAATCTCGCCCTCTAAAGCCAGCTCCCCTTTTCTATGGATTTATTGAATCTGCAATTAAAAAAAGATACGAGGAGTGAGAATCAGTCTCTTAATAGCATTGTCTCTGGAAGCTCCCTAATGTTATTTCTAGTAACTACTATCTCTCTTTCTGGATGCCAATTATATATGCTTTTATTTGGAATTTGTATGATTTTAACCAAATAATAACCTTTGAAGTGTTTATATTCATAAACAATCTTACCAATGCAACCCTTGTACTTACCAGAAATGATTTCAACCAATTTTTCGTTCATAGCCAAAAATAATACTATTTTCCATTATATTGCTATCCACCGACAATTTTGCTTGACAAAAGAAATAAATAAAGATATAATTACAAATTTTCATTATGATTTAATTATGAATGATTTGTAAAGTTATCTGCAAAAGAAAGAAACAATTAATTGTTAGCTATGCATGAAGAAAACTGTTATTATTTCCATGACAGGGAGAATCACACACGATTACAATCTAACAGAAAAAAATTTATATTATGCCTATTATTGCAAGCGGGGAAGGGCCTGTAGCTCAGCTAGGTAGAGCACCTGGCTTTTAACCAGGTGGCCAGGGGTTCGAAAATGCTTGGCTGAAGCCAAGCAACGAAAATCCCCTCAGGCCCGTATGACCCTTTATTTCAAACCCAAAAATTAAAATACAAGGTATAATATAGAGGAAGAAAATGAAGTTTGATATATTGAAACATAAGCTTGTTCCGCATCATGAGATTCTATCGAAGGAAGAGGCAGAGAAACTGCTTAAAACGTATAATATTAAGAAGGAGCAGTTGCCAAGAATGCTTGTAACTGATCCAGTAGCTAAGGCTATAGGGGCAAAAGAAGGGGATATTGTTAAAATAATTAGGAAAAGTCCTACTGCTGGTGTTGCTGTCGCATATAGGCTTGTGGTAAAGGAGATAATATGAGGGAAGTTATAGATGCGTTTTTTAGGGAGAGGAGTATAGTAAATCACCATATAGCATCTTTCAACGATTTCTTAGATAGGAGGCTACAGGAAATAATAAATTCCACTAGAATCGGCGAAGGAGAGGGACTAGAGAGAGGTTACATACATCCGGAGATAGAGGGCTATAAAGTAAAGCTTGGCAGGATAAGAGTAGGAAGACCAATGGCAAGAGAAGCTAATGGTGAAGAGCATTTGATTACACCTATGGAAGCAAGGTTAAGAGATTTAACTTATGAAGCTCCCGTATATCTTGAATTTATTCCAGTTATTAATGGGAAAATTAGAGAAGATTTGGCAGAGGAAGCAAGAATAGGACACATTCCTATAATGGTTAAATCAAAGAAATGCAACATTTCAAGGGAGGTGCTGGAGGAAGAAGCGGGAAGAAAATTAAGCGATGAAGAATATGAAAAGAAACTTATAGAATTGCAAGAAGATCCATTGGACCCGGGAGGATATTTCATTATTAATGGAACTGAAAGAGTACTAATAACTTTGGAAGATTTAGCATCTAATAGAGTGCTTACAGAAAAAACGAATAGATATGGATACGAAATTGAAACAGCTCAGGTATTCTCGCAAAGAGAAGGATTTAGAAGCTTAATAGTTGTGGAAAAAAGAAAAGATGGCATTTTGATGACCACTCTGCCAAATGTAGCGAGTCCAATTCCTTTAGTAATCATTCTTAAAGCTTTAGGTTTAGACAACCAAACCATATTTGACAATATGGCTTCTTATCCTGAGACAGAAGTATTTGTTCTGGCTAACATTGAAACATGTGAAGAAGAATATGGAGTGAGAACGGAGGAAGAAGCAATAGATTATATTGGAAAGAAAATTGCAGGAGGACAAGCTAAAGAATATAGGAGAGAAAGAGTAAAAGAGCTTTTAGATAGAACCATTTTGCCACATTTAGGAAATGAAACAAAGGACAGAATAAGAAAGGGAATATTCCTTGCAAGAATGGGAGAAGCTGTGCTTGAATTGGCTTTAGGATATAGAAGAGAAGATGATAAAGATCATTATGCCAATAAGCGTTTGAAACTTGCTGGCGATTTGATGGAAGATTTATTTAGAGTTGCTTTCGTTGCTTTATGTAAAGATTTGAAGTATCAGCTTGAAAGATTATATGCAAGGGGTAAAAGCGTTGAAGAAATAAGAATAAAGCCATATGTAAGGCAAGAGGTATTTGACCAGCGTATCCACCATGCAATGGCTACAGGTAACTGGGTAGGAGGAAGAACTGGAGTTAGCCAGCTTTTAGATAGAACCTCCAATTTATCAACAATAAGTCATTTAAGGAGAGTTAATTCTCCTTTGACGAGAAGCCAACCTCACTTTGAAGCAAGAGATTTGCACTCTACACATTGGGGAAGACTATGTCCAAATGAAACACCAGAAGGTCCAAATTGTGGATTAGTAAAGAATTTAGCTTTAACTGTTGAAATTTCTGAGGGATATCCTGAAGAAGAAGCAGAGAAAATATTGAGGAAGTTAGGAGTTAAAGAAGTAAAGAAAGGAATGAAAGGAGCCAGAGTATATCTCAATGGAGATTTAATTGGCATTCATCCAGATGGAAAGAAATTGGCAGAAGAAATTAGGGAAAGGAGAAGAAGAGGAGAAATTGATAAAGAAATCAATGTTTGTTATTATGAGGAAAGTAATGACGTTGTTGTAAATTGTGATGCAGGCAGGGTAAGAAGACCTCTCTTTGTAGTTAAGAATGGAAAATTGCTTTATACCAAAGAAATGAGAGAAAAAGTTAAGAAAGGCGAGTTGAGCTGGAGCGACTTAATAAACATGGGAGTCATTGAGTATATTGACACTGAAGAAGAAGAAAATGCTTATATTGCTTTAAATGAAGAGGATTTGACACCTGAGCATACCCATATGGAAATAGACCCTCTTTGCATTTTGGGTGTAGGAGCAAGCTTAGTTCCTTATGCAGAGCACAATTCATCGCCTCGTATCACCATGGGGGCTGGAATGGGCAAGCAAGCCTTAGGATTTGCAGCAGCAAATTACAGGAAGCGTCCAGACACAAGAGGACATTTACTCCATTATCCAGAAGTTCCAATTGTAAGGACTCATTCTGCCCAATATATTAATTTCTTCCGCCGTCCTGCTGGTCAGAACTTTGTTGTTGCTGTTCTTAGCTATCATGGTTATAATATGGAAGACGCTTTAATTATGAATAAAGCCTCTATAGATAGAGGGTTGGCAAGAAGTACATTCTTTAGAACTTATTCCGCTGAGGAGCAACGCTACCCAGGCGGGCAAGAAGATCATTTTGAAATCCCAGATCCAGAATGTAGAGGAGTGAGAAGCGAGGAAGCTTATGTTCATTTGGCAGAAGATGGAATAATTACACCAGAGTGCGAGGTAAAAGGAGGAGATGTTTTAGTAGGCAAAACATCACCACCTCGTTTCTTAGAAGAGCCAACAGACGTTCTTGTTCCTCAAAAGAGAAGAGAAACCTCTATTACAGTAAGACATGGAGAAAAAGGAGTTGTAGATAGCGTTGTTCTTTCTGAAACATTAAGTGGAGCAAGAATGGTTAAGATAAAAGTTAGGGATGAGAGAATTCCAGAGCTTGGAGATAAATTTGCTTCTAAACATGGGCAAAAAGGAGTTTTAGGCTTAATTGTTCCTCCTGAGGATATGCCTTTCACCGAAGATGGTATTGTTCCAGATTTAATAATAAATCCACATGCAATTCCAAGCAGAATGACAGTTGGTCACGTGCTTGAGATGATTGGTGGAAAAGTAGGAGCACTGGAGGGAAGATTTGTTGATGGCACCCCATTTTCAGGAGAGCCAGAAAAAGTGCTTAGAGAAGCGTTGGTAAGAAATGGATTTAAACATAATGGTAAGGAAGTTTTATATGATGGAGAAACAGGAAAAATGTATGTTGCTGACATATTCGTTGGAGTAATTTATTATCAGAAGCTTCATCACATGGTAGCTGGCAAAATACATGCAAGGAGCAGAGGACCAGTTCAAATTCTAACAAGACAGCCAACTGAAGGAAGGGCAAGAGAAGGAGGGTTAAGATTTGGAGAAATGGAAAGAGATTGTTTGATTGGACACGGTGCATCAATGACTATAAAGGAAAGATTGCTTGAAGAATCAGATTTAACCATACAATATGTTTGTGAGAATTGCGGACACATAGCTTTCAAAACAAGAAGAGGTTTCTTAAAGTGTTTGCTTTGTGGAGATGATGCAAGAATTTATCCTGTTGAAATGAGTTATGCCTTCAAATTGCTGCTAGAGGAATTGCAGGCTTTAATTATTGAGCCAAAGTTAATATTGAAGGGGTTGGTGTAAATGATTACGCCGGCAAAGAAAGTTATTGGAAAAATAGTCTTTGGCATGCTTTCTCCAGAAAAAATTAGAAAGATGTCAGCTACCCGCATCATCACTCCTGATACTTATGATGAGGATGGATTCCCAATAGAAATGGGATTAATGGATACAAGGCTTGGAGTTATAGAGCCTGGCTTACGATGTAAAACATGTGGGCAACGAGTTAGAGATTGTCCAGGTCATTTTGGGCATATAGAGCTTGCTATGCCTGTAATTCACGTAGGATTTGCGAAAGTCATTTATAACATTTTGAGAGCTACCTGCAGAGGATGTGGTAATCTTTTATTGGAAGAAAAGGAGATAGAGAGGCTAAGAAAAACCTATGAAGAGCTGGTAAGGAGGAGAGAAAATACAGCAACTTTGGCAAAAGAAGTTGTAAAGCTTGCAAGCAAAGTAACAAAATGTCCATATTGTGGAAGAGAAAAATTGCCAATAGAATATGACAAACCGACAACTTTCAGAGAAGCAGGTCATAAAATGACTCCCTCTGAAGTTAGGGAATGGCTTGAAAAGGTAAGCGAGGCTTTAGGAGATGATTTAAAGCTTTTAGATATAAATCCAGAAGTAGCAAAGCCGGAGTGGATGGTTTTAACTGTATTGCCTGTTCCTCCTGTTACTACTCGTCCGTCTATTACACTTGAAACTGGAGAAAGAAGCGAAGACGATTTGACACATAAGCTTGTAGATATAATTAGAATCAATCAAAGATTGCAAGAAAATAGAGATGCTGGTGCCCCCCAGCTTATTGTAGAAGACTTATGGGAACTTTTGCAATATCACGTTACAACCTATTTTGATAATCAAACATCTGGTATTCCCCCTGCTCGCCACAGAAGCGGAAGAGCTTTGAAAACTCTTGCCCAGCGCTTAAAAGGAAAAGAAGGGAGATTTAGGAGCAATTTATCTGGAAAAAGAGTGAATTTCTCTTCAAGAACAGTAATTTCTCCAGATCCAAATATAAGTATAAATGAAGTAGGTGTACCTATAGAAGTAGCAAGAGAGCTTACAGTTCCAATAAGAGTTACTCCTCATAACCTTGAGGAAATGAAAGAGTTAGTTAAGCGTGGTCCAAATCCAAAGCCACCTGCAGGCGTAGTTTATATTCCTGGAGTAAATTATGTTATTCGTCCTGATGGAAGAAGAGTAAAAGTAACGGAGGAAAATGCAGAAACAGTTGCCGAAAAACTTGAGCCGGGGGCAATTGTAGAAAGACAGCTTCAAGACGGAGATATTGTTTTATTCAATAGACAGCCTTCATTGCACCGTATGTCGATGATGGCTCACAAGGTTAAAGTACTGCCATATAAAACATTCCGTTTGAATTTAGCTGTTTGCCCGCCATACAATGCTGACTTTGATGGAGATGAAATGAATCTCCATGTTTTACAAACTGAAGAGTCAAGGGCAGAGGCAGAAATTTTAATGAAAGTTCAAGAGCACATTTTGAGCCCAAGATTTGGAGGAGCTATTATAGGGGCAATACATGACCACATAACAGGTTGCTTCCTATTAACTTATAAGAATAGAGAGTTTAGCAGAAGCGATGCAATGAGAATGCTTTCTGCAGCAGGTTATAGGGGTGCAGTTAAAGGAAGTATGAAAGGAAAGGAAATATTTAGCAAAATATTGCCAGAAGGAATTAATTTAGAATATAAAGCTAAAGCATGTGTTGGTTGTGAGAAATGCTTAAAGGAGAAATGTCCGTATGATGCATATGTTATTATTAAGGATAGCAAGCTCATTACAGGAGTTATTGATGAGAAAAGTATAGGGGCATTTAAAGGAGAAATTATTGAATATATTACAAGGAAATTTGGAAATGATGTAGCAAGAGAATTTATTGACAGAGTTACAAAACTTGGAATAGCTGCTGTTATGGTAATGGGCTTTACAACAGGAATTGATGACGAAGATATACCTGAGGAAGCTCAATTGCAGATTAGAGAAGAGTTGGAGAAGGCAAAGAAAAAGATTCAACAGCTCATTAAAGCTTATAATGAAGGAGAACTTGAGCAAATACCAGGAAGAAGCTTAGAAGAAACTTTGGAAATGGAAATAATGCGCGTTACAGGAAGAGCAAGAGATAGAACAGGAGAAATAGCAAGTAAGCATTTAGGTATGGATAACTCTGCTGTTATAATGGCAAGGAGCGGAGCGAGAGGAAGCATGCTCAATTTATCTCAAATGGCTGGATGCGTTGGACAGCAGGCAGTTAGAGGAGAGCGTATCCACAGAGGATATAGAAATAGAACTCTACCCCATTTCAAGAAAGGAGATTTGGGAGCAGAAGCAAAAGGATTTGTTTCCTCAAGCTATAAGAAAGGATTAAGCCCAACAGAATATTTCTTCCACTCAATGGGAGGAAGGGAAGGTTTAGTAGATACTGCTGTAAGAACTTCAAGAAGTGGTTATATGCAACGTCGCCTTGTCAATGCTCTGGAGAATATAAAGCTAGAAGAAGATGGAACAGTAAGAGCTACAACTGGAGAAATTGTTCAATTTACTTATGGTGAAGATGGTGTTGATCCAATGAGAAGTATAAGAGGAAAAGCTGTTGATGTCGATTTAATTATAAGGGAGGTGTTAAATGAGTAAAGCAACAGTAAATGCTTTAATTAAAAGAGGGATAAGCAAAAAATTGGCAGAGAAATTGGCTAAGGAATTTACTCTATCAGATTTAAAAAAGATTAGTTATGAGGAATTGGAAAAGAAAATTGGGAAGGATGCAAAAAAGGTTTTTGAAAAACTGGGAAGAAAGATAGAAAAGAAAGAGAAGAAAAAGGTAGAAAAGAAAGAAAAAGTCGAGAAAAAGGCAGAGCCAGAAGTGCAAGATGAAATTAAAGCAAAAGTATTGGAAATAATCAAAAAGAAAAATGAATATTTGCCAGAATCAGTTGTTAATGATATTGTAGCAAAAGTTAAGGAAAAAGGTTTGGAAAAATATTTAGAAAAGATAGTTGAAAAGGCAATAGAGCAATACAATCAGCATTTAATGGAGCCATTTGAAGCTTGTGGAATGGTGGCAGCACAGTCTATAGGAGAGCCTGGTACACAAATGACAATGAGAACATTCCACTATGCTGGAGTAGCAGAAATTAATGTTACTTTGGGCTTACCCCGTCTCATTGAAATTGTAGATGCAAGAAAAGATCCATCTACTCCAATGATGACTGTTTATCTGGAAGGAGCTTATAAAGTAAATAAAGAAAAAGCAAAGGAAATTGCAAATAAAATTGAGATTACGAGACTCATAAACATTGCTGAAATAGAAACAGATATAGGCAATATGAAAATTGTGGTGAGACCAAATGAAAAAGCTATGAAAAGAAAAGATATATCAATGGAAGATATAGTCAATGCTCTGAAAAAACTCGGAAAGGTTGAAATTAAGGAAGGAAAAAATGAAATAGAAATTCTGCCAAAAGAAGAGAACTATAGGGAATTGAGGAGAGTAAGTGAAGAAGTTAAGAATGTTAAAATTAAGGGAATAGATGGAATAAAAAGAGCTATAATAAGGAAAGAAGGAGATGAATACGTTATATATACAGAAGGGAGCAATTTTGAGAAAGTTTTGGAGCTTGAGGGAGTTGATAAAACAAGAACAATAACAAATGATATTCATGCCATTTATGAAGTTCTTGGTATAGAAGCAGCAAGAAATGCAATAATAAATGAAGCTTATGATACGTTGCAAGAGCAAGGTTTAAATGTAGATATCCGCCATATAATGCTTGTTGCAGATTTAATGACATCTGATGGTACCATCCGTCCAATAGGAAGGCAGGGAATCAGTGGAGAAAAAGGCTCAGTTATTGCAAGAGCAGCATTTGAAATTACAGTTGACCATTTATTAAGGGCTGCAAGAAGAGGAGAAGTAGATGAATTAAAGGGAGTAGCAGAAAATGTTATAGTTGGCCAGCCAATTAGGCTTGGAACAGGCTCGGTTGAATTAGCTATAGATGTTAAAAAGTTAAGTAAATTGAGTAAGGTGAAAAAATGATATCAAAAGAGTTGGCGAGAGTTGTATCCACAGGAAAAGTGCTATTTGGTTATAAGCAAGCGTTAAAAAAAGCTGAGGAGGCAAAAGCTTTCATCATATCTTCAGATTGCCCGAGAAAGAAAGAGATAATGGAAATTGCAAAAGATAAGCCAGTGTATATCTATAAAGGAAATAATATTGAGCTTGGCTCTGCATGTGGAAAGCCATTTGGAGTTAGCGTTCTGACCATACTGGATGAAGGAAAATCAAATATCATGAATATAATCAAAGGATAAGTATGAAGATAAAGCTTACTCAGCAAGAAATGCACTATATTGCGGTGGCAGAAGTTTTTACTAGGGCACCGATTCTTGATTGTGTTGAAAGGGATAACAGAATAACATTTATTGTTGCGAAGGGGAAGCTTGGAAAAGCAATAGGGAGAGAAGCAAGAAATATAAAGAGGCTTGAGCAAATTTTCAAAAAAGAGGTTAGATTTGTAGAGTATGATGATGATAAAAAACAGTTCATAATAAATCTATTTAAGCCATTTAAGCTGGAAAAAGTGGTAATTAATGAAGAAGAAAATAGAGTTAGTGTTGTTGTAAATGCAAGAGATAAAGGAAAAGCTATAGGGAAGGCAGGAAGGAATATAAATATAATAAGAGAGATTGCAAAAAGACAGCATGGTATTGAGGAAATAAAAGTCCTGTAAAAATTGACTAAATGAAAAGGATTACTGGTATGGTAATTCTCTTCCATGCAAAATACCAATGACAATCATTTCCGTCATTTATTCCATCAAACCCGTAAAAATCGAGTGAAACATCACGGCAATGCCTTTTTCATTAATTTTTGAAATTTTCATATTAAGAATTAAATATTCTGCAAAAATAACATTGTGGAAAAAATAGATATTGCAATAATTGGAGGAGGAATTGCTGGCTTAAGTTTAGCAAAATTTTTGGCAGAAAGAGGAATCCCTTTTATTTTATTTGAAGAACATACTGATTTTTTTATGAAACCGTGTGGAGAAGGTATAACTCAAAAAATTGCTGGTTATGATTTCTTCGATTTTTACGATAGCAAAAAAGGAATTGAAAAAGAGATATGGGAAACAATCATCCATACAAAATATGGAAAAATTTCTCTAGAAATGCCTGTTTTAATGACCGATAAAAAGGCAATAGAAGAAGAATTGGCAAAAAAAGCAATAAAACAGGGAGAAATAAAAATGGGTGAGAAAGTAGATAAAATTGTCAATGGGATTTTATATCCTCAAGAAATAAAACCAAAGTTAATTGTAGGTGCAGATGGAGCTTTTTCCATTACAAGAAAATATATTGGTGTTAAACCTCCCCACCTAGGCGTAGCAGTAGATGGATACGCAAAAAATGTTGATTATGATGCTGATAATTGTCACATAATTTTAGATAAACAGGTTGTGAATTACGGATATGCTTGGTTTTTTCCAAAAAAGGATAGATGGAATATAGGTGTGGGTTCATACAAAATAAAATATTTTAAGCAAGCTTTTCCAAGATTTAAAGAAAATTACAAAGCAGAAAAATGGAAGGGAGCTTATATTCCTCTAGATAAGCCAACAAAATCGTATGGAAAAAATGCTATTTTAATAGGGGATTCAGCAGCTCAAATTTACTCAGCCTTAGGAGCAGGAAATATGTCTTCAATGATTATTGCAAATTTAGCGGCGGAGCTAATAGAAAAGTTTGCAAAAAGAGATTTTAGAAATATGGACTTATCTTTGTATGAAAAGAAGTGGAAAAAAGTTATTGGGAAATATCTTAGATATTCATACCTTACAACAAAAATATTTTTCAGCATTGTTAAAAGCGAGTATTTAAGATATAAACTCTTGCAAAAAATGTGTAAGGATACTACGCAATATTATAGGAAATTAATGAAAAAGTAAGTTATCATTAATTTTTCAATGCCAGCCCAACTATTTCGCTTATATGCTTATAGCCATTTTCCTTGAGCCATTCCTTTGTTTCTTTTTCTATCAATCTAAAAATCTTTTCTCCTCTGTAATAAATTGCTGTTCCTATTTGCACCGCTGTAGCGCCAGCCATCATATATTCTATAGCATCTCTTCCATATGTTATGCCTCCTACGCCAATAATTGGTAAATCAAAATTTTTTGCCAGTTCATATACACACCTTACACCAATTGGTTTTATTGCCTTGCCTGAATATCCTCCTACTTTATTGCCTAAAATTGGCATAGCAACGTCAATAGCAATAGCCATTGCTTTAACACTATTTATTGCAACAATTGCATCAGCTCCTCCTTCTATGGCTTTCTCTGCCCTCTTCAACAAATTTTCCATGCCAAGCTTAACAAAAACTGGTTTACCCAGCTGTTTCACTTCTTCAACCGTTTTCTTTATTTTTCTTGTTGAATATTCCATTCCAACTTTTTTTGCATGGGGACAGCTTAAATTCAGTTCAAAAGCTTTTACAAATGGCATCATTTTTTCTGCAACATAATAAAATTCTTTTTCATCTTTCCCAAAAATGCTTCCAATCAAATTTTCAATTTTTATTCCTCTTATTTCCTTAATATACTCTTCAACACCTGGATTTGCTAAACCAATTGCATTCAAAATACCGCATTCAACCTCATGAAAAACAGGATTTTTGTACCCCTTTCTTTCTTCCTTTCCAATTGATTTTGTTACAACAGCTCCAGCATCTTTGAATTTTTCCATGCTTTCTTTAGTTAAATCTAAAATGCCCGAAGCAAGCATAAAAGGATTTTTCATTTTTATATTTGCTAATTCAATTTCAAGCATATTTTTAAATGCAATCTATATTTAAATTAATGCCATTCCTTAAAACAAAATGGTTTGGAGTTTTTGTCTATGACAAGGAAATAATAGATAAAAAGCTCTTTCCAAAAAATGCAGATGAAATTGCAAAAAGACTTTATAAAATTCAAAAAGGAGAAGTATTAGAGGAAGAAGAAGCTTTTAAACATTATGATTTGATAGTAGATGAAAATAGGCTTAAAAGAATCGGAAAAGTGGGAAAAATAAAAGAATTAAAGGTAAAAGCAGAGGATTTTGGCTATAGCAAAGAATTGCTTTTAAAAGCTTGCATAAAACTTGCAACAAAAAAAATTGAGGAAGAGCAGAAAGAAAGAACAAAAAGGATTAGTGAAGCTGTTGATGCTTTAGATGATATAATAAAAATAACTAATATGGTGCTTGAAAGACTTAGAGACTGGTATAGTTATTTTTCCTTTGAAGAGATTGAAGATGGTAAAGAATTGGCAGAAGAAATATTAAAAATGAAAATTGGCAACGGAGAGCTTGATAAACTCGAGGAAAAAAGCATAAAAAGCATGGCAAATCTCTTACTCCTCCTTTATAAAACAAGAGAGGAAATAGAGAAGTATATAAGAAAAGTAATGGAAGAAATGGCACCAAATGTATGTAAAATAATTGGTTCCAATATTGGTGCTCGCCTCATTGCCTATGCTGGAGGAATAGAAAAGCTGGCAACAATGCCTGCGGGCACAATTCAGGTGTTGGGGGCAGAGAAAGCTTTATTTAAGCATATTAAGGATGGAACACCTCCACCAAAACATGGAGTTATATTCCAGCATGAAATGATAAATAAGGCGCCAAAAAACAAGAGGGGGAAAATTGCAAGATTACTTGCTACAAAACTTGCTATTGCTGCTAAAGCAGATGCATTCACTAAAAATTATATAGCAGATGAATTAAAAAAAGAAATTGAAGAAAGATACAGAGAAATAATGAAAAGTTAGAATTTTTTCCTAATATACAGGATTGCAACAGTTATAATGGCTATGATAAAAACTGCTATAATTACCTGGCTAAGAGAAGCTTTATCTTCAGCAATTTTCTTCTCCTTTTCAATTGTTTGAGCATCTAAGCAGTAAATTTTCCCTCCTGCAGAAAAGAATGCTTTTCCATTTACTGCAGCAATATTTGAAAGAATAGGAGTAGTTATGTAATTATAGAGTCCTTCAATTTCATAAGATGGAGCATAGCTGAAAGCAACATTGCCATCAGATTTATTTACAGCATAAAATCTTCCATCAGTTGAAGCAACGAAAACATAATCTCCATATTTTTTAATATGGCTAATGGAAGCGTTGCAACTGAAAGTCCATTTTAAATTACCTTCTTTATCTAAACAATATACATTTCCATCATAGCCTCCAGCATATATGTATTCATCGAACTCTAAATCAACAATACTCCAACCAGCTGTAAATTTCCATTTTAATTTCCCATCTTTACCTATGCAATATACATTTCCATCATAACTCGCTACATATATGTCTCTATCAATATAAACATCTGAAATTTCTGCCTTGCATTCAAATTTCCATTTTTCATCTAATGGATAAATTTCATTTTCATCTATAGCAAAGAGTTTTTTGTTATAAACAACAAAACTTGCATTAGTGTTAGAAATTTTTTCTTTATTTGCATAGATTCCATCACTTACAATATAAATTTTATCTCCAATCTCAATATCTTTTCCTCCTTTCCATTTCCAAAGCATTTTTCCATCTGAGGAAAATGCATATGAAGCATTTTCTGTTATAACATAAAGCTCATTTTCTGCTTCCATATCAACAATATTTCCATCTAAAACTTTGCTCCATGAAACGCTCCCATTTTCATCAAGTGCATAAAGATTGTTTCTAAATCCTGCATAAATTCTTTTTCCATCTGTAGCAAAATCTGCAAAATGATAGTTCATATCAGAGAATTCATACTCCCATAGCAATTTTGCTTCATTTCCTTTCCCCTTATTTCCAACTACATAATTTGGCTTAAAATCATATGGCACACCAACAATTTTTACCCACCCAGCAGGAGGAACATCTCTTACTCCTTTTAATTTATAAAGACTGCTTGTATTCCAAACATAAGTTGGATTTCCCCAGAAAGCCCACAAAGAATTATTGAATATCATTTTCTGGCAGGTAATTTTACAATCTGTTGTAAAATCTGTTATTGGAGGAGTTGTCATTATTTTTTTAACAATATTTGCATCTATCCTGCCATAATATTTTTTGCCAAGCTCTTCAAATTTTATATCTCTTTCAGAAGGCGTATAGAACAAAGTGTAATATTGATAGCCAGTTGCATTTAAAAGCAAATGAGCTAACCTAAATATTGGAGCTTTTATTACCTCATATCCAAGAATATCTCTTCTTACCCTAAAATCAAATGGATTATTTGCACTCCATAAAAACCCATTTTTAGTTCTCACCAGATTATAATGATACAATCCGAATTCAAGCAAAGCAATCTCTTTTTCATTTGCATCTGCAATAAGCCATTGAGCATTCATTACTCCTGTATTTCCATTAAGCAAATAATACACAACATCATCAATACTCTCGCCATACTGAATAGCCATCCTAGCTCTTATTGCTAAAGGAATCCCTTTTAACTTATACCATCCCTGTATAAATGTTGTTTCTATCATTGCAATGCCAGCATCATTCTGCCAATAATCTTCATCACTCCATATATAGCCGGGGGAAGTGGCTATAATAAGGCGGTGTCCATTACTCGGCTCTATGTCCAAAATTACATTCCATCTTTGGGCAATATAATAGCTATACCACCATCCTCCGCACCAAACACTGTCAGATATAACAATACCTCCATCTTTTGTTGCATTGCCAACTGCAGCAAATCCATTGCAATGATGAATAGGATACATTGCGGAAGCTAGCTCTGTTTCTTTTCCTTTCAAGGAAGGAAATATTTCTGCCAATGAATTGAAAATGTCTTTTAATGGATGAAATCCCTTTTGGGGATTGGTTAAAATACTCATTAATTCATACATTTCATTAAGTGTTAGAATATCTTCATAGCTTATTGGCTTTCCATATATTTCTACCCCTCTTGCTTTAGCTCCATCTGCAATTCCTCTAATCTCCTCCTTATATTCCTCAGGATAATAAGGCCAGAATATTTTCATAGCCAAATTTTTACATTTCTCCCACCACATCTTGGAGAGTTCTTCATATTTTGTTGAATTTGTTTCTATTGGCAAATATTTCATAATTACGGGACAATTATGTATAATGTTGCTCCATCTGTAAATCATATCTGCAATTTCTGCATAAAGCAAATAACCATGCTGATAACCTCTTTCATATGGCTCGCCTTCAATATGCACATAAATCCATCCTTGGATATTATAACGACAGGCATTTCCATAAACACTATTTCCCTCTATATCTATAACATAATTTAATGGTGAGATGAGAGGAATCAAAAGCAGGATTGTAAGGATTTTCATTATATTGCAATGCAGAAATGATTAAAAATTCTTTTTATTGTGACAGCTGAGAGTGCAACTAGAAATTGAAAAACTCTTTTATAGTTGTCATGACTTGAATGAATTGCCAAAATAGAAATATTTTTTATAAAATAAGGCATTTTAGGCAATGAACTATCTGTTGCTATTGCTAACTGCATTGCTTGCCTTTACATGGGGCATGCTATTTGCTTTCTGGCTGATATTTGCAAGAACTGCTCATAGGCTGGCAAGCTTGCTTTCCAGCATAACAGGCAAAGAAGTTAGTTTAGAAGAAGTGTATCAGACTCTAAAAAATATTATTGATAAAGCGTATGAAGAAATGAAAAGGGAGAAAGATGAAAATTCATAAATTAATAAATGATGCTTATGAGCAAATCCACAAAATAAGGCATAATCTTGCCTACTTATACAAATTTTTAATCCTCATAACACCTTTCTTAACCATCGCCTTCTATTTCGTTTTTGTATTTGATTATTTATCGTCTGAGCAGGATGCAAAATATGGAGCATTAACGCTTGCTTATTTCTTTCCTCCAGCTGGAAAAGAATCTGTAATTCCATTAATGCTTTCTGATAAGATTGGTCCTCCTTTGCCAGCTTGGGTTGTGTGGAGCACCATTGTTATTATGGATGTTATATCTTCAGCTATCATAGCATATAATTGGTGGTTAGCAGAATTTATTATTACACATATTCCTTTGTTAGATAGAGGGTATAAAGCATTGCAAAATAAGGCAGAGAAATACAGGAAAAAGAAATTGCTTACGCTTAGCTTACTCCTTTTTATGATTATTCCTTTTCAAGGCACAGGAGGGATAAGCACAACAATTCTGGCGAGATTGCTTGGTGTAAGGGCTAAAAAAACAGTTATGATAGTATTTACAGGCTCTGCAATAACAACTACTATATGGATTCTCTGGTGGCTTGGCTTTCTGAATTTTTTGTTTGGATAATGGAAATAGTTGTTATGGCTATGCATAGGAATTACTATAGATAACACCTCTTCTTTATCTCCCATTGCTTTCCTCATTAATTATTTTAATGCAATATGCATATTTTCCCATGGAAATTTGCGTAATAGGGGCTGGTTATGTAGGCTTAACAACAGCAGTATGTTTTGCAGAAATGGGAAATAAAGTAAGGATAATTGACATAGATAAGGAGAAAATAGAGAAAATAAAGAAGGGAGTTCCTCCTATATATGAGGAAGGATTAGAAGAAATGCTTAAAAGAAATATTGGTAGAATAAAAGCAACGCATGAGTATGAATTTGATGAAAAGATTATTTTCATTTGCGTTGGCACTCCCTCATTGCCAGATGGAAAAATAGATTTAAAATATGTTATAAATGCTGTTGAAGAAGTTGCTAAAAAAATGCAAGATGATAGCTTAATAGTTATAAAAAGCACCGTTTTTCCTGGAACAACAGAAAAAATTTTGCTTCCTTTAGTTAAAAAATATGGAAAGAAATTCAGCATAGCAATGAATCCTGAGTTTCTACGGGAAGGACAAGCTATTTATGATTTCATGAATCCAGATAGAATTGTAATTGGCGTATTAGATGAAAAGGCGGAAAAAATTTTGAGAGAGTTATATAAGCCCATAAAAGCTCCTTTACTTGTAATGAGCCCCACTGAGGCAGAAATGGTAAAATATGCAAGCAATTCTTTTTTAGCAACAAAAATATCATTTGCAAATGAAATTGGAAACCTGTGTAAAATTTTGGGTATAGATGTATATAAAGTTATGGAAGGCGTTGCCAAAGACCATAGAATATCTCCTCATTTTTTAAATGCTGGTATTGGCTTTGGTGGCTCTTGCTTCCCCAAGGATTTAAAAGCTTTATATGCTGGAGCTAAAGAGCTGGGATATGACATGAGGCTAATAAAAGCTGTTTTGGATGTAAATGAGGAGCAACCATTGAGACTGGTAAAGCTACTGGAAAAACATATGAGTATAGAAGGCAAGATAATAGCAATCTTAGGCTTAGCTTTTAAGCCAAATACAGATGATATAAGAGAAGCGAGGAGCATACCAATAATAAAAGAGTTGTTGAGGAGAAAAGCAATAATAAAAGCTTATGATCCAATGGCAATGGAAAACATGAAAAAAATTTTTCCTGACATAATCTACTGCAAAAGCAAGGAAGAAGCTTTGAAAAATGCAGATGCATGCCTTATTTTGACAGAATGGAAAGAATTTGAAGAAATAGACTTTAGCAAAATGAGAAATAAATTAGTTATAGAAGGAAGGCGCATTTTAAAAACTAAAGAAGGGATTAAATATGATGCAATATGTTGGTAATAGGGCCCGTAGCCTAGCGGATAAGGCGGCAGCCTTCGGAGCTGCAGGTCGTGGGTTCAAATCCCACCGGGCCCGTAAATGACTTTATCTTATTTTTGGAATGGGCAACTTTTGGGAATTTATTTATCATTGTTAATATTGCTAAATTAGCTTAAAGCTTATAAAAAGGAGATGCATTTTGCTCTATGGATTTGGAAATAGTGTTTCCATTACTTAAGGAAATAAAAAATAAAGAGCTTAAAGAAAAGGTAAAGAAATGTTATGAACTTGCTATGGAAAAGGGAAAGTGGGAAAATCTGGAAGAAATTCCTTTTACTCTGCTAATTGAAAATGCCTATTCATATGTTAAACATGTAAATAATGTTGCAAAAATGGCTTATGAAATAGGAAAAGCAAGACAGGATGTTGATCTTGATGCTCTGATAGCTGGTGCATTATTGCATGATGTAGGAAAGCTTTTAGAATATGAAAAGAAAAATGGGAAAGTAGTCAAATCTAATTTAGGCAAATATATAAGGCATCCCGTTATAGGGGGAATTCTTGCAAGCCAAGTTGGCTTAGATGATAAAATTTTGAATATAATTATTGCTCACTCCAAGGAAGGAGAACTTGTAGAAAGATGTAAAGAAGCGATAATAGTTCATCATTGCGATTTTATTGATTTTGAAATAGCGAGGGGAGGAAAATGAAGGTAATGGAGGAAGGAGTTGCAGGTAGCTTAAATGAAAGAGATTGTTTAATTAAGGTAAAGCCAGGAGAAGGGAATGTAATAATAAAGAGCAAGACCCCCGGGATGTTTGATGAACATATAAAAGAAATTGTTCTTCAAAGAATGGAAGAAATAGGCATTGAAGCAGATGTTGAAATAGAGGAAAATGGAGCAATAGATTATGTTATTATAGCAAGGCTTGAATCAGCAATTTCAAAAGCTACAAGAGGTGAAATTCCAGATAAGAAAGCAAGAAGAGGAAAAACAGGAAGGGATAGGCCAAGAAGAAGCAGGTTATATGTTCCAGGCAACAATCCAAGATTTATAAATAGTGTTGCTGTCTATGGTTGCGATTGCACCATCCTTGATTTGGAAGATTCTGTAGCTATGGAACAAAAGCAGGATGCTCGCTATCTTGTCAAAAATGCATTGAAACAGATGGACTTTGGGAAAGCTGAGATATGGGTAAGAATAAATAAAGAGATGGCAAGAGAAGATATAAGCATTATTTCTTATGGTGCTCCACATGGCATTTGCATTCCAAAAGTGGAAAGCGAAGAGGACATAAGAGTTATAGAAAAAATCATGGAAGAAGTTAATTTAGATTGTCATTTAATGCCAATAATTGAAACAGCAAAAGGAGTTGCAAATGCAAGAAGCATTGCAAAGGCAAGCGATAAAATAGTTGCTTTAGCTTTTGGAGCTGAAGATTATACAAGAGATACAGGAGCAAAACGTGAATGGGAGGCTTTATATTATCCAAGAATGGAAATTTTACTTGCTGCTAAAGCAGAAGGGATACAAGCCTTAGATACAATTTATCCAAATATAGAAGATGAAGAAGGACTAAGAGAAGAGACAATGAGAATCATTAAGCTTGGATTTGATGGCAAAGGGGCAATTCATCCAGGCCAGATAGAAATAATACATGAATGCTTTATGCCAAGTGAAGAAGAAATAGAAGAGGCAAAGAAAATAATCGAAGCAATAGAAGAAGCAAGAAAATCTGGAGAGGGAGTTGCAACATTAAATGGGAGGATGATTGATTTGCCTGTGGAAAAGAAAGCAAGAAGAATTATTAAACTTGCAGAGCTGTACAAAGCGTAAATAAAACTCCAAATGAAAAGGATTGTTACTGCAATCTTTTAGCAATGATGCCAAGTTTTTCATTTAATAGTAAGTATCATTGGAAGAATTGCTGTAATGCCACTGCAGGAAAAATTTCCATAGCGGTATATTTTTTCATTAATTTGGTTCATTTTGTAAAGAAAATATTTGTACTCATTTTTGTTTTCAATTTATGCTAGCTGTAATAACAGGAGGAGATAGGGGGATAGGAAAAGCTATTGCTATTGATTTAGCTAAAAATGGATATGACATTGTTTTTACATACAGGCAAAATAAGGAGAAAGCAAAAGAAACTCTAGAAGAACTTAAAAATTATGGAAATGCAGAATATTATAGAATGGATGTAACAAATTGGGAAGAAGTGCAAAAAATTTTTAAAGAAATAGGAGAAAAATACGAGAAAATAAACGTTCTTGTAAATAATGCAGGGATTGTTGGCAAATACATTTTCTTAGAAGACATAACGCTTGAAGATTGGCATAGGGTAATGAATGTTAATCTGACAGGCGTGTTTTATTGTTGCAAAGCAGCTCTTCCCCATTTAAAGAAAGCAAAAGGATGCATAGTTAACATAAGTTCAATAGCTGGAAAAATGGGCGGAACTGTAGGATGTCATTATGCAGCCAGCAAAGCAGGAGTAATTGGCTTAACTTTTGCGCTGGCAAGTGAGCTGGCAAAATATGGAATAAGAGTAAATGCTGTTGCACCTGGCCCTGTTGATACAGAACTGCTAAGCAAAGAATTAAAAGAAAAATTGAAGGAATTGGCTTTGCTTAAAAGAATAGCTAAGCCAGAAGAAATAGCTCATGCAGTGCGCTTTCTTATAGAAAATAAATATGTTACCGGGGAAGTTGTTGATGTAAATGGCGGGAGATATATGGATTGAAGTTCATTGTAACTTTAATTTTCTTTTGCACTCATTACATAATTTGCTGGGTTTTGCCATTGCTTCAGTTAGGCTATTTGAGAATTGCATTACACAATGATTTCTGCAATGTTCCAAGCCAAATATATGGCCTACTTCATGAACAACTTCTTTAGGAATAATTTCATCTGGTAATCTATAGGTGGAAATGATGGCTTTTCTTTGCCAGGCAATTCCAAATACAAAATTCATTTTATCAACATAAATATCCTTATCAACAATCCATATGGAATAAGGAGGGATATGTGGCAAAAGGAGAATAGCATTATATTGTTGCCTCAGCCTATTTAAAGCATTTTTTGGCAGAGCCAAAAACCCAGCATCTTCTATTGCTACATCAAAATTTTCCCTTAATGCTTTTTCTATTGTTTCCAAATCCACCCTCTTTGTGTAATAAACTTTGAATTTCATTATGCAGGGGGTGGGATTCGAACCCACGAAGGGCTTCCCCACAAGGCCCTGAACCTTGCGCCGTTGACCGCTTGGCTACCCCTGCTATTCCTATATATTGGCAGAGCTATAAAAATTTTAGAGTAAATGCGAGTTCGTCAAAAATGAAGGAGATGGTTGCTATTGGCTATTGTTGCATGGAATGGAATTTATAACAACATCCCATTTCATTTATTTTTACTTCTTTTTCGGAGTAAATGATTAATATTTCCTTTTATTTAACCACATGGAAAAGAGATATCTTGCATTCATTGTTGCTACTCTTGTCATTTTCTCAAGCATTATAATTTTCAATGAAAGCAGAAAAAGGAAAAGCATGGTCGAAGCAAAAGAAATCGTTATTAATGACTATGACCCTACAGTAGATTTAGAAGTAATATTTAGAATTGACAGAATAAGAAAAATTGATTTTGAAAGAGGAGAAGAACCTTTATTTGTTTTGGAAATAAACATTGATGGAAATAAATATGAAGTAGGAGAATGGAAAGGACTTGATGCATATCCAAGATGGAGACATATTCAAAATGTTGATGATTCAAAAGAAAATGTTACTATAGAAATTAAATTATTTGAAAAAATAGGAGATGAAAAAATACAGTGTGATATTAGCCCAAGAAGAGGGGAGTATTCTGAAGGAAAAACTTTGAAACTAATATATTCCTTAAAAAATGGAAGTTGGTGGGGAGATGATTTTTTAGGAGATGCCAATGGATATGGACATGCAAGTGGAACAGAAGATGGAGTATATGATGAAAATGATTGTGAAATTTTCTTTGATATATACCAAACTGATGCAGATGCAGATAGGCTAACTTGGTATGAAGAAGTATTTATATATGGAACAGACCCAAATGTAAGTGATTATGGAAAAGATTATGATGGAGATGGAGTGCCAATAGAATGGGAAGATAAATATGGATACAATCCTTTTATTTATGAAAACCATTCTTCATTAGATCCAGACAAAGATGGAATACAGAATATTGAGGAATATATGATGAGGGAATGGCATTCTGACCCATTTAGCCAAGATATTTTTGTTGAAGTAGATTTTATGGAAAATAGATTTTTTGGACATACTACATTTCCAGAATATTCAAAGCAGAGAGTAATTTCTGCTTTTACAAAGCATAATATAGTGCTTCATATTGATGATGGTATAATGGGGCAAGGAGGAGAAGTTTTACCATATGTAAAATTCTATACTCCAGAATATATGGCTCTATATTACAAGAAATATTTCCTCAATGATGGCAAAGATGAATGGAAAAGAGGAATATTCAGATACTGCGTTTTCTGTCACTATACATTTCCAGCTAAGAAAAATGTAGCTGGCTATTCATATTGGCCAACTAATTTAGATAAATTCTGCAGTTTTGCAGTTGGAATAAGGGTAATAAAAAATTATAGGTTTACACCTCTAAAAAGAGAGACTGCAATAGCAAGTTTATTTATGCATGAACTTGGTCATACACTTGGCTTATTCTGGCATACTTATCATGGTTGTGATAACCTAACAACTACTCGTCCATGGTATGATGGATGGAAGAAATATGAGAATTATAAGAGTTGTATGAATTATAGATATGCTTGGAGTTTAGTTGATTATTCTGATGGTAGTCATGGAGAAGGAGATTTCAATGACTGGGCTGTTGTTGATCCAGCTTTCTTTGAAAAGAATTTCTTTGCTGAGCCACCTATAATCCTTTAATCTTTCCACACCCTTACATTTTTTTCATCAATAGCTGTATTCATTGCTACATCATATGCTATAACTTTTATTATATGGAGTCCTTTGCTTGTGTCCCAATGCCATTCATATGGCGGGCTTGTTGCAATGTAAGCCAAGGAATCATCAATGTAAAATTCTACCTTTTCTATGCCTATATTATCAAAAGCATTTACTACAATATCAATGTCTCCGAGAATAATGGTAATTGGTAGTGGAAAGATTTCTCTATTGTTTATATAGAGAGCATCTCTTGGCTTTACTATGATAACAGATGGAGGAGTAGTATCATAAGGAGAAATATTTGCATATGTTGTATCATTTGCAATGTTTCCTAAGGAATCTATGACGGTTAGCTTAACAGTATAATTTCCTTCCTTGCTATAAACATGCTTCGGATTCTGCTCATATGCATAGCTTCCGTCTCCAAAGTCCCACTGCCATTGGTATGGGAGCAATCCACCAAAAGCAGAGCCATTAAATTGTATTTCAAATCCAGCAATTCCTTTATATGGTCCATCTGCCATTGCCTGCAACTCCTCATAAATGATAGCTTGTGTTGTATCAATAGATACATTTCTCATGCTATCTGTAACTTTTAATTTGACAGTATATATCCCTGCTTCCATATAGCTATGCTTTGGATCTTCTTGGCTACTTGTTGCTCCATCTCCAAAATCCCAGTGCCAGTGATATGGAGGTGTGCCCAGATAGGCAGAGCCATTGAATTTTATTATCTCCCCTACTTTTCCATAATATGGACCATTTGCTATTGCTGTTAAATTGCGGTATATATACCATACATGAACTTCATCATATCCTTTATTGTTCTGGTTATCATACACGCATACTTTAATGAAATTTTTTCCTTCAAAAAGTTCAACGGGCAATTCAAAATCAACTCTTGTGTATGGTATTGGCAAATCTTCTTCATAAAATCTACTTTTATTATTACATTTAACCATCCATTCCATTTTTATGATGCCATCTTCATCAATTGCATATCCTGTTATGTTTAACAAAGGACCACGAGTTGCATTGAAAATCTCTCCCGATTTTGGATATGTAATAACTACAACAGGTTCATCATTTAAAGGCAGAGAACTTGCCATTAGCAGAATATCTACTGTTGCTACAAATGCAATAAGCTTTTTCATGATTATAACAATTGCCTGGCTTTATAAACTTGTTGTTTGCAAACAAGGAGCAAATTAAAACAATTATTTTTATTGTAAGAAAGAATTTCCTGAACAAACAATAAGAATTGATAAGAAACTTCTTCAAGCAATTCCATATAGAATCACATTCGGAAAATAAAATATAAATAGAGCCGGCGAAGGGATTTGAACCCTTGACCTGCTGATTACAAATCAGCCGCTCTACCGGGCTAAGCTACGCCGGCTTCAACAGAGAAAAGAGAAGGATTTAAAAAATTTTATGGTGATTTTTAAGGAGAGAAATTTATGGATTTCCTGATATAATGGAAGAAAAGATAGTTGAAATCAAAATGAAAGATGATGTTATTATGGCACACCTTTTCATGCGATAATTTTTCAATTTCAAAGTTTTCAATCTCAAAGAAAGGGTTTGATGACTAAATGAAAGAAAAGGTTGTCATTAGCTATTATTGCATAGAAGGGAATTACTATGACAACTTCTCATTTCATTATATTTTTCAATTTCAAAGAAAAACAAAATTTATTATTGGATTAGGAATTATCTTATATGAGAGCTTTAATTATAGGAAGATTTCAACCATTTCATAATGGTCATGTCTATCTTGTAGAGAAATTTAAAGAAAATGAATTTATATTTGCAATAGGCTCTGCATATGAGAGCTATTCTTTTGAAAATCCTTTTACCGCTGGAGAGAGATGCGAGATGATTTATAAAGCTATGGAAGAGTTGAATGTAAAAAAATTTTATATAATTCCTATTCCAGATATAAATAGGTATGGTGTCTATGCAAAGCATGTCATAGATTTAGTTCCGAAATTTGATTTCGTTATTTCAAATAATAAGCTAATAAAAATACTGTTTGAAAGGGAAGGATACGAAGTAAAAGAAACAGGTTTGCATAATAGAAAAGAGTATCAGGGAAAAGTCATAAGGGAAAAAATTGCTAAAAAGGAAAAATGGGAACATTTTGTTCCTAAAAAAGTTGCAGAGTATATTAAGAGTATTAAAGGAGATGAGAGAATCCAAATGTTAGCAAAAATAACCAAATGAAAACTGATAATGCTAATGCAACTTTTCTTTCGGTTTTTATAGCGAGGTGATCTGTTATATATAGTAGTCTCATTTTTATGCATTTACATGGGTGTCGAAAAATAAATGAAATGGGATGTTGTTATAAATTCATTCCATGCAACAATAGCCAATAGCGACCATCTCCTTCATTTATTCGATAAACCCGAAAAGAAGTAAAAAATAAATGAAATAAGATTACTATAGTAATTTTCTCCCACCAATGACAACCTTTTCTTTCATTTTAAAAATAAAAAATGCAAAAGGGAAAGGTTATCCAGCATAATGCTCTGCTGGATAGGGTTCTGGTGGTAATCCCTTTCTTTCCCTTATTTTCCTTGTTATTTCATCCTGCAAGAAATCTGGCAACGGTTCAAAGCCCATGTTTTCTGTACTCCACAATACTCTTCCTCCTGTTGCGCTTCTTATGGCTGATGCAAATCCAAACATCTCTGCAACTGGTGCTTTAGCATGTATTATACTCATATCCCCTTCCTGCTTAATGTCCAAAATTGTTCCTCTCCTTTGCGTTATTTCTCTTGTAACATTTCCCATAAGCTCGTGCGGAACAGAAATATACACTTTTTGCATTGGCTCAAGTAAAATCGGTTCTGCAAGCATCATTGCTCCAAATATGGCATTTCTCATTGCTGGAATGAGTTGAGCTGGACCTCTATGAATTGCATCTTCATGAAGCTTTGCATCAACAAGCCTTACCTTTACACCTTGCAATGGCTCACCAGCTTTTGGACCAGCTTCACAAACTTCTTCAAATGCCTGTTTTAATAATTCCTTTGCTTCATGCAAATGCTGTATTCCTTTTGTAACATCTGTAATAAGATTTGCTCCTTTTATTCCAAACACTCCCTTTGCTTCCTCTTTTGGCATTCCAAGCTCCTCAAGTTTCTTTGCAACTTCTTTCCTGTATTTTTTAACATTTTCCGGAATCTGTCCTTCTAACAATGCTTTTACTACTTCAGGCTCCAAAGGCTCTACTTCAACATATAAATAGTTATGTTTGTTTGGTGATTTTCCTTCAAAAACAGGCGATTTTTTCTTTACTGTTTCTCTATATATTACAGTAGGCTCAGATGTTACAATATCTACCTTATAATCATTTTTTATTCTATATTCTGTAACCTCTAAATGTAATTCTCCCATTCCAGACATTAAATATTCTCCTGTTTCCTGGTTTATTTCAACATGAATGGAAGGATCGGCTTTTGATATGTCTCTAAGCACTTTAACGAGCTTTGGCAAATCAGAAGGATGTTTAGCTTCAACTCTTACAGTAACTACCGGCTCAGATATATGCTTTATACTTTCAAATGGCTCCATTGATGGATCACTTGTTACTGTACAGCCAGCATAAGCATCTTTCAAGCCAAGAATGGCGGCTATATTTCCAGCTGGAATCTCATCTACTTTTATTCTTTCATCTCCTACCATCACTGACACTTGCTGAAGCCTATAAGGTTTTGGCATTCCAAGGATATATACTTCCTGCCCTTCCCTCAATGTTCCAGAAAATACTCTTCCAAAAGTAACCTCTCCTGCATGCGGGTCAATTATAATTTTTGTAACCATTAAGGACAGTGGACCCTTAGGGTCGCAATTTACCATTGCTTTGCCTATCGGGCTTTCTAAGTCCCCCCTCCATATGTTTGGTATTCTATATTTTTGAGCCTCTAATGGATTTGGTAAATGGCGAATAACCATATCTAAAGCAACAACATGAATGGGAGCTTTCTTAGCCAATGTTTTCTGATCATTATTCTTACAATACTCATAGATGTCCTTGAAAGTGATTCCGCTTCTTTTCATATATGGAACAGATATAGCCCAGTTATGCAAGGCACTACCAAAAGCAACTGAGCCATCCTCTGGCTTAACAAGCCATTTATCTTTGAACTGTTCGGGAGCCATTTTTTTAATTAGTTTATTTACTTCTGCAATTATTTTAACAAATCTCTGTTGCATTTCCTGCGGATCAAGCTGAAGTTCATTTATGAGCCTATCCACTTTATTTATGAGTAAGACAGGCTTAACTCTCTCTCTTAAAGCTTGTCTAAGTACTGTCTCTGTTTGAGGCATTACACCTTCAACAGCACAAACTACAACTATGCATCCATCAACAGCTCTCATTGCCCTTGTTACGTCCCCCCCAAAATCAACGTGTCCAGGGGTATCGATCAAATTGATTAAATATTCCTTCCCTTCATATTCATGAACCATTGAAGCTGCTGCAGCATTTATTGTGATTCCTCTTGCCTGCTCCTGCTCATCATAGTCTAGCACAAGCTGTTGCCCAGCAAGCTCTTCAGAAATCATTCCAGCTCCAGCGAGGAGATTGTCAGAGAAAGTTGTTTTCCCGTGGTCTATATGTGCAACTACTCCTATGTTCCTTATTCTTTCCGGCTCATACATTAATTTTTTCGCTTTCTTAATATTCTCTTCTCGCCTTCCCATTTACTTCACCTTGCGCTTTGCGCTATTCTTTCGATTTCAAGCTTTTTGCTGACTGCGTAACTTGATGCATCATCCTTTGATGCAGCAATAATTTCCTCCGCCAAACACTCAGCAATACTCTTCTTATTCCTAAAAGTTTTATTTATTGCTCCTACACATAAATTGCGTAAAGCCACATCCAAGCGCCTCAAGGGGGCGCTATCTACTGCTTGGGGAACATAAATACCAGATAAAAATAAGCGAGTTGTTTCTTCACGAGGAGCAGCATTTTCTATAGCTCTGATTAGCACTTGAACAGGATTCTCTTTTGTTCTCTGATGTATAATATCAAAAGCATCCCTTATTACCTTTAAAGCCTTTGTTTTCTTACCTGTATATTTTTCTGTTCTCATCATATTGTTTGCCAATCTTTCTATGAGGGAAAGATTAGCTTTTTTGAAACGCTTATTTGCATGTCTTCCATGAGTATGTAATTTCTTTGCATCTAGGTTTATATATTGAGCGAGTCCTCTATCTCTTATAACAATGCCTTCTAATTCATATTTACCAAATAATAACTCAGCCATTTTATCTCACTGGTTTCTCAATCTTACCTTTAACCAATTCTTTTAATGACACATTATTGACTTTAACAACCTTATATCTAACTCCAGGAATATCTCCCATACTTCTTCCCATTCTTCCTCCTATTCCTTCAATAATGACTTCATCGTGTTCATCAATAAATGTTATTGCTTTATCTCCTGGAGCAAAAGCGGTGACTATTTTCCCATTTTTAATTAGCTGAACTTTTACACACTTTCTTATAGCTGAGTTAGGTTGCCTAGCTTCAATACCAACTTTTTCAATTACAATTCCTCTTGCTTGCGGAGCCCCTTCTAATGGATCCGTCTTTGCTTTAAGTCCAAGCATTCTCCTTTTATAATAGCGATCATGCCATCTAAACTTTTGCCTGTCCTTCTTTAACTTTCTGGCTGCATATAATCCTCTTCCCATGCTAACAGGCAAATATGCTTTTAGTATTTAAGTATAACGCTATAGAAATTGCTCTATGAAATTAAGCATGAACACGTAGTTTGCTATCGGTTATTGCACAGATATGCAATAAACAATTAATAATTCTAAGTATTATGGTTCGTTCGAAAAAATTAATGAAATAAAAGCCAGTGACAACCATCTTTCCCGTTTGCAAACGATCCTTGTTATCGAAAAAAATAAAAAGATTTAAGTTTAAGGAGGCTTTATCTTTACATGGCAAAGAAGGGGATGGGAGTATTTATATTTATGGCAATACTTATTTTTATAGCTATTTTCCCAATAAATGCTTCAACATTGCCATATGGAAAAATAATCTTTGTTGATGATGACTTTACAAATGATCCTGCTAATCATAAATGGAATAGTATTCAAGCTGCAATTGATGATGCAGAAGAAGGCGACATCATATTCATTTTTGCGGGAATGTATGAAGAAAATATATTTGTAGATAAAGGAATAAAAATAATTGGTGAAAATGCAGAGAGTGTAATAATAGATGGAAATGAGAGATTATATGCATTTAACATAATTGCTAACAATGTTTTTATTGAAAATCTCACAATAATTAATGGGCTAGAAGCAGGAATTTTTACAGATTGTAACAATGTTAGCATTAAAAATTGCATCATCTATGGGAACGATTTATATGGAATGGAGTTGCACGGAAATAATATATCAATTGAAAATATAACTATATATGATGTTCCAGTTGGAATAAAAGTAAGTAGCAAAAACATAAGTCTCTCGAATATAAAGATATATAATACTGATTGGGGTTTAATTTTTGAAAAAGCAGAAAACTGTACTGTTCAAGGAAGTTTTTATGACATTGAAAATAAAAGCATTTGGGTGTGCTCTGCTACCAACATAACCATTTCCAATTCAACAATTTATGATTCATTTTGTGGAGTATGGCTATACAATACAACAAATTCAACAATTATTAGCTGTAATATCTCTAATAACAAAATAGGTGTTAAATTGCAAGATTCAAATAGTAATGAAATAATTAATACCAACTTAATGAATAATTTTGGCTATGGCTTATACAGTGAGAATTCCTTTAATAATACAATCCATCACAACAATTTCATAGGAAACGGAATAAATGCTTATGATGAAGGAATGAATAAATGGAATAGTAGCGTTGGTAATTATTGGGATGATTATGTTGGCTATGATGCCAATGAAGATGGATTAGGAGATGAACCATATGAGATAGGCAACATCATTGATTATTGTCCACTTGTTTATCCAATTTCTGTTCCACCAGCCTTTATTTGGGTAGATGATGACTTTGATACCTCCACCCCTGGGTGGGGCGTGGACCATTTCAATGACTTAAGTAAAGCCATAGATGCTTTGGCTACTGGAGGCAAATGCTATGTGTATCCGGGACTATATGGAAATGTAGAAATTGGAAAAAGCTTACAGATTGTTGGAGATAGTGCAATTATAAGAGGGGGAGAAGAAGGAATCTTCATAAAAGCTGGAAATGTTGGCATAAAAGGGCTTGTTATTGAAGCAAGTAGAAATGCAATTAAAATCCAGAATGTAGAAAATGTTAGCATCTCTGATTGTATTGCAAGAAGTAATACATTTGGATTATATGTCATAGATGCAGAAAATTGCACTATTTATCACTGTAATTTTACAAATAATGTGAAGGGAATCTATTTCGTAAATGTCTCTTCATCAAAAGTATATAGCTGTAATATAGAGAATAATACTTATTTTGGCATCGAGCTGAGTCATTCTTCTTCAAATAATGAAATTTTCAGTTGTAATATAAAAAACAATGGCAATTATGGAATCTATATTGCCATGGCATCAAGTGGCAATGAAATCTACCACAATAATTTCATAAATAATTCTGCTTTTGATAATTGCAATAATGATTGGAACGGAGAATATGAAATGGCTTTGGGCAACTATTGGAGTGATTTTAATAGCATAGATAAAAATAAAGATGGAATCTATGATACTCCATATTATATAGATGGCGGAGCCATAGATGCATATCCACTTGTAAATGAAATAAAAAATCCACCAATTTTTGTTTGGATAAATAAAAAATATAATGCTACCACTCCTGGATGGGGCATAGACCATTTCAATAGTATAAATGATGGAATAGAAAAATTGCAAATTGGCGGAGGATGCTATATTTTCGGGGGAATTTATAAGGAGAGTTTAGAAATTAATAAAGAAATATGCATTGCAGGAGAAAATGCAATTCTTGAAGGAGATAATGGAATGAAAATATTGGCTGATAGTGTAGAAGTATATAACTTGGAAATAAGAAATTGTTGGAATGGAGCTGGAATTGAAATAATTGGAAATAATGCTTCAATCTCTTTGTGTAGAGTTTATAACTGCTATTATGGTTTATTTATCAAAGGAGATAATGTTACAGTAAATGCAAGCAAAATTTACAGAAATACCTATGCAGGAATTCTTATGAGATATTCTTGGAATTCATCTATTGTAAAGAATGAAATTTTCGAGAATAATAATGGAATCATTCTCCAATATTCTGGAAATAATAGCATTGAATATAACAATATTTCAAACAACTTTGTAAATGGCTTAAAGATGGAACAATCCCAAGGAAATGAGATTTATCATAATATTTTTGAGAATAATTTTTATGGAGTATATACAGATGCTTCTGACAATCTAATACATTTCAATGATTTCATAGGAAATGAGAAGCATGCTTATGATGAAGGAATGAATAAATGGAATAGTAGCGTTGGTAATTATTGGGATGATTATGTTGGCTATGATGCCAATGAAGATGGATTAGGAGATGAACCATATGAGATAAAAGTAGGCAGAAAAGATTACCATCCTCTCATAAGAAGAGCTGGATTGCCAATAGCCTATTTCCATTTCCATCCTTCCCAACCATATACCTATGAAATTGTTTATTTCTATGATAATTCCATCGATTTAGATGGCTATATAACTCAATGGATATGGGACTTTGGAGATGGAAGCATTGGCTATGGAAAAAATGTAACCCATGAATATGTTGATAATGGCATATATACAATCAATCTAACAGTAATAGACAATGATGGAGGAATAGCATATGCAGAAAAACAAATAGAAGTGTTAAACAGAGAGCCAGTAGCTAACTTTACATGGATGCCAGCTGATCCCACGGATGTTGAAAAAGTATTGTTCAATGCTTCATTAAGTTATGATACAGATGGATACGTAGCCAATTATACATGGGACTTTGGAGATGGAAGCATTGGCTATGGAAAAAATGTAAATCATAGCTATAGCGATGATGGCACATATACAGTTGTATTGACAATCAAAGATGATGATGGAGCTATGGCGACGATAAGCAAAACAATTGAAGTTAGAAATGTTGCCCCAATAGCGAACTTTTATTATACTCCTTCCCAACCAACTGATTTAGATACAGTAATTTTTGAAGATAAATCGGTGGATGCTGATGGATATATTGTAAATTATACATGGTATTTTGGAGATGGATATCTTGGTTATGGAAAAAAAGTTAAGCATAATTACACGAATAATGGTGTATACAAAGTAACATTAACAGTTAAAGATGATGATGGGGCTGTAGCTACGATAAGCAAATATATTGAAATTAGAAATATTCCCCCTGTTGCAAACTTTAGCTGGAAGCCAGAAAAACCAACTGATTTGCAGAGCATAGATTTTATTTCAAATTGTAGTGATGCAGATGGATTTATAGTAAATTATACATGGAATTTTGGCAATGGAAACTATTCATATGGTAAAAATGTAACATATAAATATGCAGATAATGGAATCTATACAGTAAAGCTTGTAGTATATGATGATGATGGTGCAAAAGCAGAGGTAGAGAAGCAAATAGAAGTGCTTAATGTCGAGCCAACTGCTTTATTTAAGATAGACCCAAGTAAGCCCAGAGAAAACGAAAAAGTTACATTTGATGCAAGCTTAAGCTATGATGCCGATGGCTCCATAGTCAACTATACTTGGGATTTCAATAGCGATGGAATAGCAGATGCTTATGGAATGGAAGTTATTTATAAATTTGATAAGAAAGGAAAATATTTAGTAACGCTAACTGTAATAGATAATGATGGTGCAAAAGATAATTACCAAATACTCGTTGATGTTAAAGAAAAGGAAAGAGTGCCTGGCTTCGAGTTCATAATTATAATAGTTGCATCAGCAATACTTGTATTTATGAAGAGATATAGAAAAGGAATATGGAGAATTTAAAATATATAAGAGATTCGCTGTATGGCAACATAAAGGTAGAAGGAGTATTTCTTGAGTTAATGGAAACCCCTGAATTGCAAAGACTGCATGGTATAAAACAATTGGGCTTTACATATCTCGTTTATCCAGGTGCAAACCACACGAGGCTCGAGCATTCTTTGGGCACATGTTACATTGCTAGGAAAATTTGCAAAGCATTAGGCATAGATGATTTGCTTGTTGGTGTGGCGGCGTTGCTTCACGATGTTGGGCATGGTCCTTTTTCTCACACCTTGGAATATCTGATGCATATGCGGACAGGAAAGGATCATGTAGAAATTACTAAGGAGATAATTAATGGGCAACGATTGCTACAGGATTATGAATATGAAAAAACAATAAAAGATATTTTGGAGGATTATGGGATAAATGCAAATGAAATTATTGATATTCTTGAAGGAAAAAAAGGTTATTTGTCAGAAATAATACACGGTGCTTTAGATGCAGACCAGATTGATTATTTAATGAGAGATGCTTATTACACAGGAGTTGCATATGGAATAATTGATAGCGACCGCCTTATACAAACAATGAAGATTTTTAACAATGAGCTTGTTTTTGAAAGAAAGGGGATAAGTGCTTTAGAAAGTATGTTGGTTGCGAGAGCATTAATGTATTCCTCTGTTTATCTCCATAAAACAGTTAGAATTGCAGAATTAATGTTAATTAAAGCTGTTGAACTTTCTCCACCTTTTGATTTTTCCCAACTAACAGATTGTGAATTAATTGAAAAATTGAAGGGAATGGGAGAATATCAAAAAGATATTGTATCTCGCCTAAAATACAGAAAGCTTTTTAAAAAAGCATTTGCGAAAAGTTTGGAGGAGATGAATGAAGAAGAAAAAGCAATTTTGGCAGAGCTGAATGAACTAAAAGAAATTGAAAATGAAATTGCTGAAAAAGTGGGGTTAAGAGAAGGATATGTTATAATTGATATTCCTGGAAAAGATATTTTACTTTCCGAGCCAAGGATTAAGAAAGTTGATATAAAAGTGCTGGATAACAATGAAATAAAGCCATTAAGCCATTTTACACCTTTAGCTAATGCATTGCAAATGAGAGGTATAACAGAATGGGCAATTATGGTTTGTTGCCCAGAAAAATATAGGAAAGAAGTTGCAAAATATGCTCAAAAAATCATTTTTGGATGAACCATTTCATAACTAAATAATATCTTTGCACAATAGTTATTATGCCTGCTATAGCAAAATACATCATAAATAACTCTAAAACACTGTATCCATAGAAAGCATTAAAAAAGAATTGCAAAACACACGCTATAAATAAGACAACAATTCTATCAGCTCTTCCAAGTAAACCTGCATATACTCTTTTGTATCCAACTGCCTGGGCTTGCGTGCCAAGATAACTTACAAGCATAACAGAAGCAAAAGCGATTAAACCAATAAGTTTATCAACCCATGGTGAAGCAACTATACCTCCAATAATAAAAGCATCTGAAAATCTATCTATGGCATGATCCACAAAATCTCCTTTTTTGCTTGCCATACCTTTTAACCTTGCTATTTTACCATCCAAAGCATCAAAAAAGCCATTCATTAAAATTAGGAAAGCTGATACAAGCAAAAGCCATTTCTTTTCATAAGAAAAATATGCTGTTATTCCCGCAAATATGGCAAATATAAAAGAAAGATAAGAAAGTTTATTAGCTTCCAAACTAAATTTTTTTGCTAGAGGCTCAAGCCATTCATCTGCCTTATATCTATATTTATCCAGCATTTTCCATTAGCCAATTACTATAGTCTATCTTTCCATAATTTGGAGGAGGCTGTTTTTTTATTATTTCCTCTATTTCCTTGACTATCTCTTCAACTTTTCTGCTTGTTGTATCTATTTCCCATATCTTTTTATGTTTTTCTAAAGCTCTCTGCAAAATTATATCCAATGCTTCAGCTTCCAAATTTTCTCTGATTTTCCTTTTATCCCACCCTTTTTTTTCTAATCTTTTTTTCAATTCCTCTGGATGACATCTAAGCAATATTACGCCATCGACACTGAGCAGATGGCTCAAATGCCCTTCTATAATTAAAACATCCTTTTCTTCTATTTTCCTAATATATTCATCCAATTTTTCTTCATCTACTATTTTACTCTGCCTCTCTTCATCATATCCAACAACAAATTTATCTACAATGTCTTTTATTCGCAAAATCTTATAACCCTTTTTTTCTAATATATCTGCAACGCTTGATTTACCTACTCCTGGAGTGCCAGTTAATGCTATTTTCATATTTTGACCAGTTCAATAAATTCATATGGGTCTTTCCCTTCATAGAAGCAATAATGTATTTTTCTGTAGTTCTTCTTAAATTCTACTACATCTTTTCTAACTTTCAAAGGATCTTCCTTATCAATGAGTATTCTCTTGAAAAATTTTGCAATTTCCTCCATTTCTCCTTCTTTCATTCCGAGTCTCGTTAGCTCCTGCACTCCTAATCTTATTCCAGATGGTCTTAAAGGGTGCTCATCCCCTGGAACCATATTCATGTTTGCTATTATTCCTCCTTTTTCTAACAATTCAGCAGCCTCCCTTCCCTTCTCTTTTCCCACTTTAAATAAAACTTGATGTGATTCTGTAAATCCATAATCTTTGCCAAGTACATCAAAACCAAGGTTATACAATGACTCAGCAAGCTTTTTTGCATTTTTAACAATTTGCTCTGCATATTCCTTTCCAAATTGCAAGTGCTCTGCAAAAGCTATGGCTTTCGCTGCGACATGATGCAAATGATATGAAGAGGTAACGCCGGGAAAAACAGCCCAATCCAAATATTTCATTTCCTTATCTTCCTCCTTTGTTTTATTTGCCAATATTATCCCTCCTTGAGGTCCAGGCAAAGTTTTGTGAGTAGAGCCAGTCATTACATCTGCTCCCTCCTTTAATGGCTGTTGGAACTTTCCCCCAGCTATTAAGCCGAGGACATGAGCAGCATCATAAATTACTTTAGCCCCCACTTCATGAGCTACTTCTGCTAGCTCTTTTAATGGTGTCGGAAATAAGAAGACGCTTTGCCCAAATAAAGCAAGCTTTGGTTCTACTTGACGAATTAGTTTAATGGCACCATCAACATCAATATTCATTTTTTCTTCATCAAAAGGATAAAAATGGAGTTCTAAACCCCTCAGCCCAGCTGCTCCCCACTTACCAAACGATATGTGGGCACCATCTGCGGTGTCTAAAACAGTTACTTTATCTCCCGGTTGAGCAAATGCCTTAAATATTGCCATATTTGCAACAGTGCCAGAAGTAGGGCGCACATCAGCATATTTGCAATCAAAAAGTTTTTTCGCAAGTTCTATTGCTTTACTTTCCACTTCATCAAAATATTTGCAACCTTGGTAATAACGATTGCCAGGTGTACCTTCTGCATATCTTCCATGGAAATCTGTTATGAGCATTTCTTGGCAAAGAGGAGATAAAATATTTTCTGATGCTATCATTGGCAAACATTCGCCAAACATTTCATTATTTTTTCTTGCCATTTCTCTTATAAATAAAGCTTCCTTAAGCCAATCCATGAAAGGAAATGAAAAGGTAAATAAAAAGATAGTGGAATCCAAAAAATTATGTTTTATATGAGAATTAATATCATGAAAAAATTCATTGCACTCCTCATATTTCTTTTTCCATTTGCAAATGCAATACATTTTGGCATACACTGTGATGGAGTAGAGCTAATAGAAGAGATTGGTGTAGAAAACTTTGTTAATGCTTGCTATGAAAAAGGATATGATGCCATATTAATTAATGTAATGCCATGGAAATATTATTTTGAATCACCAACATTAGAAAATTTAGGATGGGAATTTGGAGGAGATTTACTCAAACCATTGATTCAAGAAGCACATTCAAAGGGAATAAAAGTTTTTGCGGATGTGCAGACGCTTGCATGGAAAGTAAGAGAGGATTATGATAATCCTGGAAGGAAACCAACTAAGGAAGATGTTGCAAATATTGTTTTGGAGCTTATTGAGTATGGTGTAGATGGTATATCAGAAGAGCTATTTCCTGCAGAATGGATGAAGGAGGTGTATATGATATGTAATGAACACAATGTCACCTATATTCATAAACACATTCCATTTGATGTTGTATTCTTTTATTTTGACGAAAGCACAGCATTTGAGGCATATTCAAATTGCAATATTATAATGACAGAAGATTATTATATGAATGATGACTTGGCCAGAAATGAAATGTCTGCAGGATTCTGTAATTCATTAAATAAAGAGTTATGGATAAAAAGCTGTCCGGAAGACTGGGCTTTAGGAAGCATAAACGATATGGAGAATGTTTTGGCAATGAGAGCCTTGCAATATAATCCAAATTATATTTTTGCCATGATTTATGAGAAAGAAGATTTTGAAGAATTTGAACCGCATATAATGGAGGAGATTATAGACAACTTTTCTTATGCTGAAAAAGAAAAAGTGCTAAATGTAATTGTTTATATTGGTGATGAAAAAGAAGATTTAGATGCATGGGAACTTTTTGACATAAATTATGCTTTTATAGCCAATTCAGCTGGTGCAAGTGGCTATAAAGTTTATATAACAAATGAGCCAATGAAAAATGCAGATGCATACTTTATTTATACGAGAGGCAGAGTAAATGATACCTTGCATTTACCATCCTCTATTTTATCTCTCTTTAATCAAAGCAATAAACTCGTGTTTTTGGAAGTAGCTAATGATTTGCCAAATGATGAAGAATGGCAGGAGATAAGAAAAAAATTTGGTATAGATGAAAGTAAAGAATTTTGGAGCATTTTTGGAATGAAAAGAATAAAAGCAAAGTATAATGGCATAGAATATTATCATCTGAGCAATGAATGGTATTTGTTTAATAATATAGAGCCAGAAGATGTAAAAGGAAATGTTTTATCCTATGGAGAAATAAATGGAACAACATATGCATTTATTATTAAAAAAGATAATTTTATTTTCATAAATGGCGCCGGTTTGGATGCCCAAGTATCTTTTCCTATTTCAAATTTACTGAATGATGCTCTTCAGTCTCCATTTGATGGAGTTTGCAGTGTGGCAAAAACAAGTTGCTTTTATGCCTATAATGACTCCTTTTTAGAAATAAGATTTCCATATGATGTAAAGGAAATAGAATTAATGAAGAGAGATATTTTTGGAAATATAAAGCAAGAGAAAATAAAGTATGGAGGAAAATTTGAATATCAAATGAAAAAAGGAGATTTGTTAATTCTAAAATTGATAGGAAATGTTTCTATTCATATTTTAAGACCAAGAAATCATTTATACATAAATGATAGAGAAATTATGGCTTTAAGAAAAACAATAGTATTTGGGAAAATAACAATTGAAGTAGAAACAACAGCAGATTACATTGAGATTTATATTAATGATGAGTTGAAATATCGGGGGGAAGAAAATAAATGGTTGTTTGATGAGAAGGCATTTGGAATGTATGAAATTAAAGCAGTTGCATATTGTGCAGAGGATAAAGTAAGAGCTTTCATATGCAACCTTGCATAATGAGACAAATAAATGAAGGAAATAATTGCGTTGGCTGGAAAATTAATTGAAAAGAACATGGCTATGAATTCCATTCCATGCAACAATAGCCAAAACACCATTTCCCTCATTTTTTGCTATTAGCTTTTTTTTACAATTCCAGTGAAGAACGTTGCATACCGCAGTGACATCTTAATTCATTATCTGGATGATGGGTCTGTCGAAAATTAAATGAAATAGGATGTGTCATAGTAAGTTCTCTTCTAGGCAATAGTGACCAATGATAGCCATTTCTTCTATTTGTTCAACAAATCCCTGTATAACGAAATTTATAAATAAGGGGAAAAGAATAGAGGTGGAATGAAAGAAGAGGTGAAGAAAAAAATCATTCTTGCAATTGCTTTTATAGCAGTAATTTTTGAAATTGCGCTTATTTTTGTTTTGGCTCAACCAACGATAAATTTTGTTGGAGATTATCCAGATCCTGTTGAAGTGCCTGGCTATAATAATATAACTACAAACGTAACAAATGCAACTGCAGTATATGTTGAAATTTATTATCCAAATGGGACAGCTTTGGGTAATTTCTCAATGAATAAAATAGGAGGAGCCTATATTTATGGGTCATATTACTGGTATTATAACAGGAGTTATTCATATCCAGACCCATTGGGAACATACACATATTATATAAAGGCAAGAAACTGGACAGGATGGACTATTATGGGACCATATACAATAACTGTTCAAGATACAACACCCCCAACTTCTTCAATACAACATGTTTCATACTGGCAGAATAGCGCTGTTTTGCTGACTATAACAGCTACAGATAACTATGCTGTTGCTAATGTTAGCTTATTCTACCGCTACAGTACAGATAATGCAACATGGAGCTCGTGGAAATTCTATGCAAAAGATACAAATTCTACAGATGGTTGGAGCTTCAGCTTTAATTTTCCAGATGGAGAAGGATATTATGAGCTATATAGCATAGCAAATGATACAGCAGGAAATACCGAAACAAAAACAACGGCAGATGAAATTATTGCATATGATGCAACACCTCCAACAACTTCCTACACTATAACACCACCTTCGCCAGATGGTAAAAATGGATGGTATGTAAGCGTTGTAAATATAACCCTAACATCATCAGATGGATTGAGTGGAGTAGCATCGATAAAATATAGAATAGATGGAGGATTATGGAAGGAATATACTTCTCCATTTACCATTAATGAAGATGGTGAGCATTTGGTGGAATATTATGCCATTGACAATGCAGGAAATGCAGAAGACATAAGGAACTTTACAGTTAAGGTTGACACAAGCAAGCCAGAAGCATATCTGCAACGTCCTCTATCAGGCTATCTCTATTTATTTGACCGCCAGATATGGAGATTAGCCAGTGGGAACACTGTAATTATTGGCAGAATAATTGTTAGAGTAGTTGCATATGATTTACATTCTGGAATAGAAAATGTTTCATTTTATGTTGATGGAAAGCTCCAAAACATTGACATTGTATCTCCTTATGAATGGGTATGGAGAGGAGATATTGGTTGGAAATATTTGCAGGCTGTAGCTTATAATAAAGCTGGATTAAAACAAGAAACAATGGTGTTGCCAGTATTTATTTTTAGCCTATGATGCATTGATTATCTCATAAAGAAATTTGCTTAACATCATTCTGATCCATTAGGGCTTATCGAAAAAATGAAATGAAATGGGATGTTGCCATAGCAAATTCTCTTCCATGTAATAATAGCAATGACAACCATTTCTTCATTATAAATTCTTCATTATAAATTAAAATTATTTATTTTGAAAATGTATTAAGCGTATGAAAGCAATAGTTATATTTTTATCTTTCATTCTTCTGTTCCCAGTAGGAGGAGTTGTTGAAGAAAAAATTGGAAGCGAAACAAGTGAATCAATGGAGGTAAAAGAAATTGCATCAAGTTATGCAACATTACTTGCTGAAAATAAGCCAGTTGTTCCAGTTTATATAAAAACTTATGTTTTTCCAGCAGGAAGCAAATTTAGCATAGAAGTTAAAGCAAAAGACATA
>JAPDJT010000020.1 GCA_029258955.1 Thermoplasmatota archaeon
CAAGAGCTAAGGATATTGTAAAGGCAATGAATGTCAGCCCTCCAACTGTTACTGAAATGCTCCAAAAATTGGATAGAGAAGGATTCATAAATTATGAGAAGTATGGAGGCGTAACATTAACTGAAAAAGGAAAAAGGATTGTTAAAAATCTGGAAAAAAGACACAAAACACTAAAGAATTTCCTTATTTTAATAGGTGTGAGTGAAGAGATAGCAGATGATGATGCCTGTAAAATAGAGCATATTGCATCAAATGAAACTATGGAAATATTGACAAAGTTTGTTGAATTTATGCAAAAACATGAAAAACCAAAATGGTTAGAAAGATTCAAAATTTATTGTAATGAAGGTAAACTCATTGAATGTCCTAAAACGAAAAAGAAAATAAAAAATTAAATATTGATATTTTCTGAGAGATGTTAAAAATTAATTTTAAGCGTATAATATAATACAAAAATTTATTTATAGGTTCATATTTTCCAGCATGCAATGGCATGGAAGAAGCCAGAGAAAAGAGACAGGCGGAAGATATCGCCCATTCAGAAAGAAAAGAAAATATGAGCTTGGAAGAGATTACATTCCTGCTGTAATTGGTGAAGATGAAAGAAAAAAATTGAGGGTGAGAGGGGGAAATTACAAAATCAGGATCGTCTCAGCTCAGTATGCAAATGTTACAAACCCTAAAACAGGAGAAACTAAAAAAGTTTTAATAAAAGATGTTTTAGAGAATCCTGCAAATCCTCACTATGTAAGAAGCGATATTCTTACTAAAGGAGCAATAATTTTGACAGAAATAGGAAAAGCAAAAATAACTTCTCGCCCTGGGCAGGATGGTTGTATAAATGCTGTTTTAATTGAGGAAATAGAAACAAATGAGGAATAAATGGGTTATATGGCCTGTATATTTTGATGCCGAAGTTGGTAGAGAGAAAGGAAGGAAAATTCCAAAAGAACTTGCTGTTAAACACCCTACAATAGATGAAATTTACAGAGCTGCAAAAAAACTTGGTTTAAATCCAGTAAAGGAGGAAAAAGCACATCCAAAAAGGTGGTGGAGAAAAGAAGGAAGAATTTTAGTTGATAAAAAAGGAAGAAAAACAGAAATAATAAGAAAAATTGCAGAAATAATTAAACAAAGTAGAATTAGTAGCAATACAAGATAGCCTTAGTTTAGCTTTTTCTATAACTAATAAAATAAATTGTAATGCGATATACCATTTTACTAAATTTAGTTTATCTAATATATAAACTACATATACTTAATCTTCTATTTAGATATACTTTTTTTCCAATCCTTCTATTATAAAAACTTTTCCCTTTCTTCTTGCTTTTTCAGCCTTCATCAATTGCACCTTATTAAACTCTTCAATGCTTATTATTGCTTCATGATTTCCTTTAAACAAAATATCCTCCCATTCTACCAGCCCACAATAAACTGGGTTTGAAAGAATCCTTGATATAGTTTTCTTATCCCACTTGCCTCCTTTTTTACCTTTTATTCCTTTTTCATTAAACCAATCCACAATCTCTTGCAAGCTTTTGCCCTCTAAATACATTTTATATATTTCCTTCACATTGTCCAACTCTTCTTTTATCCCTACCAACTTCCCGTTCTCATATCTATAGCCATATGGCGCTGGAGAGCCAAGCAATCCAACGCCTTGCTTTGCCTTCTGGCGCATGCCATCATATACACGCTCGCCAATCTGCTCGCTTTCAAGCTGGGCTATTCTCTGTATTATATCCATGACAAATCTTCCCATTGCTGTGCTTGTATCCAAACTTTCTGTCATCGAAACAAATTCTTTGTTTTTCTGTCTTAGCTGTTCCATCATGAGCATAAAGTTTTTGCTATTTCTATGAATGCGGTCCATTTTCATTACAAGCAAAACATCCCATTTATCAATGTCTTCCATCATTTTTTGATAGGCTGGTCTTTTGATATCCCTGCCACTATAACCATCATCAACATATTCTCCAACAATTTTCCAGCCCCTTGCCTTGCAATAACTTCGCAATTTTTCAAGCTGATTGTCCAAGCTAAAACCTTCTTTAGCTTGATCCTCCGTGCTTACTCTTGCATAAATTGCTACTTTCTTTACTTCTTCCATTTTATCGTGGCTAACGGACTACCGTTAGCCACTAAATTCTAAGGAAAATATAAAATTTGTTAAATTTTTGAGGTTGTTGAAAATGAAAGAAATGGTTATTATTGACTATTGTCGAAAAATCACTAAGACAACTTTCATTT
This sequence comes from Thermoplasmatota archaeon, assembly GCA_029258955.1. GTDB lineage: Archaea > Thermoplasmatota > E2 > UBA202 > JdFR-43 > JAPDJP01. The sequence goes on from JAPDJT010000020.1 coordinate 2,251, forward strand.
TCATTGTATTTTCGAAATCCCTAAATTTTTAGGCTTCGAATAAATGGAAGGGAAAGGCTGTTATTAGCTTTTGCATGAAAGAGAGTTTATCAGAAGAACTCTCATGAAACATTGTTATTTAGCTTTTTCATGAATAATTAATGGCAAGCCTCATCTTTCATTTATTTAATGGAATTGTTATTTTGAACTATTATGATGAGGGGAAAACCGCTGTGTCAATATCTCTTTTTTTAATTTTGTTAAATGAATAAGAAGTTGCCGTGTCAATTGTTTGCATACTGAATTTCGATTTCTCAAAAGATGAAATTTAGTTTATGTTGTATATAAACTGGGTTTATTCTATTTTAACTTTTTATAAACTACAAAATTTGTCTAAAAATTTTTGCCCATTCACAAAAGCCCAAATTTTGCATAGACACCCCCGGCTTGCTGTGCAAATTTTGCATTTTATTAAATGCAATATGTTATTATATAGCAAGATAACGTCTGCTCCACAAATTGATGTTGAAATTATGCCAAATACAATGGAATGTAACTTGAATTTCCATTTGCTCTAAAATTTAGATTTCCTTTCATCTATTCCCTCCATTTTTTAAAGTTTTAAGTAAAATTTACTGAACGAAGTTTGACTATTATTGCATGAGATATATTATTATAGCAAAATCCCCTTCCTCTAATAATGGTATTTATGCTATTTCATTTATTCAAAACTAATTTTGTGTGAATAATTTTATTAATTAAAACCCATATTTCTATGATGCAAAAAAGCAAAAGGGTGCATGATTACCTTTTTATTTTCCTTGAAAAATATCTTTCTTCTTTACCTTTAAAACATGCTTATATCAAATTTTTTGAAAAAGCCACCTTAGAGGAATTTGAAATAGTAGATATAAATGAAAATGATACTATCCTTCATATTGGATGTGGTCCATTGCCAAATACTTTGATAACTTTGGCTCAACATTTCAAAGCTAATTATACGGGAATAGACAAAGACAAAGAAGCAGTTAAAATAGCAAGAAAAATTGTAAAAGAATATAGGCTAAATATAAAAATTGAGGAAGGAGACGCCATTGACTATCCATTGCAACATTTTGACATAATAATTGTATCATATGGAGTGGAGCCAAAGGAGAAAATATTTAAAAGGTTGAGAAAGGAAACTAAAGAAAACGTTAGAATTATCCTTAGAAAACAGTGGGATTTTATGGATACGATATATGGAAGGAATATTATACCAGAAGGATTTAAAGTTATTGGCTATAAAAAGAGAAGAGATTTTCTCAAATCATATCTTTTAATGAAAGTATAGATATACATTAATCCAAATATTCCTAGTATATATACTAAATATTCTAAGTATAAGTTATAATTAAACCATTTTGAAGTTGTTGCACAGCTTTTTCTATCTTGCGATTCTTTTCTATGATATGCTTCATATGCAGATAAATCAAAATGTGCATCCCACTATTTATAAAACATATGATTTTTCTTTTCCACCTTTTTGGCATTTCAATGCTTCATTTATAGCTCCTTTTACAGCATTGCTGTTCAGGGACAACAACAAATCTTCTGTTTTCGCAAAATTTCTGCTGCTTTAAAAACCTCATTTTGTTTAAGCTCTGGCTTCAAACAACACCATCCTCAACAAAGCAGAGGTCATCTCCTTTCTGTTATACTATAGTATGTACATAAGAAGGAGAAGTTGTAAGAAAAGGAAAAATAAGAACAAATGAAAAAAGGAAATAAGAGAATCCTTTTATGGACTAAAGAATGTAAAAGTAGCTATAGAAGCATCTACAAACTATAGCTACATTGTAGATGCTTGCAAAGGAAGACTATGAAGTTTTAGTGGCACATCCATTAAGAACAAGAGCTATAGCTGATGCAAAAATTAAAAGCGACAAAATAGATGCAAAAATATTGGCAGATTTAACAAGAGGAGATTTAGTTAGGCAGAGAATATTTTTAGTAAAGCAGAAAACAAAGATAAAGAATAAAATACATGCTGAATTGATTAAGAGAGGAATTGAATATAAAAGAAATATTTTTACTAAAGCTGGGAGAAAATGGCTACATAGCTTAAAAAGTTATAGCAACACTCCATTTCATTTTGATTTCTTGCTCCTGCACATTTGCTACCAAGAAAAGTTTTAATATTCAGGGAGTATTTGATATTATGAAGAAAATTGTTGGATTTGTCATACTATTGTCCTTTGCTTTTATATATGCAATAGCTCAACCAATAATAAATTCTGTAAGCGATACTCCAGATCCTGTTGAAGTTCCCGGCTATAACAATATAACTGCAGATATAACAAATGCAACTCAAGCTTATGTGGAAATTTATTACCCAAATTCAACTTTATTAGGCAACTTTTCAATGAATTATATAGCTCCTTCAACATGGTATTTCAATAGGACATATTCATATCCAGATCCGTTAGGCACTTACTCCTATGTTGTTAAAGCTTACAACGCAACAGGATGGGCAACATCAGCCACCTATACATTTGTGGTGCAGGATACAACATCTCCCACATCAAGTATTGATGCATTAAGCAAATACTGGTATAACAGCCAAGCAAGTATAACAGTTACAGCAAGTGATAACTATGCTGTTGCTAATGTTAGCTTATTTTACAGATATAGCACAGATAACGCTACATGGGGAGCATGGACTTTCTTTGGCAAGGATACAAATGGAGGAGATGGTTGGAGCTTCAGCTTTACATTCCCAGATGGAGAAGGTTATTATGAATTCTATAGCATAGCAAATGATACTGCAGGAAATACTGAAACAAAAACAACAGCAGATGAATCTGCTGGCTATGATACAACAGCACCATCTTCCTCCATAGATCCAATGGCATATTGGTATACCTCCCTGCCAGTTGTTGTAACAGCTTCTGCTTCAGATACTTTATCTGGAGCAAAGCAAGTTACATTGTACTATAGATATAGCTCAGATAATGCTACATGGACTTCATGGACTGCTTTTGCAACAGATACATCAAGTCCATGGCAATGGAATTTTAATGCTCCTCATGGAGATGGCTATTACGAATTTTATAGCATAGCTGAAGATAATGCAAACAATGCTGAAACAAAAACAACCGCAGATGAATATATTGCCATAGATACAACTCCTCCATCTACAACACTTTCTGCATCTCCTTCGTATGGAAAGTATGTCACTTCCTCATCTGTTATTTCATTGAGTGCCTCCGATAATGTTGCAGGAGTTAAAACAACATATTATAGAATATGGAATGGAAGCTGGCATCCTGCCCCAGGAACAGGTGTAGGAATAGGAAATAACTTCTCCATTTATTCTGGCACATTTTCCTTAAAGAAGGAAGGAAAAAATTACATTGAATTTTATAGCGAAGATAATGCTGGAAATGTTGAAGCAATAAATAATGAAACTTTAATTGTTGATAATACTCCTCCATCTATTACTTCAATAAATGTAAATCCATCTAGCCAAGTAGTAGGAGGATATGTAAATATAAGTTGTTGTGTTGTTGATAGCGGTGTTGGAGTGGATGGTGTCTATTTAGAAGTTTATTATCCTGATGGTTCTTTTGCCAACTTTACAATGATTTATTCTCCATGCACTACTTATTACAGAAATGAGATTTACAACATAGTTGGAACATATGACTTCACAATTTATGCAAAAGATTTATTAGGCAACTCTGCAAAAAGCTCTGTATATCACTTTACCATAACTACAGGAAACAATCCTCCAGCTACGCCGTCAAAACCATCCGGACCATCTTCTGGTTATGCATGCGTAACATATACATATACAACTTCCACTACTGATCCGGAAGGAGATAACATATATTATCTCTTTGATTGGGGAGACAGCACAACAAGTGGATGGATTGGTCCATTCGCATCAGGAGCAGTTGCGACAGCAAGCCATAAATGGAATAGCCCTGGCACTTATTATGTAAAAGTTAAAGCAAAAGATGATAAAGGAGCAGAAAGTGGATGGAGTTCATATCTTGTAGTTACAATTGGTCCTGTCAACAACCCCCCAATAACAACTGCTTCTCTTTCTCCTTCCTTACCCAACGGAAAAAATGGATGGTATATAAGTAGTGTAAATGTCTCATTGTATGCAACCGACCCAGATGGAGATACAATCTTATATACAAAGTATAGAATTGATGGAGGAAGCTGGATTACATATACAGGCACATTTACAATAAGCAGTGATGGAGAACATTTGATAGAGTTTTATAGCGAAGATGACAGAGGCGCTGTTGAAGACATTAAAAACATTACAGTAAAAATTGATAAATCCAAGCCATCTGTATATATACAAAGACCGGTCCAAGGATACTTATATTTGTTTAACCGTGAAATATGGCCTCTCGCCAGTGGAAATACAATAGTCATAGGCTGGATTGCTGTAAGAGCCATCGCATATGACAGCCATTCTGGCATAGATAACGTTTCGTTTTATGTGGATGGTGTGCAACAGAGCATAGATAAAATGGAGCCATATGAATGGCTATGGAGAGGAGATATAGGATGGAGATATTTGCAAGTAGTTGCATATAATAAAGCAGGATTAAAACAGGAAAGCGATACCATATTCCTCTACATTTTCAGTCTGTAAATGGAATTCTATATCATACTGGTAGAGCCAAAATACGCAGGCAACGCTGGCTCGGTAGCGAGAGTTATGAAAAACTTTGGATTTTCAAATCTTATTCTTGTTTCTCCCCAATTTTCTTTAGATGATGAAGATTGTATAAAATTTGCAATGCATGCATATGATATCATTGAAAAAGCAAAAATTTATGATGATTTTGACGAGGTAGTTAAAAAAATGGATTATGTTGTGGGCACTTCCGCCATAGAAAGCAGAGATGATAAGCACCATTTAAGGAAAGCATTTACCGCAAAGCAATTTGCAAAAGAAATTTATAAGTTAGATGGAAAAATAGGAATTGCTTTTGGAAGAGAAGATTATGGATTATTAAATGAAGAAATAAAGAAATGCGATTTGTTGGTTAAGATTCCAACAAGCGATGAATATCCTTCATTAAATCTTTCTCATGCTGTCTGTATTGTTCTTTATGAGCTTTTTGTAAGCAAATACAAGCCAGTTGAAGTTAATCTTGCTGATGGCAAAGAAAAAGAAAAATTGTATGAATTTTTTGAAAAGCTGTTAGATGCAGTAAATTATCCCGAGCACAAAAAAGAAAATACAAAAATTTTGTTCAGACGAGTGATAGGAAGGGCAATGCTTTCAAAATGGGAATATCATTCTTTAATGGGTGTATTTAAAAAAGCTATACAGTCTCTAAAGAAAACATGACATCTGTTCCTTTTAGTGCTTCCTGTATCTTATCTGCAAACCATAATAATGTATCTATATCTGGCTCCTTATCCCATTCATATACAAAATCATAGCTCCCTCTTACAGCTTTTAATCCAAGTTCAAGCAATCTATTTTTAACTTCTGATGGCTTTGCCCCTTCGCTGCTGAAAATTATTGTAACATATGTTTTCATTGCTTGAATATTAGTAAGAGATATAAAAGCTTATTTACGTTGAATTTGAAAAATGAATTAATGAGTGACAAGAGATGAAATGGCATATAGATTGTTCATTAAATGAGATGAACCCTGCTGTTGGTTATTATGAAATTCACAGCAACATTGCCATCATTTTTAAAAATAGAAAGAAATACACAAAAAACCTTTATACTTTTTAGCCAGAAATTTAGATTTATAAAATAATAATGAAAGAAATGATCGGCTATGTTGCAAAGCTTACTAACAATATTCTTTTTCTTTTATTTTTTCATTGGCTAAATCCAGATCTGTCAAAAAATTAAAATGAAAGAAATATTGTTACAGCGAATTTCATGCAATAAAATAGCATTGATAACCTTCTTTCACTTGTTTATTACTTAAAAATTCAGGTCGAATAAATGAAAGGGAAAGTTATTATTGGCTTTATTGCATGAAAGAAAGTTACCATGCAACATCTCATTTCATTATCGATGTTGATGAATTCTTTCATGCGATACCTAAAATCCAATAATTTTAAAAAAGATGGTTCATTTAACCTAAAAATGATTGAGATAAGAAATTTAAGGAAAGAATATGATGGAACAATTGCTGTAAATGGAATTTCTTTTAAGGTAGAAAGGGGGGAAATTTTTGCTTTACTTGGCCCTAATGGAGCGGGAAAAACAACGACAATAAAAGCAATTTTAGGGTTAATAAATTATGAAGGAGAAATTTTAATAGATGGCAAGCCAGTTAATAAAGAAACAAGAAAATTTATAGGTTATTTGCCTGAGAAAGTTGCATTTTATGATAATTTAACAGCATTGCAAACCTTGGAATTTTTTGCGGGGTTGAAAGGTTTGCAGAATGTTGATTTTTTAGAAATTCTTAAAGAAGTTGGATTGGAAAAAGACGCAAATAGAAAAGTTGGAGAATTTTCAAAAGGAATGCTTCAGAGATTGGGATTGGCTCAATGCATGATTGGCAATCCAAAATTGCTTATTTTAGATGAGCCAACTACTGGATTGGATGCAGTAGGAGCTTATGAAATAAGAAAAAAAATAAAAGAGCTGAATAAAAAGGGGGTTACCATTTTACTTTGCTCACACATCCTTTCGGAAGTTCAAGAATTGAGTCATAGAGTAGCAATAATGAACAAAGGCAAAATAATAGCCATAGATACAGTCGAAAACTTAAGCAAAAAACTCGATTTGAAGCCGAAATTGAGGATAGAATTACAGCATCCATCAATGCGAATCTACAATTTAGTTAAGGAAATGAAAGCTGTAGAAGATGTTAAGATGGAGGATAAAATTCTCGAAATAAAATGTTTCCCGCATGCAAAAATATCAATAATGAATGCAATTGAACAAGCTGGAGGGAAAATAGTTGATTTTAAAATGGTAGAGCCAACATTAGAAGAAATCTTTATAAAAATGGTGAAAGAAGATGAATGAAATAATGGCAATAGCAAAAAAGGAATTCATGGATAACTGGAGAAATAAATGGATCATTGCCCTAACTATAATTTTTGCCTCTCTCACCCTTATAGCATCCTATTTTGGAACAAGAGGAGGCGTAGGCTGGAAGGAAGCAGGAATAACAATTGCCGTAATGATGTCAATTACACAGATTTTGATTTCAATAATTGGGTTGATGCTGGGATATGCTACAATTGTTGGAGAAAAAAATGATGGTTCATTGTTACTCCTCCTTTCATATCCTGTTTCCCGAAGGGAAATTATTATTGGCAAATATCTCGGGCTTGGTGCTGTTTTGATTGTAGCTACTGTTTTTGGTTTTGGTATAGCTGGAATAGTAATTGCAATAAATGCAGGAATAAATATTGCTCAATATCTCCTTTTCATTGTTGCATCTATTATGCTTGGTTTAGCTTACCTCTCAATAGCAATGTTTATTTCCTGCATAGTTAAAAAACGTTCCACAGCAATAGGGACAGCAATTTTTGTATGGTTTTTATTCGTGCTGATTTGGTCAATTATAATACAAGGCATGTTGTTTGCAACAGGACATATGGAATTTAAGGAAAGCAATTATTTGCAAATAGAAGGAAAGGAATATGCAAAAATAAATATAGACTTTGACGCCAAATCAATTGCATATGGCAACAATACAGTTTTTCTTTTAGGAAATAAAATTTATACCTATGATTTGATAAATAAAAATTTTAGTATATTATCTTCCTTAAATGACACCTACGAACAAATTTCATATGGAGATGAAAAACTTTTCCTTCTTGGAAAGAAATTACTCATTTTTGATTTGAAAAATAAGGAAACTCATATTCTTAACTTCTCAGGCAATGATTTGGTATATGGAAAAGGTAAGCTATATATTTTGGTTGAAAAACAAGTCATTATATACAATGTTTTAACAGGAAATACATCCTTTTTGAATTTACCACAAAAATTTGAGAAAATAGCTTATGGAAAAAATAAGCTTTTTATTGGTAAGGAGGGAAAATTGCTTGAATATGATTTGATAACAAATGAAAGCTTAACTTATATGTTGGATACAACTATACAAGATTTAGAATATTGTAATAACTCTCTCCTCATCATAAGCAGATGGGAAGGTTATTCTTTAACATGTGGAGACGGCTTAATTTTTTCATTGAAAAGGGAAAGTAAATTAATTATGAAATATCCAGACTGGTATTATATTACAGACTTTTTCAATCCAATAAGAAGTTATGGAGGGTTATTGGCAATAAATATTCAGCCAGTGAAAGAAGTTGTAGAGAGATTGTATGAAGCACCTCCATCCTTTTATAATTCCTATTCTTTATCTCTTTCAATGTTCTTATGGATTATTATTCCTCTAATGGCATCAATTTACATATTTAATCGGAAAGATATTTAGCAATTTCCTTTGCGACGCTAACTTTACTATATGCAGTTTCTATTGTATCTGTTGCAACTATTTCTTTACATCCAGCCTTCAAAATTCTTTCATCTGCATTTCCAATAAATAGTCCATGAATGCAAGCAACATAAATTTCATTTACTCCTTGATTTCTAAGCATTTCAATTGCCTTAACCATTGTTCCTCCTGTTGATATGATATCATCTATAATTAGAACTTTTTTACCTGTTAATTCCATATCCTTTACTTCCATAACTACTTCATTGCTACTGATTCTCTTTTTCTCAAAATAATTATATTTGCACCCTATTTTTTCTCCCGCTTTTTTAGCCATTTCTAAAGCTCCTTTATCTGGTGCAATAACAGCATCTATTTTTCCATCAAAATATTCTGCAAGCGTTGGTGTTGCATCGCATATCCTTGCTTCTATATCAAAAAATTTTATGATATGCTCTTTATGAGGATTTACCAGTATAACGCTATCTGCATCCTGCTGGATTAATTTTGCCATTTTTTCTGCACTTATTGCTTCTCCATTTTCAAAAATTTTATCTTGTCTTCCATATCCATAGTATGGTATCACAACGTCTATTCTCTCAGCCATCCTCTTCAAGGCATCTTGAAGAAGAAAAAGTTCAATAATATTTTCATCTGGATATGTGCTCTGAACAATTATTGCATGCTTTATCTCTTCATTTATTTTAACATAGCATTCTCCATCAGGGAATCTTTTTATAGAAACATCCGCAATTTCTATGTTTAATTCATTAGCCAAATTTTTTGCAAGCATAGGTGATGAAGAACCAGCAACTATCTTCTTCATAGTTTGTATGGATGTATTATTTTTAATTTTAATTGTTATAAATCCCAAAATTGGCGAGTTCTTGAATATGTAATTTCGGCTTTCAAAATTTCTTTTAGCAATTCATCACCGTCTTTTTGCATTGCAAGAATTCTTGATGCGGTATCTGGACCAATTCCATAGCCAGATAACACAAAAATCGCCTTTTTTCCATAAGATGCTACCAATGAAGCATTTTTCATGAGCCATTTCCTGCTTTTTCCCATTTCCTTTTTTATTACAGCAAGCATTTTAGAAGAGCATTTTGGGCATGTTGAAGGAGCCCTATAAACTCTCGTTTCAATTTCATGCCCGCAATTCATGCATTTTAATTTTATTTTTGTTTCTTCTATCCTTCTTTTTAAAGCTTGAAGCACAGAATAATCTATGCCATATGGTTTAAGAAATTCCTGCCTCGCTTTTTCTCCTTCTAATGAAATCGGAGATAACGGTTGAATCTCTATTTTTATTTCTCCTTTTCTTATTAATTCCAAAGCTTTTTTTGTATTTTCAACATCCATTCTTTCCCATATTGCTTTATTAATAGCTTCTTCCATTAATGGCTTATCTTTAAAGCTCTCTATTAGCCTATCAATAGAAATGCTATCATAATCTGCCTCTTTTTCAAGCACTCCAAATTTTCTCGCAGTCTTTATAATTTCCCATCTTATAAATGTGCTTTTCTTTAAAATAATCTTTAGTAAAGCTTCAACACCTTCAGGCTTTAAGCTAAATAAAATTTCTTTTATTAAGCCTGCATCAATGGCAAATGGGAGTTTGAAATATATCCTGTATGCATCACTTCCCATAACTATACTCTCTCCAATTCTTTGTGCAAGTAATGAGCCAATTAATTTTGATAATGTCTCATTAACTTTTGTTCCAAAATGAGTATTTATATATACCTGGCTACCTTCATATTCAATGGTAATCAATTTATCTGACGGTAACTTAAATCCTTTTTTTATTTGTTCCTCCACCTCTTTTTTAATAACCTCATCTTTTATTTTTCCCTCTGCAACCAATCTACGAAGCTTTCCCACTTCCCTAGCAACTTCAAATGGAACAGGAATTTCTTCCCCTACCCACTCTGGCACCACATACGTTTTTGTTGCTGGAGAGACATATATCTCTCCATTTTTCTTAACAACTTCCCAGGCTCTCCCTTTCATTATAAATCTTGAACCAATTTCGCAACAACTACTTACAAAACTTTCATCAAGCTTTCCTATTCTTTTATTTGAAGAGATATCAATAACATCGTAGCTTTTTTCATCTGGAATCATCGAAATATTATCTATAAAATAAAGGGTTGATTTCCTCTTCCTTTCAACTTTTCCATTTTCAATCCATATTACCCTTTGCTCAAAAAGCTGTTGCAAAACTTCATTAAATTTTTGCCAAGATAGTTCTTCAAAAGGATATGCTCTTTTAACAATTTCAAATAATTTTTTTGCTTCTATGCTCTTATATTCAACTGCCATTGATATAATTTGATTGGCAAGCACAGCTAATGGATTTTTTCTAACCTTTATTTTTTCAATTTCATTTTTCAATGCTTTTTTAGCTATTACAAGAGCTTCAGCATATTCCTCTGGATTTATTGCAATTATTTTCCCTTTAGCTACTTTTCCAACTCTGTGACCGCTTCTTCCAACCCTTTGTATTATTCTTGTTACTTGGCGAGGAGAATTATATTGTAGAACAAAATCCGCATGTCCTATGTCAATACCTAATTCCAGAGAAGAGGTGCATATCAACGCTTTTATTTCTCCTTTTTTAAATTTTTCCTCTGCCTCTATTCTAACCTCTCTTGACAATGAGCCATGATGCACTTCAACATTTGCCTTTATCTCCCTTAATCTTGCTGCCAGAATTTCTGCTGTATCTCTTGTATTAACAAAGAATAGGGTTGCAGTATGCTCTTCTATTATTTCTTTTATTCTTCTCAACAAAGCTGAAGATACTATGTCAAGCTGAAGTTTTTCTGCAATTTCAATATCATTCTTTTTAACTTTTGGTCTTTCAACTTCTATCTGCATCTTTTTTTCTTGCATTGCATTTATTATTTTCACTTTCCCTTTTCCAGCCAAAAATCTTGCAACTTCTTCAGGATTACCAACAGTAGCGGAGAGCCCTATTCTTTGAAATTCTCCAGCCAATTCATATAACCTTTCTAAAGCAACAGCCAGTTGATATCCTCTCTCGTTATCTACAAGTTCATGTATTTCATCTACAATAACCCATTTAACATTTCTTAATGCTTCTCTCAGTTTTTTTCCAATTAAAAGAATTTGCAATGTTTCTGGAGTTGTTATAAGCATATTAGGAGGGTGTTTTGCTTGTATCCTCCTTTCTCTTTCTGGTGTGTCGCCGTGTCTTACTGCGATTTTTATATTAAGTTCTTTTCCCCAAAGAAAGGTTCTCTGGAGCAAATCTCTATTTAAAGCTCTTAAGGGAGTTATATAAAGAATGTTTATCCCTTCCCTTTTTTCTTGTGATAAAAAAAGATGAAAAACTGGAATAAGAGCTGCTTCAGTTTTTCCCATACCCGTTGGAGCAATAATTAAGCAATTTTCTCCTCTCAAAATTTCTGGAATTGCTCTAAGCTGGGGCAAAGTAAGTTTATCAATGCCGGCTTGCTTCATTACTGTCTGAATTTTTGGATGTAGCACATTCAATACAACAAGCAGGGTTTATATACTTTCATGGACATTTTATTGTGGATAAACAAAAAATTAGAGAGAAAATTTGGAAGGAAATGGAAGAAAAGGGAATATCTACATTCCCCCCACCATATGGAAGAATCCCAAATTTTGTAGGAGCAGAAAAAGCAGCTAATAATCTTTCTGAACTGGATATATGGAAGGAGGCAAATGTTCTGAAGAGTAATCCAGATAGTCCTCAAAAGTCTGTAAGGAAAAAAGCATTGCAAGAAGGAAAAACTATATACATGGCTGTTCCCCGCCTCAGAAAAGAAAAATGCTTTATTGAATTAAAAGGGAAGATGCTCGCAAATTTAGCTTCTACAATAAAAGGGGCATTCAAATATGGCAAATCCCTCTATCCATGGGAAATGAAAAAAGTTGATTTAGTTGTTGTGGGTAGTGTAGCTGTAAATAAGAAGGGCGCCAGAGTTGGCAAAGGAGGAGGATATAGTGATATTGAATTTGCAATTGCCAAAGAATTTAAAATAGTAAGAGATGATACTCCTGTTGTTACAACTGTTCATGATATTCAGGTTATAAATGATGATATTCCAATGAAAGAGCATGATGTGCCTGTAGATTATATTATTACGCCTGGCAGGATTATAAAAACAGATGGAGAATTTAAAAAGCCAAGAGGAATAATATGGGATATTTTAGATAAAGAAATACCTATTTTAGAAATTATTAGGAAAAAATTAAAGAAAAAATCAGTAAAATAGAATGAAAGAAATGCTGTCATTGCCATTGTCGCATGAAGAGAAGCATTACTCGACTGAGTTAATTTTTTATAATTATTTTTTATTCTTATCTCCGAACAAAAATTCTATCTTATGCAATAGAAAAGTTTAAAAATAAGTTATAATTTAAATATTGGAGGGGTTGGGGATGCAGAAGGAGGAATTAATACAATTGCACACTCTCTTTGTGCAAATTAAAAAAGAAATAGAAAGACAATGTAAAGACCTTAACGGAGCATTCAAAGAATATGAAAAGCTTGGAGTGTTACCTCACCATGTGCATAAATCAAAAAGCGCTCACAAAAAAGCTATATTTATACTTGGCAAGGAAATAGCAAAACTTTTTGCACACAGCGAATTTTCGGAAATGGGAAGGCTAGCTCAGAGATTTGACAGATTACTTGCAAAAGTTTAAAAAACATAAGAGAATTCCACATATGCAAAGAAAACTCGCCTTCCTCCTAACAATTTTTTTAGTATCTGGTGGGATATATTTTGTAAAGGGAAATAACAATGATTTACTAACCATTGACAATGGCAACTATTGCATTTTACAGCTTGAAAATGCTTTGTATATGTACAGTGAAGGCTATCCTATATTGCCATATTATGTAAAGACATATACATATCCTGCTGGAACAAAAATAAATGAAATAAGCGTTGAAGTAAAGAAAATTGAGGAAATAAAGCTTGAAGAGAAAATACAGCCAGCTCCACCAGCTATGCCATTGAATATGGAATATAAATACGAAATAAAGGAAGGGGAAATTTATAGCAAGGATGAATTTTATCCAAATGAATGGTATGATTATAACATAGGAATGGGAATAAAAGATGGAAAGCGTGTTGTTTTCTTAAACATTTATCTCTATCCAGTGAGATACAATGCTATAAGAAATGAAGTTTTATATGCAAGAGATTTCGACATTTCCATTGATTACAAATTACCTTCCCAGCCATTGTTTAACAAAGATGAATATGACTTGCTTATCATTTGCCCCAGCAAATTTGAAGATGAATTACAGGAATTAAAATTACATAAGGAAAGTTATGGAATAAAAACAACTATAATGACAACAGATGATATTTATAGGAGATATAATGGGAGGGATGAACCGGAGAAAATAAAATATGCAATTAAGGATGCGATTGAAAAATATGGAATAAAATATGTTCTGCTTGTAGGAGATGCAAATTTAATACCGCCTCGCTATTCTTACATTCCTTCTGGAGATTATGAAACTTCATTTCCAAGTGATTTGTATTATGCTGACATTTATTTTGCAGATGGAAGTTTTTCATCATGGGATACAAACAACAATGATAGATTTGGAGAATACAAATACCATGGATATACAGATGAAGTAGATTTATATCCAGATGTTGCTTTAGGAAGACTGGCTTGTAGTAATGAAGCAGAATTAAAGAATGTAATAAATAAAATCATAAACTATGAGTTAACTGCGTACAATTCGGAATGGTTTAAGAGAATTTTAACATGTGGAGGAGATACATTTACTCCAGATGATGGAGATACATCTGGAGTTTATGAAGGAGAATATTTGAATCAAATTGTTTTGAATATAATGCACGATTTTAAGGGAATGAAATTATGGGCTTCTTTGGGCAATTTATCTGCAACTAATATAAAAGCTAAAATTAATGAAGGGGTGGGCTTCATAGACTTTTCTGGACACGGGAATGAAGCATCATGGGCTACACACCCTCCATTAAATGGAAAACAATGGATTGGATTCACAATGTTTGATATATTAGGGCTTTCAAATGGAAATATGTTGCCTGTAATCTTTATTGATGCTTGCTCATGCGGAAGATTTGATGAAGGAGATTGTTTTGCCTGGAAATTCATTGAAAAGACGAACGGAGGAGGAATTGCATCGCTGGCAGCATCAGGCATAGGATATGGAATACCAGGAAATCCGGCAGCTTCCGTTTTAGGGTGGATGGAAGTAAAGTTCTTTTATTATTATAAGCAAGGAAAGGAAGTTATTGGAGATACATGGACAGCCTGCTTAAATGGATATATAAATACATTCCGCTTTAATATGGGTTCAGCAGATTATAAGACCGTCGAGGAGCTTATTTTATTTGGAGATCCAACACTTAGAATAGGAGGATATAGTGGGGGAGAGTTACCAGTTATTTATATTGAAAATCCAGCAGAAGGATATTTCTACGTTAACGATGAACCTTGGATGAAAACTTTATTTGGAAGAACAATAGCTGTAGGAAAGGTAACTATAAGGGCAGTAACTCAAAATGTGGATAGAGTGGAATTTTATATAAACGGGGAGCTGAAATCTGTGGATGAGGAAGCACCATATGAATGGGAGTGGAATGAATTTGCTTTTGGAAGATATACTATAAAAGTTATTGGATACGGAGAATATGGAAATGCTGAAGACGAGATATCATTATTTGCAATAAACTTAGGATGAAGATAACTGTAGTGGGACATACAGCTTATGATTTCATATTTATAGTTGGAGAACACGCAAAGCTTGATCAATCTTCTTATATAACAAAATGGAAAAAATGCTATGGCGGAGGAGCAGCAAATATTGCAGTCGGAATAAAAAAGTTAGGAGGGAGGAGTAAGCTTTATAGCGTTGCTGGAAGAGATTTTAAAAGATATGAGAATTATTTAAAAAAGATTGGTGTTGAGCTTTCTTTATATAGGAGCAATAAGCCAACAGCAAGAGCTTATATTTTTAATGCTGGAGAAAAACAAATAATGTATTTTTACTGGGGTGCATCAGAGGAAATGGGGAAAATGAAAGCAATAAAAAGTGATTTTTTACATATTGCTCCATGTCATCCAAAACTTGCTTTAGAAATGGCAGAAAAAGCAAAATTTTTTGCTTTTGAACCAGGACAAGATTTAAAGAAATTTGATAAAGAAAGTTTGGCTTATGTGGTGGAAAAAGCTGATATAATTTTTTGCAATGAAACAGAGCTAAAAGAAATGGAAAAGAGGGTTGGTATAAGAAATAAAGAAATAATAGTTACTTTAGGAAAAAAAGGGAGCATAATATGTAGCAGAAGATTGAAAATAAAAGCAATTCCAGCAAAAGTTATTGATACTACAGGAGCCGGCGATGCCTATAAGGCGGGATTTTGGGTAGCATTTTCAAAAGGCTATGATATTGAAACATGCTGTAAATTTGGCTCCGTTGTTTCATCATTTATTGTTGAAAAAATAGGGGCGCAAAATTATCCAAATTGGAAAAAAGTAGAAAAAAGATTTTCAAAACATTTCGGAAAAGTTTAGTTATTTATTTTCCCCTTTAAAGCCTTTTGCTATGACATATATTTCTGAGCTTTGTTTTCTGCTTGCTTTTGGAGAGTGTGCCTTTACCATTCTGAAATTTTTCCTCACCTCTTTTAAAAATTCTGGATAATCTTCTCCTTCGAAAGCTTTGCAAACAAAGTTTCCACCTTCTTTTAAAAATTCTTTTGCAATCTTTAAGGCATTGTAGCAAAGCCATATGCTCCTTGCTTGATCAAGGGAATAATTTCCTGTGATATTTGGAGAAGCATCGCTTATAACAACATCTGCATATTCTGTATGTTTTCTTATTTCTTCAACAGTTTCGTCTTTTGTTATATCTCCTTTTATAAAGACAACATTTTCTAATGGTTTCATTGGTTGTAAGTCAACAGCAATAACTAAGCTAGCATATTTTACTGCTACCTGACTCCATCCTCCTGGAGATGCGCCTAAATCAATAACTATGTCGCCTTTTCTGAAAATTCTGTATCTCTCCTGAATTTGAATTAATTTGAAGGCTGATCTTGCTCTATATCCTTGCTTTTTTGCCTCTTTGTAATAGTAATCTCTTTTCCTTTCTGCATACCATCTTGTCATTACAGCACAACATCTAAGTCAAGCTCTTCAGCTAACTCTTTATACCTATTTCTTATTGTAACTTCTGTTACTCCTGCAACATCTGCAACTTCTCTTTGTGTCCTTCTTTCTCCACATAATATTGATGCTATATAGATTGCTGCTGCAGCTACTCCAGTTGGTCCTCTTCCAGATGTAAGTTCTTTTTCTTCAGCCTGCCTCAAAATTTCTAAAGCTTTTGTTTTTGTATCCTCACTCAGTCCAAGCTCGCTACAGAAACGCTCAACATAATCTTGCGGAGATGTAGGCATCAATTTTAAGCCAAGTTCTCTTGCTAAAAATCTGTATGTTCTTCCAATTTCTTTTCTATCAACTTTTGAGGAAGCTGCCACCTCATCTAAGGTGCGAGGCACCCCACACTGACGGCATGCTGCATAGACAGCTGCTGCTGTAACACCCTCTATGCTTCTTCCTCTAATCAAATTCTTTTCTACAGCTCTCCTATAAACCATTGCTGCAGCTTCTCTGACATTCCTTGGCAGTCCCATGTCAGATGCAATTCTATCAAGCTCTGACAAAGCAGAAGCAAGATTTCTTTCTGATGCTCCACCTACTCTTATTCTGCGCTGCCATTTTCTCAGCCTATACAACTGGGCTCTATTTCTTGTTGGAATTGATTTGCCATAGCTATCCTTATTCTTCCATCCTATCACTGTGCTAAGTCCTTTGTCAGCTGCTGTATAATCCAGAGGAGCTCCTGTTCTTGCTCTCTTTTCTCTCTGCTCTGGATCAAACGCTCTCCATTCTGGACCTTGGTCTATATATGCATCATCTATAACAAGCCCACAATCTTGGCAAACTAACTCTCCCCTTTCATAATCTTGTGTTAAATGGGTAGAGCCACATTCTGGACACTTTTCAATCTCCTCAACATCCACCTTTCTCTTCATCATTTTCATCCCCAAAATTTTTAAATTTTTTGCAATAAAGACTTTCTAATATATAAACTTTTCGCCATACTCAATAGAGTTGTAAATAAATTCTCGCCTCCAGATTGTAAATAGTTACAAATGCAATAAACATTTCAATGCTTTCTTTTAGGAGTATTTGAAGGATAGTGTTTCAATTCTTAACAGTCTCTAAGATGAGTATGAAAAAATTTTTGAATAAATTTTTATTCATAATTTATAGTGGTAAAATGAAAACTAAAAAATTAGAAAAAATTAGATATGATTTTATTTGTTGTACTAATTGTGGGCTTTAGCATGTCTTATAGTGGATTAAATGTACAGCAAGTAAAGGCACTATCATTAGGAGATGTATTATATGTAGGAGGTAGTGGACCAAATAATTATACAACGATAAATGCTGCATTAAATGTAGCAGATGATGGAGATACAATTTATGTTTATTCTGGCACTTACTATGAAAATATTGTCATTACTAAAAAAATATCTCTTATAGGAGAAAATCCAAAAACAACTATCATTGATGGGAGAAATATGGGAAATGTAGTTCATATTTTAAGCGATAATGTCATAATATCTGGTTTTACATTAACAAATAGTGGATGGGAAGATAATGAGGCAGGTTTAATGATAAATGGTGATTACTGCAAGATTTCCAACTGTTTAATAGTAAATAACAATAGGGGAATTTATGGAGAATATGCAAATCATAATATTATCACAAACTGCTCAGTTTCAGATAGTAAAGGATTGAGTAATATTGCTTTTTATTACTCAGATTATAATCATTTTAAGAATCTTGATGTGAAAAGATCAAAGTTGTCAGGCATATATTTTAGCTATGGTGATTATAACAGCATAAAAAGATGCAATATTGCAGATTGTTACGAAGGATACGGAATTGGAATGGATTGTTGTTCACATTGTAGTGTATCAAACTGTACAGCAAAAAGAGCAATTAATGGTATAAAGATATTCGATGCTGACAATAATATTTTTTATAACAATACGCTTGTAGAGAGTAAAGGAAGTGGAATAGTTATGTATCCAACTTCCAACAATAATGTTTTCATAATGTGCAAATCTACAAGGAATGGATATAATGGAATATGGATGCGGAAAAGCAGTGGAAATACTATAGAAAATTGCCAATTTGAGAATAATAGCATATGCGGCATATATATGGAACTCTATTCCAACGAGAATACAATACAAAAATGCGAAATATGTAACAATGAAGGATGTGGAATATATATTGAGCAATCATCAGGAGGCAATACCATTAAAATGTGCAACATAAAAAACAACGCACAGATTGGTGTGTATCTGAAAAAATGTACAGATGTTGTCTATCTTAACTATAACAACATATATGGCAATGGATGGGGAGTATGGGCAAATGGTAGCATATGTGATGCCCGTTACAACTACTGGGGATGTTTTCTTGGTCCACTTACATTTGGTTTGATAGGTGATGGCGTTGGATGGAATGAAAAAGGAAAAGTTATGTTCTTTCCATGGAAGATCGCCGAAATAGAATGGTAGCTTATAGATAGTTATTCTATGCCTTCTTGCGTTATGAAAAAGTTTATGCTTTTTCCTTCTGGAATGCTTCTGTGCTTAATTATTGTTGCCCTTCTTTCTTCTTTTCCATTTTTATTTCCTACCTTTTCTAACTTTATAATCGTTTTTGCAATATGATCCATGCTTCTTCCAGCAAATGGCTTTATATCATCTCCAGCAGAGTATACTTGGCTAGTTATTATAACAGGGATATTTTTCTTCCTTGCTTCGATTTGAAGCAAAACAAGTTGTTTTGTTAAGGAACGAGTAGCATTTGCTTCGTCTTCATGCATCTCAAGTCTATAGAATAAATTAGCACTATCTAAAATTATTAGTCCAGCATCAATTTTAACAGCTTTTTCTACCATCTCTTCTTGCTCTTTTAATGAAAAAGGGAAGAAAAAGAGAATTTTTTCAAGTTTCTTTTTATCTTTAAAAACTTGTAATAATCTTTCTTTGGAGATTCCCTCAGTATCAATATAAATTACTTTTTTTCCTTCCTCTACACAACTTTTTGCAGCTTGAATGCAAATATTTGTTTTACCTGTTCCTCCTTCTCCATATATTTCTGTTATTATTCCTGCTTCTACTCCTCCTTCTAAAAGCTCGTCCAAGGAACAATGCAATGGTAACTTTTTATCCACATTCATAATGAAATATAAACTAAAAAACTTTAGGAATAACAACTTTTCTTTTTCCTCCTATTTCTTCAGCTTTTCCCTGCAAATAAAGATATGCAGTATAGGCAGCAAGATATGCATCTACTTCATGTTTATTCTTAGCTTTTATTCCTAATTTTTCAGCCATTGCCTTATAATTCTTTTCATATACGCCTAAAATTTTTGCAGTTGCAGTAGGAAATACTTCTATAACCTTTGCATTGAATTTTTCAATAAGTTTCATTGCTCTTTTTGTAAGCTTTGCCATGGATGCCATTGTAGGAGGTAATGCTCCATATTTCCTAAGCAATTTATCCGCCTTTCTAACCATAATTTTTTTCATTAGAGGAGCATCTATTGCAATTATATCAGGAGAGGAAGAATTTACAAATTCAACAATATCATCATCTTCATGAAAAGAAAAAAATCTAATACTTTCTTTACTCAAAATGCAAATAGCTGTTTTATTTTTTGGCAAGGCGGATAAATCAATGCCTACGCATTTCACATTTAAAATTATTGCAATATGTTTAAAAATTCTTGCAATATAAGATATTAAAACCAGGCTAAATATTATACAGTATAAATGCGGAGTTTTAACTTAAGGCATGAAAAAAATATACCATAACAACATCCTATTTCATTAATTTCGAACAAATAAAAAGAAATGATTGCATTGCCATTTTTTACATAATAGATTATACTAACAACTCATTTCGCTCTTAAAAATCGCAATTTTATTATAGTTTGTAAAGATTTAATTTAAAATGGGAAAAACTCTCGTTCTCTGTATAGATAGAGATAATGACTTTGGAAGGAAAACAGGTATTAAATCCCCTATTATTGGGAGGGAGGAAAACTTAAAAGCAGCTCAATCTCTTGCGTTGGTTGATCCAGAAGATAGTGATGTAAATTGCTTATTTGCAGCTATTTCAATTAGGGATAAAATTGAGGATGCTGAAATCGCCACTATATGTGGAGACATAAATGTTGGTGTTGTATCTGACGAAAGCATTGCAAAACAACTTGATGAAGTTTTAGAAAAAATAAAACCTGAAAAAGTAATTTTGGTTACCGACGGTGCAGAAGATGAGTATATAATACCAATAATCGAATCGAGAATTAAAATAGATGCAATAAAAAGAGTTGTTGTTAAACAAAGCCAAACACTGGAAGGAGCATATTATCTCATAAAAAGGTTGATGGATGATGAAAAATTGCAAAGAAAATTTATGCTACCAATTTCAATTATTCTCCTCATTTGGGGCATATCTGCTTTATTAGGCTCTATTTCAATGGGCTTTGCTGCCATCTTGCTTGTTATGGGTCTGTATTTGCTACTTAGAGTATTGCATTTGGAAGGCATTATGTCAAAGATCGGGAGGGAGCTAATTACAGGATTGAAAATGGGAAAGATGACAATATTCTCTTCAGTTCTTGCTTTCTTTATAGTTTTGATTGCGATAGTATCAACTTTCAAGATACTTTCTGATAAGCAACTTCCTCCTGCAGAATATGTCATTAAGTTTTTAAATGACATCCTATGGTGGTTCATATTTGCTGTATTGCTTATTGCCTTGGGCAGATTTATAGATGCGTATTTCAAGGAAAAGAAAGTTTTATGGGGCTATACTATTCTCCCCTTCACTTTAGTTGCTTTCGGATTAATCCTATCTGCATCTCTCAAAATTTTGATTGAAATAATAAGAGAGAAACCATTCCATTTCATTTTGACAGAATATGTTTTAACTCTTCCATTTTTAACAAAGGTTGCTGGTGGAATATTAGTAGCATTTATAGGCAGTGTTCTATACCATATAATCGAAGACATCTACAAGGAGGGTGGTTAATGTTAGAATTATTGGCAATAATCTTTGCAATCTGGGCAGTTGTATTGCTTGTGGTTAAGAAAAAAGGAGAGAAATACGGGCTTGAGTTAGCTGGCCCTCTCATTATGTGGAAAACAGAAAAAGGAAAAAAGTTTATAGATAATGTAGCAAAGAAAAAATTATGGAAATTTTACGGAAATTTCTCCATTTTTATTTGCATTATAGCCATGCTCTTTACAACAGCAATAATCATATGGAATCTTATCATAGCCTTTAAAATTCCTCCTCAAAACGCTCCTTCTCCCCGCCTCATTTTAGGCATTCCAGGAATAAACCCTGTTATTCCTATAGGGTATGGAATTTTGGCGCTGGCAATTGCAATTGTAGTGCATGAAATTTCTCATGGCATACTTGCAAGATATGGAAAAATAAAGGTTAAATCTCTTGGCTTATTATTTTTAATAGTTCCAATAGGTGCATTTGTTGAGCCAGATGAAGAGCAAATTAAAAAGACAACAAGAAAAATAAGGAGTAGAGTTTTTTCTGCAGGACCAGCATCAAATATTGTTCTTGCAATAGTTTGCATACTTATTTTATCATTTATTTTAGCTCCTTCAATAGACACAAAATATGATGGAATGGTTATTACATATGATGCTTATGGGCTGAATCAATGGGATGTTATCAGCAAAATAAATGGTATTGAATTTGACAATTTTACTGTATGGGAAAAACTAGATGCAGGAAAAATATACAATGCTACAATATGGAGAAATGGCAAAGAAATGAATATAAGTATTGTAAAAGGATTATATGTATGGAAAGTAGAGAAAAATTCGCCTGCAGATGGTGTTCTGCCAGAGAAATCAATAATATACGCCGTCAATAGTGTTAAAATAGGAAGCTTAGAAGAATTTCTTAAAATAATGAATTCTACCTATGCTGGAGAGAAAATAAACATTTCATTTTATTACAACGGAAATTTTTCAACTGTCTCTTTAATTTTGGGAGATAAATATGATTTTATCAAAAAAGAGGAGTATAAGGGAAAGGGATTCATTGGTATAAATGTTATTGACTTACAAAATGTTGCAATATATGCAAAAGATTTTGTAAAAATTTATAATCCAAGAAAAACAAA
This sequence comes from Thermoplasmatota archaeon, assembly GCA_029258955.1. Lineage (GTDB taxonomy): Archaea > Thermoplasmatota > E2 > UBA202 > JdFR-43 > JAPDJP01. The sequence goes on from JAPDJT010000020.1 coordinate 24,994, forward strand.
CATACTATTCTATCTCGCTTTACCTTTTAGAGGATATTCCCCTCCACCATCAGGATTGGCAGAAATCCTCACCGCTCCTTCATCATTTTGGATGATATACAACATTTTTTACTGGATTTTCTGGCTGAATTTTGCATTAGGCACTTTCAATGCTTTGCCAGCGATTCCTCTTGATGGAGGATATTTATTTAAAGATGGTGTAAGCTATATCCTAGAAAAACTGAGTAGAAAAATGAAAAAAGAGAAGTTGGAAAAAGTTTCATCTGCTGTTGCTACAATTTTTTCAGTTTTCGTTTTAATTTGTATTTTTTCCATAATTTTAATTCCAAAGTTAAGATTGCTTATTTCTTTTTAATTACAACCAAGAATGCAACGCATACAATAATGAAAAGTAATAGTGGCGGAAGAATCCATACGGTTTCTAGTTTCTTTTCCTCTTTTGTTTCATACTGATTAACTATTTTATCTTGCTCATCATAATAATAATCTGGTTTTCCATTTCCATTTACATCAAAAAGATATTCCATTTTTCCATCTCCATCAACATCCATTAATATAACATCTCTTGTCTTATTTGCATCTCTATCCCAGTAAATGTAGTTATTCTTTTCTTCTATCCATATAAGATAACCTATTTGATTTCCCACGCTTACATTTATGGTTTGGCTTGCATTTGTTGGGTCTGCGCCTATTTCAATTTCTATTTTATCTGGAATATCATCTAAATCATAGTCTTCTGGCACTTCAAAAGTATATGTTGGTGAAGTATTGTAGTTAGCATTTGCTGAAGCGTCCACAGCCTTTATATAATATGAATATTCTCCCACCTTATCATAGTCTTTTGAGTAATAATAGATGTTGTTAGCTCCTTTTTTCATTTCATATTCATTTATTTCTCCATTTCTTTCAACAATAAGCATTGCTTTAGCTATGCCGCTCTCATCATCGATATAAGCAGAAATATTTATTACGCCGTTTAATACTTGTCTTGCAGATGGAGGCTCAATAGTAACTGCTTTTATAATAGGAGCGCTGGTTTCTATTCCTTCATAGACTATCCTAAATGGTATTTTTTCACTCTCTGCCATATTCTGCCATCCATCAGATGCTGTGTCCCATGCCCTTATTGCAAAATAGTAATATCCTATCTCATTGAAAGTTAAATTCACATAATAAACATCTGTATCTCCTATCCTTATCATGCAATATTCTGTTTCCTTACTATCATTGTATATAACAACTTTTGCTTTATCTATTGTTGTATTTTCATCATAAATTGTAGCTGAAAAGTTTATGTATTTACCTAAAGCCTGTATTTTTGGCGCAATTCTTATTCCTTCTATTACTGGGGGTGTAAAATCATCTCCTCCTCCTACTCTTATGTCCTTTATTACAACATTATTCTTTGTATTTCTTTCTTCCTCACAACTTACTTCAACTTTTATGCTGTAAATTCCTTCTTTTTCTTTCCATTTCCAGCTTATCTTCTCCCAGCTTTTTCTCTCAACAAAAATTTGAATACTTTTATTTGTAATGAGTAAATATTTTCCACCATCTTTTAACTTTTCATAAATTTTGACTTTCGCTGTTGCATTTGCAAATCCTATATTATGAACTATTATTGAAATATTTACTGTTTCATTTTCTGATGGATGGGATGGTTCAAAAACAACATCTTCCATATCTATTTTTAAATCTGGCATCGGCTCAACTTTTATTGTAGTTGCATACCAGTTATCCTTCATTTCCCATTCTGGTATCCTTCCCTTTTCGTTTACCTTTGCTATCACCTTCCACACACCACCAGCATTATCTAAGCCATACGATGCTTGCCATTCAAACTCGATTTCCTTCTTTTCATTTACTTTAAGCCCAGCTACAGATTTTACCATTTTGAATGTTTCCCCACCTTCTTGATAAACAATCAATGAAACATTAATCGGTGTAGTTTCATTTACTTCCTTTGGTCCATGATTTGTTATATGTACTTTGAATTTTGCAATATCTCCCTCCTTAACTTGTGATGGTGAATTAATATTATAAACCTCAAGGTTCGCCGCAGCATCTACTTTCAAAATCAAACTCTTTTCTATTCTATAATCTGAACCGTCTGCCATTATAATATCAAGGCGCCAATTGCCAATGTTATTTCCACTTGTAAATTGATAAAAATCTTCCAAATACCATTTTGTTCTATCTGTTGCATTTGCTGGCATAAAGGAATAGCCCAAATCATCAATATATACTATGTTTTCAGCTCCCTCAGCATTTGCAACTAAGCGGATTTCTATAGCTATAGCTTGCCCTCCGCTAATCCTCCATTTCTGCAAAACATCTGCTGGCAAACTATATTTATGCCACTTTCCGTCACTTATCAAATCTGATAGATGAATAGTATAGAACTTTGGTTTTACTCCTTTAGTCAATAAAGTAAAGTTAAGATAGCTTGCTTCTGCATATTTTTCTATATTATACCAAAAATAAAGCTCAGGAAGTTCCGCAAGAGGAATTCCATATGTGATGTTCTGTCTAAAGCCTGCCATATCATTTATTTTAACTTGCTCCTTTTCAAATTCCCATTTGCCTACATAGTTGCTTAGCCTCAATTCAACTGCTTTTTCTCCGGTATGTCTTACAACGCTTTGCAATTCAGCAGAACAAGTTAGCTCATCTGAATAGAAAAGATATATATAATCTTCTCTTTCAAAACTTGGATCTGGAAATGGCATTGAAGATTTAACTACTTCTGCCTGAGGAGAATAAAGCTTTGCAATAACTTCTTTTGGGGAGGCAACAGTATTTACTTCTATTTTTTCAATTTTATCCTTACCTTCCACCCCAGCAATGTAGCTTGTCTCCACTCCTTTTACAACTCCCCACCATCCATGAGTTTCATTGCTGAATAAATCAACAGCTATATCTGGGGTTTCAATCCAAAATGAATCAATATAAGCTGTAATTTCATGCTGTTCAGCTGAAACAAGTGTCTGTGTTACTTCCATTTTGAAAGATATCGTTACATAATTCCTGTTTTTAAGATATGACGTTATATTCTTTGTTATTTCTATCCATCCTCCTGTTGACACTCCGCTATACACGCTTTGCCCATCTATCAGAATATTCCATTCCGCTCCTTCCAAATCAGTAGTAACAAAAACTTTTGCATGCAAGATGTAATAAGTTTTTCCATCATCTGGAACCTTAATATTCTGAAAAACTTTAACATAGCTTGGAGCCCATAAATAACCTTTGCCATACAAACCTTTTGCATAAATCTTATAGCAATGGTCATGCTCCACGGGATCTTCAACATATCCAAGTTGCCATTTTACTGGCCCGTCAGTAACATTTTTCCATTGTGTGGAATGAATATCTTCAAATTCTGCATTTTTAATGCCAGAATATATTTTTGCAAACTCCCCTCTCTTGTACCCATTTTCAACAGTATCCCAGTAAATATAGTAGTATCTTCTTTCATGAGGTGATATTTCATCTTCCATAACCCATATAACAGTTACATTTGCATTTTCAATAGCATCATAATCATTACTAAATATTATTTCCCTACCAACGCTTCTTACTGGAACCCATTTATTTTCTTGCAATTTATATTCTATTACTCTAACTGAAGATGGATTGAATGTTCTCTTTGCGAAGCTTCCTGCCTGTTCATAAGAAATTTTATCCATAAGAGCTGTGAAATTTATATTACAATAAACCATCTTATTTGAATAAGTGAAATTTTCCCTCTGCCCAATCATTGAAATTGTAACTGGCACCCTGTAATGCCAGTCTGCACCCCACCAGCTTGCATTTTCCGCTGGAGGAGGGAAGGGAGGATAGATTGGTTTTTGCACATTTATTTCAACACTCACCAAATTATTATCCTCATTTTCCTCATCTATTCTTCCTTCATAATCTGCAAATAGGAAAAGTGTGTGTTTTCCTTCTTTTGCTATCCAATAAAGGCTAACTGTTCTCTTTTCATTATAATCTAATTTATCAATAATAATTTCATCTACTACTTGTGTTCTATTATCAACAAATAAAGCTATTGAGATATTCTCAGCTGTGCTTCCATAGTTGCCAACATCAAATTCAACTCTAACTTGGTCTCCTTCATAAACCTCCTCTGGATATATTTTAACATCTGTAATATAAATATCTGGCTTTGTTTGAGCGATAACTGTAGGCATCAGAAGCAAAAGCAAAACAATCAATACTTTACCTTTCAATTTCACACCTCCTTATTAAAAATTCAGATAAATAATTTATGGTATATATGGAACAATTGCCCATATATCCATTTCATCTTTTGCAATTTCATCACCATACGCATACACCCTTATATAATGTTTCCCAAAGAGGAATACATTTAGTTCCCATTCATATGGCTCATTGTAATCCCATTTCCACATTCTGTCATCTACAGCAAAAATAACTTTTTCAACATTTCCATCCACCTCTGCTACAACACTTACTCTTCCTATTACAATTGTTAATCCTCTCATACCAGAATACCAATTTTTACTAACGATTGGCAATATTTGCCTATTAAAAATATAAAGGTAGCCTTCCTTAGGCTCCTTTATTTGCACATACGTCTTTACATCTTTGTTTGCAAGCTCTGCAACGCATGCTGATATGAAACGTGTTGCTTTTGTTTCATATGTAATATTTACCTTATCCAAAGTATCATTTTCTGTATGTCCATATGAATATCTATCATATTGAGCAATGAATAGAGCATCATAGCCATAATAAATAAAGGCTTGATGGTCTGCTCCTGGATAATTTGGCACTTTTTCAACATTCATTCCTAACAAATCATAATATTCTTGAGCTATTTCCATAGAAAAATCTACCAGCCAGCTGGCTCTTTCAGGTGTAAAAAATCTGATATATCTTCCTCCTTTAGCTGTGTCTGCAAATCCAATCATATCTAAATTAAAAACAGCAAGAATTTTTTCTCCTTTTTCATAAACATATCTTGCATAATTGTAGCTTCCATATGTCCCAACCTCTTCTCCACTAAACAAAACAAATCTTATTGTATGCTTAAAAGAATATTTGCTAAATACCTTTGCCATAGCCATTACTCCAGCCACTCCTGACGCATCATCTATAGCACCAGGCGCAATTTCAACTGTATCAATGTGGGCGCAAACTATAATTATGTATTCATCTCCTGGTAAAGTAGCTACAACATTTTTATCTTTAAAACCTGCCATTTCCCATTCAAAATAGGTTACATTCAATCCCATGACTTTAAATTCATTGTATGCCCATTCTTCAGCTTTTGAACAATTTTCTGTTCCTGTATAGCGAGGAGCAAATTGCATAACACCTTGCCAGTAATACAAAAGCAAGTCGTCATTAATTTCTTTAACCATATTTTCAATGCTAAATTCATTGTAAGCTAAAGGAAAAGGAATAAATAACATAGCGATTGCTAAAGCAATTAATTTCATAACAAAAAATGCATTGTTGTTATATAAAGCCTGCTTACAATGAATGTAACAAAGCCTTTTTCTTTTTGAATGTGTCGAATAAATGAATAGTTGTTATTGGCTATGATTCATGGAAGAATTGCCACAGCAACATTCTTTTTCATTAAATGTTTCATGCTTTTCATGAAAACAGTTTTAAAGGTAAGCCATTTTGCTAAACATGGCTTTGCCAGATGTGCAATCATGGAAACCAAATGCAACATTCAAGCTTACAAGGGTAGGTATAAAAGGCATAAAAAAGCCTGTTTTAATAAAAAGGAATGGTAGAATAGTTCATCTCATCCCATGCTTAGACTTATTTGTTGATTTGCCAGCAAGTAGAAAAGGAAGCGATTTATCAAGAAATGCAGAAGTTATAGAAGAAATTGTAGATGAATCTATTAGGCAACCTTCTCCAAGCTTGGAAGACCTTTGCCTAAAAATAGCTGAAAAATTATTGCAAAGGCATGAATATGCAAGCTGTGCGGAAGTTATTGCAACATCTGACTATTTTTTGGAAAGAGTTACACCAGCTGGAAAGAAAACAATGGAACCTTACAAAATAATGGCAAGAGCCATAAAATGGAGAGATGGAAGAGTAAGAAAGTTTATTGGAGTTGAAGTTGTTGGAATGACAGCATGCCCATGCGCAATGGAAAACATTAAGAAAGCATATGGAGAAAAATATACACACAATCAACGGAATGTTGCAACACTCATTATTGAAAATGATGGAAGTGTTGATGCAGATGATTTGATAAGCATAGCTGAAAATGCGATGAGCAGTCCAACTTTTGAAATTTTAAAAAGGAAAGATGAAATGGAAGTTGTTAAAAAAGCTCATGAAAATCCAAAGTTTGTTGAGGATGTTGTAAGAGATATGTTAAAACAAATTCTGGAGAAATATGCAAATTTACCAGATGAAACTGTTGTTATTGCTAAAAGCGAGAGTCTTGAATCAATACATAAACATAATGCATATGCAGAAAGAACAACAACTATTGGAGAGTTGAAGAAATGATTTTATATTGCTTATCATTCAAAATCAATGCTTGCAGAATGCAAAGAACATGGATACTACAGAGGAAAGGTTTGTCCTGTTTGTAAAAAGGAGGGCAAATTTTTGATGAGCGATAGAGAAGTTAAAAAGCTTAGTAGCATACTTATTGGCATACTTCGTCATTTCCCCCAGCAATTTGGCATAAAGCTCGATTCTCATGGCTGGGGAAGCATTGATGAAATTTGTGAAGCAATAAGAAACAAAATAGATAGATTTTATTGGCTGAGGAAGCGCCATATTGTTGCTTTGGCTTTAACAGATGAAAAAGGAAGATATCAATTAAATCAGGGAAGGATAAGAGCAACATATGCTCACACTATTGAAGTTGATTTGTCTGATTTGCCAAAAGCTGATGTAGATGTGCTTTACTACCCAGTAACTGAAGAGGAAGTTGAGATTATTATGGAACAGGGCATTCTTCCTACAGATAGAAATAAGGTTCATTTAAGCGGAAGTATAGAAAAAGCTATGGAAGCCGGCAAAATAAGAACAGAGAACCCAGTAATTTTAAAAATAGATGCAAAAAAAGCTATGGAAGAAGGTATAGATATAAGAAAAGCTGGGAAAGATGTTTATATAGCTGATGAAATAGATGCAAAATACATAAGCATTTTAGAAGAACTTCCTAGCAATGAAGAAAGCAAGCAAAAGGAAAATTAATTCAAAAGCTGGGCTTTTCTTTTCTCTCTCTTTTTCAACATAAATATTTATTGAATCTGTTGCATTGTCCGCCTTAACAAAAATTGTATGTTTTCCTTCATTAAGCTTGCTTATGTTTAAATAAAAACTCCATATGTATTTTCCGTAAGCTTTTTCCCATGAGCCATTATCAATTTTATACATTACTGTTTCATTTCCTTCATAAACACCTCTTACTACTGTATTTTCCTTTATTTTACTTCCATTTACTGGATAAGTTATATAAATTTTGTTTTCTTGACATATATTTATACTCCATGGTTTTTTAGCTGGGCATTCATCAACATTTTTCTCTCCAATTTCATATATCTTTTCAAAACAATCACTCCAATAATTTCCCTTTCCATTATAGCTCCATTTATTTTCACCTACATTTGAACAATATGCATTGTATTTATTGTCTATAAAATTATTTTGGTAAATCAGATTGTTCTCGCTTCTACAGCATAAATAAATTCCTTTCCCATTATTTCTTATTTCATTATTTTTAACAGTAACATTTGCACAGGTTTGTAATCTTATGCCGGATGCTTCATTATTTTCTATAATATTTTGAGCAATGTAACAATTTGTAGCATGTTGAGCATACATTCCATGCCCATTTGCGTATATTTGATTAGAAATTATTTTGTTGTTATGACTATAATCAACCCAGATTGCATAGTATTTATTTTTGAATATTTTGTTGCCAACAATTTCATTTTCATTTCCCTCAATATGTAATCCATTACTACAATTTACTATGGAACAATTCCTTATTGCATTTCCACTGGATTTTATTTCTATACCATATAATGCATCTTTTATTACAAGATTTTCAACGGACACATTATTTGCTAAAATTTTTATTTCTCCTTCAATAATCGCATCTCTTCCTTCAATATAAAGTGTCTTATCTACACTAAATCCTCTATAAACTCCAGATAAAATTACAATCTTATCTCCTGACATAGAGGCATTTATTGCATCCTGTATACTTTGCCCCATTTCAACAAAAATTTCTCTTGAATGTGCATATGGCAAAATTAAAAGCAAAGCTATGTAAATGAGTAAAGCGATTTTTTTCATGTTGATTATTTTGCCAGCCATTTAAAATTTTTATGATGAAAGAATCTTGAATAAATGGAATAAGATATTGTTATGGTATTTCTTCTGTGCAATAGCCAATGACAACAATTTCTTTCATTGAAAGACAAGCCATAACAACATTCCCTTTCATTTTTTATTTTTTCATCAACCTTTCCAGGGACTGTCAAGAAATTCTTACCTCCAGATTGTAAATGGCTACAAATGCAGTAAGCCATTTTTCAACGCTTTCCTTTGAGGCATTTGAAGGAAAGCGTTTCCAGAATCTCTTCAATCTTGCTTTTAA
>JAPDJT010000048.1 GCA_029258955.1 Thermoplasmatota archaeon
TAAGAGAGTCAAGAGCTCCGGTAATAGGGTTAGGATAAACAATTTCTGTCATAGGTATATTTTCAAAAGAAATTTCTCCGTAATATAGTCCTTGCCATTCTTCACATTCTTTTTATATCATTTTCATTCACTTTTATTTTGTTCAAAACTTCCTGAAGATCGCCTTTATCTTTCTGCAAAATCCCAACTTTTAATTCTTCCATAATTGGTGTTACTTCTATTAAGGAGTCTGAAAGAAATACTCTAAGTTGAGAAGGCTTTTTACCGGTTTTATAACTAGGATGAATTAAATCTGTATAACCCCAGTCTTCAATAAGACATTCTAAAATTTCTTTCTGGGAGTTAATTGTATATCTACCATAATTAAGAGGCTTAAACTTTTTCGGTAATTGAGAGGCTAAAAAATATCTAGTTAAAATAAAATCGTATTCACTTTTTAGAAGATCATGAGGTGGTGAAGAAAATGGACCTTTTATTTCTCTTCCCTTTCCGTTCTCCAAGGATGCAAAATATGCAACTTTAACCTCTTCTGGTTTAATATTTTTAAGTTTTTCCCACTCCTTTTGAGAAAAAACACAAAATTGCTTACCCTTACAAATTATTTTTTTATAATTTATTGGAAAGGCTACTCCGTAGAGAGCCTCAAATTCGTCCCAATTAATTTCCTGCATATTTTCACTATTTGAGAAAAATTATTTATACTTTATTTATCGCATAAAGAATTCGCTGGAATGCAGATAAATTGGTCAAGAAAGCAAGCAAAATAAAGACATACACAGAGAAAATTGGATTTACATTCAAAAGTAATACACTTAGTAAAAATAAGATTACCCTTTCTCCTCTCTCAAGCAAGCAAAAACTAATAGTTTTTCCTAATTTTTCCATTGCTGCAGCTTTAGAATAAGTTGTCATTAAAGATCCGAAAAGCACCAAAAACGCCCATATTTTAAAATCAAAGACTACATGAGGCATTTCTATGAAAAGAAATCCAAATAGTATGAGAAATTCGTTAATTCTATCAAAAATCGTGTCCAAATAACCACCCAATTTAGTTACTTTATTATGTTTTCTTGCAACAGCACCATCTAATATATCCAAGAAGCATGCAAAGGAATATAATAGAAATGCTAACAACAAATGAGTGTAAATAAAAAGAATAAAACCAACAAAGCAAAAAATCGCTGAAGAAATAGTTATTTTATTTGGAGAAATGGGTCATCGAATTCTCTCTACCTATCTTTAGTTATACAATCTTTTTAAATAATAATTTTATTGGCTAGTCATCACAAACTTTTTTAGTCATGCAACAATACATATTGATGAAAGAAGTGCTTCGCATCAGAGACATTATGAATCCGAGCCCAGTCATTATAAACAAAAAAGCTAGTGTTTTAGATGCAACAAAGGAAATGAAAAGTGAAAGGGTAGGAAGTATAATAATTGTTGAGGATGGAAAGCCTATAGGCGTATTAACAGAGAGTGATATTTTAAGGAAAATAGTTGCTGAAGAAAAAGACCCATCAAAAATTTCTGTTGAGGAAGTAATGAGCAAGCCTCCAATAACTATATCTCCTGATGCAACTATTGAAGAAGCTGTTAGGCTAATGGGAAAGCATAAAATAAGGCGCCTTCCAGTTGTTGATAAAGGAAAGCTCGTTGGAATGGTTACTGAGAAAGATATAATGCAATCTTCTCCTCTCCTTTTGGATATAATTGAAGAATGGGCTGAAATTGTTAGGGAGAGACTTTCATATAGAGGAGCTGGCAAAACAATGGCTGGGAAATGTGAAGAGTGTGGCATGCTTTCTAGCAGGCTTGTTGATGTTAATGGTCGCTTATTATGTGAGTCTTGCGCTGAATTGGTGAGGTGAAATTTTTATGAAAGTAGGAGAAGTAATGACGAAAGATGTTATTTATGTAAGTAAAAGCGATGACTTAAGCCATATTTTACACCTAATGGAAAAGCACAATATAACAAAGCTTCCTGTTGTGGAAGATGGGAAAGTCATTGGAATAGTGACAGATAATAAAATTGCTGATAAGCTAGGAAGCATAAGGAGCAGAGGAATAACAGCTTCGCGCCTGCATGCTTCATCTGTAATGGAAAAGGATTTTGAAGTTGTCTCGCCGGATACAGAAATTGTAGATATTCTTGCTACTGTGGGAGAACCAGGTCCAACAATGCTTCCGGTTGTTTCAAATGAGCATTTGGTGGGAGTTGTAACAAAAGCGGATTTGTTGCCATTGGTGAAGAGTGAAAAAAGCATAAAAGAAATTATGACTTCTCCAGTTATAACAGTAAAGCCAGATGAGCGTGTTGTTCATGCTCGCCGTCTCATGCTTGATAATGATATAGCAAGATTGCCTGTTGTTGAAGAAGGGAAAGTGGTTGGAATAATTGCAGACAGGGAAATTGCTTTTGCTTTCGCCAATCTTAAAAAAAGTATAAGTTTGGGGCATCAGCATCATCAACTAATGAATTTGCTTGTTAGAGATGTAATGAAAACCCCAGCAATAACAGCTAGGGACAACATAACTATAAAGGATGCAGCAGAAATAATGATGAAACATGAAATTGGCTGTTTGCCAATTGTTGGAGGAAATAATAAAATAAAAGGAATTGTAACAAGAACAGACTTACTTAAGCATTTATTGAAGGAATTAAAGGAGGGGTAAATTTTTAAGCCATTCTATATCGCTGAAATAAAGCATTCTGATATCATCGACATTAAGCAAAATCATAGCCATCCTTTCCAAGCCAAGCCCCCAGGCAAGCACAGGGGCTTTTGCATTAAATGGAAGTGTTACTTCTGGTCTAAATATTCCTGCTCCTCCAAGTTCTATCCATTTTCCATTCCACTCTACCTCTACCTCCAATGATGGCTCAGTATATGGAAAATAAGAAGGTCTAAATCTTATTTTCTCAAATCCCATTCTTGAATAGAATTCTTTTAAAATACCCTTTAACATGCTAAAATCTGCATTTTCTTCATATATTATTCCTTCTATCTGATGAAATTCTGGCAGATGGGTAGCATCTATATTCTCTCTTCTGAAAACTCTTTCTATGGAAAAAACTTTTGCAGGCGGTTCTGGATGTTGAGCTATGTATCTTATAGTATTCACAGTTGTATGAGTCCTTAGCAAAGCTTTTTTTGCTTCCTCATAATCAAATTTATATCTCCATCCTTTTGAACCTGTTTCGCCACCCTTTTCATGTACTATAGCTATTTTTTTAATCAATTCTTCATCAATTTCTATTTTACTAGGTTTTTTACAGTAAAAGGTGTCTTGCATATCCCTCGCCGGATGATCTTGTGGAATAAACAATGCATCCATATTCCAGAAAGTAGATTCAACATAGCTCCCCTTTATTTCTTTGAATCCCATCTGGGAAAATATTCTCCTAATTTTTTCTATTAGCTGCGTCAATGGATGCAATTTTCCAGGATATATTGAAGGAGCAAATGCTTTAACATCGTATTTTCTAAATTTTTTCTTTTTCCACTCTCCACTCCTTATTATTTCTGGAGTTAGCTGAGAAATTTCTTCCTCAATTTTAATTCCCTGCTTAACAACTTCCCACCCATTTTCTGTAAGATATATTTTCCTCTTCGCCTTTCCCTTTTCTTTTATAGCCTCTCTTCTCTTGAGTACTTTAGCAATATTTTCATCTATAACCATTCCTTTAGCAACTTTTTCTAAAGCCTCCTCCTCTGGCTGTTTTTTATTTATTTCTTCCTTTCCTTTTTCAGTTAAAATAACATATCTTTCCCCATTTTCCTTTATAATTTTACACCAATTTTTTCTAATTGCCCATCCTATGGCAATAGCAACATTTTCCTTCCCATATTTTTTTTCAAGCTTCTCTATTTTTACCTTTTCTATTCCTTTTAAAATTTTCTTTTCTGGTAAACCTTCCTCTAAAAATTTTTTCCCTTCCTCCGTTAATTCATATTCTTTTATGTATTTTTCTTCTATTCCCACTAATCCTTTACTTTGTAGCCACGATGCAGCGTTCATTACTTTAACTAATTCCATGTCAATTTCTTCTGGCTCTGCTTTCCCTCCTTTCTTTTGTAATTCCAAGAGTAATTTTTTCTCTAAGGGTGATAAAGTTTCCATACAAATTGTATTGCATACATAATTAAAATTCTTTTCCAAGATTTGTTATTGTTTTCATCGCCAAGCCTACACAATTTAAAAAATCATCAAGTGTATGAAGCAAAGAAAGAGGATTTTCTGCCATTGCTTCCGCAACAATATACTTTCCTTCTATTTTCATCTTTATATAGTTTTCATTCTCAGGTTTAACAGCATTTGCAACAACTTTTGCTTTTTCACTACTCCCGCAATCAATATACACCCTTCCTTTTATTCTCATCTTCCATTTCCTCATATATTTTAATGAGTTTTTCAGCCATTTTTTCAATGCTGTATCTTTTAGCGTATTCAAAAGCTTTTTTGCCAAGCTCCTTATTTTCTATAGCCATCAATATTTTTTCAGCAAGCTCTTTGGCATCATTGGGCTTAAATAAATAACCATTTTCCTCATCCTTAACAAATTCTGGAATAGCTTTGGCTTTAGCAGCAACAACAGGCATGCCAGAAGCCATTGCCTCCAGCGCCACTATTCCTTGTGTTTCATATGTTGAAGGGAAAGCGAAAACATCTCCCGCCTTATAATAATCTGGAAGCTCTTCATCTTTCACAAATCCTGTGAATATGAAATGATTCTCTAATCCTTTTTTCCTAACTAATTCTTCCAATTCATTTTTTGCGGGCCCTTTTCCAACTATTATAAAGATGGCATCCACTTTTTTTAATATGTATGGAGCGCTTTCTATAAGCAAATGCACATTTTTTTCTTTGACTATTCTCCCAACATGAAGAATTATTTTTTTGTTCCCAAACTTTTCTTTTATCCTTTTTCCATTACCTTTTATAAATCTTTCTATTTCTATTCCTGTTGGGAGTATTTTAATTTCCTTATCCGTTAAATCTTTAAGTCTACTTGCAACATATTGGCTGGGGGCTATTACACAAGAGCATTTACTGAAATAAAACTTAAGCCATTTTCTTATTGCTTTCTTAGCTATTTCCTGCAAGTTTTCATTTTTAAAAGCAAAATAAACAGATTCATCAATAAATGTATGGAATGTAAAAGCAAGGGGAGCATATTTTGAGGCAGTAATTGCATTTATTCCAATAAAGCCTGGAGAATGAGAATGAATAATATTTGCTCCTATTTCATTTATGATTTTTCTTGTTCTTTTAAATGCAGTAAAAAGAGTATTTGTCGTTGGAAAGAATTTGTAATCAGCATATTTTTTCCAAGTTTTCATTTCATAGTAGATAATGTTGTTTTCCCTCCTATTTTCTTTTCCTGGAGCAAAAATATAAATGTTGTGTCCTCTTTTTTCCAATTGTTTTTTAAATAAAAGCAAAGATGTTACTACTCCATCTCTTGTGGGGAGCCAAGTTTCAGTAAACCAAGCTATTTCCATTTTTCACCGCATATTTTCATTGCAATAACTATAGCAATCAATGCCAAGGCTTCACCAGCAATTACATCTGTCAGCCAGTGTATGCCAAGATATAAAGTTGCAATTGGTATTGAAACAGCAAAAACAGTTGCTACATACTTATATCTTCTGTAATTTTTTATCCAAGCAGTATATGCCATTATGGCAGATAAACATGAATGCAAGCTTGGAAAACAATTATTTATTGTTGTAAATTTAAAGAATAAAAATGTAATACTTGGCCAAATTTCTTGCAAGCGAAAAGCAATAATTTTGCCATCATACCAATGGTAGTTTTGACTTGCCCACCATATATCATGAACAGGGAAGAAAAGAAGAAATGGCAAAGCTATGGAGATTCCTATTGCATATGATATTACAGCTAATTTCAAGGCTTTAATATCTTTTGAAATAATATAGAGAACTGGCGTAAAATATAAAAGAAATGGAAAAGCCAGCATATAAACAAAAACAAAATAGTAATCTAAAATTGGATTTTGAATTGCCTGAAAAGCATGAACAATGTCTCCCTCTATTGTGTATATTGTTTTAGTAAAATCAAGATTAAATTTTGCTGAAATCAAAGGATCTATTTTTACCTCCGCTATATGAATGGCTGAAACTGCAAAGAAAATCATAATAAATACAAAAAGGTGAAAGATATCTTGTACATTCAACTTATGCATTCTTTTTTCTTTAAACAAAAATATACCTATTATAGCCATAAATAAGTTTGCAAGCAGGAAAGCATTAATCCCCATTTAAAAAGTAATATCCCTCTCTTTTAAGTAATTTTCTAATTTTAAAAATTTCATCTGCAATTTCATATTTAAAAGATAGAAATTTTTCCATGCCATTTTCAGTAATAAAGAAAGAAATTAGATTTGCTGGGGTGAAATCAAAGTAAATATTTTTTATTTTGATGGGAGCATTCCTCCATATTTCATTAGGATTCTCTTCTTTTATAAAAACAAAAGGAAATGTTTTAAATGTTGAAGAAAAAACAACAAAAGGTTTTTTCTTTTCCTTTGCCATTAAAGCCAATGCATATGTACCAACTTTATTTACAATGCCATTGCTAAGTATGGCATCTGCTCCAACTGCAACAAAATCTGCTTTTTCAACAAATGAAAATAGCATTGCATCTGTTGTCAATGTAGATTTATTGCCAAGTTCTTTAGCAAGCAATCTGCCTTCATAACGTGGGCGTGCCTCGCTACATATAACATTTACATTGCAATTTTGTAAAATTTTTGAAATAATGGAACTCCTGCTATAAGTTAAAACCGTCCTATTTTTTCCAACAAATTTTATTCCATTCTCTATAACTTTCTCATTTGCCTTTTCCATTTCTTCAAATTTTTTTACAGCCTCTTTACCATATAAAAAGGCAAAATTTGCTATATTCCATATAGAAGCCATTGAAGGATATAAGGAAAGTAATCTATAGCTTTTATTAAAAAGCTCTTTTCTGCCTAAATAATTTTTAATATAGTTCATAGCTTTTCTTTCAATTTCTGAAGCTCCAGATATTTTATCCTGTTTCATAAATGAAATATTGGCAGTATTTATATAGGAATTTGAGACCATAATGAAAAAATGAATGGATTCGCCGGATAAATGAAAAAATATCCTGTCATTGGCTACTATTGCATGGAGAAATTACCGTAGCAACATCCATTTCATTTATTATTCGATGGTTCTTTTTGCATATGATTAACCTATATATAATCCTCCTGTAACTAATATTACTTCTCCTGTTACGTAATTTGCTAAATCACTTGCTAAAAATAGGCATACATTAGCAACATCTTCTGGCAATCCAAGCCTTTTCATAGGAATTTCCTCGATTCTTTTCTTTCTTTGCTCTTCTGTATAATTTGCTATTAAATCTGTATCTATAGTTCCAGGAGCTACAGCATTAACATTTATTTTTCTCTTTGCCAATTCCAAAGCCAAACTTCTCATAAATCCAAGCATGCCTGCTTTGCTGGCTGCATAATCTGCTCCATGGGAGGAGCCTTTTAATGCAAGCTGGGAAGAAATGAAAATAATTTTGCCTCCTTCCTTCATAAAAGGTAAAGCATTTTTGCACATGTTAAAGCATGCTTTTAGATTTGTTTCCATAGTTTTATCCCATTGTTTTTCATCAAGCTCATCAAATTTTTTTCTTTTATAAATGCCAGCATTATTAACAAGGATATCTATTCTTCCAGCTTTTTCAACAAATTCTTCAACAATTCTCTTTGCTTCATTAAATTTCCCTACGTCTCCTTGCAATAGAATTCCGTCGGAATGTTGTTTAACAACTTGCAAAGTTTCTTTTGCCTTTTCATAGCTTCTAAGAAAATTTATTCCAACAAAAGCTCCATGTTCTGCAAATTTTATTGCTATAGCTTTCCCTATACCTCTACTTGCTCCCGTTATTATAGCTTTTTTGCCCTTAAGCATCATTTAAGTCTTTTATACATCTTTACAACAGCTTCAACAGCCTGCTTAGCTCTATCTATGCGCTCTTCAGCCTGCAATCTTGACATTCCCGGGCCTGTAATTCCTAAGCCAACTGGTTTTTCATATTGAACCGCCAAATCAACAATTTTACGGGCTGCTTGTTGCATAACAACTTCATCATGCTCAGTTTCTCCTTCTATAACAGCCCCTAAGGCAACAACTCCATCTATGTTAATATCTTGCAAAAGCATTTTAATGGCAAGGGGCATATCAAAGACACCCGGCACTTTTATAACTTTTTCAACTTTTGCCCCCAAAAATTCAGCATGCTCTTTGGCTCTTTCCAACATCATCATTGTTATATCATAATGAAATTCAGAGACAACAATGCCAATCCTTATTTCCTCCTTTTCTTTTCTCATAATTTTGTTATGATTTTTTATTATATTTAATTTTGGATGAATTATTCAATGATTTCTCCTCTTTGGGTAACATTCTTAACCACTTTCTCCACCCTTTCTATTGCTTTTAGTGCCTTCTTTATTTTCGTTTCTACACCATTTTTTTCATCTAGAGCAAGTTGCAAATAGCCCTTTGCTATGGCTAATGGATTGAAAAAGAAATGAGCAGTTCTAAGTTTAAATTCTCTCTCTTTTTCTAAAGCTTCTTTTACTCTTTCTTCTGCTTTTATCCTGTCTGTAATATCTATTGCAATTTCCATTCTAACTACTCTACCATCTGGCCATGTTATGGCGCGATCTATGCAGCGATACCATCTTTTATTTATCTTATTTTGAAATTCCCAGACATATACTTTTCCGTAATTCTTGCCCAAAATTTTATCATTCGTACAAAAGCTACATGGTTCATCCAGATTCTGAAACACTTTGTAACACTTTTTGCCGATAATATTTTCACCAAAAAGTTCTTTAGTAGTCTTATTTGCAAAAAGAATTTCATATGTTTCTGGATCTGCCACATAAATTGGTTCATCAATTCCTTCGAAGATGGATAGAAGCTGCTTCCTTTCCTTTTCAAGCTCCTGTTCCGCCATTTTTCTTTTAGTAATATCGACGACGTAGCCGTGATAATGTGTTATTTTTCCTTTTGCATTTTTTCTTACAACAGTAAAATCATGAGCCCATCTTACCCTTCCTTTGGCATCAATGATGCGATATTCCTGTTCAAACTGGGTGACACCTTTTTTCTTGTAGACTGCCGATTCTTCCAGAACCCTTTTTAGGTCATCTGGATGAATAATTTTATCATACATGATTTTGCCACTTGCAAAATCCTCTGCTTTATATCCAAAAACATCTTTTATATTGGGAGAAACATATTCAACTGGGATGTATCTCTTTCCAGCTTTCCATTTAAAAACAACGACTGGACCCCCAATAAATAATGCTCTTTCCTCCTTTAATGCTTCTAACAATCTTCTCTTCTCTGTTATATCTCTTACAATACCAAGGGCATGTGGTTTATCTTCATATATTATTTTGCTCAGAGATAGTTCAACAAAAATTTCTTTTCCATCCAGCCTTCTCAGTCGTAGTTCATAATTTTTAATTGAGATTTTTCCTGATAATGCTTGCTCAACATCCTTTATTATTTTCTTTCTATCTTCAGGATGCAAAAAATGAAGCAAGTTTTTATCTTTTATGTCATCAAAGGATTTTGCACCCAGAATATTGAGGAAGGAAGGATTGGCATATACTGGTTTATAATCAATAGCAAGAAATATCCCATCTGTGCTATTTTCCGCCAGAATACGATATTTTTCCTCACTCTGTTTAAGCTTTTTTTCCATCTCCTTTTTCTCAGTAATATCTCTTATAATAACGAGTTCAGCAGGATACCCTTTATAATCTATTATAGCAGCGGTAATTTGTACAAATATTCTCCTGCCATCTTTTCCAACAAGAGCAGTTTCATATATATCCTCGTCTTTTTCTCCCCTCATGCGTTTTTCATATATCTGAAAAACTTTTTCTTTTTCCTCTGGAGCGATAAATTGTATGAAATGTTTTCCAATGATTTCATTCTTTTCATAGCCACCAATTTCAAAAACTTTTGGATTTGCATATTTTATAATACCATCCTGGAGAATGCAAATTCCATCATTGGCTTTTTCCACCAGAGCCTCGTACATTCTTCTGCTCCGTTTCTTAAGCTTTTTATTTATTATGTATTATGTGTATGTGTGTAAATAATTTAATAATTTAAATAAATTTTTTGGCCATTTTACATTAGAAGAGAACCACATAGAAAAGAGAAATTGAAAGATTATTTAATTCCTAAAACAAAAATTTCCAATTTGGAAATGAATTGGAAAACTCTTCTTCAGTTACAAACACATCTTTTGTAAAGTCATAGATTTTAGCATGGTACTCATTTACCAAAAACAATATTAAGTAGTGTATCTTAGAAGAATGTGAAGTGTAAAAGATGTGGGTATGAAAAGAAAGAGGAAGGTTGCCCTTGCCCTATTTGTGGGTATGGTGAAATGTTTAGCATTCACTGGTGATTAAAATGAAAAATCAGGAGATTGCAAAAATATTGTATGAAATTGCGGATTTGCTTGAAATAGAAGGAGTTGAATTTAAACCACGCGCATATAGAAGGGCAGCTCAAAATATTGAAAGTTTAAGCGTTGATATAGAAGAATTGTACAAGAAAGGGCAACTTGATAAGATACCCGGAGTTGGCAAAAGCATAGCAGAGAAAATAAAAGAGTACTTGGAAACAGGGAAAGTTAGGAAACTTGAAGAGTTAAGAAAAAAAATTCCTGTAGATATAGAAAGCTTATCAGCTGTTGAAGGACTTGGACCAAGAATGATCAAAACTTTATATGAAAAGCTCGGAGTTAAAAATCTAGATGACTTGGAGAGAGTTTGTAAAGAAAGAAGACTCCGCCGTCTCAAAGGATTTGGAGAAAAGCTGGAAAGAAAAATTTTGGAAAATATTCAGCTTGTTAAGCAGCGGCAACAGCAAAGATTTTTGCTTGGATTTGTTTTGCCTGAAGCAAATGCTATTGTTGAAGAATTGAAACCGTATGTTAAAAAAATAAGTTTAGCTGGTTCTATCAGGAGAAGAAAGGAAACAATAGGAGATGTTGATATTTTAGCTGTTGCGGATGAGCCAGAATATGTTATGGATTTATTTACTGGTATGAAAAGGGTTGAGAAAGTTTTGGCTAAAGGAAAAACAAAGTCATCAGTTAGGCTTTATGGTGGAATACAGGTTGATTTGAGAATTGTTGAAGAAGAAAGTTTTGGCTCAGCTTTGCAGTATTTTACAGGTAGTAAAGAGCATAATATAGAAGTAAGAAAGATTGCAATTAAACATGGATATAAGTTAAATGAATATGGCTTATTTAAAGGGGAGAAAAAGATAGCTGGAAAGGATGAGGAAGAGGTTTATAAAGCTCTCGGGATGCAATGGATTCCTCCAGAGTTAAGAGAGAATAGGGGAGAAATAGAAGCTGCTTTAAATGGGAGCTTACCAAAGCTTGTTGAATATGAAGATGTTAAAGGGGATTTGCAAATGCACACAAAATGGAGTGATGGAGCAAATACTATTGAAGAAATGGTGCAGGAAGCAAAGAAACTCGGTCACAAATTCATAGCAATAACAGACCACGTGGGAAGTTTAAAAATTGCTGGAGGAATGGATGAAGAAGATGTAAAAGAGCAGGCTAAGGAAATAGAAAAAATAAGGGAGAAATATGATGACATTTACATTTTCCATGGAGTAGAAGCAAATATAATGAAGGATGGTAGCTTAGATGTTAGCAATAGTTTGCTTAAAGAAGTTGACTTGGTTTTGGCAAGTGTGCATTCTGCATTCAGAATGGATGAAAAAGAAATGACTAAAAGAGTTATAAAAGCAATTGAGCATGAATATGTTGATATTATAGCTCATCCTACTTGCAGAATAATTCAAAAGAGAGAGCCAATAAAACTTGATATAGAAAAAGTTTTTGAAGCTGCTAAGGAAAATGATGTTATAATGGAGATAAATGCATATCCAGATAGGCTTGATTTAAATGATATTCATACAAAAATGGCTATAGAAATGGGAATAAAGATATCAATAGGAACTGATGCTCACAGTAAAGAGCATCTAAAATTTTATGAACTTGGAGTGGCTGTTGCGAGAAGAGGATGGGCAGAAAAGAAGGACATAATAAACACTTATAACATAGAAGAGCTAAGAAAATTATTCCAGAAATGAAAGAAATATGGGAAAATTTAGTTAGATTTTAGATAAACCCAGATTTTCCAAACATTATTGGAGAGATTACTCAGATTTAGGTATTAAAAATGGAAGTATTTACTCATTAAGGTCAAATAGCATAATAAAATCCCATTATTCATTTATATTTCCATTTCATTAAATTTTATGGAAGTGCCATTTTATATTGCAAATGCTTTTACAAATAAGCCATTTAAAGGTAATCCAGCAGGTGTTGTTTTAGAAGCTGATTTGTTAAATGAAAAACAAATGCAAAGGATAGCAGCAGATTTGAAATGTTCAGAAACAGCTTTTCTCATGAAAAGTGAAAAAACAGATTATAAACTTAGATATTTTACTCCTATAAAAGAGGTGGATTTGTGTGGGCATGCAACAATAGCAACTTTTTATACTATGTTTAAAGAAGGAAGATTGAAGGAAAAAGAAATAAAAGTGGAGACAAAAGCTGGAATTATTGGCATAGAAATTGAGGATAAAATTTACATGGAACAACCTAAGCCAGTATTTAAAGAAGTAGAAATAAATAAGGAGGAAATTGCAGAATCATTGGGCATAGAAGAAAATAAAATTGAAGATTTACCAATAGAAGCTGTTTCAACAGGCTTATTTTCCTTAAATATTCCCATAAAAGACTTAGAAACGATGCAGAAAATGAAACCAAAATTTAACAAAATAAAAGAAATTTGTTTGAAGCTTGGCGTAGGTTCATTTTTCGCTTTTACTTTTGAAACAATAGACAAAAGTTGTTTTATTCATGCAAGATGCTTTGCTCCTTTATATGGAGTAAATGAAGATCCTGTTACTGGCACCGCCAACGCCGCTTTGGCAGCATATCTTAAAAAGAATGATTTATTGGAGAAAAATGAATACAAAGCGGAGCAAGGTTATGAGGTGGGAAGAGAAGGAACCGTCTGGGTTAAAATAAATGATAAAATAAAAATTGGAGGGGAAGCATACATCGTAATGAAAGGGAAGATAGAAATAGAATAGGTTGCATACTCACGCAATAATGGCATTGGCAACCCTTTTTCGTTTAAGTTGCAATGTTACTCCTGCAATTATTGCATGAAAAAATTTACTATATGACACACCTATTCTCTAAGAAAGAAAAACAAGTAAATTCCTTAGAGATTTTGAAAAATTTGTCATGAAGTGCTAAGACAATAGTATCATAAATTTGCTCAATTATTTCACTAATTCTAGAAAATAAAGATTTGTCAATAGCTTCCTCATCTATTGCGAAAACAAGCCATTAATTAAGATAGACAATGCGATAAAGGATTCTGGAAACGCTTTCCTTCAAATGCATCAAAGGAAAGCGTTGAAAAATGGCTTACTGCATTTGTAGTTATCTATAATCTGGAGGTGGGAATTTCTTGGTGGTCCATCCATTACTCCATTACAAAAATTTTATATACCCGATGCAATATTAGATTTAGCTCTTTTGAGGTGTATTATGGATAGTAAAAAAGGTACAACAACCCTCGGGCTTGTGTGCAAAGATGGGGTGGTAGCTGCAGCTGAGCATAGGGCTACCATGGGCACCATGATTGCCCATAAGGTAGCCAAGAAAATATTCAAAATCGATGAGCATATGTTTTTAACAACAGCAGGATTAGTTGGAGATGCTCAATTGTTGGCAAGATATTTAAAAGTAGAAGCAGAACTTTATAAACTTGAAAGAGAAGAAAAAATGCCAATAAAAGGAGCTGCAACCCTTATGGCTAACATTCTCAATCAAAGAAAATTTTATCCGTATTATGTCCAACTCATTATAGGAGGGGTAGATTTAACTGGTCCACATATATTTGCTCTTGACCCAGCGGGAGGAGCTATAGAAGATATATATACAACTACTGGTTCTGGCTCACCTTATGTATTTGGTGTTCTTGAAGACCATTACAAGGAAGGAATGAGTGTTGAGGAAGGCATTGATTTGGCAATAAGAGCAATGACTGCTGCAATGAAAAGAGACTCTGCCTCTGGAGATGGGATGGATGTTGTAGTTATAACTAAAGAGGGATATAGGGAATTATCCCGTGAGGAAATTGAAGAGAGGAAGAAGAAACTTAATTTATAAATCATACTCATGCCAGTTGAAGAAATTTTAAGCAAAATTAGAGAAGAAATTAAAGCGGTAATTCCAGCTGATATTAGAATAACAAATATAGAGTTTGAAGGAGCCGAGCTTGTAATTTATACCAAAGATCCAGAGAAGTTTGCAGAGAGAAGTGATTTAGTTAAACAACTTGCTAAAAAATTGCAGAAAAGAATCGTTGTAAGAGCGGATCCTTCTGTTTTAGTAAGCATTGAAGAAGCAGAGGAAAAAATAAAAGAGCTTATTCCAAAAGAAGCAAAGATTGTCAATATATATTTTGAACCAGATGTTGGAGAAGTCACTATAGAAGTGGAGAAGCCAGGAGTTGCAATAGGAAAAGGAGGAGCATTATTAAATGAGATAAGAAAAGCTATAGGATGGGCGCCTAAGGTAATTAGGGCGCCACCAATGCCTTCTAAGACAGTACAGGACATAAGAAGATACTTAAGAATGGTAGCTGATGAAAGGATAGAATTTTTAAGAAAACTTGGAAGGAGATTGCATAGGGGGACTAGCGAGGGAGAGAAATGGATTAGGATAACATCATTAGGAGGATATAGAGAAGTGGGTAGAAGCTGTACTTTACTATCTACACCTGACAGCAAAATACTTATAGATTGTGGAATAGATGTTTCTTCTCCTGACAATGGCTCGCCATATTTGCACATGCCGGAAGTTTTGCCTTTAGATTCAATAGACGGTGTTGTCGTAACTCACGCCCATCTTGACCATGCTGGCTTGGTGCCATTGCTCTTCAAATATGGATATGATGGTCCCGTCTACACAACTTATCCAACAAGAGATGTAATGGTATTGCTACAAATGGATTATTTAAGAGTGTGTGCAGATGAAGCTAAAAAACCACCCTATACTTCAGAGCATATTAGGAAAGAAATAAGAAATACCATCCCTCTAAACTATGGAGATACAACAGATATAGCTCCAGATATTCGCCTTACAATGCATAGAGCAGGTCATATTCTTGGCTCTGCTATATGTCATTTCCATATCGGAGATGGTTTATTCAACATTGCCTTTTCTGGAGACATAAAATATGAAAAAACATGGCTTTTTAGCGCTGCAGCAACTCATTTTCCAAGATTAGAAGCATTAGTTTTGGAGGCAACTTATGGAGGAAAGAAAGATATACAGCCTTCTCGTAAGAAAGCAACGGAGCAATTAAAAGAAATTGTTAAGAAAACTTTAGAAAGTAAAGGGAAAGTTTTAATTCCAGTATTTGCAATAGGGCGCTCCCAAGAAGTAATGATAGTGCTGGAGCATTTAATGAGGGAGAAAGAAATTCCAGAAGTTCCTGTTTATTTAGATGGAATGATTTGGGAAGCAACAGCCATACATACAGTATATCCAGAATATCTGAATGCGGATTTAAGGAAAAAAATATTCCAGGAAGGAGAGAATCCTTTAATGGCAGAGATTTTTGAAAGAGTGGATAGCTATGATAAAAGGAAAGAAATTATAGATGAAGGTGATGAATGCATTGTTTTGGCAACAAGTGGTATGCTAAATGGTGGCCCGGTTATGGAATATTTGAAGGCGTGGGCAGAAGACCCAAGAAATACATTGATCTTCGTTGGCTATCAAGCAGAAGGAACTCTCGGAAGAAAAATACAGAAGGGGTGGAAAGAAGTAATGGTTGGAGACAAAGCTATAAAGATAGAAATGAATGTTGAAACCTGCGAAGGATTCTCTGGACATTCTGATAGGAATCAGCTAATGAATTATGTTAAAAATCTTTCACCAAAGCCAAAAAGAATAATTGTTAATCATGGTGAAGAATCAAAATGCCTCGATTTGGCAGCAAGCATTCATAAAAAATTTGGAATA
Source organism: Thermoplasmatota archaeon (assembly GCA_029258955.1). Taxonomy (GTDB): domain Archaea; phylum Thermoplasmatota; class E2; order UBA202; family JdFR-43; genus JAPDJP01. Next base: position 16,177 of record JAPDJT010000048.1, read on the forward strand.
AGTACGCTTGCTATTAAAAATTTAGAGACTGTAAGATTCAGGTAGATTTGAAATGCTCATACCCCTTATTTTCTATTTTATATTCTTTCCCATCTTTAATTAGAGTTATTTTCTTTTCATCTATAACTTCTCCTATCATTTTTGCATTTATCTTTTTCTCTATATTCTCTTTCTCCTCCTTTGGTGCAGTAAAAAGGAGTTCATAGTCTCCGCCATAATACAAAGCAAGCTCCAAATTTGCTTCTTCATCTATAGGTAGGAAATCTGCAAAAATTCTGAAACCAATGCCATTTATTTTGCTTAACTGGTATAATGAAGAGGCTAAACCATCTGATAGATCCATACATGCTGTTGCTATTTTATTTTTTGCCAGCCATCTTGCTTCTTTTATCTTGGGCTTTATAAGCAAAAGTTTATCTAAATCATTTTTTAGCAAAGCAATACCACCTTTGCCTAAATTTCCTGTAACAAAGACAGCTTCCCCAGCTTTCGCTCCTTCCCTCGATAAAACTTCCCTCTTTTTCGCTTTTCCAATAGCTGTAATTGCAATTGTTATCTCGCTTGCTTCCTTTGTATCTCCTCCGATAATTTTCCCTCCATATAATTTTATACAATTCTCCATCCCATTTAAAATTTCATCCAATGCTTTTTCATCCATCTCCTTTGGCAAACCAAGAGCTACAAGATAAGCAAATGGTTCCCCTCCTTTAGCAACCACATCACTTATATTTACTGCAATACTATACCATCCAATATGATAAGGAGTTGCATCCTTTGGAAAATGCGTTGTTTTGCGAACCATGTCGGTTGTAAGAAGAAGATATTCTCCATCAATAGGTAAAAAATAACAGTCATCAAAAGGAATTGAAAATCTTGATGTAATTTTGTAGGTAAGCTTTCTTTCCCCAATATCTTTCAATTTCATAATTTTAATCAAAACTTTTATTATTTATCTTTTCTTTATCCATAATGTGGGTAGCCTACCCAGATGAAAGCAATCTGGAGGAGATAAAGAAGATTATTGCAAAATATTTTAATGTATATGAGGCGAAGCAAGAAGAAGGCATAATGGCTTTTTACGTTGACTTGCCTCCAGATGAAAATATCCTACAAGAAAAATTCGAATTTTTAAGAATTGAATTAAAAAAGAGGAATTTAATTCCTTTCTTGAGAGAGAAGGCTGGAGAGAGTATAATATTTATTGTTTATAAAGAGCCAGTAAAAGGCAGACCTATTTGGGTTAATATAGCCTTATTTATAGCTACAGTTATAACAACAACAATATCTGGAGAGATTTTATTCATTGGATATAATGGAGGAAAATTAACTTGGGAATCTTTTCTTTCTGCATACAATATTTTATATGGTTTTCTTTTCTTTTCTCTTCCTCTCCTTGCTATCCTTGGAGTCCATGAAACAGCTCATTATATAGCATCTAAGAAACACGGTGTTATGGCGTCTTTGCCATTTTTCATACCAATTCCTCCCAATCCAATATTACCATTGGGAACTATGGGTGCAGTAATTTCCATGAGGGAGCCAATTCCAGATAGAAAGGCATTGCTTGATATTGGAGTTGCTGGACCAATAGCCGGCTTTTTAGTGGCAATACCTGTTCTACTAATTGGCTTATATCTGATGCATTCCCATCCTGTTATCGTTCAGCAAGAAGAAGGGGCTTTATTTATCAATTTTCCTTTACTCGGAATGATTATGTTAAAATTTCTTTCTGTTCCAGATAATGCATTAATGCATCCAACTGCTTTTGCCGGCTGGGTTGGATTGCTTGTCACCGCCATAAATTTGCTTCCTGCTGGTCAGCTTGATGGAGGGCACGTTGCAAGGGCTGTTTTAAAGGAAAAGCATAGATATGCAAGCTTTGCAACCATCATTTCCTTAGCAGCTCTTAGCTTCTTGGGGATTGGAAATTGGCTTTTGCTTATTCTCCTTTTAGTCTTTTTGTTAGGCACAGAGCATCCTCCAGCTTTAAATGAATCTGTTTCCTTAGATTGGAAAAGAAAATTGCTTGCATTGCTTGCATTAATTATTTTTATACTTTCCTTTACTCCCATGCCTATTTCAACTACATGAAAAGATTGAGGAAGTCTAATGCTTGCTTGTTTCAATTATAGCAAGTTTTATTAAAGGAAGAGTGTTTGCTTAAAACAATGGATGAAAAAAGACAAAATGTAATTTACAAAATCTTTAGACTCCTCAAAGAAAATGCCATAAAGATTTTGATGGCAATAAGAGAAAAGGAAAAGATAAGGTGGAAAGATTTACAGGAAATAACAAAACTTCCTACAGCTACCTTTAACAGAGCTTTATCTGCCTTACAAGAAATACATTTCATAAAAAAGGAAGAAAATTATTATATGCTAACATGGACAGGAAAATTAGTTGCAGATGCATTGCTTTTACTGGGCTGGAGGATGGCAGAGGAAGGCGAAGAAATAGAAGATTTTGTTGCTGAGGAACTGTTAGCCAAAGATATAGTTATGGCAATAATTTTTCTTGTTTTTGTAAGCCTAAAAAGGAGGGGAAAACTAAACATTAAATCTTTTGAAAAAGAAATAAAAAATGAATTAAAAATAATGAAAGAAATTTTAAAAGAATACGAAAAGGATGGATACATTGAAATAAAAGATGGATGGATTTATGCAAAGGAAAAATTAAATGAACTTGATATAAGCAAAATATTTCAATGAAGGGTAGTTATATCTTAATAATCTGGCTTAAGCATGACCAGGAGATTGAGGTAGGAAAACTTGGCAGAATATTTTTCAAAAAAGGATATTATGCATACATTGGATCTGCTTTGAATGGCATCGAAAAAAGAGTGGAAAGGCATTTAAGAAAGGAAAAGAAAATTAGGTGGCATATTGATTATTTACTTCAATATGGAAAGATTGTTAATGTTTTTATAAAGGAGAGTGTTAAAAAAGAAGAGTGTGAAATTGCAAAAAAATTTACTCCCAATTTTTTGTGTATTGAAAAATTTGGATGCAGTGATTGCAAATGCAAAAGCCATTTATTTTATGCAGAAAAATATGAGGATTTCTTATCGATAATTAAAAATTCTTTGAAAAGATTTAAATAAAATTTTAGCAATTATTATGTGCAACCATTAATAATTTTCTTTTTAGCAGTAGGCATCCTCAACTTTATTGGGGGATGTATGGCTGTGTTATCGTGGCCTTTTATCAGGAGAAAATATAGAAAAAAGCCCGTTTTAAAAAGGGAAGAAAAAGTGAGTGTAATTATTCCATGTAAAGGAGAGATAGAATTAGATAGCTTTGAAAATCAAGAATATAGAGATTTTGAGATAATTGTAGTTGTAGATAATGAAATGGAAAAAAGGAAAGTAGAAGAGAAAAGGAAGAGTGATAAAGTTAAGGTTTTAATTTCAAAAAAGAGAGAAAGTTGCAGTGGAAAAAATTCTGCTTTATTAACCGGTATTGAGGAAGCAGAAGGAAAAATATTAGTTTTTGCAGATGCAGATATAAAACCCCATGCAAAATGGCTTTATTATTTAGTTGCCTCTTTAGGCAACATTTCTACAACATATAGATGGTATTTCAAAAATCCATTATTATGTGTATGGAATTCTGCGATAGCTACCATTTTATTTTATAAGAAATTTAATTTTGCATGGGGTGGTTCAACAGCCATAAGGAGAGAAGTTTTTGAAAAGCTCGGAATAAAAAAAATATGGGAAAATGAGTTTGTAGATGATTTAACACTTACAAAAATAGCTAAGGAAAACGGATATGAAATAGAATTTGTCCCTCAAGCTATTGTGGAATCAAAAGAAGAGAAGAAGATTTTCCAATGGATGAATAAGGAAATGGTATGGGTGAGGTATTATTTTTCATGGCTTTGGAAAGTAGCAATGTTTTTTAATATAGGAATGAGAGCTTCAAATATTGCTGGCTTAATTCTCCTTTTCTTTCATCCATTAATAGGCATTTTATTGATTTCTCCTGTATTTTTCGATTTTATAAGAGGATGGCAAGAATATAATACTTTTAAAGAATTAATGGAGTATCCAAAAGAAAAATTCTTGCCATCTTATTACCATATTTTGCTCCGCCCATTGGCATCATTTATTCTTTCATATAATCTTCTTTCCTCGCTTTTTATTAAAGAAATAGAGTGGCAAGGAAGAACATATGTTATTCAAGAGGTTTTCCACCAAAGAAAATCCATAAGCAAAATAAAATCCAAAGAGGCGGAATTATAACCAAGGCAAATGAAAGAAATGCATTATAATTTTTTGCAACATAATCGTAAATTATAGATGCAATGAGTATATAAGTTAAAATTTCATGAATTTCCGCATAGAATAACATTTCTTTCCTTTTTTCTATATTTTCAAAAATTTTATTTATGGTGTAGATAAGAACTAAAGTTGTAACAACAAAAAGCGAAATGGAAATAAAGGTAGGCTCTGCATAAAATAAAGCTATGCCTGCAATAATAATGAAAATAATTTTTATTGCATAAGCATAAAAGACAAAGCTTTTTGGCAAATAAATGAATTTATTAACTTTAGCGCCAAATATTGCAGGCGTCGTTTTTACACCCTGGAGCAAATCATATTTTATATCTTTTAGGTTAGCTGAGATACCAACATTAAAAACATATTTTAGAGTAGGCAAAATGCTTAATAGCAATGAAAGTAAAGATATACTCTCTTTTTGTGAAAAAGCGCCGCATAAAAAAATCATTGTTCCAGCTAAGCCAAGGAAATATTCCATCCATGCAAATTTTTTGCTAAACTTATTATAGATTGTGTAAAAAATAAAAAACAAAACAAGGAATATAATGGAGTAATATGTGAAAAATATGCCCACAATTACAAATGGAATAAAAGATAAGAAAAACATAAAAATTAAAGCCTCTTTTTTAGAAATTAATCCACTCGCTAATGGTCTTTTAGATACATATCCAGATTTTTTATCTATTTCAATATCAAAATAATCATTTTGGACAAAACCAAAAGAATTGGCAAAAATGCCTACTAAAAGCAAAAGAAATAAATTGCTAAAAATGCCATTCGAAATAGCTCCAATAATAGGCATCATGGCAATGAATATGCCATAAGGTCTGATTAACTGGATATATCCTTTTAATTTTTCTCTGTTCATCTCAAATATTTTTGCACTGCATTTGCAAATCCATCAAAGCCTAACTCCCTTCCAAAAACTTCTTTTGCTCCTATTTTCTTTAATTTTTCTCCCCATTCTAAATGGGCATAGGCAGTAAAGCCTACTATATTTGCATTTTTATCCATTTTCATTATTTCTTGGGCTGTTCTAACCCCATCCATTTCAATACCTTTTAATTGTTTTTCTAAATCAACTATTTTTCTACTTCCTGACAAATTCAAATCCATTATTACTAAATCTGGTCTTTTTCCCTGCATAACCAAATTTCTATATAATTTTACACCCTGCTTTCCATTATAAGCAGAATAAATTTCAACATTTAGAGGAGCTAAATATTCGGTAAGTAATTCATGTATTTCCTTCTCATCATCAACAATAAGCACGATTTTTTTGCGCATTCCTTGCCTCCAAAAGAAAAATTATCCAGGCTTAAAAACATTTTGTTAATAAATATTGACTGTAGTAGCCCGAATTTATTTCACAATTCAAACAACCACTCATTCCCAACCCAAAAACTCTCTCTGGAAGAAGCTTCTTGTAGAAAGCTTCATGAGGATATCAAAACCAAGGCTTGTACGAGGCTTTATAAAATTGTACCATTTTACAAATTCTTCTATGGAGTTGAAGAAATGCAATTTCTGCTCGAGTAATCCAAGCCATCTCTCCATTTTTTCCATTTGTTTGAGAATGACTTATTCTTGCGACAATATGCTTTATTAGCGCACCATATTCAGTAAATCCTCTTTCAGCACTTTAAGAGTGTTTTCAGTAGTTGGTTAATTAAATATTTCATAAGGTAATTAATCTGCTCGCATCATCCATGAGAGCAATAATATTCATTTTCCATCATATTGCTTCTAATCCCCCCGCCACAGAGACATAGAATGCTTTCTCTCAAATCTAGCCCATTTTCTTCGTGTTTTCTACCACAAATCCATATTCCAAACATAACCTTATAAATTGTATTATGAGGAATATGGATATCATAATTTCTTTCTATTACCTTTTATTTTTGAATCCATTTCCTTTGGCTTTCTTCCCAGCCTCTCTAATTCTGGAATTCTATCCTTTTCCTCATAAAACTGTTTTATCTGATAGACTTCTCTTAGGGTTATATTCATTGCATCTCTATTTCTGATACTTTAGTATCCTTTTGAAGTTGTTTAATAACCCATCTTTTTATTTAATTTTCTCACTCCAGAAGAACGGAATGTGAATAATTTTGGGAAATAATATGGACTAAAACTCTTATAAACGTTCATGCTTATTCTCATGGAAGAGTTAAAGAAGAAAGCTGCTTTAGAGGCGGTGAAGCAAATAAAAGATGGAATGATTGTCGGCTTAGGAACAGGAACCACTGCAAAATATGCTATTTTAGAAATAGGGAGGATGGTTAAAGAAGGTTTGGACATAGTTGGAATAGCCACATCAAAGCAAAGCGAAGAAATTGCAAAGGAAGCAGGAATAAAAATTGCAGATATAAATGATTATGAAGAAATTGATTTAACAATAGATGGTGCAGACCAAGTCAATAAAAATTTAAATTTAATTAAGGGCGGAGGAGGAGCTTTGTTAAGGGAAAAAATAGTTGCAAGCTGTAGCAGAAAAGAAGTTATTATTGTAGATGAAAGTAAAATTGTTGAAAATTTTTCGTTTCCTTTGCCTGTAGAAGTAGTTAAATTTGGATGGAAAAGAACAGCAGAAAAGTTAAAGAAGCTTGGTTTTGAGCCATCTATAAGGCAGGGATTTATTACAGATAACGGAAATTATATTCTTGATTGTAAATATGAAAAAATTGAGGATGAAAAAGAAATGGAGGAAAAATTAAATAATCTGCCAGGAGTAGTTGAAAATGGTTTATTCATAAATTTGGCAGATGAAGTTATCGTTGGAAAAAAAGAAAGAACAGAAATTTTGAAAAAGAAATAAAATTTCTTCATGCATTGAACATTTAATTTTTCAATTAACTATTGAAATTTAATGATGACGTGTTAAAGCCTACTCATGCAACAATAGCCAATAAACAACCATTTCTCCATTCATTCAAAAATTTTGGGTAAAAACAAATGAAATGGATATTGTCATAGTAATTCGCCCTTTGCAATAATAGCTAATAACAACCAATTTTTGTTAGTAATTACATTTAATTACAAATTCATTGCTTTTCCATAATATTTAATATTTGTACCGAAATATTAATATGTTTGATGTTATATATAAATGTGTTGGATATAGTCATTATTGACGATGAGCCACAAGATAGAAAACTAATTATTAATTTTCTTAGGAAAAAATTTCCTGATGCAAAATTTATAGAGGTGACAAATAGAGAAGAGATGAATAAGGTATTGGAAAAAGATTTTGATGTTGTCATAATGGACTATAAATTAAAATGGGGAAATGGCATAGAAATCCTCAAGGAAATAAGAAGCAAGCGCAAAGATTGTGGTATAATAATGTTCACTTCTGCAGGAAATGAAAAAATCGCTGTCGAAGCAATGAAAGCAGGATTGGATGACTACATAATTAAAGCAAAAGAGCATTTGCAAGATTTAATCCCAGCTATACATTCAGCTCTTAAAAATATTGAGGAAAGAAGAAAAAGAGAGGAAGCAGAAAAAAGATTTAGAAAACTTGCAGAACTTACAACTGAGGCAATAATTATTGCAGATGAAAATGGAAAAATAATTTTTTGGAATAAAGCTGTAGAAAAAATGTTTGGATATAATGGAGAAGAAATAAAGGAGAAAAGCATTTTAGAATTAATTCCTTCTTGGGATTGGCAAAGTATAGGAAAATTTACTGGAATAAAGGAAGAAGTGTTGATAAAAAATGATGGAAGAGAATTCGTTGCAGAAGTTTCATATACAAACTGGAATAGCAACGGAAAAACATTTTATGGATGTATCATTAGAGATGTAACAGAGAAAAAGAGGGCGGAGGAGGAAATTAAAAAATTATCAGATTTGTATTATGCAATTGGCATGATTATAAATGAGAGCGAGAAAATAGAGGAGTTGTGTAGCAAATTAGTTTATCTTATTTCTGATGCAATTGAAGTTGATATGGTTGGAATACATATTTATAATGAGGCGAATAAATGCCTCCAGCCGGTTGCTCATGTTGGCTTTTCAGATGAGTTGGCAAATATTTTTATGATTGAAAGGAAAATTGAAGAAAAGGGCTGTGAGTTAATTAGAGCTTTTATTGAAAGAGAAGAAAAGCGTATAGATGGAGAGCAATGGAAAATAGGCGAGATTTTTATTTTGCCATTAGTGACAAAAAATGAGGTGCACGGTGTTTTACAAGTTGCAATGAAAAGAGATAAAATTGCGCTGATAAAAGAAAATTTATTGAGGAGCATATCTGAAGAAATTGCAGCAGGAATTGCAAAAATTAAAGCCCATGAAAAAGTTAAAGAAGCGTTAGAAAAAGAAAGAGAATTTAAAAGAAGAATAGCACATTATTTCTTTAATCCAATTGCTATTGCAAAGGGCTACTTATTGATGGCTTTAGAAGAATACAATAAAAAATATGTTAAAAAAGCATTGAAAGCAGTAGAAAGGATTGAAAGAGTAATAAAAAATATAGTTGAGAGAGGATTAATTGCAGAATAACGAAGAGCTTTATTCAAATGTTAAAAAAGTTTTTAACATGCTTCAAAAATAATTTAAGTAAAGGATTTAATAAAAGGAGAAATTTCAAACGATGATGAAACAGATAAAATTTGAAGATTATATGAAAAAATTAGATGAAAAATTGCAAAAATATTTTCCTAGTTCATTTCATCCTGGTGAGGAAGCTTTATTTAAACCCATTGATTTATTTAATGTTCCCCCAAAGGAAGCTGAAGAATATAAATTTAAGGCAATAAAATACGTTTTTAAACATCATTACGAAAATAACTCTTTTTATAGGAAATTCTGCAAAGAAAATAATGTTACTCCTGATGATATAAAAAGTATAGAAGATTTTAATAAAATCCCTTTAATTCCTGATAAATTTTTCAAGACTTATCCAGCAGGCAAAGAATTTGCAATGTGGCTTGCTACAATTTATACAGGAGAAATTCCTCAAATAAAAGTGAAGAATAATGATTCCTACGATGATATCATTAATAAATTTAATTCTGCTGGTCTTGAAATTTCTTATAGTAGTGGAACAAGCGGAAGACACACATTTATCCCAAGAGATAGAAGGACATTTTACAATGCAGAATATGCCATTGCAAAATCTATAATTACTATGGTTTATCCAGTGTGGGATTATAATTCATATGGTTATTTGATGATGCCAAATCCATTTAAAACAAATGTTTTTGCAGGAAAAGTATGTAGGGTATATTTTGATGTTATAAAAGATGTTAAGGTTGCTTTAGACAGGGAGCTTACAACAGATATGATACAAGCAGCAATGCAAAATAATTTGAAAGGAAGAATAATAAGGTTTGCCATGCAAAGGGAAAACAAGAAAATGATAAGTAGAATAATAAATTGGCTTAAAGAACATCATGAAAAGGGAGATAAAATATCAATGGTTGGTGCACCATTCATATTATATTTTGTTATGGAAGAACTAGAAAAGAATGGAGAATATCTTGAATTTGGAGATGGAAGCGCAATAGTTACGGGAGGGGGATGGAAAATTTATGAAGACAAAAGAATCCCAGTAAAAGAATTTAGGGCAAAAGTTGAAAGAGTATTAGGAATTCCGCATCAAAATTGTTTAGATTTATATGGTATGGTGGAAGGAAATGGATGGATGATCCACTGTCCAGAAGGACATTATTTGCATGTACCAACAACATACTACCATGCAATGGTAGTGGATGAAAATGGAGAGGAAGTAGCTTATGGGGAGAAAGGAAGATTTGCCTTTTTAGATGGATTAGCAACGAGCTATCCAGGATTTATAATATCTGGAGATGAGGTAAGAATGTATGAAGAATGTCCAGCATGCAATAGGCCAACGCCTGTTTTGGAGCCTGAGGTTAAGAGGGCTAAAGGAGATGAGATGAGAGGTTGTGCAGAGGAAATGAGAAGGGTATTGGCTATGGATTTGAGCAGATAAAATGCTAAGGGAATGGAAAGAAAAGGAATACATTCCACCAAAAACAATGCTTAAATTATTTATTAAAGGTAGTTTTGCTTTAAGTAAAGTCTTAATTAAAAATTTAAATCAACTAAAGAAAGTAAGGACTCAAAAAGTTGACTATACTCCTCCAAAAAGAATGTATGAATTGCCAGAATATAAGCCAGAAATGAAATTTGTTAAATCAAATGAAAAATATCTTCGCCCAACTTTATACTGCAACCCATATGCAAAAGAAGTTATTGCTCTGGCAAATGAATTAGGAGCCTTTGAGAAAGACCCATATGAATATGCAAATGATGCATTTGAATTTGTAAAAAGAAAAATTATCCTTCAAATAATGCCATTGGACGGAGTTGTTGAAACTTTAAAAAGAGGATATGGAACTTGCTTACATAAAATTTCAGTGTTTCTTGCTTTATGTAGAGTAGCTGGATTAAAAGCAAGATATAAGCTATACGCTCCAGCAGTAATTCAGCAATGGTACGAAACATTCATTGCCCCCGACCCCCTCATGAAGGAATGGTATAATGCAATGGGCTATTTTATGCTTCATGGAGAAGGAGAAGTGCTTATAGATGGGAAATGGCATGTTGCTGACGTTGGCCCAACTCCAGAAAGACAAGCCGCAGCAGGTATACCAATAACAAAGTTTGGTGAAGATTCATTGGGAGTATGGCTCCAAGCTATCCCAGGAAGCATAATGAGGACAGAGTCCCTGCCCATTGGCTTGGGATTAGCTTCAAGGATTCTTATGGAAAAAATTTCGCCAGGGAGTGTTGCAAAAATAAATAATAGCATTTTAGCTCAATATGAAAAAGGCAAGAAAATTTTGGCAGAGATGGGTGAGGAAGAGTATGATAGGAAGGCTAGAAAAGGATACAAAATGCCAACAATAGAACTGGAAAGTAAAGGAATAATTTTTGAATGATTATAGCTCTTTTGCAGGTACTCCTGCATAGATTTTACCCTTTTCAAGCCTTTTATTTTTAGTTATTAAGCTTTTTGCTCCAACAACTACATTATCCTCAATAGTTACTCCTGGCATAATAAAAGAATCCCCACCAATGAGGCAATTTTTACCTATCTTAATTTTCTTTATAATCAGTTTATCTTCTGCCAAATGCCCTGTTATTAAAGCTCTCCCTCCTATCATTGTATTGTCTCCAATCTCTATAACGCAGGGGTCAGAAATCCATTCTTCTCCAGCTAAAAATACATTCTTTCCTATTTTGCATCCTATTAGAGATAAAAAGAATGATTTTAACGGGGGGAGAACAAAAATATTTAGTAGCTTATAGGTAAGATAGTATAGAGCAAAGTATAAAGCAAATTTGAATGCTGTTTTATCTTCTAAAGAATTTCCATATACTCCTTCATTATATTTTAAGCTGAGTGTATTAATGAAAAAAGCAGATGAAAAAATGGATGAGAAACACAAGATTAAATAACCAAAAACTAATAAAATGGAAAACGCAACCAAATGCAAAAGATTGGTTAGGTCGAGATATTTAAGTAAAATATAAGCATAAAATATGGCTGGCACTAAAGCTAAGCCATATGATATGATGGGTATGAAAAAGAGCAAAATCAGCCTCATTATTGCTATAGGAGAAAGAGGTATCTTTTTCTCTTCTCCTTCATATCTCATGATATGAATATAAAATCAGAATAAAAACTTGTAGCAAAATATGAGTGATAGCTATATTGACCATATTGAAGAGAACTTGACAATAACAATGATGATAATAAGAATAGAAGAATAACTGTTATTGCGCATTTTCCATAGCAACGATTCTCATTTCAAAAACATCTTTAAATGAAATTCATATTAAACACATGGAATTTCAAATAAGAATTGTAAAAAGTAGCCCTTTAACTGGAGAAAATGATTATAAAAAGGTGGCAGTAAAATTTTTGAAAATGATAGGATACATGTCAGAGAATGCCAATGAACACTCACTGCCATATAGGCTTTTTGAATGCTTTCTGTTATATCCAAATAAATTTTGGACTGTTGAAGAATTGATGGCAACTTTAAATGCAACAAAAGCAAGTATATACAGACATTTAAATAAGCTAAAAAGTATGGATATACTGGAGGAAGGAAAGGAAGGAGAGGGCAAAAACATTAAAAAGACATATAGGCTTAAATATGGAAATCTTGCCAAAGCATGGAATTTCGTGGAAGCTCATGTAAAGGTGGCAATGGAAAGTTATAATGAAACTGTCCAGCATTTGCAGAAGCTTGTAGAGAGGAGGTATAAAGAATGAAAGAAAAGGAAATTGAGCTTATACCAGGCTCAAAGTATGTTGTTTATTCAATAGGTTCAGAAAAAGAAATAATGCAAACAAGTGGAACATTCATTGGCTATTCATATCTTTCAAAAGATGAAGGAGGAATCTGCATAAAAATGGATGAAAGTCATGGAGCCAAAAAAGGACTAATAAGAATAATTCCAATAAGCATGATTTTGGCTATAGATATAATAGAAGAAAAGAAACCAAAGAAAAAGAAAGAAAAAGAGGAAGCAACTCATTATTTTAGCTGATTAAAATGGTACAAATTGGTATAGTTGGAAAGCCAAATGTAGGGAAAACAACTTTTTTTAACGCTGCAACAAAAGCTCATGCAGAAATAGCAAATTATCCATTTACTACTATTGAGGCAAATAAAGGAGTAATGTACGCTCGTACAACTTGCCCATGCAAAGAATATAATGTACAATGCAATCCTCGCAATTCAAAATGTATAAATGGTATAAGATATGTGCCAATTGAAGCAATAGATGTCGCTGGTCTCGTGCCAAAAGCTCATGAGGGAAGAGGTTTGGGAAATAAATTTTTGGATGATTTGCGCCAGGCTTCCTGCTTAATCCATGTTGTTGATGTTTCTGGAAGCACCGATGAGGAAGGACGTCCCTGTAGCATAGGAGCGCATGACCCTATGCATGATATAAGGTTTTTGGAAGAGGAAATAGATTATTGGATAAAGGGATTGCTGGAAAGGGATTGGAGAAGAATAGCTATGCGTAGCAAGTTAGAAGGAAAGAAAATTGAGAAGATGCTGGCAGAAAAGCTCGCTGGCTTAGGTATAAAAGAAGAAAAGATAAAATTGGCAATAAGGAAAGGAGGTTTGCCAGAAGATGCAACACAGTGGAATGATAAGGATTTGCTAAAATTTGCTACTCTGGTGAGGAAAGAATCAAAGCCAATTTTGCTTGCTTTAAATAAGGCAGATATTGCTCCAGCAGAATTTATTGAAAGGTTGAAAGGTGAATATGCAATTCCAACTTCTGCAATGGCAGAATTGGCTTTAATAAAAGCTGCAGAAAATGGATATATCGAGTATAAGCCAGGTGATAGCGATTTTAAAATTTTAAAGGAATTAGATGAGAAGCAAAGGAAGGGGCTTGAATATATAAAAACAAATGTATTTGATAAATTTGGTTCAACTGGAGTGCAGAAATGCATTGATAAAGCTGTTTTCGATTTACTTGGTTTGATAGCTGTTTATCCTGTTGAAGATGAAAATAAGCTTACCGATAAAGATGGAAATGTTTTGCCAGATGTATTTTTATTGCCTCAGGGTTCAACAGTTATAGATTTGGCTTATAAGGTGCATAGTGATTTGGCAGAAGGATTTATTAAAGCCATGGATGTAAGGAGAAAAAAAATTGTTGGAGCAGATTATGAATTGCAAAATGGAGATATAATACACATCATTGCAAGAACATAAATGAAATGGCAGAGATACTAAAATAAAATGAATTAGAATGTTGTTATAGCAAATTTCCTTCGTGCCATGGAAGCTATGATAACCATTTCTTTCATTATACCAAACCTGTGAAATGTTGCTAATGATGAATTTCATCCATGCAATAAAATTAAAATAAATGCTATTGCATTTCCTATCATGATTGTTAAAAGATGTGATGAAGTAGAAATGGAAGAAGTAAAAGAAGAAGGTGCAAAAAATGTTTACATTCAATGGCTTATTGACGAAAAAATTGGAGATAATTTTGCAATGAGGAGATTTGTAATTAAAAAAGGAGGACATACTCCATTGCATAGGCACGATTGGGAACATGAAGTTTTTGTTCTTTCTGGAAAAGGAGCTTTAGTAGATGAAAATGGAAGAGAGCACCCGTTGGAGCCAGGAAAATTTGCATATGTAAAGCCAAATGAATTACATCAGTTCAAAAATAAGGGAGATGAAGATTTTATTTTCCTTTGCATTATTCCACTACCATGAGGGTAATTTTTCTTTCAAAGGAAGAAGTCAAAAATCCTTTAGTGGAAGAAATAAAAGAAGCTGGTAAAATAGTTAAGGAAAAAGGACTTGTTGAAGGAAGTTTTGGAAATATAAGTGCAAGATATGGAAAGAGAATGATAATTACAGCAAGTGGTTCAGATTTAGGAAATTTAGGAGATGATGATTTTGTTGAGGTAATAGATTACAATCCAATAACAGATATTGCTTTGGTTATAGGCTTAAAAAAACCATCCATTGAAACGCCAATGCACTGGCTTATTTATAAAAAGCCAGAAATAAATGCCATAATTCATACTCATAAAATTTTTGATTTTGCCCCAACAACAGAAAAATATGCTCCTCCAGGAAGCATTGAGCTTGCTATGGAAGCATTGAAAGCATTAAAAAATGCAAATTTAATAAATTTAAGAGATCATGGCAGTGTCGCAGTTGGCTTTGATTTGAAAAAAGCTTTGGAGGAATTAAAATGCTTGTAAATGGAAAAGAAATGAGGAGTTTATGGTTTGAAGATGGTTGCTTAAAACTTATTGACCAAAGAAAATTGCCAGCTAAATTAGAAATTTTTGAGGCAAAGAGTGTTGAAGAAGTAGCTTATGCAATAAAGGAAATGGTTGTTAGAGGAGCTCCAGCTATAGGATGTGCCGCTGTCTATGGAATGGCTATGGCAAAAGATGCCAGAAAAGCTGCTGAAATACTGCGTAATACAAGACCAACTGCCCATGATTTGTTTTATGCCATAGATTACATGCTCAAGAAAATTGAAGAAGGAGAGGATGCAATTAAATCTGCAGATGCTTATGTTGAGTCAATTATTGAAAAATGCAGGAAAATTGGAGAAAATGGTAAAAAAATTATACCAAAGAATGCTCGCATTCTTACGCATTGCAATGCGGGAGCTTTGGCAACAGTAGATTATGGAACTGCTTTAGCTCCAATAAGAATGGCGAAAGATAGGAATATTTTTGTATGGGTTGATGAAACCCGCCCCCGCCTCCAAGGATTGCTTACTGCATGGGAACTTGAGCAGGAAGGAATAGATTATGCAATAATAGCAGATAATGCAGCAGGATATTTTATGAAAAAGGGAGAAATAGATTTGGTAATAGTCGGAGCAGATAGAATCGCAAAAAATTATGATGTAGCAAATAAAATTGGAACATATGAAAAGGCTGTTTTGGCAAAAGAAAATGAAATTCCATTTTATGTTGCAGCTCCTTTAAGCACATTTGATGAAAGCATAGAAAATGGAGATGAAATAGAGATTGAAGAAAGAAGCGAAGAAGAAGTGATGAACATATATCCATGGAAGCCAAAAAAAGCAAGAAATCCAGCATTTGATGTTACCCCTGCAAGGTACATAACTGGAATAATAACAGAAGAAGGAATAATAAAGTTAGATAATAAATAAATCGTAAATTTTTTCTTTTTCTTGCCATTTCTTATCATGGCAAAATGGCTATGCTTTATTATTGCCATTTTATTTTTATTTCCATTTGGAATAAATGAAGAAGAAAAAGAAATGAAAAAGGATATTTC
>JAPDJT010000007.1 GCA_029258955.1 Thermoplasmatota archaeon
AGAGTATCTGGGGCTTCCCTTAATCCGTCAAAAAGAACAACTGCTAGGTAAGTTCCCCTAACTTCCATCAAACTAAGTATGGCTTCTCCTCCTGGCAGCTTTATCTCCCTTTCTAGGAAGAATTTTTCGGAAGGGCGTTTCAAGAAAGCCTTAGCTGCCGCCTTAAACCTATAAAACTGGGTTCTAGAAAGTGCTGATGCGACATTTCTCCTCGGATCTACTGGATCTATGACTATAAGTGGGTTTGGGAATAGCCTAGTTGCTTCTTCAGATGAACTCACCGTTCTAGCCATGTCTATTACAACTGGCTCCTTCCAATCCTTTGCAGCCCTCAAGACATTTAGGAAGGAGCCATAATGCAACACCAATAACTCGCACAGATAGCCGCTGAATCCCTCAACTTTAACCTCAGCTCCATAGGCTCCAATGCCCTTAACGAAAGCTTTCAACAACCTAACCTCTTTGGCAAGGTTTGGCGTCAACCTCTCTTCTAAGAACTTAGCGTGAAGGGGAGACCTGTCCACTGGGGTTTTAAGCTCTAGAGCATTCTTCACATCGTAAGCAGGGACAACATCTATTTCAAAACCTCTTAACTTGACCCTAGCATAAGGGTGGGCAGAATATCTGAGCGTATACTTTCCAAATGCCTTTTTTACTATGCTTATAATGGATTCTCCTAGCTTATCCTCAGGAAAGGATTTTTTGAAGAGTATAAATATGTCAAGATCCGTCTTTCCAGGTAACCATGTATCTCGCGTAATTGAGCCTACTGGGACTATCGATACCTCATATCCAAGCTCACCCGCTGCATCATCTAGTGTGCTGCCAAGTAATTTATAACTACCGGGTGCACGTACGAGTACGAGTTCAGTGTGCCCACCTGATACTATCAACACAAGGGTTGGAAACCCCATACGATGTTCGAGTAATATCGAAAATATGTGACTTTCGAGGTGGTTCACCCCCACGAATGGCTTACCCGTACCGTAGCTTATGGCTTTGATGAACGATAAGCCGACAAATAATGCACCCACTAACCCAGGTGCGTAGGTGACACCGAACCCATCAATTTCGTCCAAACTAAGCTTAGCATCCGTAAGTGCCTTCTCTACTACCGGGATTATGTTACGTGTATGTTCACGTGACGCTATTTCAGGTACTACACCACCAAACTTACTGTGTATCTCTTGTGATGCAACTACGTTTGCGAGTATCTTGCCATCACTATCAACTATACCACATGAGGTATCATCACAAGATGTGTCAACCCCAAGCACTATCATCACTTTTGGGCTTTACGTAGCTCTTCACGACGTATCAAAATGGTCTGTATGAGGGAAACAATATTGTACGTGAATAAATACAATGCCATACCGGCGGGAAAGTTCATAAACAGGAAGGTTATAAGTATAGGAAATATTATGTTGGTCATACCACGTTGCTGTTCCATGGTTTGTGGTTGAAACCTCTGCTGTATGAATAGTGTGACACCCATAAGTATAGGTAGTAGGAAGTATGGATCAGGTTGTACGAGGTTCTTCACCCATAGGAAGCGTGCACCCCTAAGTTCGGGTGTCGTTGTAAATACCGCATATAATGCGAAGAATACCGGCATCTGTATGAGTAGAGGTAAACATCCGCTGAATGGGTTAACTTTATGCTTACGGTAGAGTTCCATTATTGCTTGGTTCAACTTCTGTGGGTTATCTTTATACTTTTTCTGTAATTCCTGTATTTTGGGTTGTAACCTCTGTAATGCAAAAAAAGAGGGTAAGATAGATTTAAATGAAATTTAGAGTTTTTATAGAGAAGAAAGTTCTTAAACAATTAGAAAAATTTGATGAGAAGACAAGAGATAATTTACTTAATAAATTTCGAGAGTTAAAACATGGCTTTTCTCCGAGATTAGATATTAAGAAGCTTAAAGGATTTAAAAATCATTATCGCCTCAGAATAGGAAATTTTAGAATATTATTTGAGATAGAAGATAATAAGATTATCATCTATGCCATATTACCAAGAGAAAAAGCCTATAAGAAAAAATAATGTCTAGACATAAACAACTTCCTCCATTACATATGGTTTTATTCTTTCCTTTAAAGCCTCTTTTTCAACCAAATCGACTTTCTTTCCCAATCTCTGGCTCAAATATTCCTCAAGCTCCATAAATTTAAATAAACCAATTGGTTTCTCAAACTCAATTAAAATATCTATATCACTCTCCTTCCTCGCCTCTTCCCTAGCATATGAGCCAAACAATCCTATACTCTTCACATGATACTTTTTCCTAATATAAGGTAATTCCTTCTTCAATACTTTCAATATTTCTTCTTTTCTCATTCCATAACAACATTAAAAAATCCTTTATTATGGTTTTGAAAAAATTTTCTTAAAGCAAAGAAATAATCATCATTTCTGTAGAAAAAATAGAAATTTCATATCATTCTTCTATACATTTTTTCAATAGTTTTAAACTTTCGAGATAATTTTTAAGTACAACTTCCCACAACCTTCCCCAATCCGGAGGATATCTTTTGAAACCAAAATATTTTAGAGCATCAATAAATTTTGCATCATCTTTATGAATAGGGTATTTTTTACTTCTTAACGTTACGATATTTCTAAAATTTGTTATAATTCTTTTGTTATAGTTTGAAAAGTGCTCTTCTAAAAAGGCTTCCAAGACATTTACTGAACCATTAAGTTTCTTATTCTTTATAAACTTCTTTAACTCTTTAACATTTATTCCATCGATTAGCGTAGTTAAAGCTTGTATTCTATTATTAAATTCTTCTTCATTAGCACATAATTTTCGTATATCAAGTATTGCTATTTCATTATCTTCAAATAACTTTATCCCGCTGAATTTGCTCTTAAATATTAGATTTATCTCTCTTCTTTTTTGTGCAATCTCATCGGCAATTTTTGCAATTTTCCGATCGGCACGAAGAATTAAGAAACTTGTCTTTTCTTTTGGAGAGATTTTTTCTTCTAAAACTATTTCATATCTTTTACCTGAACGTTTATAATTTGCTATTTCTTCTTTCACCACTGGGATTATTTCTGGTGGCATTGTCCAATCGGGGTATCTTCTACTTCCCGTTTTAAAGACGAGTTTCAAGGGTTGTAACCTAGGTAATAGGTGAGAAGGTATATAAGGTTTCCCGAGAATTTTCTCTATTTCTTCAATAATTTCGAAGTAAGTTGCTCTACCTCCTTTATTTATGATTGCTTGTAAAACAGCATATCCTTTATCACCATAATTTTCAAGGACTTTATGAACATTTTCTCGAATAAGATCCCATGCACCTTCCAATTTAATCTCGCCTTTTTCCGTAACCGTATAATATTTTCCATAAAATCCTCCAAGACTAATATATTTTGGTGGATTTTTCTTTACAATCCTTAACAACTCATCATCTGTAATTTTCTTAGAAATTTCAAGAGCTCCTTGGAAATGGTCAATATCCCAATAATCCTTAAACTGATTAAAATAAGGAATACCAAGCTCTTTGCCTATTTTATAAAGCTGGTCTCTCCAATAAAGTCTCATCAGCAATAATGCTCTCTCATTGATTTTCTCCTTGTCCAATTAACCACCTTTTCCTAACACCATTTCCACATTCACTCTTTTTCTTCCCGTAAGCAAATCATTCATAAGCCCTTTCTTTATCCTTTCCAGTTTTTCTTTCCTCTTCCTCTCCAACTCCAGCTTTTTATCTACTGTGGAAAGAATTTCTGCAATTTTTTGTTGTTCTGGAAGAGGAGGAAGAGGGATTTTTATGTTTTTGACTATTTGAGAATTTAATCCACTCATAATAGCGCCTTGGCTCATCGCTGTTATTTGTCTTTTAATAATATATGCATCATTTAGTAATTTAGATAAAAATATAGGTAAACATTTTGATTTATCAACTTGTATTCGCATAAGATGAGAATCCATAATTCCTTTTTCTGCATTAGATGGAAATACTGCTGAATATCCTACAGAACCCATCATAGTTAGTAAAACATCATCTGGAAAAATTTCCACCGATTTTAATTTCTCGAACTTCTCTTTGGATATAAATCTATTTCCGATTGTAAAATCATTTTTTATCACATTTTCTTGCCCATACACTTTTATCCCAGATGGAACCATTTCTTCTTTTTTTATCTGGCTCCCAAATGGGCCTATTTTTATTGCCCCCTTTCTATTTTGGACTATTTCTTTTATCCTTACTACTTCCCACTCTTTCGGAATTTCGCAACCTAACTCCTTGCTATACTTGAATTCCTTGTGTCCTATGCCTTTTGTGAGCAATTTTTGCATTAGCCCTTTTTTCAATCTTTCTGTTTTGGCTATGGCTTCATCTACTTTTTGTATTGCTTCATCTACTGTAGAAAGAACTTTTGCAATGGCTTTTTGTTCTGGAAGAGGAGGAAGAGGAATGAGAAGATTTTCAAGTCTATTTTTCGATAGCTCCTTAAAAGTGCTCCCACCACTTAGGTTTTGTAATATGTGTTTTACGCTTAGGAGATAATAACAATAATATATTGTATCTACTTTTGCGGATTCTTTGGAGATTAATCCCTTACATCCTTGATTAAAGGTACCTTCTTTTTCAAGCACGGCTGCATATCCAACAGGAGCCCGTGTTGAAAGTATTATCGATCCTTTTGGCATTAATGTCAAATTATTTTCTTTTAGTGCTTTTTCTGTAATTTTTCTGTCGCTATCCTTTATATGTGTTTTTCCATTTAACTTGCTCAAATCGGTCGGAGTAAACCAATTCACATCTCCTTTATCCCAATACTCCTTTTTCTTTGTAGAAGGGGTAGTACCTGTTTCAACAGTAAATATGTCTTTTACCTTTACAACTTTCCAGTCTTTGGGAATTTTGCCTATTGGGGTTTGTTGGTAATTTATTTCATTCATTTTTCCCACTCCCATAACTTCTTTTGTTTGGGATCTTGTAACAAAATAGGTCGTTTTGTGTAAAAACCTCTTGTTGTTTTTTTATTTATAGTTTTTCTTCCAAAGAGATCTAATTGTTTACAAGCCTCGTCCAATTTCATTTCAGATTTTGGAAAAAAACTTACCTGTTGTTTTCTATAATAATGATAGGAACTATTTGCATTTTTTGGATTGTTTAACAATCTGTAAAGCAGCGGTTTTATTATCAATCCCAACTTTATTTTCTCCTTCCGCTCCGCTCGTGCATGTAAACAACAGTAAATACTTCCTAATATCAAATCGGTGAATTGAATAAACTGTGATTCTTCTTTATAATCTCCATCTTCATTAGGATAATTCCTATGGTTTGAATCTACAAAAATAATTTTTGGGTTTTTAATAAAGATTTTATTATCCGTTAAATTTACCTTATATCCAACATGCCAAGGAAAATATGGATGTCGCTGTTGACTACCTTTATCATGATGTATCCTATTAACTATTATTTTGGAGTGTCCCCCAAAAAAATATTTAGCTCCACCTAGTAAGACTGTCCTGAAAAACCTGTTATAAATATTTAACCAATCCTCACCAAACTCACTTAAATTCAATCTACCCAAATCTATTCCTAGGATATTGAAATATATCAACTCCATATTTTCCTTATTATTCTTAATTAAAAACTCCAACCATCTATGGGCAATTCTAAATTTTGCATTTGTCTTATGTACCTTAGCATAATGGATTTCCGTATTATTCCAGCTATGATAACCACACTTGTATGGACAATCATTTTCAATCCATTTCCAACTATTATGTTGAATGCATCTCCTATCTAACAAATTCCATAATAGTTCTTCTCTTTTTTCTGTTGGTACAAATAACATCCCTATATATAACCACCGATCCTTGGTATCATAAATTTCATCACTGAAAGTCTCGATTTCTATTGTTTTCATCTGTATTTACCTCCTAAACTTCCACCTATTCACTCATCTTACTTTTATATTGATTAAGAATTTTAACCATCTTGAAAGAATCTCCTAAAATGGAAAATGCATCAGATGCAGATGGAAAGAGATTGATCTTGTGACTTATGGAATTCCTAGCAGATCTTACTGCTTTTATAAACCATTTTTTGGTTTCTTTTGATTCCTCTCCTTGGATGGTTATTCCTATTGTAGTTAATTCTTTAGCTTTATCTTCGTCGGTTTTTCCCTCTATTTGTTCGATACAGTATAATATAACCCGTGCGGCTATCATTGATGAAGCTAAATAATGGTTATTCTCTATTTCTCTTACAGCTTCTTTTAAATTTTTGATCAAAAGCTCATCGTATCCTTTGTTTTCCATTTCTTCCAGTTCTCTTCTAAGAGAGTCTATCTTTCGTTTTTCTGCTTCGCTCAATTGAGGCTTTATATAGACTGACAAGGCATTATAAGCATCTTCTGCAACTCTTGCAATTTTTATGATGGTGGATACCACTTTATCAATGGAATCGTTATCATTTATTTCAAAAGATGAAAGGTATATAGGTGGCAACGCATCTTTACCCACTCTTAATATATTATATTTGGTCAAAAGTTCTTTTGCCTCCTTTATTTCATTTTCTATGGTTTTTCTCCATTCTATACTTTCCCAAGGATCGTCTGGTCCTAGCCAAGTGGTGCGAGAACACTGCTTATATATCATATCTAACCAACCGTATAAACTCTTGATGTTTTTCCTCAGTCTTTTATATAACAGCAAAAGCTCTATTTCTTTATCCCCCACTATCCTACCTCCTTCAAATACTCTTCTATTTTTTCTTCCACCTTCTTTATTTCATCTTCGATTTTTTGGAGTTCTTGCCATTCTTTGGTTATATCGATTTCTTCTATTTCTTCTTCGGGGAAGACATAAAGGGTTACATTGAGATTGTAGTCATTTTCTTTTATCTCATCTATGGAAACAGCTCTGGAAAAGCCTTCTATTTCTTGGAAATTGTGATAAGTGTTTGCAATCTTTTTTATATGCTCTTTGCTTAGCCTATTGAGTTTTCTTACTTCTGGATGTTGTTCATATTCTTGGCTTGCATTTATGAAGAGAATTTTTCCTTTTCTTTCTTTAGGCTTATTTTTGTTGAAAATAATAATTGCGCCTGGGGCTCCAGTATTGTAAAACAATTTTTCTGGAAGTAAAATAATGCAATCTATTAAATCCTCTTCGATTATCCTTCTTCTTATTGCTTTTTCCTTCCCTCCTCTAAATAAACAACCATTGTCTATAACTATGCCTATCCTGCCATTTTCTTTGGCAAAATAAATCATATGCTGAATCCATGCCCAATCTGCTGACTGGCGAGGAGTAAAACCATATTTAAAGCGCTGTTTCCACATCTCTCCTTTTTTAAGCGTTGTTTCATCATATCCATCCTGATTCCATGGAGGGTTTGTTATGCATATATCGAATCTCTCTTCCTTAAATTTTGGAAAGAGTAAAGTATCTCCATGAGCAATATGATGATTCATTATATCATGAATGTAAAGATTCATTTTACATAGGGCATAAGTTGTCAAATTTGCTTCCTGCCCATATAAAAATAGTTTATCTGCCTCTTCCTTCCCAAATTTTTCTTTAACATGATTGTATGAAACAATAAGCATACCTCCCGAACCACAAGCCGGGTCATAAACTGCCTCATTTGGCTTTGGGTTCAAAATTTCCACCATTAATTTTATTACTTCTCTTGGAGTGTAGACTTCTCCTTCTTTTGCTTTTTGAGGAGCGAAGTAACGAAGTACCCATTCATATGCATCTCCTAAAATATCTGGTGATACATGAGTAAGTTTTTTCTCGCTAAAAAGCTCAATAAGTTGTCTTAAAATTTCTAGATTTTCCCTATTTGAAGTAAATTGAATGAAATCAACGCTATCAACAACATTCTGCAAATCTGGATTTAATTCCGCAATTTTCTTTAATGCTTTGGATAATGTCTCTGGCAAGGTAGCAACATTTTTTCTTATATTTTCCCATAAATATTCTTCTGGCAAATTAAAGGTATGCCAAACTTCATTCTTTGCTTCTTCTTTTGCTTCTTCTTCGCTAAGTCCATCTCTTATAGCTTCTTCATATGCCTGCTGATACTCCATTTCCCATTTATCACTTATTCTTTTTAAGAAGAGTAAAATGAGAATAAACTTATAATCAACTCTTGTCCTAATTAAATCAGCAGCTTTTTTAAGAATAGCTTCAATTTCTCCTCTCGTTAGCTTATATTCCTTTTTATTGCCAGTAAAATCATCTAAAGGCTTTATTGGCATTCATTTTACATAATTTATTTCTCTTTAAATTTTTTCTTGTAGCTTATAGCTTAATAATAATGAAAACAGCTGATGCTGTTTCCATGCAATAACCCATAAAACATTTCTTTTTCATACCATAAACAATGAGAAAAAGAGTAAAGCCAAGAAATACAGAATTATAAGTTGCTTTATTCTATTTTCATCCCATTGGGAATTTGTTGTTTCATTTTGAAAGAGATGTTTTATGATGGCTTCGATCATAATGATTTAGTTTTTATTAATTTAAATAGCAGAAGAGGGTTCAAATTAAAATAAAAATTTTTCGAAATTTTTGAATTTGTTAAACAAAGGAAGGAAATGTGCCATTGCTACTATTGCATGAAAGGAATTACTATGGCAATCTCTTATTCATCAAATTTTTGAGGATTCGAAATTTTTTGTTGGAAAATTTGAAATGAAAAGAGAGTTGCAAATTCCCTCATACAACAATATCCAACAACCTTTTTCATTTCAACAGCTGGCAAACTTCTTTATTTTTCTTGCATAGCTAAATGAAAAATTAAATAGGTGCTTTAATTTAACAATCATGAAAAAGGTTTGGATAGTTGTGGCTATTTTACTGCCATTTCATGCAATGATTCAAAGTTTTGCTGATGGCGGAGATGTAGATCCACTTGTTGATGTTGTAGTAAATATAGAAATAAAGAGAATCAGGACTATCGATATTGATTTAAACTCACCACCAACCATAAAAGTTGATATTGAAGTAAATGGGGAAAAATGGGAAAAAGAAGCCATTGGTTATGACATATGGAATTTTGGGATAGCCCAATTTAATATTCCAGATGATATGGAAGAAATAGAAATTTCTATTAAAGCATATAAAAATGGAGGGATAGCTGACATAAGCAATGAAAGCTACGATTTACACATAACTTATAACCTACTTACAGGAAGCTGGCAAGGAGATGACTGGCTTGGTGATGCTAATGGATATGGACATGCAAGTGGAACAGAAGATGGAGTATATGATGAAAATGATTGCGAACTATGGTTTGATATAAGCTACAATGATTATGATGGAGACGGCTTAACTTACTGGGAAGAAGTAAATATATATCATACAGATCCTATGTTAAGTGATGCTGGCATCGATTATGATGGGGATGGTGTGCCTATAGAATGGGAGGATAAATATGGATACGATCCTTTTGTTTATGAAGAGCATTCAAAACTTGATGTTGATAGAGATGGATTACAAAATGTTGAAGAATGGCAAATGCAAAAATGGCTTGCGGATCCATTTAGGCAGGATATATATGTAGAAATAGACTTTATGGAGGAACATAATGGAATAAAACCGATTATGCCTGAAGAATCCCTCCAGCTCCAATATTCTGCATTTACAAAGCATAACATAATGTTCTTGGCAGATAATGGCATTATGGGTGGAAGTGATATTATTCCTTATGAGAATTTAGATTGGGATAAAATGAAAGAACTTTACAATAAATATTTCCTTAAAAATTCTAGCAGGAAAGGAGTTTTTCATTATTCAGTCATTATACACAGTTTCAGAGGATTTGGAAGAGGAGTTGCCGGCTTTAACTTTAAAAGAGATGCATTTGCTGTATGTAGCGCATATATCCAGAAATGGAGACCATGGAGAAAAGGAATGATTATCGCTCATGGTGGCGCATACATGCATGAACTTGGTCATCAGCTTGGTTTGCCCCATTTGCGAGTATTTCCATGGCAAATTCTTTATTGGCTATCATGGAATTATAAGAGTTGTATGAACTACAGATATACATTCAAAATAGTTGATTATTCCGATGGAAGCCATGGCTTCATGGATAGAGATGAATGGGGTAATTTAGATTTGCAAAGATTTGAGAGATGAAGAAGCCTGCTACCTTACAAGCTAGTTTGCTTGCGTTAGCTTCATTTCCATCTTTTCTTTTTTAAGAATTTTTAAAAGCATCTCCATTTTCATCATCATGAACAACATTCTTATTACAGGCAAACCAGGAGTAGGTAAAACAACGCTCATAAGAAAATTAATAGAAGAACTTAATTTGGATGCAGGTGGATTTTATACGCAGGAAATGAGGATAGGAGGAAGAAGAGTTGGATTTAAAATTATAACTTTGGATGGAGAAGAGAGTATATTGGCTCATGTAGATATAAAAAGTCCTTATAGAGTGTCAAAATATGGAGTAAATTTGGAAGGACTGGAAAAAGTAGGTGTGGAATCAATCTGGAGAGCTTTGGAGGAGAATGACATTGTTGTTATAGATGAAATAGGTAAAATGGAGCTCTTTTCTCCTCGTTTCAAAGAAGCTGTAAATTCTGCTTTAAATAGCGATAAAATTGTGCTTGCAACTATTTTACTTGCTCCAAATCCATATACAGACAAGATAAAAAGGCGGCAAGATGTAAAATTATTTTATTTAACTCAGGAAAATAGAGGAAAAGTAAAGGAAGAGATTAAAGATATTCTTCAACAACTGCTTTAATCTTTGCCAGTTTTTCATCCATTTCCTTTACCATTTTCTTCATGCTTTCCTCCATCTCTTTTTTGAAACTCTCATCCTCAATGTATTTCAGATTTATTTTCACATTTAGCAAGGCTGAATTAAAGCCAGCATGAGCCATATATCCTGCCACTCCTGCATCTGTTATGGAATTTTTATTCCCATCTTTTGCAATGGCAAAGATATCATCCATAATTGATAGACAATTTGAAGCAGTTTCATAAGGCACTCTGGCAGCCTTTTTCAAAGCTTGCTGTTCATCTCCTCCTTCTTTATATGCCTTCATCACCTCATCAAATGCTTTTGCATCCTCTTCAACAAGCTTCAGAAATTCCTGCCTTCTTTGTTTCATTTTCTTAGCCAGCTCTTTCATTTCTTCCTCAACGCCTGCATATTTTTTCTTTCCAATGGTAAGATTGCAAACCATTTCTGCCAAACTGCATGCTATTGCTCCTGCCAATGCTGCGATGCTTCCTCCTCCTGGAGTGGGTGTTTTTTCAGCTACTTTTTCTAAAAACTCCCTCACGCTTTTTTCCATCATAGAAATTCCTCCAGAAGGCGCTTTTCTATAATTTGTTTGCTGTCAAACTCATCAAGCTGGAGATAAAAGGAAGCAACATCAACGATAGCATCTAATGGAACCATGCCTATGATTTCTGAGGATAAAACGTGGGTGCCATATCTTTCTGCCTCCCTCTTTATTGTTTCAAAAACTCTGAACAAAGGCGTTTTCTTGTAATTTGTCATATTCATCGATACCTGCACAATGCCCTTCTCTTTAATTTCAAAGCCCATTGCTTTCACATATCTGTAGCCTCCGCTACTATGGCGAACAGCCTTAGCTATCTTCTTTGCAATTTCTATGTCATCTGTTGCCAAATTAACATTGAATGCTATGAGAAATTCTCTTGCCCCCACAGCAGTGGCGCCAGCAGTAGGATGAATTTTGTTTGGTCCATAGTCAGGCGTTTTTTCTGGATTTTTTCCTATTTCTTCCTTTAGTCCTTCAAACTCCCCTCGCCTTACATCAGCAAGATTTTTTCTGCCTGGCTTTGTAGCAGCTTCTTCATATAAAAAGCAGGGCACTCCCGCCTTTTCAGAAAATTCTTTTGCAAATTCATGAGCAAGTTTTATGCAATCCTCCATTGTTGTATTAAGCAAAGGCACGAATGGAACAACGTCCATTGCTCCCATTCTCGGATGCTCTCCCTTATGCTTATTCATATCAATTAGCTCAACTGCCTTCAACGACATATCCAAAACAGCCTTCTTTACTTCTTCTGGCTCTCCAATTATAGTTACATCTGTCCTGTTATGATCTGCATCAGAGTGCACATTCAAAATTTTTACCTTGTATTTCCTTGCCTCATTTACAATTGCATCTATAACATCCTTTCTTCGACCCTCACTAAAATTAGGAACACATTCTACAAGCTTAATCATAAGGCGAAATGAAAATGGCATTTTAAAGTTTTATGAAAGTAAAAAATATCAAATTAAAATGGATGGAGTGTTGTTATAGCAAAATTTCTCCATGCAATGTTGGCATGGCACCATTCTTTCATTCATACCACATTTCAAAAATTAATGAAATGAGGAGGTTATCATAGTAAAATTCTCCTCCATGCAATAAGCAATAACAGTATTTCTTTCACCCATGTAAAGCCCGCCTGTTTTATATGCAATTTCAATTTTTATGCCTTATGATATACACCTATTTGTGGCACAACCACATATTGTTTGCAATAATTTTCTTGCAGCTCCAATTATTGCAACATTTTCATGTTTTCCTTTTCTCTTTAGCTTTCTATAAAATTCTGTTATTTTGCTATCACATTTCCTTACATGAATTCTTGCCGAAAATCATAGCAAAACTTCCCATCTATAGCCAATGACAATATTTCTTTCATAGCCTCGAATATTCATTCAGGTGAAAAATTAATGAAAAGATGTTGCTATAGTAGATTCCTCATACAATATTGATCAGTGACAACCGTTCTTTCATTTTATTCAACTTCATTCATTTACCATAAAATACAAAAAATTTTAAGATGAAACTATATGCAAATCAATGAAAGTAAGTATTGTATTGCCAACATTGAATGAAGAAGAAGGAATAGGAATAACTATAGACTCCATTAAAAAAGAAGAATTCAAAAAAAGAGGGTGGGATTTAGAAATATTGGTTGTAGATGGAAATTCAACAGATAGAACTGTTGAAATTGCAAAGAAAAAAGGAGCTAAAGTTATAATTGAGCCAAGAAAAGGATACGGAAGAGCCTATAAAACTGGATTGAAGGAAGCAGATGGAGATATTATTGTTACAGGAGATGCAGATGGAACCTATCCTTTTGATAAAGTTCATGAATATATTGATTTAATGCTAAAAGAAAATTTGGATTTTATAACAACAAATAGATTTGCTGGTTTATCGAAAAAAGCAATGAGTTTTAAGCACAAAGTAGGGAATTTAATTTTATCTTTGACTCTCCGCCTTCTATACGGCATAAATATAAAAGATTCTCAATCTGGAATGTGGATAATAAGAAAAGAAGCTCTGGAGAAAATAAAGCCATTGGAAGAATTTCATGATGGAATGCCATTTTCAGAAGAAATAAAAATAGAGATGTTTAAAAACAAGGAAATAAAAGCAAAAGAAATTCCTTCATGCTTATATGAAAGGAAAGGGGAAGCAAAACTACAATCTTGGAAAGATGGTTGGGAGAATTTTAAATATTTAATAAAGTATAAATTTAGAGGATAAAAATGGATATATTTCTGCTACTATGGATTTTTGTTATAGGCATTTTATTTGGTTTTCTTATTGGAAGCGTTATTATTTACCGCAAAGTCGCTATTCCTTTAAAAAAGCAAAAGAAGAGCATGGCTTCTTTATATGGAAAAATAACAGAGCAGTTTGCTCCTTTTATGAAAGATTATCCATATGACACAAAAAAATTCAGGTTCATTGGCTCTCCTATTGATGGCATACAATTTGAAGATGACAAGATAATTTTCGTTGAATTCAAATCTGCTGGAGGGAAATTAAGCCAAGAGCAGAAGAAAATTAAAAAACTCGTTGAAGATAAAAAAGTAGAGTGGTTCAGCTTTGAGATAAAATGGGAGTAGATCTAAAGCCTTTAATTGTAGCAAAGCAAATAAGTTTGCATGATTTGAAAGGGAAAGTTGTTGCTATCGACGCCTACAATGCAATGCACCAATTTCTTTCCATAATAAGGCAGAGAGATGGCACTCCATTAAAAGATTCGAAAGGCAGAATAACTTCCCATTTATCAGGATTGCTTTATAGAACAGCAAATTTAGTGGAAGAGGGCATTAAACCAGTTTATGTTTTTGATGGCAAACCACATCCTTTGAAATTAAAAACTCTTGAAGAAAGAAAAGCTGTAAGGGAAGAGGCAAAAGAAGAATGGATTAAGGCACTGGAAGCAGGTGATTTAGAGGAAGCTTTCAAAAAAGCTGTAAGAACAAGCAGTATAGACAAAGAAAAAGTGGAGGAAGCCAAAAAACTGCTTGATGCATTAGGCATTCCTTACGTTGACGCAAAAAGCGAGGGGGAGGCGCAGGCAGCGTACATGAATGCAAGAGGAGATGTTGATATGGTTGCCTCACAAGACTATGATGCTTTGCTTTTTGGCTCTCCCTTGCTTGTTAGAAATCTTGCTATTACTGGAAAAAGAAAGCTTCCAGATAAGCAAATATATGTGGAAGTTGTGCCAGAAGAAGTTGAGTTGCAGAAAGTGTTGGAGAAAAATGGAATTACAAGAGAGCAATTGGTAGATATTGCTATTTTAATAGGAACTGATTTTAACGAGGGAATAAAAGGGATAGGACCAAAAAAAGCTTTGCAACTCATTAAGGAATATAAGAGTATTGAAAGGTTAGTTGAAATGAAAAAAATACCGGAGATAGAAAATTATGAGGAAATAAGGAAAATATTTCTTGAGCCAGAAGTAAATGAGAACTATAAGTTGGAGTGGAGAGAGGTGGATGAAAACAAAGTAATAGATTTGCTTTGTAATGAGCATCAGTTTAGCGAGGATAGAGTGAGAAATGCTTTGGAAAAATATAAGAAATTTGCAAAAAGCTTTAAGCAAAAAAGTTTGTTTGATTTTGGATGAAAAAAATTATAGCAATTTTTGCTTCAGCTTTGATTCTAATCGCTCTAATATACAATGTTGGATTGGAAATTAGAGCAATTAAAAATGCAAAAGTTGAAATTTATGATGCAAAATTGGGCAAAATAAATTTAATTCATAGATATGTTACTCTTAATTTAAGCATAAAAATTATAAATGATGAGAAAAAGAGGATAGAGGATTTACAAGGAAAATTCAATATTTATATCCTAAATGTTTCTATAGGAGAAATGAATTTCTCAAAAATTGATATTCCTAGCTATTCAAGCAGGAGTATTAGTATGCGTATCAAAATATATTTTGATAAAGTTGCAGAAAGTATTGTCGAAGCAATAAAGAAATTGAATTTCAAAATAACATTGAAAGGGTATATTAAAGGTAAAATTTTCTTTTCTTTAATTGATTATAAACAAAATGTGGAGGCAAGTTACCAATATATTTAAAACTGTATAGCTGATAACTTTTCCATGGCAATAAAATATGAAGACTTGCCTCCACAAGTGCAAAATCAGATTAAGCAAATGCAACAATTACAACAACAATATGAAATTATAGCACAACAAAGATTGCAAATTGAGGCAAGGTTAAAGGAGACAGAGACAGCAATAGAGGAGTTAAGTAAATTGAGTGGAGAGGAAGCTGTTTATAAGGCTATAGGAAATTTAATTGTCAAGGCAAATAAGGATAAGTTACTAAAAGAACTACAAGAAGATAAAGAAAGCTTGGAAATAAGAAAGAAGAGCTTGGAAAGCCAGGAAAGCAGATTAAAAGAAAAAATAGAAGAATTACAGAATAGAATACAGGAAGCAATACAAAGTAAAGGTTGATTATTCTATAACTATAGAAGCATATCCTACGCAATAGGTGCCTGGCTCCACATCATAGGAAGTTGCATATTTTAACAACCTTGCTTTTTTAGCCTTTCCTTTCAACGCTTCAAGCATTGCCCCTACCGCGCCATATCCGCACATTGTTATGTTGTATTTTTCTACTTTCTCAATGAGTCCTTTTGCATTTAAATTCAGTATCTCTTCTATTGCCATCATGTCTTTCTTTTCTACATTTTCTTTTATATCTTCTTTGGTTGGAAATTTGGAAAAGCTAACATGGGAGAAGTCACTACTTGCAATAAAAACAGCATCTTCATTCTCCGCCAGAATTTCTCCAACTTCTTTTACTGTTTCATAGTCCTGATAGCCAAAACATATGGGAATTATTGTAAAATCTTCCTTTAAGAATTGCAAAAAGGGAATCTGAACCTCTAAACTATGTTCATACATATGCGCAATTTCATCATTTTGGATAATGCCCTTGCAATATTTTTTCGCTTCTTCATCTATTTTAACCTTGCCTAAGGGGGTTTCCCATTCTCCTTCAGTCATGATTGCAACTGGCGCACCATATCCATGATGATTTGGACCAAGAATTATAAACTTATCTGGAAAATCATCAGCCAACTCATAGTAAGCGTAGGCAGCAACGTATCCAGAGTATATATAACCAGCATGTGGCACAACTATTCCTTTTATATGCCCTTTTCTTTCCTCAACTACAGGAATTTCTCCAGGACCTTTTAAAAAACATTCTCTTATTTCCTCAAGCAAAGCCTCTTTTTTTCCTTCATAAAAATGCCCTGCAACAGCTGGTTTTCGAAGCATGAAGATATATCAAAATCGAATAAAAATATATTTGCAAAGAGATTAACAATCATGAAAGGCAAAATAACTTACATAAAGGACCTGTGTTTTTTAGGAGAGATAGAAAACCATTCTATCATATTAGACGATGGAAAAAATTCTTTATCTCCAATGCAAGCTTTATTGCTTTCATTGGCAACATGCACAGCAATGGATGTCGTTGTAATATTGAAAAAGAAAAGGCAAAATCTGGAAAAATTGGAAATAGAAATAGAAGGAAAAAGAAAAGATGAATATCCCAAAATTTTTGAAGAAATTAAAATAAATTATATTTTTAAGGGGGATTTAGAAGAAAAAGCATGTAAAGATGCTATTGAGCTTTCTATACAAAAATATTGTTCTATTGCAAATATGCTGAAAGATAAGGTAAAAATAGAATATGCTTTTAAGATAACATAAATTCCTCAATATTTTTTATTGCTTCTTTCATTTCCTTTTGCCAGTCTTCAATACATTTCTCCAACCATCTCCTTAATTTATCTGGAGATACCGCTTTATATACAAAATAGTATCCTCCTCCATTTTTTATTATTCTTTTTTCTCTCCTCACAATTTTACATTTTACTAACTTATTCAATATACGTTGCACAGTGCTCCTATCTTTCCCAACAATTTGACAAATTTCATCTACTCTTTTACTTCCTCTCAGGAGAAGCTTATAAATCTCTATTTCTCTTTTCCCTGCATTGAATAAGCATTTGAATACATTTTCACAATCCACAAATGTAAATAAAAAGCTATATAAAACGGTTGTGCAAAAATTATGCAAAAACGTTTTATATAACTAAATATATAACCAGCATGGATGAAGTGGAAAAATTGAAGCAAAAAATGTTAAGAAAAATGCTAATGAATATGCAAAAGAAA
This sequence comes from Thermoplasmatota archaeon, assembly GCA_029258955.1. GTDB lineage: Archaea > Thermoplasmatota > E2 > UBA202 > JdFR-43 > JAPDJP01. The sequence continues at coordinate 17,482 of JAPDJT010000007.1, forward strand.
GAAGAAATGCCATCCAAGCCTTTAAAAGCAACAGATGAAAATTTTGATGAAATCATTTCTAAATATGATGTGGTAGTGGTTGATTTCTGGGCGCCATGGTGTGGTCCCTGCCGCCTTATAGCGCCTGTTATAGAAAAGCTGGCTAAGGAAATGAAAGGAAAGGTAGTTTTTGCAAAATTAAATGTAGATGAAAATCCGAAAATGGCAATGAGATATAGAGTAATGAGTATTCCAACGCTTATTCTGTTTAAAGAAGGGAAGATGGTGGATAGGCTTGTTGGAGCTTTGCCTGAGGATATGCTAAGGGATTGGGTGGAGAGATATATATGAAGAAAAGTTTAGCTTTAATCTTAATTCTTATTTTGCCACTAACTGGATGCATTGAAGAAAAGGAAGTAAAAGTTTCCTCAAGCCAAGAAGAATGGAAAAATTATGAGGAGGTTAAAGAGAAGTTAAATGGAAGTTATGCAATTCTATATTTTTATTCGAAAGAGCAATGTTCTGCATGTGAAAAGCTAGAAGAAAATGTTTTTTCTTCTAATGATTTTATAGAAAAAGCAAAAGATTTTTTGCTCATAAAAGTAGATGTTGATTCTTCTGATGGAGGACAATTAGCTTATAAATATGGCATACAATATATTCCATATTTGCCTACTGTAATCTTTCTTTTAAATGGAACAGAATTGTTTAGAGTCGTTGGAATAACAACATTAAATGAGTTTCTCCAAAAAATGGATGATGCATTAAAAGGAAAAATGGGAGATGATTTTCCATTTGTATTGTTAGATGGAACAGTAAAACATTTAAGTGATTATAGAGGAAAGCCAGTAATTGTTGATTTTATGGCAACATGGTGCCAGCCATGTCATATGCAAATGAAAGAGCTTAGTAAAGTTAAGGAACATTTTGGCAATAACATTTACATAATTTCTCTCGACATATATGAAGGAGATGATGCCAATAAAATAAAAAATACTTTTGGAGAATACGTCAATAAATGGATTTTCGGCATGGATGAATACAAAGTTGCATCAAAATATGTGCTTGAAGGAGGGATTCCAACACTTGCTATATTTGATAGCCATGGAAGATGGAAATATGTTAAAACAGGGTATACAAGCAGTCAAACCTTAATTGATGTTATAAATGCAATAGAATAAAGTTATAGAAGAAATAGCTGTTATTCCAAAACAAATAAGGAAAATCAATCTGTTTATTTAAATGAAAAACTCCCATAGCAATCTTTTTCATTATTTTTTAAATATTTTTCATTTTTCCAGTATGCTGAATAAATGAATTTTTGACATTGACTATTATCACATGAGAGAATATGCCATAACAACTATAGTAAAAATTCCTTTTATGCAATAAAGCCAATAATAGCCATTTCTTCCATTTTTCTTTTTTAATACAAAAAAATAAATTAGAGGAATTCTATTTGAGTGTGCACTGGGCGGATGTTGTAGCAGAAAAATTGGTGGAGAAAAAGGATAAACATGTGTTAGCTACAGCCATAACTCCTTCTGGACCCATTCATGTAGGAAATCTAAGAGAAGTAATGACTACAGAAGCAATTTATAGAGCATTGAAGGATAGAGGAATAAAAGCGGAGCTTATATACATTGGCGACACTTTCGATCCCCTTAGAAAACTATATCCCTTTTTGCCATCTCATTATGAAAAGTATGTTGGCATGCCTTTAGCTGAGATACCTTGTCCATGCAATGAGCATAAAAATTATGCTGAGCATTTTTTGCAACCTTTCTTAGAAAGTTTAAAAGAGTTAGGAATAAAACCAGAGGTATATCTTGCTCATGAACTGTACAAAGAAGGAAAGTATAATGAAGCAATAAAAATCGCTCTTGATAAAGCAAATGAGATTAGGGAAATTTTGGAAAAAATTGCAAAAAGAGATTTGCCACCAAACTGGATGCCATTCAATGTTAAATGTGAGAATTGCAACAGATTAGAAGGAGAAATTGTAGAATATGAATATCCATATGCAAAATATAAATGCAAAAGTTGCAAATTTGAAGGGGAGATAGACTTAAGAAAAGGAGGCATAGGAAAACTTCCATGGCGCATAGACTGGCCAGCGAGATGGAAAATTTTTGGAGTTACTTTTGAAGCTTTTGGAAAAGACCATGCTGCAGCAGGTAGCTCATGGGACACAGGAAAAGAAATCTCCAAAAAAATATACAATTATGAACCCCCAATGCCATTAGTATATGAGTTCATTCATTTAAAGGGCAAAGGGGCAATGCACGGCTCCACAGGCGTTGCTGTTGCCGCAAATGAAGTGCTAAAAATGCTCCCTGCTGAAGTTTTAAGATTTTTGTTCATGAAGTATGAACCATCTCGCCACATTGAATTTGATACAGGTTTTGGCTTGTTGGATTTGGTTGATGAGTACGATAAGTATGAGAGAATATATTTTGGACTGGAGAAGGAAATAGCTGGAATGAAAGATGTGAAGAGAGTTTATGAGCTCTCCCAGCCATATAAAGTGCCTAAAAGCAAGCCGTTTAATATTCCTTACCGTCATTTGGCAGTGGTGGCTCAAATTGGTAGAAATTTTGATGAAGTTGTTGAAATTCTATCAAGAAAATATGATTTGAAAGATGTTGATTTAGAAAGACTTAAGGAGAGATATGAAAAAGTGCTATACTGGCTCAAAAATTATGCTCCAGAAGAAATAAAATTTGAATTGCAAAGGGAAAAGCCAGATGTTGAATTGGAGGAGGAAGAAAAGAATTTTTTAAGGAAGCTTAAAGAACATTTTGAAAAAATTGAGTGGGATGCCGAAAAAATTCATACAGCTATACATGAAACTGCAAAAGAAATGCGTATGAAAGCAGGCAAAGCTTTTTCAACCATATACAAAATATTTTTAAAGAAAGAGCGTGGACCAAGAGCAGGATATTTTCTTCAATCATTAGGAAGAGAATTTGTTTTAAAAAGGATAAAGGAGTTTATTTAACTATTGCATATCCTATTTCAACGCATTCTGAATTTTTAAGCTTAAATGCTTTTATTTCTTTTTTAATTGGATCAACAACTAAGGCGACATGAAAGCTTTTATTGAAGTATTTTCTCTGAGTTTCAACATCAATTTCGGACATAAAGCTTGAGTAGCCAGGATGAGAATGATACCATCCTACTAGTATATAATCAAAGCTTATTTCATCTAATTTATTAAATAATTCTTCAAAAGCATCTTTTCTGAATTTAACATGATATGGAGAAGCATCTAAGGATGCAGTGGCAATATCATATACAACAGCATATTCTTTATTCCAATATTTTACATCTCCTACCAAAAATCCCATTGCTTCCTTATTCTCTTCTGCCATTTTATTGCAATGCTCTAGCAAACTTTGAAATGCATTTTCCTTTATGTACAATTCAAATTCTTTCTCCTTGCCATGCCTATATAAAATTTGCTGGGGAGGGGGCTGAAGCTTTGGCTCCTTCTTTTCTTCGTTACTTATCTTCACCATTTTCTCTCAAAATTTTGGGTTTCTTTTCCTTTATTTCTGGCGGATTGTAGGGATGCTTATTAAAATATTCTGCAGCTCTTGTACATGCATCTGTTTCAAAAGGATTCTGCGGATTTGGATTAGCAAGTAAAACTTCTAGCCCTTTAATAAAAGCTAAAAGATTTGATTTAAAGCTCCATCCCTCTAAAAGTTTTGTGCAAACATAGCCACCATCTTCAGGAGGCATTATGTTTGGATGAAAAATTGGGCTTTTCCATCTTACTATAGGTGTTTGATATGGATAATCCTCAGTAATAATTATCTTTAATTTATGTGTAAATTTATGAATTACTCTTCCATCACTCCATATTGGTCCAGGGGTATTTACCAATGTAACAGTTATTTCTAATGGCAATTTTTTAAATTCTGGATCCGAAACAACAAAATGGTGTTTAAGCTTTCTTTTACATTCCCTAATCTCGTTTTTTATTCTTTTTAATAACAAATCTCTTGGAAGAGGCATTTAACCTCCTTCTGGATCAGGAATTAATTCAATGACATCTCCTTCATGCAAATTTGCTTCCTCAACAGTTAGCTCAGCTTGCAAAATTTTCTTTCCATATCTTATTACATATGCTCCTGGATTCTTTTTCCAGTAATTTGCCACTTCTTCAATTATTTCTTCAATGGTATTATCATCTTCAACTTCCATATTTACTTTATTGCCTGTTTCAGCATCTTTAACAGTAATTTTCATTTTGCCACCATGAGAAAATTAATTGTGCATTAAAAAATTTTATTGTGAAACTATGATTCCCAAAATGAAAGAAGGATTATTAGGATATTAGCATGAGGAAGATAGCAATAAAACATTTTTTCATTATTTTTCAATTAATTCCTTTGCTCTTGCCACAATATTTTCTGCAGTTAGCCCATATTTTTCCATAAGCTCTCTTGCTTTACCAGATTCTCCAAAAACATCATTTACTCCTATCCTTATCATTGGAACTGGTTTTTTTGCTATAGCCATTGCAACAGCATCTCCAAGCCCTCCTATAACGGAATGTTCTTCACAGGTTATTATTCTTCCTGTTTCTTCAGCAACTTCCCTTACAAGCTCCTCATCCAATGGCTTTATTGTTGGCATATGAATTATTTTTGCTTCTATGCCTTCTTCCTTCAACAAATCATATGCTTTTAAAGCCTCTGCAGTCATTGTTCCTGTTGCTATAATGGCTATATCACTTCCATCTCTTAACACATATCCTTTTCCTACTTCAAATGCTCCGTGGGTTTCAAAAATTATTGGAGCATCTTCCCTCCCTATCCTTACATAACAAGGTCCTTCATGCTCAGCAATAGCTGGAACAACATCTTCCATTTCCGTTGCATCTGCTGGGGCAATAACAGTCATATTTGGCAATACACGCATTAAAGCTATATCTTCCAGCATTTGATGGCTTGCTCCATCTCCTCCTACAGATATGCCAGCATGGGTGGCAACGATTTTAACATTTAGCTCTGGATAAGCTATAGATTGGCGAATTGTATCATAGCATCTTCCAGTGGCGAAGACAGCAAAGGTGGAAGCAAAAACAATTTTTCCACATGCTGCTAGTCCGGCTGCTACTCCCATCATGTTTGCCTCTGCTATACCCATGTCAAAGAAGCGATCTGGAAATACAGTTCCAAATCTTTTTGTTTTTGTTGATAAAGCCAAATCTGCATCCAAAACAACAACATCAGGATTTTTATGACCAAGCTCAATTAAAGCTGAGCTATATGCATCCCTCAAATTTCTTTTTTTATCTGTTAAAATTGCGCTAACCATTTAACTCCCTCTCCTCCTGCTCCAACTCACTCATAGCCCTTATATACTGCTCATAACTTGGAGGTTTTCCATGAAATGATAAGGTTCCTTCCATAAACGAAACACCCTTTCCCTTTATAGTATGAGCTATAATTATGGTTGGCTTTTCATTTAATTTGATTTCATGAAATGTATCCAAAATCTCCTCTATATCGTGTCCATCTATTTCTATAACATCCCATCCAAATGCTTTCCATCTCATTGCCAACGGCTCTACATGCATTATTTCTTCAGTTGGTCCATCAATCTGGAGTTTATTTCTATCTAATATAGCAATCAAATTATCAAGCTTGTAATGAGATGCAGCATTTGCAGCTTCCCATATTTGTCCTTCCTGAATTTCTCCATCTCCAAGTATAACAAAAACTCTATAATCTCTTTTATCCAACTTTCCAGCCAAAGCCATTCCAACTGCAACACTAAGTCCTTGGCCTAAAGAGCCTGTTGACATGTCCACACCTGGCACCTTCTTCATGCATGGATGTCCTTGCAAGAAATGCCCAATTTTTCGCAAATTTTTCAGTTCTTCAACAGGAAAATATCCAGCCAAAGCCAAAGCAGCATATAAGGCAGGAGCTGCATGCCCCTTCGATAAAACAAGTCTATCTCTATCTGGCCATTTTGGATTCTTAGGATCATGTCGCATCTCATGGAAATATAAGCATGCTAAAATGTCTGCAATTGATAAACTTCCTCCTGGATGACCTGAACCAGCCCTATAAACAGATTCAATAACCCATTTTCTTATCTGCAAAGCTTTTCTTTTTAATTCCTTAATAAGCTTTTCATCATGCATTTTATAACGATATATGAAACAACTATTTATTAGTGATGTTTGTTAATCACTTTTTCAATTTTACTTCCATGGTTCTAAAGCAGGATGCCAGTCAAAGTTGAGCCATGAACCACTCCAGATGCATATGTATCTATCAAAAAGGTCAACATCAACATCCAGTAAACCTACCACCGGCTTTGGCAAAGTACTTTTCCAGTCATCCCAGTAATTATTGAACCATCTATTGTGACAGGGTCTTATTGGCAATGAAGGATTGCCAATAATAACATGATACCAGAACCATGCATTCCTCCCATTATTTATAAGATTATTTTGAGTAAAGACATTATACAAAGAACGTTCCACATATATTCCATAGTCAGCATTTGAATATACATCATTTCTCTTTATAAGATTGAAATGTTCTCCCCATGTATAGCTTGATTGCACCATTATTCCTGCAGAATTTTCATATATTTCATTTCCCTCAACAATGCTATATGAACAATCCATCAGTTGCAATCCTCCATATGTATGGTCATGAATAGAATTATTTAAAATGGACATGTTTTCACAAATATCAATTGATATTCCGTATTGTTTATTTTTGTAAACATGATTGAAGGAAATCATGCCATCAGATGAAACAAATATTTCGATGCCATCAAAATTTTTTGTAATATTATTGTATGAAATAGTTATGCCGTGCGTTTTTTCAGAAAATATCCCATATATACCTATTCCAGTTCCCTTGTTATTATAAATTATATTTCCAATTATTGCATTATTATTTGAAAACCCTTGCAGATTGATTCCCATGCCATTTTCATTTAGTGTGTTGTTTCTGATTAAAGATTGTGAAGAATTTAATAATAAAATCCCTATAGATGCATACCTGATAGTGTTATTTTCTATTTTAATGTGGTATACATCTGTTAATTTAACGCCTATCTTTCCATTTTTTATTACAAATTGCTTAACAGTACAATTATCTGCTTCTATCAATACAGTATATTCATTTCCTTTTCCATTTATAACTGGCTTTTCTTCCCCTATGCCAATCAATGATATACTTTTGTTTATTACAATGCTTTCATTATAATAGCCAGGGTAAACATAAATGATGTAGCCATCTTTTGCATCATTTATTGCATCCTGTATTTTTGTGTAGTTGTTTGGACCGGTGCCTCCAACATATAAAACATTATTTGTGTTAGCAACATGGACTGTATTTTCACTACTTATAAAGGGGAAAAGGAAAAGAAGCATAATTATCATAGCAACAATTTTTTCCATAGTTTTATTATTGCCTTTTCTTTAAATTAATTATGAAAAGGAATGAACAAAAATTGCCAATGAAAACTTTTTCTTTTATACAAATAATTCTCATTGTTTCTTTGCTACTATTTCCTTTCATTTCAGCATATGGAGTGGACAAGGAAGCAGGAAAAACATATAATCTGTATGAAATAACAAATAATTGTTTTTGGAAGAAGCAAGTCGATTAGAGATACTTTTACTACTCCTCCAGATTGTGAGAAAATAAGTGTAAGTGCAAGAGTAGGACCATATTTTACAGGAGGAGTTGGTGTATTAATAAGAGGGGAGGGGCAAAGGGCAAATCATACCATATGGGGAACAGGTTATACATTTTTGGAAGATTTGTATGGCCAGCATTAAGATATTTTGAACCAGAATGGTTTACACCTGGGTTGCAATATATAGAAATTAGAACAACAAAAGGATTTGGTGAATGGAAGCTCTTGACTAGATTGTTATTTAGCATTCTTTCACAAATTCTTTTATAGAATGAATTTATTTGTTTTTGGGAGGTGAAAATGAAAAGAGTAGTAGCTATTGCAATAGTTACCATACTAATTTTTGGAGGAATAACATTTAGCAATGCTGAAGAATATACCAAGAAAATAAAAGTGCAATTCTTTGAGCCGAAATTCACGCAAAAAGAAAACTATATAAGGATAAAAATGCCCAATGAAAATGGAGAGGAATTATACATTATGGCTCCTGGCAAACCAATGCTTCCAAGAGTACTAAAAATTTTTGAGCTTCCATTTGGTGTAAGGAACGTAAAAGTGGAGGTGGAGGTAAAAGAAGTAGAGGAAAAAATCATAGAAAAGCAGATAATGCCAGCTCCTGCTCCTATGCCATTAACGCCAATAAAAGGATACCATCCTCTAGGAAAAGATGAAGAGGTTTATTCCAGCAATAAGCTTTATCCATCTGGCTGGTATAGTTATAGAGTAGGTTGTGGGCTAAATGAGAAAATGGAGCATGTTACTTTTGTTACAGTAAACATTTATCCAGTAAGATATTTGCCAGCAGAAAATAAGGTGGTTGTGGCTAAGAATGCAGAAATAAAAATAAGTTATTTACCTCCAAAGAAACCATGGATACAGAGAGATGTATATGATATGGTGATTATAGCTCCTTCAGAATTTTCTGATGCATTGCAAAAGCTTGTTGAGCATAAAAATAACTATGGAGTAAAAACATTTTTAATGACTACTGAAGAAATTTACAGCAAATACAATGGCAGAGATGAGCCAGAGAAAATAAAATATTTCATTAAAAATGCAATTGAACAATATGGAATAAAATATGTATTACTTGTAGGTGGATTAAAATCATTAATATATGCAAAGCCAAAAGATAATAAAAATGCTGGCGTAACTGGATGGCATTTGCCAGTAAGATATTCAAACCTTATAGCTGAAGAGCCAGGTTATCTTTGCGATTTATATTATGCAGACATATATAAAGAAGGGGGAGAATTTGATGACTGGGACAGCAATGGCAATGGTATATTTGCAGAATGGCTTGATATCGAAAAAGAACCGGATGATGTTTTAGACTTATATCCAGATGTTGCTGTTGGAAGGCTTGCATGCAGAAATCTTAAGGAAGTTGAAGATGTGGTAAATAAAATCATTGAATATGAGAAAAATGCTTATGGTAGCCAGTGGTTCAAAAGGATTTTGGTTGTATCTGGAGATGGATTTCTTGATCAGCAAGACTTGAACATTACATGGGATACAAAAGGATTGCCAGATGGAAAATATGTCATTTATGCCCAAAGCATAAATGATGAAGGCGAAGCAGGCCCAA
>JAPDJT010000049.1 GCA_029258955.1 Thermoplasmatota archaeon
TCTTTGCTTCAACGTTTATTTCATTTATTTTTGTTCCAGCAGGATACGTATATGTCTTTACATAATATGGCAATATAGGATAGCCTTCACTGTACATATACAAAGCATTTTCAAGCTGTAAAATGCAGTAATTACTGGCATCAACTTCTTTAATTTCTGGTATTTTAACTGTAGTCTTTGAAGAAGAATCATTGGCAATTGAAATAGTAGCTGCTAATAGACAAGATAACAATATAACTAATAACTTTTTCATGAAAGTAAATATTGCTGGCTACAAAAATATTTCTACTGACTTATCCTCTTTTGCATTGAAATATTCTGCTGCACTCCCTTCTCTTCTTGCTATTTCCAGAAATCCAGCACTACTTATAACAGCCAAAATTTCTTTTTTAGAGGCATATCCATAGGATGGTAACAATTTAACTTCTCTTTCAACTTCTCCTATTCTTATTCTAAATTGTTTTGTTTCTATCATATTTGCTTCAACATTTGTTATTATATTGCCAAATCTATCTATATAAATTATTTTTCCTATTATCTTTCCTCCTCTCTTTTCTGCTTTTCCAAAATCTAAATCAACAACTTCCTCTATTCTTTTTCCTAATCTACTCGCTTTTCTTCCTATTGAAATTTTAGCTGCTGTTGGGGCAAAAACGTCTCTTCCATGGAAAACAGGAGATGCCGATTTGCTTACCTTAATTTCATAAATCTTTTTTATTCCCATTCTTTTTGCTGCCGGGATAAGCAAGCCATTATCAGGACCAATAAAATATGAATCCTTGCATTCTATTAAAATGCATTTTCTTTCTGTTCCTACTCCCGGATCAACTACGCCAATATGAATTGCATTTTTAAAATATGGAGCAATGGAATACAAAATGAATGCCCCTTGCCTTATATTTTGAGGAGTTACTTCATGGGTTATATCTATAATTTTCGCTTCTGGATTTATTGATAATATTTTTCCTTTCATTTCCGCCGCATACTCCCAGCCAATATCTGTTGTTAATGTTATAATCATTCAACCACCTCATCTATCCATCTTAGATAGCTATCTGAGCCATTAACTATATCCAAACATATTATTTCTGGAACTTCATATGAGTGATTTTCTTTTATTTTCTTTTCCACTTCCTTATGCTTTTCTTTTTTTGTTTTTATAATGAGGAGTTTTTCTTCATCTTCCTCAATTTTTCCCTTCCATATATATTTTGATTTTACACTGAATGAATTTATGCAAGCAACAAGTTTCGAAGAAAGCAAGGCATCAATAATTTTTTCTTCATCCTCTGGCTTACACGTTGTTATAATCACGCAATACATAGTGTAAGATATACTGAAAATATATGAACTTTTTTAAAATGAAAAGTCGATAAATGGAGAAAAAGATTGTCATTGTTGCATGAAAGAAGATTAATAGCAACTCTCTTTCCATTAATTTTTGATGAATACAAAAATAAGAGGGGGGTTGGTTGTCTTTCATTGTGAGAATAGCCATGACAACCATTTTTCATTCAACGACATTCAAATTAAAGAAATGTTATTAATGGCTATTATTGCATGAGAGAAAATAACTATGACAACATTTCTTTCATAATCTTTTAGAATTGCCTAAAATAAAATGAAAGTTGCTATATCAAATTCTTTCATGCAACTGTTTCTTTCATTATTCAGATTCTAATTACCAAAATTATGCTGTTGTTATTCTAACATCTTTTATCATAGCATATGGGCAAAATACTGGGTTTTCAACTTCCCACCAATAAATCTGCTTTACTTCTTTGGAAAGCATTTCAATGTTTTTAAGCATTCTTTCTAGATTATCACTTATTCTTATATTTTTTAAAGCATGTTTAATTTCTCCATTTTTTATATAAAAAGCCGCATCTCTTGCAACAGTTGAAAAATCTCCTGTCTTATAATTATGGAAACGGGTATACCATACATTCGTAATATAAATTCCCTCGTTTATTTCTTGGAACACTTCATCAAAATTTGCATCCCCTCCATTTACAATTGTATTCCATGGATTTGGAGCTATAATTCCAGCATTTCCTGTCGTTTCTGTTTTATGAATCATAGCTGTTGTGCTATTATGCAAATATGTTTTTAAAATTCCATCTTCAACAACAACTGTTTTTCTTGTCGCCACCCCTTCATCATCAAATTTTGTTGAAAATAATCCATCTTTTTCTATTCCGCTATCATAAATTGTTAATTTTTCACTTGCAACTTTTTTACCTATCTTTCCTTCCAAAAATGAATAGCCAGCATCTACAGCAAAAGCAGAAGAAAAGTTAGCAAAATAATGTATTAGATTAGCAAAAGCTAACGGAGATAGAAGAACATCGTATTTTCCTTCTTCTGCATTTTTTATTTCCTTTGCCTCAAATTCTTCATTAACTTCTGCATCTATATTATCTATTTTCCTAGAACAGCTTACAAAATGCTTTGAGGCATCTTTTTTAAATATTCTTAAAGATAAATAAGCCATACTATTTTTATCCTCATCTTGCACATATGGAGTGTATATTTTCTTTTTTTCTATACTGCTAAATAAAACACCAGCAACCTCATCATAATTTTTATTCAATGCTTCATTAACTTTATCAACCATCTTTTCTTCATCAATAACTTTTTCATCAAAGTATTTTTCATTTATGTAGTTTTTATCAGAACCAATTTTAAATGGTATTTCTGGTAATTTCTTTATAATCTCTTCCGCTTGCTTTACTGCTTTTTTTATTTTCTTATCATCTGGATTTTCTATTGTTGTTGTAAAAAGTTTTCCATCTTTATAAAGATAGAGCTCAAGTTCCTTAGTATTCCATTCTTTTATAACTCCTATTCTGCTATTGAAAATTCTAACTTGCTTACTTATTGTTTCGCTTTCTATGGCAACATACTCATCAAAATTTTTGAAATCAATCATTTTATTTTCACCTCTCTTAGCCTCAAATCAACTCCTCCTGTTGTCACCTCTATTCCCTGCATAGGATCCCCTTTTCCGCATGTAGCTGGATAAAATTCTAAATTTTTTCCTGCAGCATCTACTTTTTTAAAGAGATCAAATGTAGAAATTTCTATTGCAGGATGATAAGCAATGCCAGCTATCTCACCATTCTTTATTATATATGCTTCCTGCCCAACATATTTCTGATTTATTCTTTTATCATCTATATTCCATTCCATAAAAGTTTTCATATAAACGCCTTGTTTAACATCTTCAACAAGCTCTTCAAAACTATAATCGCCTGGCATGAAAAAGGTATTTGCCATCCTTACAATCGGTTCTTTGCCATATGTAGCTCTTGCTGAAGCATTGCTTTTGCAATTCATTTCATAAGCAGTCTGCCTATTATGCAGAAATTCATTCACTATTCCTTCCTTAATTAAAATTCTTTTTCTTGCTTTTATTCCTTCATCATCATATTTATAGAAGCCATAACTATTTGGAATGGTAGGATCATCTGCTATGCTAATACATTTATTTGCAATTTTCTTACCCATTAGCTCTAAAGAAGCATAGGATTTTCCTGCTTGAGCTGCTTCCCTGCCCAAAATCCTATCTGCTTCAAATGGATGCCCGCAACTTTCATGAGCTATCAGCCCTGTTATATACGGGCTGAGAATAACATCTCCTTCTATAGGAGCTTTTTCTCCTTTTTCAATGAGATTTTTTAAAAATTGCAAATCATGCTGGATGTGCTTTTCAACTTCCCATTTTTTAATGAAATTCCAACCGCCAGCATTTCCAAACTCACGATGCGTTTGCTCAACTTTTCCATCTGAGACAGTAAGCAAATAATAAAGATAGATTCTTGGAATCTTTGAATATATTCTGCTTCCATCGCTATTCATATACAATTTTTCTGAAATTTTATCTTCATATGAAAAAGTTCTTTGCTTATCTTTAAGCAATTCATCTAAGCTTTTTATATATGCCAGCTTTTCATCAATATCTGGAAAATCTCCTTTTACTTCATATTTATCAATATAGGATTTTTCATCACTAAGCTTAACTTCTTTTTGCAATTTTGCCATTTTCTCTGCTTTTTCTATTCCTTCTCTGATTTTTTCTTTATTAACTACATTTGAAAAGTAAAAGCCTATGCCTTTGCTTATTACTCTTATTGAAAATCCATAATTTTCATAAAAGCCTGCTTCTTTAAGCAAGCCATTTACAAAAAGCAGTTCATTTCCTATATGTCTCCCAATTCTTATTTCTGCATATTCAGCTTTGCTTATTTTTAAAGCATACTCTGCCAAATCCTCATCAAGCATAAATGTAATTACATGACCATCAAAAAATTTGCTGTTTCATTTATAATCACAATAGTTTATACCTTATATTTTTTCTTGGCAGCATCAATAATCCTTAAGTTTGGAATGGCTTCAATCTATTTTCACTTTCCTCCAATAGTAAAATGGTTAAAATGGAAAAAAAGGAAGCAATAGATTCTCTTTCTTTATTCCACATACTTAAAAATCCATGCTTTATAGTCTTCATTACCTCTTACTCCAACGGCTCCTGCATTTATTTCATTTTTTCCATCATTGTCCATATCTCCAATGCATGTTACAGCTAACAATCCATATGTTTCATTTATAACGTATTCTTCTTCATAGCCAGAACCATTCCATTGGAGGATATGAACATAATTTGTTCCTACTGCCACCTCTGGTAAGCCATCATTATCAACATCTCCAACATCTATTGCTTCAATGGTAGCTTCTTCTCCATTCCATGTTTTATCAAATATTTTTTCATACTTGCTTCCATTAAATCTATAGATGCATAGACGGGGTGCCCAGAATGTTACATGTATTTCATTTATTCCGTCTCCATTGCTATCTTTTGTAACGCATCCAAAAACTTGGTCTGGGAATTTATCAATAACATAGCTAGTAAACTCATTTCCACTCCATTTTAAAACTGTAAGCTCTCTTCCATGCCCAACTATAACTTCATTTTTTCCATCATTGTCAGCGTCGGCAATCCATGGGAAATATATGGAGCGAGAGCCCCACTCTGCTTCTTTAACAAATTCACTTCCACTCCATTTTAAAACAATTAATGAAGATGTTCTTTCATATCCTCCTGTAACAACAACTTCGTTCAAGCCATCACTGTCTGCATCGCCAATAATGCAGTCTAAGGTTGTCCCTCCTTCATCTTTTCCAATAACTATATACCTTCCCATAATTTCATATTTCTTTCCATTCCACTTATAAGCTGTTAAATGGCGCCCCCAGGCAACGCATATCTCGTTCAAGCCATCATTGTCTGCATCGCCAATAGCAAATCCAGTAGCAGAGCCAAATGGTTGGGGAAAACGATACCATTCTTTTCCGATTCTAATCCAGATTCCATAGCCAATGCCGAAAACAGGGTCAATAAGTTTCTTTTCAACATAAGTTTCTCCATTCCATTTCATTACTCTAAGGAAAGGATCTCTTCCTCCAATGAGCAATTCATTTAAGCCATCGTTGTCTGCATCTCCTACAGGCTGGGGACCTTCATATCTCGCTGACCACCACCAAAGCTTTCCATAGCTTTTCTCCCACTGAACAATAAAATGACCTGTTTGCAATTCCCTTCCTGCTTCATTAAGCTTATTTAAATTTGTAAAATTACTTATATCTGTTGCAACTGCAGAAAACATTATGAAAGCAAATAAAATTGCAACGATGGCTTTCATGATTTGATTATATGCCTCATGAAATAAAAAACTTGTGATGGTTTTGAGTCATGAATAATGAAAGGGCTGTTGCTATAAATTCTCCTCCATGCAATTTCATTCAAATTTTTTCCTCAATTAGTTTATACAATGGTGTCATCCTCAATGAGTTAGTAGGACAAACTTCTATGCATAGCCACAATAACAACATCTTCTATGGTCAAATTTTTGCCTAATACTTTTCCCTTGCCTTCTATTGGCAACTCTTCATACATAATAACATTTTACATCCAATGCATTTTTCTAAATCATTGCAAATCAAAATGCTGCCGAAAAAGATATTCTATTGTATGTGGTTTTTTAGCTAGTGTTTCCATCTGCAATATTTGCTTCGGGGCGCTTTCCATTTAAGCCAATTTGGATGTCTTAAAATATGCTCATCAGATGGCATTTTTCAATGCGAGTATATACATTTCCTCCATTAGAAAGAATATCAAAGTCCTACTTGGATAAGGATCGATGGTGTTATTTCAATAAATCCTTCTGTGATTCTCGAAAGGCTAAGTCATAGATTTTTATCCTATTTTCAATTTTTCTTCTGTCTCATATGGCAATTTTATATATCTCCAAGTAAATATGCCTAAAAATTTTGCTGGAATGATAACATCTCCTTTTATTTTAATATCTATGCTTTCTCCAGCTAAGATTAAAGATTTGGTGGCAGATGAAAGATTTAGAATGCTAAATGAAAAAAGAAAAGTGTAGTTATGTGTGCCGTGCTTTATTATGAAGTGTGGTTTTTCCCCATAACCAACAAATTCATTCTCTATATAGACATTATAACTTATGTGATCCACCTCTATCTCTGTATTTTTCGGGTTGTATAAAGTAAGGGTAAATTTAACTTCATATTCATCTAAGGAAATTGGATATATTCCGATAATTTTTACTTCTTTTGTTTCCAGTGATTTTGCTGCAGAATAAACAAGAAAAAGATGGATGATAACGCCGGAAATAATTATGATTGTTATGACAAACTTTATTTTTCTGTAAAGTTTCCATTTTTCTTTCATTTCTCCCTTTCTATTGCAAATTCTGATAGTTTTATTAATTCCTTCTTTGCCTCACTTTCTGGCAAAATTTTTAATGCATCTATAGCTTTCTTGGAATATTCTCTCGCTTTCTCCTTTGCATATTCTATTGCCCCTATCTCCTCAAAAAATTTTATTATTTTTTGCACTTCTTCATCATTTGCATCCTCCTTTCCATAATATTTCAGCCATTCTTTATTTTCAGCCTTTTCATAAGCATATATATAAAGCAATGTTTTCTTTCCCTCCCTTATATCACTTCCAACTGGCTTGCCAATATCTTTGCCAATAACATCCAAGCAATCATCCCATATCTGAAATGCCATTCCTAAATTAAGCCCATATTTTTGCAATGCTTCAATTTCCTCCCTTT
Organism: Thermoplasmatota archaeon; assembly: GCA_029258955.1. Taxonomy (GTDB): domain Archaea; phylum Thermoplasmatota; class E2; order UBA202; family JdFR-43; genus JAPDJP01. The sequence continues at coordinate 7,146 of JAPDJT010000049.1, forward strand.
TTCCTCTTCCTACAATTGCTCCGCCCATTGCTGCCTGCTCAAACATCCTTGCTGTCTTTTTTTCAATCATTTCCAAAAACTGGCTTTCTTCAACATATTCCATTTCTTCAAATTCTATATCTAACTGCTGTCCTTCGCAAATCTCCTTCGCCATTATTGCAAGATTTCTAAGGATTTTTTTAGCTATTTCAGCATCTTTAATAGCAGAGGCAACTTCAAATGCTTTTGCAAAAAGGGTGTCGCCAGCTAAAATTGCTGTACTTTCTCCAAATTTAACATGCACTGCAGGCATCCCTCGCCTTTCTTCATCTTTATCCATAATATCATCATGAACAAGGGTGAAGGTATGGATTAATTCCAAAGCAACAGCTAATGGCAAAGCATTAACGAAATTTCCTCCAACAGCCTCGCATGCTAAACATGCTATTAGGGGACGCAGTCTTTTTCCTCCTGCAAATGGTAAATATTTTACCGCCTCATATAGGTTTGAAGGCTCCTTTTCATACAAATAATTCTCAATTGCCTTGTCAATTGCCTCTTTAATTTCTACAATGTCCAAACTTCCACCTCCTTCAATTCCTCCACTTTTTTACATCCAGTCAAAAACATTGCAGCTTTAAATGATTTCAAAAATACTTCCATTTTTTTATCAATGGATGAACAAGTTAAAAATGCTCCTGCTGCTCCTGCTGCATCTGCTCCTAATGCAATTGCTTTTGCAACATCTAAACCATGTCTTACTCCTCCTGTAGCAATTAAAATCAAGCCATTTTCTTGGCATAATTCTGCCAATTCAATAACACAATGAGGTGTGGGAATTCCCCAATCCCAGAATATTTTTCCTAACTCTTCTTGAACTTTATCGCCAATCATTTTTGCCCTATATGCTTCGACAGCAGCAAAAGATGTGCCACCTGCACCTCCTACATCTATGCCAACAATATCTGTATCCAAAAGTCTTTCAGCTACACTTAGTGAAATTCCAGCTCCAGTTTCTTTTACTATGACGGGTGTAGTTAATGAAGATGCTATCTCTCCAATTTTTTCTATGCAACCTTTTGCATTTCTTTCTCCTTCAGGCTGTATAACTTCTTGGAGAAAATTTAAATGGATAGCAAGAACATCTGCATCAATCATTTCTATAGCTTTTTGAGCTTTCTCCACTACATCATTCCATTCTAAAAGCTGGGGAGCTCCAATATTTGCTATTTTAAGAGGGATTTTATATTCTTTAATGATGGAATAACTTTCTTCAACATCCTCATTTTCCAATCCAGCTCTTTGCGAGCCAATTCCCATTCCTATACCATATTTCTCAGCCACTTTTGCAAGTTCTTCATTTATTTCTTTTGCCTCTTTAAATCCACCTGTCATTCCAGCAATTATTAATGGCATTGCTAACTTTTTCCCAAAAAGCTCTATGCTTGTATCTATTTCATCCATATTTATCTCTGGCAAAGCATTATGGACAAGAACAAAATCATCCCAATAGTTATATGAATGGCTTACTTCTTTGTTTTTCACAATTTCAATGTGTTCCTTTTTTCTATTTTGCATTTTATCTCACCTTTATAGATGGTAAGAATAAAAAAATTGTTATATATAAAATGAGATGTTTTAGCAGTTTTTCATAGTTACATTGATACTTCCTCCAAGAAGTGGAATTATAATTCCAGTTTTAAATAATCCTAAACCAAATACAGTTTTAAATGGTATAATGGGGGCTTTGTATATTGATGGAAATGTTACTAATAATACTCCTAAATGTGGACCACGAAATGTATATAAGGCAGTTGGTAGCCCAAATAAAAATATATATGAAATTGCTGTATCATTTTTATAGTACCATGTAAAAATTTTTGTTTTTCCAGGTAGTAATACAAAATGAATTAAAAGTGGGAATCCTATTCCATTTCCTTTAGTGAACCAGATTCCACCTTTAAGTCCATCAATTACAAATACTTTCTGATTATCTGATATATTGTATGTCTCAATTTGCTCTATTATTCTTTCGTATTCTCCATACTGACTTAAATACGATTTAGCTTCTGCAAAAGTCATTTCTTTTAATCCGTAGTTATATTTAGATTTTGAAGAAGTTGTAATGTAAGGCAAAATAAAAAGCGCTATTAGGAAAAATACTGCAAACTTTTTCATAAACTTATATTATTAAAAATTTAATCAACTTTACTCTAAAACAATTATTTCATCGCCAACCTTTATTTTTCCTCCAGAAATAACCCTTGCAAAAACTCCTTCTTTTGGCATAATACACTTGCCAATTAGCCTTTTTATCTCACATTCATCATGACATTTTTTCCCTATTTGTGTTATTTCTAAAATAACTTCTTTCCCAACTCTTATTTTTTGCCCTATCCTAAGCTTACTCAAATCAATATTTTTTGTAGTTATATTCTCAGCAAAATCTCCATAGCCAATCTTTAGCCCCAATTCTCTCATTTTTTCAATGCTCTCCTCCGCCAACAAACTAATCTGGCGATGCCATTCGCCAGCGTGGGCATCGCCAACAATTCCGCGTTCATTTACAATTGCCTCTTTCACTGGTGTTTTTTTCAGCCCTTTCTTATGGCTTATATTTATTGAAATTACAATGCCTTGCACAAATGAAAATATAAACGCTACAAAAAATTTTATAATTTTGCCATTTTATAACTGATGCAAAAGCTCATTATTTTTTCAACAATTGGAGCTATATTGCTGATTACCTGCTTTTTCGTGCTTAATCAAAATAAGGAAAAACTCATAATTTTCCATGCTGGAAGCTTGACAAAGCCTTTTGATGATTTGGAGAAAGAATTTGAAAAGAGGAATAATATTGATGTTAAAAGAGAGATAGCTGGAAGCATTGCCACAATAAGAAAAATAACAGAATTAGGTAAAAAAGCAGATATTATTGCAAGTGCAGATTATACGCTAATTGAAGATATGATGTATTCTGAATATGCAAATTTTTGCATAAAATTTGCTAAAAACAAAATAGTTATTGCATATACAAATAAAAGTGCCTATAAGGATGAAATTAATGAGAAAAATTGGTATGAAATTTTAAAAAGAGATGGCATAAGATTTGGTTTTTCCAATCCAAATGATGATCCATGCGGGTATAGAAGCTTGATGGTTATTCAGCTTGCTGAAATTTATTATAAAAATGATAAAATTTTTGATGAGTTGATAGAAAAAAATAGCGGAATAAAAAGCATGGAAAGAAATGGAAAATTTATAATAGAGGTTCCTCCAACTGCAGAGCTTAACATAAATACTGATAAAATTGCTATGAGAAGTGCAGAAATTGATTTAATGGCAACACTGGAAACAGGAGACATTGACTATCTTTTTATTTACAGAAGCGTTGCATATCAACATCGCTACTCTGGTGTATATTTTATTGAATTACCAGAAGAAATTGATTTATCCAACCCCAGTTTTGTAGATGTTTATAGCAAAGTTGTAGTAAATTTTTCAACAGGTAAAATAATTGAAGCAAAGCCAATTATTTATGGGATTACAATACCATTAAACGCTCAAAACAAAGATAATGCAATTAATTTCTTAATTTTACTTCTTAACGAAACTGGACAGAAAATTTTTGAGGAAAATGGGCAAATTCCAATAGTTCCTGCAATCTGTGATAATATTGAAAATCTTCCTATTCAGCTTAGAAAATATGTGGTGGAAAAATGAAGGAGAGAATACTTATTTACATGTCCATTCTTGGTGGGGTTGCTGTTATTTTTATTGCTCTGCCGATTATAAATGTCTTTGCCTCCGTTGGAATAGATGGAATAATTGAAGCAATGAAGGATAAAAATGCTATTAATGCCATCATAGTTAGTTTTGAAGCTGCATTTTTTGCAACTCTACTTAGCTTAATTTTTGGTGTTCCACTGGCATATATTTTAGCAAGAAAAGATTTTCCAGGAAAATCTCTTATTGAGAGTATAATTGATTTGCCCGTTATAATTCCTCATACTGTGGCAGGAATAGCCTTACTCATGATTTTTGGGAGTAATGGTTTAATTGGCGCTCCATTGGAAGAATTTGGAGTGAAAATTGTTGATTCTATGCTTGGAATAACAATAGCAATGATGTTTGTTTCTATGCCTTTCTTAATTAATTATGCAAGAGAAGGATTTGAAGCTGTGGATCCTCGCTTAGAATATATTGCAATGAGCTTAGGAGCAACTAAAACAAAAGCTATATTTTCTATTACACTGCCTTTAAGCATAAGAAGTATTTTTGTTGGCTCATTAATGACTTGGGCTCGTGCAATAAGTGAGTTTGGGGCAGTTGTTGTAATTGCTTACTTCCCTCTAACTGCTCCATCCTATATTTATTCCCAATATCTCCAATATGGTTTGAAAAAATCAGCTCCAATTGCAGCTTTTTTGCTGTTCATATGCATAGTTATTTTCATTTCATTGCGTATTGCCTCAACAAGGTGGAAGAGATATGATAAAGATTAAAAATATTACGAAAAAATGGAAAAATTTCGCTCTTTCAAATATAAATTTAGAAGTTGAGAAAGGGGAGTATTTTGTTGTACTTGGCCCAACTGGAGCAGGTAAAACTTTACTACTGGAGCTAATAGCTGGCTTTCATTATCCTGACAAAGGAAAAATTTTCATTAATGGAAAAGATGTAACCTATTTGCCACCGAGCCAAAGGGAAATAGGATTTGTCTATCAAGATTATATGCTCTTTCCTCATATGAATGTGAAAGATAACATTGCCTTTGGTTTAAGAATGAAAGGGCTAAAGGAAGAGGAAATAGAAGAAAGAATTAATTTATTAGCAGAAACATGCAAAATAAAGGGAATTTTAAATAGATATCCTCAAAGCCTTAGTGGAGGAGAAAAACAGAGGGTTGCTTTGGCAAGAGCATTAGCTGTTAAGCCAAAAATTCTTTTGCTGGATGAGCCATTATCTGCATTAGATGCTGTAATGAGGACAAAAATTAGGAGAGAAATTAAAGATTTGCATGAAAAAGAAGGCTTAACAGTAATACATGTTACTCATAGCAGGGAAGATGCAATGCTGTTAGCAGATAGAATAGCAATATTGAATGAAGGAAAAATCTTGCAGGTAGGAAAGCCAGAAGAAATATTTAGAAAGCCAGCAGATAAATTTGTAGCTGAATTTGTTGGAGTTGAAAACATTTTCCAGGGAAAAGCCGAAAGAAAAGGAGATATTACATATTTCTATTCAAATGGTTTAAAACTTATTTCGTCAATGAATGTTAAAGATGCAAAATATGCTTCAATAAGACCTGAGGACATCATTATATCATTAAATGAAATAAAAAGTAGTGCGAGAAATTGTATAAAAGGAAAAGTTGAGACAATTATTGATATGGGCTCATTGATAAGGGTAGAGGTAAATTGCGGGAAAAATTTTGTTGTTCATATTACAAGAGAATCATTTAATGAGCTTGAAATTGAGATTGGCAAAGAAGTATATTTAATATTTAAAGCACAAAATGTTAATTTATTTAGATAAAAATGCTGATTGACCCATATGGAAGAAAGGTAAAAAGCATTAGAATTTCATTAACTACAAAATGCAATCTCAAATGCTTTTATTGCCATAATGAAGGACAGGAATATTCCCATGAAGAAATGACACCTAATGAAATTGGCTATATTTTAAAGATAGCAAGTTCATTAGGTATAAAATCTGTAAAATTTACAGGTGGAGAACCTCTCTTAAGAAATGATATTGTTGAAATAGTTGAAATAGCAAGTAAGTACATGGAAGATGTTTCTATAACTACAAATGGCACATTGTTAGCTCCTATTGCAAAAAAACTAAAGGAAGCTGGACTTAATAGGATAAACATTAGTATGGATACAATTGATAGGGGAAAATATAAGGAAATAACTGGTTATGATTTGCTTGAGAATGTTATTAATGGTATCAAGAAATCAATAAAAGCTGGTTTAAATCCAGTAAAAGTAAATATTGTTGCACTCTTTCCTTTAAATGAAACAATGGAAACTGTAAAATTTGTTTGGAAGCTGAATGCAATACCTCAAATTATTGAGCCCATTAATTTTGAAAATAGTATAGATGAGATAGAAGATTATATTGCCTCAAAAGCAATTAAAATAAGGGAAAGGCATATGCACAGGAGAAAAATATACACTCTGCTATTTAATGGAGAGGAAAAAGATGTGGAAATTGTTCGTCCAATGCATAACTCTGCTTTTTGCTCTGCCTGCACCCGCATAAGGCTTACCAGCGATGGAAAGCTGAAACCATGCTTAATGCACAATGATGGGCTTGTAGATATAATTACTCCAATAAGGAATGGAGCTAAAGAGGAGGAAATTGTAGAATTGTTTAAAAAGGCAGTTAGAAATAGGCGTCCATATTGGAGGTGAAAAATGATAGATATTTCTGCCAAAAAGGATGTTGAAAGAATTGCTGTTGCAGAAGGTAAAATTAAATTAAAAAGAGAGACAATTAGAGAAATTAAAAGAGGAAATATAAAAAAGGGAAATCCTTTAGTTGTAGCAGAAATTGCTTCATTACTTGCTATAAAAAATACTTTTTCCACGATTCCGCATTGTCACCAGATTCCAATAACATCTGCAAAAGTTAATTTTGAAATAAAAGATGAAGAAATAGTGTGTAAATGTGAGGTTAAAGCAATTTATAAAACAGGTGTAGAAATGGAAGCACTACACGGAGTGTTAATTGCTTTGCTTACAATATGGGATATGGTAAAGTATCTGGAAAAAGATGATAAAGGAAATTATCCAGCAACTTTAATAAAAGATGTGAGGGTATTGGAAAAAATAAAAGGTGAGTGAGATGAGCGTAGAGGAGCATAAAAAACATGCTATAAAAAATATAAAATTTGCAGTTTTTGTTGTAAGCGATACAAGAAATGAAAAAACTGATGAAAGCGGGAAATTAATAAAGGAGCTTATTGAAAAAAATAAGCACAATATTGTTGAATATAAAATAATAAAAAATGATGAGAAAGAGATTTTAAATGCCTTGCAATACAATGCAGATGCAATAATTTTTTGCGGGGGGACAGGAATTTCAAAGAAAGATATTACTATAGATGTTGTCAAACCATTGTTGCAAAAGGAATTGCCCGGATTTGGAGAGATGTTTAGAATATTGAGTATCGAGGAAATTGGAACAGCAGCAATAATGAGTAGGGCTACTGCTGGAATTATAGATGGAAAGGCAATATTTTGTATTCCTGGCTCAAAAAATGCTGTAAAGACAGCTATGGAGAAAATAATATTGGAAGAATGTGGTCACATTCTATGGGAGGCAAGGAAATGAAGCCATTTCATAGATTAATAAGTTTCAATGAAGCTAAAAAAATAATAATGGAAAATACAAAAGAAATGGAAAGGGTTGAAAAAGTAAATATTTTAAATGCTGTAAGCAGAGTGTTGGCTGAGAATATTGTAGCTCCTTTTGATGTTCCTGGCTTTAAAAGAGCTTCAATGGATGGATATGCTGTCATGGCAAAAGATACTTATAATGCATCCCTGCAAAATCCAAAAAAACTGAAAGTTGTAGGAAAAATATTTGCTGGAGAAAAAGCCAAAATCGAAATAAAAGAAGGAGAGTGCATTCAGATTGCAACAGGTGCCCCATTACCAAAGAATGCAGATGCTGTAGTTATTGTTGAAGATACATCTAAGGAAGGAGATTACGTAAATATTTACAAGCCTGTCTATCCAGGCGCAAATGTTTCTCTACCGGATTCTGATGTTAAAAAAGGAGAGTTAATTTTAAAGAAGGGGGAATTGCTCACGCCTCCAAAAATTGGTGTATTAGCTTCATTAGGTATAGAAAAAGTAAAGGTATATGAAAAACCAAAAGTAAAAATTTTTCCAACAGGAAAAGAAATAGTGAAGCTTGGAGAAGAACTTGACTATGGGAAAATATATGATATAAACTCCTACACATTAGCAACATTGCTTATAAATGAAGGTGCAAAGCCAATAATAAATGATATTGTTGAAGATGATGAGGAAGCTATTGAAGAAGCTATCGGAAGGGCAATAGATGCAGACTACATTATATTTTCTGGAGGAAGTAGTATTGGAGAAAAAGATTTACTTGCAAAAGTAATAAAGAAAAAAGGGGAATTGCTTTTTCATGGAATAGCTGTTAAGCCTGGCAAACCTACAATATGTGGAAAAATTGATAGTACTCTAATTTTTGGAATGCCTGGATATCCGACTTCATGCTTAACAAATGCATATGTTCTGCTTCTTCCATCCATAAAAAAAATGGCTAGGTTGCCTTTTGAAATTAAAAAAGTGAAAGCGAAGCTTGCCCAAAACATTTTATCTACTATTGGCAGATATCAAATTTACCCAGTTAAGGTTGAAAATGGAATTGCATATCCTGTTTTCAAAGAATCTGGAGCAATAACTAGCTTAAGTAAAGCAAATGGTTATATTGAAATTCCAGCAGAAGTGGAGTATCTGGAGGAAGGAATGGAGGTTATTGTTACTTTATTTTAAATTTTTACTGTTCCTACTTTCTCTCCTTTTATTGCTTTTGTTAAATTCCCTTTTTTTGTTCCATTTATAAAATAAACTTTACATGGCATTTTCAAAGCTTCTTCAATTTTATTTTTTATTCCCCCTGTAACATCAAATTTTTTCTTCTCCCATTGGATTTTTATTTTCCCATCAATTTTTTCAATAAGTTTTGCTCCTTTTTCCTTAGGATTTCTATCATAAATTCCATCAACATCCATTAAAAAAATCACTTTGTCTGCATTCAATTTGTTAGCCAAATAAGTTATAATTTGATCTCCTGATAATATATCTATTCCTTTATCTTTAGCTATTGCAACATCTCCAAACAAAATTGGAATGAAACTTCTATTTAGCATCTCCTCTATACCTTTAATCCATCCATCAACTATACTTCCTTTTTCTATAATGAAAATTGATGAAGGAGGTATGGGAAAAGCTGGCAAATTTTTTTCTAAAAATTTTTGCACAATCTTCTTATTTAACTCCAACATAGCTTGGTGTGTTTCACACACTCCAATAATATTTTTTTCACCTAATCCTTTTCTTATCTCATATTTTTTTGCTAATGGATGCCCGAAACTTCCGCCACCATGAACAATAATAAATTTTTTTTCTGGATAAAATTGGGCAATTTCATCTACAAGCATTTCAACTATTTTCTCATTAAATGAAAATGGTTCCTCCTTATTGCAAATAACGCTTCCTCCAAATTTAACTATAATCATTGCATATGAGTTTTATTTCGCTTAAAAAGATTTCTCTAAATAAGAATTTTAGCTGTATCGCATAAAAAGGATCTTATGACAACATTCCATTCTTATCAATTTTCTAATAACTCTAAAATAAAATAAAAAATGGAAAAAGGTTAGAGGAGGTTAATGAAGAAAGCTTTTATGCTTGCTATTGCTTTTTCTTTGTAGCCATAAGCAATTGCTTTAATTTCATGCATTCCTATTGTTGGCTCATCATAATACCATGAATATGTTGTATACCCGCTATTACTTGCATATTTGATTTCATTGTCTATTTGCAATTCTAGCTTATTAACGCTTCCTTCAACAGCTACTTCTATTGTAATTCCTCCAATTATTACTGGCATTGGTAACCTTATTATTGCTCTATCCATTACGTAGAGGAAGTTACCTGGCTTAATTATTTCTATGCCTAATGGCAATATTGGCAATATTGTAAATGGTCCATCTGATGTGTCTTCTGCAACATGTCCAGCATCATCTTTGGCAACAACTTTTATCCAGTAATTGCCTTCTGGTAAGCTTGTTACATCCCATTCATAGCTTCCTGTATTCTCTATGCCTTCAGCTATTGCATTCCATGTCATTCCATCATTGCTGTAATACAAGCTTATTTCTAAGCTACTGTCTACTGTATCATTTGCTTCCCATTCAATTGTTATTACTCCGGATAATTCTTCTCCTCCATTTGGATAGATTACTTGTACTAATGGCAACATTTTATCAATCTTGAAGCTTACTGATTTAATTTCTTCAACATTTCCTGCATTGTCAGCAGAGTAGAATTCTATTGTATGCTGTCCTTCTTCGCTAACTGTAAATGGAGTTAGATATGTCACCCAGTCTCCTCCATCAATGCGATATCTTGTGTAGGCAATTCCTGCTGGTGAGCCTCCTCTTGAGAAGCTTACTTCAACATTGCTTATGTACCAGTCATTCTCGCCTAGAGTGCCATGTAAATTGCATATTGTGTATGGTGTTGATTTTGCAATTTTAACAATGCATGATTTGACATCTTCAATTGCTCCCAAGTTATCTATGGAATAGTATTCAATGGTAAATACTCCTTCTGTATCAAGTGTAACAATGCCTCCATCATATTTCTTCCATTCTCCTCCATTTATGCGATAATATGTTGCCTTAACACCATTTGGATCCATTGCATGGAATGTTAATGTTACAGCACCAGTGTACCATCCATTGTTGCCTTCTGCTCCACCAATGAAGCATGATGTGGATGGTGGTTCATTTTGGGTTGTCATAGTTGCTTCTTTATAATCATTGCTTGTATTTACATCATATGGAAGCATTGTTGTTACATTTATTATGTATGTAAATCCTGCTTCAAATTCATATGGTCCAAAGCTTATTGTTCTCTCTTCTCCTGCTGTAAGATTATTTATTGTTTTTTCTTCATAATAAACTAACTCCGATGTATATGCAGCTCCTGGATATATTGCAACATCATCGATATACCACACATACCATAGACCTCCTACTCCATATGCAATAAATGCTATTCTCACATTGTCATATCCTGCATATGCTGACAAATCAACAGTATGAAGCATGCTCCACTCATCCCATCCTGTATCTGGTGGGAAGTCTGTTGATAAGTCATATACTATATAGTATGTAATTCCATCTGTGCTTACAGCTACATAATAATGATCTCCATAGGTTGAGCCAAGGTATCCATATGTATAGAATGCTAACGTTATCTGGCTGTATCCACTAAAGTCAAATGGTGGTGAAATGAGCCATTCATATTGGTCATTGTAATCCCACCATAGACCGGCTGCATAGTTTCCACTATGTACTCCAATGTCATCATCTCCTCCTGCATCACTCTGGTGCCAGTAGGTTTCATAGTAATTTACGTTATAATCTGTAATATAGACTTCCCATCCTGGTGGAGCTAGATCGCCATCGCTATCTGGTACCCATGGTTCTTCAAAGTCTTCCTCATAAATTGGTGCAGCTCCACTTAACTTATAGATTGTACAGCTTACATTGAATGTTTCTGTTGTTGTTCCATAGTTCTTAATTGTAGCAATAACTGGGTATTCACCAGCTGGGAATATTTGTTTTCCATAGATATGTACATCATCAACTTCCCAATAGTAATCCCATGTTGCATCTCCATAATGCCATCTTATAATGACATTGTCATTACCGACATATGGAGTTAAATCAATTTCTACATGCTCTCCTGTATGGTCTTCGTCCCAGAATAACAAGTTAGTCCATGTAACTCCTCCATCCAAGCTTATATCAACGGCAGCGCAATCTCCACCCGCTCCAATATCGTTATAGTATGTATTGAATGCCAAAGTCGCTGATGTATAATTAGCTAAGCTAAATGGAGGAGTCCATAGTTCTGTATCCATGTAAGTGCCAGATCCAAACTTATCACTATCTGCATCTGCACAGTAACCAGTTCCTGCATAATTTGCTCTACCCCATTCATCATTTCTCTTCCATCTTCCGCCAGCATCACCATTTTCTATGACTGTCCATCCTGCTGGTGGAAATGCACCCTCGAAATCTTCTGCCAATATTGTAACTACATTTACTGGATAGTCAATGGATTTTACGCCAACATCTGGAATATTCTGCACAGTAATCATCCTTTCTGTTGCATTGTTACTATTGTCCTCATCTATATCAAGCAATGTTGTAACATTAATTACATAATCTCCTTCATTAGCGAAATCACATGGACCGAATTCAATATACTTATCTTCTCCTAAATTGATGCCATTTATTTGCTTTGTCTCTTCAAATATCTTTACATATGTTGGTGGTGCTGAAACCTCTACATCATCTATGTAAAGATAATATTCGTCAACAGATACGCATCTTATGGCTAAATAAACATCCATTCCTGCATATGGTGTCAAATCATATGTGTATTGTGTCCAGCTATATGGTGTATCTGTCACAGAGTCAAGCAATACTGTAAAGTCGGATGGATCCGTTCCAGTTGTTGATAATCTTACTTCAAAGTCTTCTAAGTAGTAGGATGAATATGATTTAGCCCAGAATGAGAATGTTACTGGCATACCTGTTGGTATAGATATCTTTGGAGTTATAAGCCAGTCATCGCATCCGGATGGATTCCAATGAACTCTTGCTACATAGTTACCAGAATGAGCTTCAGATGTTGCATAAGCTTCCCATGTGTAACTATCTCCATCCTCATTTAATACTGTCCAATCTGCTGGTATTGTTCCGCTTTCAAATCCTTCCTGTAAGAAAGTGCCTCCTCCTGTGAGTTGATAAACAGTACATTTTACATCAAATGTCGATGTAACATCTACATTTCCGAAGTTATGTATTGTCGCATTTATAATATAGCTTCCTGTTGATACTAAATCTGGTGGATAATTTATGGCTGTTGCTCCGACATCATATATATCATTTATTGTTATCTTAGCTTCTGTTGCATTGTTTGTATTATCTTCATCTCCAGTTAGCATTGTTGTTACATTAATTATATAATCTCCTTCTGTTGTAACAGTCCATGGTGAGAATTCTACATATTCTTGTTCGCCTGCACCAATGTATGGTATTAATTGTGTTTCTTCAAATACAAGCACTTTTCCTCCTAATGATGATATCGTGACATCATCAATTGCCCATGTGTCTGCATTATATCCTTGGTATCTAAATGCAATGTAAACTTGTTGTCCTGCATAGGCAGATAAATCAACTGTAGTTTGTACCCATGTTCCTCCAGTGGCTGCATTATCTTCCATTAATTCAACAAAATCTCCATCTGCTGGATCACCACTTCCTGTTGAAATCCATATTCCATGGTATACATACCAGGAGTCGTAATATGTTCTCTCCCAGAATGTTAACACTGCTCCATCTGGAACTGTGAATTGTGGTGTTACAAGCCAGTCATCACAGCTTGTATATTCATATGTATGATATGCACAATATGTTCCAGTATGGCTATAAGATGATGATTGATACCAACCACTTCCTACAGCATATGTTGCCCATCCAGATGGTGGAAATGCATCTTCAAAGCTTTCATCTATTACTGTTACACTACTTGTTATCCTATATATTGAACATTTTACAGCTACATCATTCAAATTAACATTTCCAAAGTTCTCTACAGTAGCATTTACTGAGTAACTTCCAGTTGGATATACACCTCCATCGACTGGATAATTTATGGCTGTTGCTCCAACATCATATATATCATTTATCCATACTGTTGTTTGTGTTGCATTGTTGCTATTGTCCTCATCTCCAGGCATTAATGTCTTTACTACAATAGTGTAATTTCCTTCTGTTGTAACAGTCCATGGTCCAAATTCTTCATATATGGATGAATAAGCTGGTATGTTGCTTATTGTTTTTTCTTGACTCCATAGTAACACCATGCCTCCATATCCCACTTCGATGTTATCAATGTATATGCCATTTCCATAATCGCTGACTCCTAAGAAGCCTATATAAACTGTTGGTTGTCCATCATATGCAGATAAATCAACTACATGCTGTACCCATCCTGGATTTGTTGCGTCATATCTTAAGAATTCTGCTACATCTGTCCATGTTGTTCCATCTAATGAAACTTGTATAACAAGTTTATCCTCACACGATGAATATCCATCATCATGATACATGTAGAATTTGAGTATATGTCCTGCTCCAGTGGTGAAGTCTAAAGGCGGTGTATATAACCTTGCGCTATTGCCAGATGAAATGGAATAAGCATCATATTCTGCCATGTAGTTTCCAAATGGTGTTATTCCAGATGGATGTGTTGATGTTCCATCTTCTGGCTGCCATTTATTATCTGGATCTGTTCCAGAAACAACTTCATGTCCCCAGCCTGCTGGCGGCCATCCAGATGGTTCAAAGCTGTATAATGTACCATTTGGTAATGTAATGTAATCCAGATACATGTTATTTCCATAATCGCTGACTCCTAAGAAGCCTATATAAACTGTTGGTTGTCCTGCAACAGCTGATAAATCAACTACATGTTCTTTCCATCCAGTGGAGCCATCATATCTATAAATTGTTGTAACATTTGTCCATATTGTTCCATCTAATGAATATTGTATAACAACACAATCAGTAGCATATGAATAACCAGTGTCATGATACATATAGAATGTTAACTGTGGAGACGCAACACCGCTCAAATCCATAGCTCCAGTTGCTAATCTTGCAGAAGAACCAGATGAACAACTATAAGAATTGAACTTAATCATATTGCTTCCGTGGTATGGACTGCATGTTGGTGATGAGCCGGATGAAACCAAGCTCCAATCTGGATTTGTTCCACTAACTATTTCTTCTGTCCATCCAGATGGTGGGAACTGAGCTGGTTGATATCCTTCAAAGTCTTCTGTGAAGATAGTTGTTGGTGGAACGAGTTGATAAATTGAACAATTCACTGGAACATTTGTTTTGTTAATATTTCCAAAGTTCTCTATGGTTGCATTTATATAATATGTTCCTGTTGGTTGCATTCCTGTTGGATAATTTATGGCTGTTGCTCCAACATCATCTATGTTATTTATTGTTACGGTTATTTCTTTATAATCATTAGTTGGATCTTCATCTCCAGTTAGCATTGTTGTTACATTAATTATATAATCTCCTTCTGTTATAACAGTCCATGGTGAGAATTCTATATATTCTTGTTGCCATGCATCAACAGTTACTGTTTTCAAATCTTCAAATACAAGCGTCGTTCCTGCTGGCGATGATATCATGACATCATCAATTGCCCATGTGTCTGCATTATATCCTTGGTATCTAAATGCAATGTAAACTTGTTGTCCTGCATAGGCAGATAAATCAACTGTAGTTTGTACCCATGTTCCTCCAGTGGCTGCATTATCTTCCATTAATTCAACAAAATCTCCATCTGCTGGATCACCACTTCCTGTTGAAATCCATATTCCATGGTATACATACCAGGAGTCGTAATATGTTCTCTCCCAGAATGTTAACACTGCTCCATCTGGAACTGTGAATTGTGGTGTTACAAGCCAGTCATCACAGCTTGTATATTCATATGTATGATATGCACAATATGTTCCAGTATGGCTATAAGATGATGATTGATACCAACCACTTCCTACAGCATATGTTGCCCATCCAGATGGTGGAAATGCATCTTCAAAGCTTTCATTTATAATTTCAATAGATGCTGTTAACTGATAAATTGAGCATTTCACATCAAATGGTTGCACAACTGTTCCATTATTCATAACTGTTGCATTTATAGTATATGTTCCTCCGAGTAATGTTGCTCCATCTGGTGGATAATTTATTGCAACTGTTGCTGCATCATAGATATTTTCAATTGTAACTGTTGATTCCTTATAGTCATTGTATGGTCCCTCATCTTCAGGTAGTAGAGTTGTTACATTTATGGTGTATGTATCCTCTACTCCAACATTCCATGGACCAAATTCAATGTATTTTCTTTCTCCAGATGCAATGTCAATTTGTTTTTCTTCATAATAAACTATTGCATTTGTTGAATCTCTGATTGTACAATTTACTGTTACATTAGTTTGATCTGCATATCCATAATTCATTACAGTTGCATTTATCATGTAACTTCCTGTAGCCAACAAGCCTGTTGGATAATTAATTGATTCTACCCCAACATCATTTGATGCCATTACATATACGGTGATGTTCTGGTAATTATTTGCAGAATATTCATCTGTCGGTAATTTTGTTGATATATTTATTGCATACCATCCTGCATAATCTGCATTCCAGTTGAACGCAAGATGTTGTGTATAACCAGATGGCATTGATGAAATGGTCGTCTCCTCGCTATATACCAAATCATCTACTGTAAATGCATAAAATACAACATCATCAACATACATTCCTTCATTTTCAGTTGAATCATCAGCTGTCCAAGTGAATTTAATTCTTACCTGGCTAGTTAAATTGACATATGCTTCAACTGGGAAGCTATATCTTACGCCAGCAAGATTTCCAGCATAATTTACATAGGTTAAATTAGTAACTACGAGTTTCCATGTTGCACCATTGTCATCGCTAAGATAAACGCTTCCATAATCCAAATAGCCACTCCACCCATCATACTGACCATAGAACCATACATAAAATTCTGCAGTTACACTATCATAGCCTGAGCAGTCTATCGGCTGTGATATCAAACTATCATTTGCATTTGGCTGATATGTAGAGCCAGATGTGCATTTAAAGGCATGTGTTGGGCTACTATATCTTGTTGGATCAGATGGCTCAACAATTGTCCATGTGTCGCCATCTCCATTTCCATCAACAACTGTCCATTTTGAAGAGCCAGACTCCATGTCATCATAGAAGAGAATATGCTTTGTTAGCCTATAGACAGAACAATTTACTGGTAGATTGCTCAAATCATTCGCTCCATAGTTTCTAATTGAAACGTTTATTTCGTTTAATCCAGTTCCTGTCATATCTTTTGGAGAATGAATTTCTCTAACTCCTGCATCATTTCCTTTAACTTCTGGTGGCTTAATTTCTATTTCTGGGTCTCCAAGTAGATTTGTTTCATAATATGTCCATCTCATACAATCCTGATTTAAACGCCATAAATTATCCTCTTTTGAATCCTGATTTATTCTTCCCAAATTCCTTATTCCCTCACCAAATATTGCGTCAACAAACTCTCTCATGAAAGTTGTTGATGGTCCATCTGTAGAATATCCATAACCCCATCCATAACGAGCATTCATAACAACAGCAAATGCACCATGCTCTTCAACAACTAAGTCTTCTCCAATACAATCATCTGTCCATCCATGCACTGGACCTGCATTATCAAATGCTCCTGGATCGCAAGCACATGAATAGGCAAAGAAGTAGTCATCATTTGTCATATTATGATAGTAATCTGGGGCGCCATAATAATCCCAGTGGTCTGCACTCATATTCATTACCCAGTCTTCGCTTCCGTGACCATCATGGAAAATCATATGAGTTCCATTATTAATAAGTTCAACATTTATCCTTCCTGATGGTGAATCATCTCCGCCTGGTAAATTCTCCTCATATAGCCTATAAACATTATATCTTCCATCAGCAGGCGGTTCTGCAGGCACTCCTGCTGTAACCATTCCATGAGCATTTGAGCCATTTATGAGCATCTCCGCCATTCCAGATGCCCATTCTGCAGGTCCTCCAAATCCTAAGTATTCTGCAAACATTGTTACATTATTCAAAGCTTGTGACATTGAATGTTCATAGGCAAGTGTTTTTCTTACAAAGTTTGATACTTCTGTTGCGTTATCAACCGGGGCTCTTCCAACAAATACTTCTGCTCTTAAATCAACATCCTCTCCATTGGGACCATCTGTTGGTTCTCCCCATCTATCATCCTCATCAGAATTAAATGTTCCATCTAAACATGCATAATATAGATCTGAGGGCAAATTAGTTGCATCTGATGCATTTTGATCACCGTCATCTGGCGAGACCCACAAATAACGAGCTGGAACATGGTTACTATATTCTTCGCTTCCCGGCAAGTCAGCGTCTCCTCCTAGCAATATATATTCAGTATGCCAGTTAAGATAAGCCCATCTAATAAAGTTTCTTATCTTGGCTTGTGTGTCATTGAATATTGGATTGCTATCCCAGAACAATGAATTATTTTCTATCCATTCAACTGTAACAATGGTTGCAGATATTCCTCTTGATATTTTGTCATTTATTAATGCTGTCCAATTGTATGGACCAGGAGTATCTTTCAATGCCTCGCTTGTTATAATGACATATTCATATGAATGATGTGGATATGGACCTGGATAAGTTAAAACCTCCTGTGGGTTATCTACCATTGTTTTTACTAGTTCCATATCTGTTTCTAATCCTCTATATAGTGGATTAGGTGGTGCTGGCTTAGTTTCAACTTTAACTGTTATTCTGTCATAGTAATAAATTTCCCCTGTTTTTGGAATATATTGCACTGGATAAAGATTTATAGTCAAAATTGGGAACCCTCTAAAATATTGTATAGTTATTATATCATACAATTTTCCTGGATATAACTCGCTGGAGTCATAAATTTTTGGATTAGGTTTAGGTGGCTTTGGTTCGTCTATACCTATCTTTATTGGTCTGGGTCTGGGTTCAATGAAATATCCATTACCCAAATATCTGGGTTCAGAAGCTTTTACTATTATTTCCTTTACTGTTGTCTTATACGGCAATAGTATATTTACTGGTCTAACTGGCAGAACAGGTTCTCCTGTATCTCCATATTTTGGTAAGCCATCGATAGAAACGCTGTCATAAAGTGTTTCAAAATATTTTACTTTTTCAATTTTTGGCTTTCCAAAGGTAAATTGTAAAAACACTGTTTTACTTTTTGGCGCTTCTAAAGCACTTGCAATTGCTCCAAAGTTACTGAACAACAAAATCCCTACGACAACCCCAACTAATAGTTGCGTGGCACTTTTGCTCATGCTTTCGCCTCCGATTTGTAATCGGTTTGCGATATAAAAAATTTTGGGGCAATTGCCACATTTTTATTCTTGCATGCCTTATATGACTAAATGTACCACAGAATAAATCCAAATTATAAATGTAATTGCCATGCATACCCGCAAATTATGCACAGCAGCCATGACAATTACATGTTTTATCCTCATTGATTTTTTCTTATATCTTGTAAATAATAATCTTCTATTCTCTAACCCTCCAAATATTCCTTCTATTACTCCTCTATAACTTCTGTAAGCATCATCAAAATCTTTCATAACTTTTCTTCTATATTTTCTTGGATTTCTATGATATTTTCTAATCCTTATCACAGGCTTTATTTTCTTCC
>JAPDJT010000031.1 GCA_029258955.1 Thermoplasmatota archaeon
GTGTATGCAAGAGTAAAATTTGTTGTTTTTATGAAATTAAGCAACACTAAATATATTGCCGAGGCTTATAGAAAATTGATTACAAATAAAGAGATTGCACAAAATCTGGGCTTTGATGCATCAAATCCTCCATCATATGAAACAGTTAGGCATTTTGTGAATGGTTTGCTTTCTCATAAAATTGATGAAATTTTTTATAGAGTTGTTAAAGAACTGGAAAAGCAATTGAAAGGAAAAGGAAAATGGACAGGAGATGTTGTTGAGGATGCAACAGTTATTACTGCAAGAAGAATAGATAAGGAAGCGAAATATAGTGGATACTACAAAACATATGGATGGAAGAAAGATTTATTCATAGAATCAAATGGGATTTTTCTTTCTTACAAAGATTTAGAAATAAACGATGATGAAGGATGTTATATGGAATACCATTTGAAGAAGCTGAATCAATTATCCATCTTTATCAATCATATAACCACTGATGGAAAATATGCTACTTATTACAACATTGCCATGACAAAATGTCGCTATAATGTGGAATTCTTATATAAACCACAGAAAGGATGGGTTTATAATAAAAAGGAGAAGAAAGACACATTAGAGAAAGATATAGCAGATACTGGAAAGAAAAAGGATTTAAAGCAAATGCATCCACTGATTACAAACTCAAATTTCTGTGTAGTAGGCAAGAATATGAAATTGTGGGATCATATTACAGGAATAAAAGGATAGAAGAATGGGAGAAAAATGATAGTATGAGAAAAAGATATGCAAAGGAAAGAAATAGCAATGAGGGTTTTAATTCATATCTCAAAAATTATGCAGGATTTGAAACAAATTTACACAGGAAAGGAAAAAGATATGCATTTTTTCATACTACGCTGTGTTTATTAGCTCTAAATTTGGTTGCATTAACGAGATTGCAAAATGGTGTAACTGATAACCTCATTAGCGTAGCATATCTAACTTAGCATTGTTAAATCCTTACTTTTATTCCTAAATAATTAGATTAGAAAAGAATCAATTTGATGTATTTTTTTGCTTATTTTTCAAATCAATCATGCATTTTTACGCAATAACAGCATCAAAACAAACTATTTTATTGAAAATTTGTTATTGCTAAGCTTTCGCAATAACAAAATGCAGATTTAAAAACGGTAAATCTGTATCTGCCGCTAATGAATAAAGGAAGAAATGAAAAGTTAAATTAAGGAAAAGGATATAACAGTGTGAGATTTGAAGCTATCGCAAGAGATGCGAATACAAGAATTGGCTATGCAGAAATAGCTGAAAAAAAAATTGTAATACCAAATATATTATGGTATTCCTCCACACGCTTACCGGCTCCGCCGTATGCAGAACTAAAACTAAATGAAGATATAAAAAGCGGAGGGACTTTTTTCTATCCAAAAGAATGTGAAAATTTTTGCATACCTCCAGCATTAATTTATCCTCATTTTTTCCCAGATGAAATCCATGAAAAAATTTTTTCAATAAATAAGAAATTTTTTGGAGATATAGCCATAATCTCTGCCAAAGGGAAGAAAAAAAATGCTTTTCTGTATGTAATGGCGAATGCAAAAGAGCTATTTTCCAATCCAAGAGAATTTGTTTCTGCAATCGTTGAAATAAGGAATAAAATTGGCTATAAATTGCTTTATGCCCCTGCAATTGCAAATCCACTAAATATGGCTATTCTTTCTTACTGCGGAATAGATTTATTTGATTCTTTAGATATAATTTTGAAGAGTAGAAAAGGAGTATATTTTACCTCTGAAAAAGAGTATAAATTGGATGAGCTTGAAGGATATCCATGCAATTGTGAATATTGCAAAAAAGGTATTGATGATTTCGAGGATTTGCTCTTTCATAATTATGAAGTAATGAGAAATGAACTTATTAAAATAAGAAATGCAATAAAAAGGCGAGAGTTGAGAGAATATGTTGAAGCGAAAACCCATTTCAATCCAAATTTTGCATCCATTATTAGAATTTTAGATATGAAATATTATGATTATCAGGAGAAAAACTATGCAGTTATTGGAAACAAAATAATTGCATCACCTTACTCACTCTATCGCCCCGATATAAGAAGATTTAGGGAAAGAATATTAAATAGATATGAAAAGCCTAGAAATGCAAAAGTTCTTGTTTTGCTTCCATGCTCTGCTAAAAAACCATACTCTACTTCCAAATCTCATAAATTATTTAATAGGGCGATAGCAAACAGTATCAACAGATATACAATTCATGAAGTTATTGTTACATCGCCATTAGGCTTAGTACCAAGGGAGCTTGAATGCACATATCCTGCAGCTCATTATGATATTTCTGTTATAGGATACTGGGATAAAGAAGAAATTGAAATGATAAGAAATACGCTTTCAGATTATCTGGAGAGAAATAAATATGATTTGATAATAAACCATTTGCCTAAAGAGTTGAGCAATCATTTAGATATAGATGCAATTAATACTTGCAAGGAGCATCCAACATCAGATGCTTCTTTGGAGGCATTAGCTGAAGCTGTTAAAGAAGCAGATGATATGGAAAAGGTTAAGCATACCGAAAGAAGATTCGAAAATGCAAGGAGTATTCTTTTATATCAATTTGGCAAAAACATAGATAATTTCCTAAAAAATTGTAAGGTAAAGGGAAAATTCCCAGATTATAAAATATATGATGAAAATGATAAACAGCTTGCAAGCTTTTCTATGAAAAGAGGGCTTTTCTCATTGACTTATCCAGGAGGAAAAAAATTGGGAAGAAATTATTGGGTGGAAATTGAGGATTTTACTCCTAAAGGGAGCGTATTTGCAGTTGGTATTGAAGATGCAGACGAAAGGATAAGAATAGGGGATGAAGTTGTTATCTTTCATAATGATGAAGTAAGAGCTGTTGGCGTGGCAAAGATGAATGCTTATGAAATGAAAGAAAGCAAGGCAGGAGAGGCTATAAAAGTAAGGCATTATAAAAGCTAAAAACCAATAAAATCTATTTCCTCTGTATCAAAATCAATTATAACTGCTTCCCCTTTTTTACCCAAACTACAATTTATTATATAGCTATTTCCCAGCTTCATATAACCTGCATCTTCATGAACATGTCCACAAATAACATATTTGGGTTGCTTTTCTTCCACCAAACTCCTTAGCCATTTACTTCCTATATGCATTCCAAAAAATGCTTTATCTTTTGTTTTGTAAGGAGGAACATGTGAAACAATGATATCTATCTCTCCGCTAACACCTTCTGGATAAGAAGCACCGACACCGAGAATGTTTATCCCTTTATATTCTATTTTCCTTCCATCAATAAATTCAATAATATCTTTAAGATGGCTCAAATCGCCATCCATATTGCCATATACTGCAAAAATTTTACAGGGCAATTCTTTAAAAACATTTACTTCAACATACCCTAAATCTCCAGCTAAAATAATTATATCTGGCTCTAATTCTTGGGCTTTTTCTATAAATTTTTTGTATTTCTCCTTGCGCCCATGGAAGTCTGCTGCGCATTGGATGAGCATCTTACTTTCTTTTTCTTAATGATTTTTCAATCATCATGAGCAATTCTTCAACTTCTTCCTGGGATAGATAATTTTCCTGCTGTTCCATTTTTATTTCTGATAACCTTAACCGGATAGCTTCTTTGCAAAGTTCTGCAACACTTGTATAGCCTAATTCAGGATTTTTTGTTATTAACTCTTCTATTTCTTCATGCAACTCTTTTGGTATTGAAATTGTACTATACTTGGACATTTTTTTCTCCCTCTTCACATTCCAAAATGCTTAATTGTATATATTTACTTTACTATTGGCTTTATTAAATTTTCTACTACAGCAAGAAATTTAAATTATGTACAAATGCTACATAATGTATTTAATGCATTGTTAATAATGGCGCCAATGTTATCTTTATTATTGATGGAAGTAAAGAAATGCCTAAGAAAACCACCAGCATAAATCCAACGCCTCTTCCAATCCCTTTTCCAATGTATGAAAGCCCAAATATTTCAAAGACAGATGAGATGGCTATTCTAACTGGAAAACCAATTAATGCAACAACCACAATATAGGGAATTAATGATAGAGAGGAAAAAAAAACGCTATAAATTGTAATCTCTTTCAACAGATTTATTATATTAATACCAAGTATTCTGTCCATTTCGCTATTCCAGAGATAAAATGAAATGGCAAAAAATAGAATAGCCATAACGATTGAAAATCCTTTAAAGGATTTATCAAATTCTTTAAAGAAATTTTTCTTAACAAAGGAAGATAGAATGAATAATGCAACAGCTATAATCCATAAAATTGTGATTTCAACTGGAAAAATGAAAATTTTCTTTTTTACTTCTTCATAAACATTACTATCTATAATTACAAAATATGCTTTTCCATCAAATTTACCTGTTGTTATTTCTCCTTCTCCTCTAAATAATATTTTAGAGAAGTTTTGTATTTTCTTTCCATTTATAGAAAAATTTCCACCAGTTATTAAAAAAATCCTATTTATGATGGCAAAGCTTTCATTTTCGTACTTAATTCTTTCTCCTTCTTTAAGATAAGCACTAACATAAAATATGCTTATATCACCACTAATCTCGCCTTCGATTTCTCCATAAAATTCTCCGTTTATTTTACAATTTTTTCCTTCTATTGCAGTTTTATTTGTAAAAATAATACCTTTAGTTCCATTTAACACAGCTTGCTGGCAATTAAAGTCTAAATCTCCTTCTATTTTAATTTCATTTCCATATTTACTATCATTATTTATTATAGCAGAATAATTGTGGGCAACTAACTTATAAGCATTTCCTTCAGCACTTCCATAAAACAATATATTTTTTCCTTCATAATGCACATCATATCCATCAAAAATTTTTATTCCATGAGGATATGCTGTTATAAAAGTTGAGAATGCTATTAATGCTCCTACAGCAGAAACTAAAGTAATTGAAGATGCTTTCCCCATGAAATTTGAATGCTACCGATATAATAACTGTTGCTATTTTTCTTAGCTTTTTATTTTATGACAAATCGGAAAATTTAGAATATGGAATAAAATGTTGCTATGTTAAATTTCTTTGTGCAATCAATTTGCTGTATAGAAAATACTGCAATAGTATTACCTTCATTTTTCCAACTGATAAAAAGATGGAAGAGAAAGAAGAATTATTTCTTCTTCATTAATTCCTTATTTACCCAGAAGTCTGGTTCTTTGCCATCTAGCACTTTTAAAATTTGTTCAGCGCATATGATGCCTGCTCTTATTTGTCCCTCCTTAGTTGAAGCTCCTATATGAGGTGTAAGAACAACATTGTCTAAGGTTGCAAAAGGATTTTCTTCAGGAGGCTCTTTTTCATATACATCAATGGCGGCGCCTGCTATTTTTCCTTCCTTGAGGAATTTATATAAAGCTTCTTCATCCACAACTCCGCCTCTTGCAACATTTATAAGATATGCTGTGGGCTTCATTAAGGAAAGGAGCTTTTCGCCTATCATATGATAAGTTTCATCTGTTTTTGGAATGTGCAATGAAATAAAATCTGATTGGCTGAATATTTCTTCAATAGTTTTCAACTCTGCTCCCATTTTTCTTGCTTTTTCTTCTGTGCAATGAGGGCTATAAACCAAAACTTTCATTCCCAAGCAATTTGCAATTTTTGCTACTTCCTGAGCAATATTACCTGAGCCTATTAAGCCAAGTGTTTTGCCGAGTAGTTCAATCCCCTTTAATTTTTTCTTCGCCCATTCTCCCTGCTTCATTGTCTTATCTGCTATATGGATTTTCCTTGCTAATGCAAACATTAATGCAAAAGTTAATTCTGCTACGCTTCTTGTTGTTCCCGTAGGAGAATTGACAACATATATGCCTTTCTCGCTAGCTGCTTTTACATCTATATTATCTACACCTATTCCTGCTCTTCCTATAACTTTTAAATTCTCAGCTTTTTCTATAATATCCTTTGTTACTTTTGTTGCACTCCTTACCATCAATGCATGATAATCCTTTATTTCATTTGCCAATTCTTCTCCTCTTAACTCTTTAAAAACAACTTCGTGTTTTTGTCTTAAAACATTTAAAGCTTCCTCCGCCACTTCATCTGTAACAAGTACTTTCATTTAAATCACCGTTGCTAATACATATCTATCTTAAATTTCTTACTCTTCCCAGATTAATACCATTCAAAAGATAAACATTTGCATTATCAATATCCATAATTTTTGTTATTGATATATCAATCTTTTCTCTATTCACTGCGATACCTCCACAAAGAGGATTGAAAGCAGGCATAATAATAAATTTCAATTTCTTTATTCCGTACCTCTTTTTTATCTCCTTTTTCTTAAATTCTCCTTTTATCCAACACGGCTCCAAATAAGAATATCCAACCCTTGTTTTAATTCTTACAAAAGGGTGTAAATGCCCCATAATGACGAGTTTGCTATCCATTATTTCATGGCTCGGCCATGCATGTCCATGCACAAAGGCAATATCTCCTATTTTAACGCCTCTTGTTCCATAAATTTTGGCTCTCTTGCTAAAAAGCCTGCCATCATGATTCCCTTTAACAATCCATATCTCCACTAATTTACTTATTTCTTTTAAAAAATATCTTACTTCCCTTCTTTCTTTTATAATCATTTCCTGCTTTTCTTCTTCTTTTCCAGCTATAACATGCTTCAAATCGCCAACTATAATCAGTTTTTTTGCCCTCTTTTCCTCAATTAATTTTTTGCACCTCTCCAATAAATTTTTAGTTTGGGAAACTATGTTTACCCCCCGCAGATAATACTCAAACTCTATACCTATGTGCAAATCAGCAATTACAATAGCTTCTATTTCTTTGATAAATAGAGCTCTTTCGTTCCATATAGGCAATGCTTTCATTTTCAAAGATAACATTTGAAATTTTTATCATTTCTGGTTTGAAATGAAAGAATTGTTAGCGAATTTATCTTACTCTAATTTTGTACTCATCGAATATGAATAAATGAAAGAAATGGTTGTCATTGGCTGTTGTTGTATGAGAATTTATTATGGCAACATCTCATTTCATTAATTTTTGACAGTCCCAGCCCAATTCATCGATAAGTATTTAAAAATTTTACATTATAAGATATGGAGGCAGAAAATGAGAGGGAAAATTAGCATATTGTTGATTTGTTTGTTAGTTATTTCTACAGCAAGTGCTTTTAACCCAAATAAGAGCTTGGAAAAATTAGCAACAGTGACATATCAAGGCAATATACCAGTTTCTACAAATCCCGCAGATGAAAAACACCCATCAATAACATTAGCTCCAGATGGAAGCATACTTGTTGCTTTTGATAGAAAGGAAGGAACATTAAAGGGACACGTCTATTTCATGCGCTCAACAGATGGAAATAACTGGGTGGAAGTATGGAATACAAATACCCCAATAGGAGACATGGAAAATGGTATCCAGGAATGGCCAGTTATATGCACACCCCCAGGGGGAAATTCAATATATGGCTCATGGAATGATGAAGTATTAAATAGAATATTCTTCATAAATATAACAAATCCAGCGGATCCTTCTGGCTATGAGGAAATATATGCTTATGATACAACGGATTGGGATTATGATAGACATACTTTTGATATTGCTGCCTATGATTCAAGTAGATTTGCAGTTGGACATGTTGGACACATCATATACGCTGGCTATGATTTGCCAAGCTCTTGCCAGATAACCTGGTTCGTTGGCGGATTTGGAGGGCAATCTGGAATTACAGGAGATGAAGATTATCCAATAGGATATAACAATGAAGTTGCTGTTACAACAAATCTATTCTGGCTTGTTTGGGATTTCCCAAACGCAACTACTGGCAAGGAAACATTATTGATAAAATGGGGAGACCCAACGGAGGAATCTGATTGCCATTATTGGCCAGATAAAGAAATTGGTAATCCAAATGCAGATTACAAAGACCCAGCTGTTGGAGCAAGTGGAGAAGCAATATGCATAGTGTATATGTCAAATGGAAACGGTGATTTTGACTTAAAATGCATGTATTCTACAGATGAAGGAAAAACATGGCATCATAGCAACTTACCATCTGAGACGGGTGTAGATGAAGTGAGCCCAGAGATATATATGAGTGGTTCAACAGTACTATGTACCTTTGTTAGAAATGGTAATCTTTACTTTACTAAATCTGATGACTACGGAGCAACATGGGATGAGCCAACAAAAGTAAATGATGTTGATGGAACTGTTGTTGATGAACCAGGAGCTGTTGATGTTAGCCCAGCAGGCATTGTATGGGTCGATACAAGAAATGGTAATCAGGACATATATTATGCTCCATTACCAGCTCCATTAATCACGATAGAAATACAGGGAGGATTTGGAGTGAAGGCAATAATTGCAAATGAAGGAACAGAAAAAGCCGAAAACATTGTATGGACTGTTGATTTATCAGGCTTAGTATTTGTTGGAAAACATTCAGAAGGAACAATTGATGAATTGGCTCCAGGAGAAAGTGTTGAAGTTGGACCTGGCTTCGTATTTGGCTTTGGACCAACAACAATAACTGTAACTGCAGGCAGCGCAACCAAAGAAGCAAGTGGTTTCATACTTGGTCCTCTGGTGCTAGGCTTATAGCCCCCTTTTTATTTTTTATGGACAAAAAACAAAGAGTAAAATTGAGTAAATTAATGAGTTTTATTTTAAGGCATAAGCCATATAAATTTGATGTTTTGCCAGATAAGGAGGGATTTGTTAAAATAAAGGAATTGGCGAATGCAATAAGAAGTGTTTATCCATGGGTTAAGGAAGAACATATAAAAGAAGTTGTTTCAAAAGATGAGAAGGGAAGATATGAAATAAAAGGAGACAGAATAAGGGCTTTGTATGGACACAGCTATGAAATTGCAATAAAATATGAAGAAGATCTGGAAAGTAAAATACTATATCATGGCACCGCCAAACAAAACTTAAGTAAAATTTTGAAGGAAGGAATAAAACCAATGAGAAGACAATATGTTCATCTGAGCATAAATAAGGAAGATGCGTATATTACTGGAAAAAGACACGGTGAAAAAGTGGTTATTTTTATGATAGATGCTGATTGTTTAAGGAAAAAGGGATATAGAATTTATGTAGCTGGAAAGATAGTTAGGCTGACTGAATATGTTCCTCCAGATTGCATAAAAAGCTGGAAACTCATTTAATCTGTCCAATTTTCTTTAATATGTTCATTAGTATGAATGTTCTTAATTTTCCTTCAAAATGCTCTGTTCCATAATATTTTGTTGCATTTGGATATATTTTATTTATTTCATGGAGAAATTGCAAATAGGCATCATATGGTTCTATTTCTCCATTTAAAATTCCTTCAGTAATTTTTATTCTCAGCTCCTTAAAACTCTCCATTTTTTCTGCATCCTTTAACTCCTCATTTGCTTTAATCATCATTTCCTTTAATTTTTCCATCTCGTCCATGAAAATAAAGTGTGTGGCATAAAAATTACTTTTGGAAACAGGATTTTTTGACAAAGAAATAGGATTAGTTGAAATTTTCATCTAGGACAAAGCAACTGCCTACAATTATCTTCTTATCCTTCTTTATGTTGCAATTTTTACTTTTGCATTTTTACTCCAGAAATGAGCAATAAAAATCACCAACTTTTTAAAAGAATTAACAGAGAATGTTTTTGAAAACATTTATTTGAAAATCATTTTGATAATATATTTCATTTCATTCTTATATCAATTGAATTGTTCCAAAAATAAAAATATGGGCTCGCCCGGATTCGAACCGGGGATCTTCGCCTCGTCAAGGCGACATCATAACCCCTAGACCACGAGCCCTGTGAATTAATATGCAAAAAGATATTTTAAAATTTCTCTTAGACCAGGTGCTCCAGGTTATTTCATACCTAAACGTTATTAATTAATTTCTATTTTACTTTGTTGAATCCAGTAAAGAAAATTTTATGGTGGCTACTGGCAGGAACAGCAGGAGGACTTAACAGGGGAAAAATACTTGAATTGTTGGCAGAAAAACCAATGAATGCAAATGAAATTGCAAAATCGCTTAATTTAGATTATAAGACAGTGAGACATCATTTGAAAATACTGGAAAAGAATAGCTTGGTTACATCAATGGGAGAGGGATATGCAAAAATGTATTTTATATCGGAGCTTCTTGAGCAAAATATGAAATATTTTTATGAGATTTGGGAAAAAATTGGGAAAAATAAAATAAAGAAAAGGAGGATGAGGTAGTATGAAAAAATTGTTAATAGCTTTACTCATATGCTCTCTGTTGCTTTCCTCCATGGCAGAAGCATATGGTCCAAGATGGAAAGAGGAAATGGAGGAAAAATTGGAAAGACCCATTTTAAAAACATTATTTGTAGCATTTGTTATTCTCAACATTATTCTCCTAATGATTCTTTTGATTCTTTACTTAAATAGCTTTGTAAAAACAAAATCATCTTTTACTCTTGGATTAGTATTTTTTATTGGTGTTTTATTGATTCAAAAAATTTTGTTTCTCATTGGACTCTATATTCATGCTTTCCTTGTAATTCCTCCATTTTTTGAAACCTTAGCGTTAATTATATTACTTGTGCTAAGCCTTGAATGAATTGGGAATGATTTGGGAAAAATTTGGCTATAAATGTGGCAAATCAATATAAACATCTATCCAGCTTTTACAGCGGTGATGAAAAATGAAAAGGATGCATATAGCATTGGCAATTGTTGGAATAATAGTCTTGGCATGGATAGCTGATACATATGCCAATGGAATAACAGCAAAAGCTACTAGTGAAATAAAAGATAAGGTAATGAAATTCATGCATAGATGGAGACATGCTGGACATGGAAAAAATTACCAGTATGCATGGAAGCATATGCTTAACTATACAAGAATGGAAGGCGTATTACAGTATGAAAATGGAAGTTATTACTTGGATGGAATGAAATTATACGTTGGCAACGACTTCTTCTTAGACAGCATTGCAAAAAGCGATTATGATGGTGATGGGGAATATGAATATGTATGGCAGGAATTGAATGGCTTGGTTGGAAAAGAGATTATAGTCAATGGAGTCATAAGAAATGATATGCTTTATGTAAGCCATATTAACGGAATTTGGTTAAGAATACCAAGAGAGATGCCAGATTTAATAGAAATGAAAGGAACATTAGAAAACATAAACGGGAGCTTTTACATTAATGATACCTTGTTAATCATAAAGCACGGATTTTCAAAAAGTGATATTGATGGAGACGGATTGTTAGAAAAAATGTATGAAGAATTGAATGGCTTGGTTGGAAAGGAAATTACAGTTGATGGATTCTTAAATGAAAAAGGATTTGTAGTGATGCATATAAACGGCATATGGGCAAGATAAATAGGATACGTCCTCTCATCCCTTTCTATTTTTGAGCGGTTAAATACTTATATTAAAATTTTATTAAGGTAATATGCCTATAGAAAGAGTCATGACTTTCTCAGAATTCTTTAAAAACGTTCAGGAAGTAGTAAGGCAGGAAATTCAAAAAAGAATTGATGATGAAGACATGCTTTATGCTTTAGAAGGAGGTAAGCTTCTTCGCCCTGCTATGCTATTGCTTGCCTTTCATGCTTGCAATGGAAGTGAGGAAAATTACAAAAAAGCTTTGGAAAGCGCTGTTGGTGTTGAGCTGGCACATTCTGCAAGCCTAATACATGATGACATAATGGATGGAGATGTTGAAAGAAGAGGCAAACCAGCTTTACATGTTATTAAGGGAATAGGAGCTGCAATTTTAATTGGACACAGAATGATAAGCAAAGCATTCAGAATTTCATTAGAGCATGGAATAAAAAATGCAGAAATATTTCTTGATACATGGGATGATACACTTGTTGGACAGCTAAAAGACATAGATTTTACAGCCCATTTGGAAGAAATATTAAATGGAAATAAGCCAGATAAGCTTTTGCAAGAATATTTCAGAATCATTGAATTGAAAACCGCTTCATTGTTCGCTACAGCTTGTAGAGCGGGAGCAATTGAAGCAGAGGCGCCAGAGGAGCTAACTTTGTTGATGAGAGAATATGGAAAGGAAGTTGGCATTGCCTATCAGCTTGCTGATGATTTGGTAGATATAATGCATGGAAAATTTGAGGAAGGATTAATAATGCCATTGGTAAAAATTTATGAAGGGCATGTTGAAAAAGAAATGCTCGAAAAACTAAAAGAAAATGGAGGATATATTGTCGAGGAAGCTTTGAGGAAAAATGGCATTGATTTAAAGGAAATATATATAAAGGAAATAAAGAAGCATATTGATAGAGCTGTAGAACTCGCTTCTTCTCCTCTTATTCCAGATACACCTTATAAAGAATTATTAAAAGAGGCTCCCCGTTATATTGTCAATGCAATGATAAACACAATAGGTCTGGTGATTTGATGGCTATAGAGGAAAAGGGAATGCTATCCCCTTTTACTCTATTTACTTCAATAATAACCGGTGGATTTTTTCCTTTACTTGGCTCTTTTTTTGCGGGCTTATTTTTGCAAAAAATTTACTGGACAGGTGTTTTTTTAACTGCTATAGGGGGATTCATAGCTCATTATGTTCTGGCGCATACAATTCATGACTTATTTCATTATGAAATAGAGCCAAGAATAACTTTAAGTAAAACAACCCTCAAAATTTTGTTAGTCATATCTTTAATAATTCTTCTTGCAATAGCCTTATATTTAACTTATGAGTGTGGATGGCCTGTAATGGTATTTGCAATAATTGGAGCTATAGCTTGTATGTATGCTGAAGGACTCATTCATCATGAAAGTCAGATGGCTATTGGAGCAATGTTTTTAGTAATAGGCTCATTTTATGTTCAGATGGGTTATTCAATGAATGGAAACGTTGCAGAAATATTTAAAGAAACAAAAGCATGGCTTGAATGCATTTTACTCTCTTTATTTGCATTTTTCAGTCAATATGGGTGGCTTTTATTCTATAGGCTAGATGATTATGGATGGAGTGCAAAAAAGAGGAATGAAAGTATACTTATAACAAAAATTGGTTTAATTTTCCTTGTTGCAGTTTTTGTAGTTCACATTCTTTTTTAATAAAAGGTTACAGCTTTTACACCTTTTGCTTCTTTTAACTTTTGCAAAATTTTTGGTGGCAATGGTTGTTCTGTAATGATATATAATTTTGGCTCTTTCGCCAAACAATAATCTTCAACAATTGCCTGCCTTATGCTAATTTTTTCCTTAGCTATTATTCTCGCAACATCAGCTAAAATTCCTGGCATTGATGGATCTACAGGAGTAATTACCAACACCCCCCAACCTAATTGCGTTGCTAGTTCTTTAAAATGACAGGTCGGAGCTAACATTTCAAAAACTTTCTTTAATTTTTCCTCACTTTCTATTGTCTTAATAGTATTCATTATTACTCGCCTATCAACATTGATAGCTCTTGCTACTTTTGAAATAGATAATTCTATTCTTCCACAATAAATCTTCCCATCTCTAACACTTAAGCCGTGGGCAAGCAAAACTCTGGCTACACGTTGTTGAGAGGGATTTCTTTTAAAATACTTCATTATTTCTTCCCACATAATTCAGTAATAATGCATTGCATATAATATACTTTTTCCTTTATCAGATATACTATAAAAAATTTTAGCATTTTTTATAACAATAATACATAAAGTCACAATTTTGTGTAAAATTTATAAATTTTAACGTATGACAAAGATTGTCAAAAATAAATGAAATGGAATGTTGTCATAGTAAGTTCCTCCCATGCAATAATAGCTAAGAACCTTTTTCCTTCATTTATTCTACGCTATGTAAATTTCCTCTTGTTAAATCTGCCACCTAAAACTTCATAGTCTTCTTTTACTAAAGCATCTACAATGTAGCTATAGTTTGTAGATGCTTCTATAGCTACTTTTACATTCTTCAGTCCATAAAAGAATTCTCTTATTTCTTTTTTATGTACATCCATCCTGCATACAACATTTTACCGCCTCCTTCATGCTTATATGGAGGCGGGCTTTAACGTATCATCAATCCCCAATCCATGTATGCATATGCGAATGTTTTTAGTATTAATGAGTTATATTTTTCCAATGGAAGAGATGCACGTTAAAAAAAGCAAAGTATATCTACTTCCTGTAATACATGGACTCGCTGGAGAGGAAAAAAAGGTGGAAGAAGCATTTAAAAAAATAAATCCAGATTGCATAGCCATAGGAATAGCTCCAGAAGATGTGGAAATGATTGAAAAAGTTAATGAGCAAGAAGATTTTGAATTATCTTTACAGCATCAATACTATTTAATGCATCTTTCTAAATATGGTAAAGTTGTAATTCCTCCTTCTGATATAAAAATGGCACATAAAATTGCTAAAGATAATAATTTACCATTATGCCCTATAGACATAGATGACAATGAATATGCCGAGCTATTAACTCAAAATGTTTCTATTTTTGCCTTAATAAGACATTCTCGCAAAATAAAAAGATTGGCGAAGAAAGATTTTAAGGCAAAAAATGCGGAAGAATTTGTTTTTGAATGGGATAAAGAAATAAATTCAATAAAATCTTTTAGAAAAATTGAGGATATAAGAGAAAGAAGAATGGCTGAAAACTTGGCTAAGTTGTGTAAAAGTTATAAAAAAATATTGGCAATCATTCCATTAGAAAAATTAAATGGTATTAAAAATGAGTTAGAAAGATATAAAAAATGACGAGCATTTCCCAAACATGAGAAAAAAAGTAATCATAATGGGCGCTGCTGGGAGAGATTTTCACAATTTTAATGTTTTCTTTAGAGATAATGAAGAATATGAAGTTGTTGCCTTCACCGCCACACAAATCCCAAATATTGCAGGAAGAAAATATCCTGCAGAGCTTGCTGGAAGATTGTATCCAGATGGAATTCCAATTTATGATGAAGAGAAATTGCCAGAATTGATTGAAAAATATGAGGTTGATGAAGTTGTTTTTTCATATAGTGATGTTTCATATGAATATGTTATGTCTCGCTCCGCTATTGCAAATGTTGCTGGAGCAGATTTTAAATTGCTCAGCCCCCGCCATACTATGCTTAAATCAAATAAACCAGTCATTGCAGTATGTGCTGTAAGAACTGGTTGTGGCAAATCGCAATTTTCAAGAAAAATTTTTGAAATACTGGCGGAGAAATGCAAGGTTGTAGCTGTCCGCCATCCAATGCCCTATGGAGATTTGGCAAAGCAAAAATGCCAGAGATTTGCAAGTTACGAAGATTTGGACAAGCATAAATGCACTATCGAGGAAAGGGAGGAATATGAGCCATATATAGATATGGGAGGCATTGTTTATGCAGGTGTGGATTATGAAGAAATTTTAAGGAATGCTGAAAAAGAAGCAGATGTAATAATATGGGACGGAGGAAACAATGACTACCCATTTTACAAGCCTGATTTGCATTTTACAATAGCAGATCCTCATAGAGCAGGACATGAATTAAAATATTATCCAGGAGAAATCAATTTAAGAATGGCAGACGTAGTTGTAATAAATAAGGTTGATACCGCAAAGGAGGAGGATATAAAGACAGTTGAAGAGAATGTGAAAAAAGTAAATCCAAATGCAAGGATAATAAAGGCAACATCACCAATTCATGTTGAGGGAGATATAAGAGGAAAGAGAGTCCTTGTAATAGAAGATGGTCCAACACTAACCCACGGAGAAATGCCATATGGCGCAGGAACAATTGCAGCCCAGCAAAATAATGCCATTATAATTGAAGCAAAGAAATATGCTGTAGGTTCAATTAAAGAAACTTTTGAAAAATACCCTCATTTGGATAAAATACTTCCAGCTATGGGTTATGGAGAAAAGCAAATAAAGGAGCTTGAAGAAACAATAAACTCTGCTGATTGCGACGCTGTTGTTGCCGCTACACCAATAAATCTGGCAAGAATTATAAATGTAAATAAGCCAGTTGTAAGAGTAAAATATGGTGTAGGAAAAGATACAGAAAAAGAGCTAAGAGAAATATTGGATGATTTCTTGACTAAATTTAAAATACATTGATTTTTCCTGCCAGAATTTCCTCCTTTATCTTTCCTATATTTTCTAAGTGCTCTTTTACAATTTCTTCTACTCCAGAATCTACTTTTCCTCCTACAATGCTTATTCCAACAACTAATGGATCTGATATTGGTCTTCCTATTTGGGAAAGCATTTTTACATAAGCTTCTTCAACATCGTATGTTTTTACTACATCATTTGCAATTCTTGTTGCTGTTATATTATAAAGCTTTCCTACATGAGTAACTGGATTTTTCCCTGCTGCAGCTTCCATAGAAACTGGGCGATTTGGAGTAATGAGACCGTTTATTCTATTTCCTCTTCCTACCGAGCCATCATCTCCATTTTCCATTGATAAGCCAGTTACTGTCAAATAATATACTCCTTTTTCATAATCATCTGCGGTGTTTATAGCCAGGCTAACATCTTTATCTGTAAATCTTTTTGCAAAGTCCAATAAATCTTCTGCAATTTCTTCTTTTACGCTTATATAATGGTCTGCATCAGGAATATGCTTTCCAACCATGGCTATGGCGACAGTTATATCTATTTTATTTTCTATCCTACAACTCATAACTTTAACATCTTCTCCAAGCTCAGGATGGCTACTCCTTAAATTTATATTTATATATCTTTCCATCTGCAAAGTTAATCTTTCAGTCTCAGATAGAGGAGCATATCCTGCACCAACTGATGTGTCATTAGCTAATTTACGACGAGGATCATAGACACTCTTTAAATCTTGACTTCCTTCCCATATTTTACAATCAATAATAACATCTGTGTCTGCATTTAAATTTCTGAAATTCTTTTCCAGATACTCATGTGCTGCCCTAACAGCTATAGCTCTTATTGGCATTCTTTTCTCTCCAAACATGGCAGTTGCTCTTCCTACAAGCAAAATATAGGCTGGTTCGATAATGACGCCTCCTCCAAATTGGGGCTGGCTTTGTCCTCCTACAATTTGACATTCATCAGTATTGTGATGCAAAATATAGCCAAAATTTTGCAAATATTCCCTGCACAATGCTCTTGAAACACTCTCCGCCAGCCCATCTGCTATGGAATCGGGATGTCCAACTCCTTTTCTTTCAACAATCTCAATCTTTTGCTTTTCAACTGGTATGCTATTTAAGTTTTCAACTGCAATTTTCATAAAATGAGCATTACAAAGCCCTACTTATATTTTTGGTGAAAAAGAGGTTTTATAATGAAAAGGTTTGTCATTACCACTATTGCATTAGGAGCGAGCTACTATGACGACATCCAATTCGTTTATTTTTTAACAACTCCGTGAAAAGGTTAGTTGGATATAATGAAAAATAGTTACATTGCATAGAAATTTGCTATAACATGTCTAATTCATTCTAATTGATTTTTTCAGAGCTTATTGACTATTTATCTTTTCATTTATAAGATGGGCAACAACTCCAGCTCCAAATCCATTGTCTATATTGACAACTGCAATTCCTGGGGAGCAACTATTAAGCATTGCCATTAAAGCAGCTAACCCATTCATTCCAGTTCCATATCCAATGCTTGTTGGCACAGCTATAATTGGAGCAGAAGTAAAGTTGGATATGATTGTGGGCAAAATTCCATCCATGCCAGCTACAGCTATTACAACATTTGCCTTACTTATTTCTTCCATATAATTTATCACCCTATGAACCCCAGCTACTCCAATATCATAAATTTTTCTTACTCTATTACCAAGCTCTTCTGCAGTTACAGCAGCCTCCTCTGCCACTGGCAAATCACTACTTCCAGCAGAAACAACAAGGATATAGCCATTTCTATTCTTTATTTCTTTTTTTCCTATGACAATTAAGTTGCATTCCTTATAAAATCTGCAATTTTCTATGTTTTTTAGTTCTTCATAAATTTCTTCTGATGCTCTTGTAATAAAAACTTTTTCCTTATCTTTCATTTCCATAACTATTCTTTTAATTTGTTCCTTTGTCTTTCCTGGAGCATAAATTACTTCTGGAATTCCTTTTCTTAACCTCCTGTGAAAATCAATTTTTGCAAATCCTAAATCATGAAAAGGCAACATTTTAAGATGTTCTTTCGCTTCTTCAACACTTATTTTACCATCTTTTAATTTATTTAACAATTCGTCAATATTCATGCTGAAAATAAAAATTGCAAAATTTAAAATATTTCATGCTTTACCATATAAATGAAGCTCAGATATGTTACACTTGCAATCATCATAATTTTTCTCATATGCTTAGTATTATTTCCAAATATTGTTTATGACAGATTTTTATGGAAATATTTTATTGGTCCAGTTGTTGCAGATGCTGTCGGGCATCCTGTAGAATATCATGGAGTAAAAGCATATGAAGGATATACAATAGTTTCAGAAATTGTATATGGAGCTTTTCTTGTTTTATTTATATATCTTCTTTATCTTTTCTTTGAAAAATATAGTATAAAAGTTGATTTAAAATTCATTCTATGCTCCTTGCCCTTCCTTTTATATGGTTCTTTTGCAAGAGTTCTTGAAGATGCTGGTATTTTTCAGAAACCTCTTGCCTACTTTTTTATTTCTCCGGTCATTTATATACAAATAGGAATTTTCTTTTTCCTTTCTATTTTATATGGGCTAAAATTTAAGGATGCAAAGACTTTTGCATATAGTTTAGCTTTAAAAGATATTGGCTATACTCTACTCTACATTTTCATTTTTACTAAATACTGCAGATATAACATTCATCCAATTATCTTTGCCTTGTTTTCCCTTTTTGCTTTTTATGTGTATTATAAGCAGGAAAAAAAGGATTATAATGCATCTATGCTATCTTTTGGTTTATTAACTTTTTCATCTGCTTTTTTCATTTTCATTTATTTTTCCTTAGGAAATGCCAACTTTTTGCCAGAAATATTAATAGCTCCTTTCCTTGCTTTTATTATATCTTTTCTCCTATACATCATTGGTTACTCATATGAAATATATGAAATTTTACATAATAAAATGAATGCTTTGCTTGTATTTAGCCATATGTTAGATGGACTAACAACATATTTTGCTGTTGTAAATCCACTTAACTTCAAAATTGAGTATGGAGAAAAGCACCCATTGCCAGAATTTTTAATGAAGAGATTTCATGGAATTGGTTATCCATTGCTAAAACTTTTTGTTATCTTGGGCATAATATATGTAATAGATGATTTAAAAATGAATTTGAAGAATACAATAAAATTCTTTATTTTATTTTTAGGTTTATCTCCTGGATTAAGAGATTTACTTAGGATTTTAATTGGTGTATAAAGTCTCATAATCTTAAATAAAATGAGATGGTTGTTACTGGGCTATCCAGAAGAAAAACATTATAGTACTTTTTTCATTTATTCAATTCACATTTTCAGATAAAATCAATGAAATGGGAGTTGTTACTATAAATTCCTCCATGCAATAATAGATATCGATAACTATCTTTTACATTTATTCAATTCTTGAAAAATACCGAAAAATAGTTGCTACGGTAATATTTTTTCAATAATACTAATACAGCCATTTTTCATTTATTTATCTCTCTTTCTTTCAGAAAAATTTAATAATTAATCTATTTTCATATGCAGACATGATTCCACGAACAGCATATGATTGGGAAATTACTGTATTCTCTCCAGATGGTAGATTATTTCAAGTAGAATATGCAAGAGAAGCTGTAAAGCGTGGCACTACAACTGTAGGTATAAAATTCAAAAATGGGGTTGCTTTAATTGTAGATAAACGCATTACTTCCCGCTTAATAGAGCCATCATCAATTGAAAAAATTTTTAAAATAGATGAGCACATTGGATGCGCAACTTCTGGCTTAGTAGCAGATGCAAGAGCATTGGTAGAGAGAGCAAGATTAGAAGCTCAAATAAACAGGCTTACTTTTGACCAGCCAATTCAAGTAAAAACTTTAGCTCGCCGTATATGCGATTTCAAGCAAACTTATACACAATATGGAGGAGTTCGTCCATTTGGAACAGCTTTGCTTATTGGAGGAGTAGATGATACTGGAGCGAGATTGTTTGCAACAGATCCTTCTGGAGCTATGATGGAATATAAAGCAACTGCAGAAGGAGAAGGAAGAGATTTGGCGATAGAATATTTTGAGAAAAATTATAAAGAAGGAATGAAAATGAGGGAAGCAATTAATATGGGTATAGAAGCTATAAAACTAGTTAGAAAAGGAAAACCCGGAGAAATAGAAATTGGGATTATAGATAAAAAAGGTTTTAGAAAAATGAATAAAAAGATATAAGGAAAGAGAAGGGCTTAACTATAGCCGTAGGATATTAGATATCCCCAAAGCAATCCTATTATTATTGCTGCAGCCAATAGCATTCCGAAGCGCACAAATTTGTCTTCCTCTGTGTCAATCAATGCACCAATTAGCAATCCTATACCCGTTAAAAACACTCCAAAATCTCTTACTTCCAATGCTGTATCTGCTTTCTCTGGCTTCTCAATGCCATATACTATGCCTATAAAGATTATCAGTATGCCCAATCCAACCACTCCTGGTATCCAACTTTTCATTCCCTATCCCCTCCGAAGATATATTTTTATACCCTTTATAAGGATATCGATTTTTTCCAATGCAAATAAATGGAATAAGATATTGTTATTGCAATTTTTCTTCATGCAACAATGAAATACACCCATTTTTCATTTTAATCGATCTAGAGATCTTTTGAATAAATAAAGGATTGCCATTGGCTATTACCATAGATATGCCATAACAACAATCCAATTTACTCTATTTTTCGACGAATCCTCCATTATTTATTCGGATTCAAGCACTGCCTGAGCAGATGCAACTCTAGCAATTACAATTCTATAAGGGGAACAGCTTACTGAATCTAATCCTGCCTTGTAGCAGAATTTTACTGTGTTTGCTTCTCCTGCCTGCTCACCACATATTCCTATTTCTATATTTTTATTGACTTTTCTGGCTTTTTCAACAGCTATTTTGATAAGCTCTCCAACTCCTTTTTCATCTATGCTTTGAAATGGATTCTTAGGTAAAATTTTATGCTCTATATAATAATCCAAAAATTGCTTTTCAGCATCATCTCTGCTATATCCAAAGGTTGTTTGCGTTAAATCATTTGTTCCAAATGAAATGAAATCAATGTGCATTGCAATTTCATCTGCAGTCAGGCAGGCACGAGGCAATTCAAACATTGCCCCAATCTTATACTCTATTTTCTTTCCTTTTTCCTCAAATACTTTTCTTATCTCATCTTCAATTTCTTTCTTTATAACTACTAATTCATTTACATCACTTACAATTGGGATTTCAATCATTGGCATGGCTTTATAGCCTTTTTCTTCTACCATTAATGCTGCTTCAATTATTGCTCTTGTTTGCATTCTATAAATTTCTGGATGTAAAATGGCAAGCCTTACTCCTCTAAATCCAAGCATTGGATTTACTTCCCTAAGCTCTCCGAGCTCTTCAAAAATTCTTCTTTCCATTTCATTCATTTCTCCTTTTATTTTTTTCTCAAGCAGTTCATCATAACTTGGCAAGAATTCGTGGAGTGGAGCATCAAGAAGCCTAATTATGACCGGTTTGCCATTCATAACTTTAAATAAATCAAAGAAATCCTTCTTTTGCAAATCAAGGAGCTCTTTTAAAGCTTCTTTCCTCTTCTCCTTTTCTAAGAATATTTTCCTCACAATTGGCAATCTCTCTCCCAAAAACATATGTTCTGTCCTACAAAGTCCAATCCCTTCTGCGCCAAAATAAACAGCTTTTTCTGCATCCTTAGCAAAATCAGCATTTGCATATACCTTAAGCTTTCTATATTCATCTGCCCAGTTTAATAACTCCTTTAGCTCATCAGTAAATTCAGCTTCAATTAACTCAGCTTTGCCATATATAACTCTTCCGGTTGTTCCATCTATTGTTATTTCTTCCCCTTCCTTTATAGTTAATTCTTCTATTTCCATAAAGCCTTCTTTCTCATTTATTTTTATCTCACTACACCCAACAATGCATGGTATACCCAGTCCCCTACTTACAACAGCAGCATGAGATGTAATTCCACCTCTTGCAGTAAGTACTCCTTGAGATTTTACTACACCATGGATATCATCAGGTGTTGTCTCCTCTCTGACCAAAATAATTTTCTCCTCATCCCCAATTTCAGCTGCTTTCTTTGGGGAAAAGCAGACTTTTCCAACTGCTGCACCAGGAGACGCTGGCAAGCCTTTTGCAATAACTTTTAGGCTTTTATCTTCCTTAATTTGCTTATGTAAAAGTTGTTGCAATGAATTTGCATCTATCCTTAATAAAGCCTCTTCTTTGCTTATTATTCCCTCCTTAACCATATCTACAGCTATTTTTACTGCTGCCTTTCCTGTTCTCTTTCCTGTTCTTGTCTGCAAGATATAGAGTTTTCCTTTTTCTACTGTAAATTCTATATCCTGCATATCCCTGTAATGCCTTTCCAACTTTTCTGCAACTTTCTGTAATTCTTCATAAATTTCTGGATAAATTTTCTTGAGTTCATCTATTGGCATAGGTGTTCTTTTTCCAGATACAATATCTTCTCCTTGAGCATTTATGAGAAATTCTCCAAAAAGCTTTTTTTGCCCATTTGCTGGATTTCTTGTAAAAGCTACTCCTGTCAAGCTATCATCACCTAAATTTCCAAAAACCATTGCTTGGATAACAACTCCTGTTCCCAGATCATCTGGCAAATTTTTTAGTCTTCTGTAATGAATAGCCCGTTCATTATTCCATGATTTGAAAACAGCTTCAACTGCCATGAATAACTGTTGTTGAGGAGCTGGAACATCATAAAGCTTTCTGTATTCTTCAACAATTTCTTTTAAAGCTTCTGTAGAAAGTTCATTATCTCTTTTAACTCCTTCTTCAGCCTTCTTTTTTTCGAGAATTTCATCAAATTTCTTTTCATCTATGCCCATAACTATACTTCCAAACATTTGCAAAAATCTCCTATATGTATCATATGCAAATCTCTCATTTATTTTTGCCAAACTAGCGACGATTTCATCATCGATACCTAAATTTAGGATAGTATCCATCATTCCAGGCATTGAAACTGGAGCACCACTCCTTACAGAAACAAGCAAAGGATTTTCTTTGCTTCCAAATTTCTTCCCCGTTTTTTCTTCCAATTTTTCCAACGCAGAAAGAATCTCATCCTTTAACCCATTCCAGATTTCTCCTCGCTTAAAATACTCCTTGCAAGCATTAGTAGAGATAACAAAACCAGGAGGAACAGGCACTCCAATTTTTGTCATCTCACATAACTGGGCGCCTTTATTTCCAAGCAAGTCCTTCATTTCTTTACTTCCCTCTTCAAACAAATAAACATTCTTCATTCTATCTGCTTATTGAAATGACTTTAAATAAATTACGATTGTGAAAATTTAGGACAGTAAAAATTTTTTTTATTAGCCGAAAAATTTTTTAATAGTATTGCGATTCATCTTCAGATGGAAAAAAGATTAAGCGAGATGGAACCAGGGGAAGAAGGCAGAATAATTAAAATAGAAACAAAACAAAAAAGATTAATGGATATGGGAATAGTTAAAGGGGCTGAGATAAAAGTAATTAGAA
>JAPDJT010000039.1 GCA_029258955.1 Thermoplasmatota archaeon
AGTTGAGAAGCCAGGATTACACATACATTACAGTTACATCATTTGCAACTGGTGATGGCTACTTTGCTCCAGCTGCTTATCTGGCAGCATATCATGGTGCTCCTGTGGTGAGAATAGGAGAGATGGGTGAAGCATATCACTGGGGTAATGTAGCGCATCAGTGGATGTTCTATGCTGGCGATTACTATCATGGATGTCGTTCAATAGGACACCTTCCAATGGCATCGAAACCAATAATGGATTACATTAAGGAAGGAGAGATTCCGCCTATTGGCTTAGATGCAGAGCTAAGATGGTTCAGAAGAATTGTTGAGGGAGTGTATAATTATGTAAGTAGCTTGGGATTAAACATAAATGGTATAATGGAAGCATACGGATTTGTTGCACCAAAGACAGACATTAGATTTACAGTTCATCATGCATTGTTTGGAAATGAATCAACAGCTGGTCAATTCATAGGAAAGACACCTGGAGAAATGGCTGCTGAGATTGCAAGAAGCATATTGTATCCAGCAATAATATTTGCAAATCCATATAGGAATTTGACAA
This sequence comes from Thermoplasmatota archaeon, assembly GCA_029258955.1. Lineage (GTDB taxonomy): Archaea > Thermoplasmatota > E2 > UBA202 > JdFR-43 > JAPDJP01. The sequence continues at coordinate 550 of JAPDJT010000039.1, forward strand.
CATCTTCATTAATGAACTTCCAAGATGGCAATCAGGCTACAGGAAATGATGGAAAGAGATATGCAGCTTATACATCCAGATATGTGGCACAATTCTTCCAGCTTTATGGCAGAGAATATCGTGGACACTGCATATGGGATAACTTACTTGTTGAGCAAAACAAGGGAACATCATTGTATTATTATAGCGGACACGGAACAGGAGGAAGCGGAGTAAGCTATCATCCAAAGTGGGCAGGAATAAAGATGGATGGATGGCGTGGCTATTCATACTGGCAAGGTAAGACACCAAGAAGCGGAGGATTTACATGGTATGAAGTAGAACCACCTCGCCAATACAATGTAATGCACTTTAAGTGGTGCGATTATTACTGGCAAAACTTCCACAGCACATTTGTTGCATGGATGAGTTGTACAACATTTGCACACTTTGGCCCAGAAATATATCTTGAGCATGGAAGCGTTGCAGGCTATGGAAATGCAAATACAGGCTTATCACCACATTGTGAAATCTATGATATACAGTTCTTTAAGGGATGCTTAGTGGAAGGAAAACCAATAGGAATTGCATTCAGCGAAATCTACTGGAGATTTGAAAGAGACTTTACAACACTTGATCCAACGAGCGTGTACGGTGGCTTTGCATTAAGCTTGGATAGCGACCAAGTAATCTATGGAGACCCAATGCTCATCATTTACAGCCCAGCGCACTGGACAGAGCCAGAGCCAGTTGATTCCTCACTCTAACCTTTTCCCTTTATTTTTATTGTTTTTGTGAGATTGATGAAAAAAATAAAGTGAAAAGGAAGGTTGTTATGGCATATCTCCCATGTGATAATAGCCAATGGCAATAAGTCATCCATTTATTCGACGAACCCCTATTTTTGTTGAAAAAAAGGTTTTTGGAAATTAAGATAGAATAATGAAAAATTGATTGCATTTGCCATTGCAAAGAGAACTATCATAATTATCTTTTCGTTAATTTTGAGAACCTGTGGAGTCCTGAAAAATTAATAATGAGATGAATTATGTCATAGCAAATCTCGTTCTATTTATGGAAAGGTATTGCTGAGTGAATTTTCTTCTATGCAATATATCAATGATAGCTATTTCTTTTCAATAATCCAAGCTTTTCTGTTAGCAAAATTTAAATTCTTTGCCTTGCTATTTTAAAAAATGATTAGATATGCAAGCAGAGAGTATAGTGACGAAGAAATATTCAAAATATTAGTGCCTGAGATTAGGCAGTGGTTTAAAGAAAAATTTGGTAAATTTACTCCTCCCCAGAGATATGCTGTAATGGAAATTCATAATGGAAACAACATACTTATTTCTTCTCCAACTGGCTCTGGAAAAACCTTTGCTGCTTTTCTTGCAGCAATTAATGAACTTTTGCTTTTAGCCAAAAAAGGAGAGCTTGAGGATAGAATATATGTTTTATATGTTTCTCCATTAAAGGCTTTAAATAATGATATTGAAAGAAATCTTAAAGAGCCATTAAAGGAGATTTATAGCAAATTTGATATAAAGGAGAAAATAAGGATAGCTGTTAGAACAGGAGATACAACACCAAATGAAAGGCAGAAGCAAATTAGAAAAACTCCTCACATTTTAATAACAACTCCAGAAAGCTTGGCAATAATATTAAATGCTCCTCGTTTTTCTCAAAAGCTTAAAAGAATAAAATGGATAATTGTAGATGAAATTCATGCATTAGCAGATAATAAAAGAGGTGCTCATCTTTCCTTATCATTAGAAAGACTCGTTTATAATATGGAAAAAGAGCCAATAAGAATTGGTTTATCTGCAACAATTCATCCAATGAAAGAAATTGCAAAATTTTTGGTTGGAGAAGGAAGAAGCTGTTTGATTGTAGATGTAAGCTTCATCAAAAAAATGGATTTAGAGGTAATTTCTCCTGTAGATGATTTGATATATACTCCATCAAATGAGCTATCAAATGAGTTGTACAAACTTCTTTATAAACTTATAAAAGAACATAGAACAACTCTCATATTTACGAATACAAGAAGTGCAACAGAAAGAGTTGTATTTCACTTAAAAAGTAGATTTAAAGATTTGGAAGGGAAAATAGAAGCTCATCATGGTTCATTATCTAGAGACGTTAGGCTTAGTGTAGAAGAAAGACTCAAAAATGGCGAACTAAAATGCGTTGTCTCCTCAACAAGCTTGGAATTAGGTATAGACATTGGTTATATTGACTTGGTTGTTTTGCTTGGCTCACCAAAAAGTGTTACTAGAGCTTTGCAAAGGATAGGAAGAAGTGGACATTTCTTGCATGAAGTATCCAAAGGAAGGATCATTGTTTTAGATAGAGATGATTTAGTAGAATGTGTTGTTTTAGCAAATGAAGCAAGGAAGGGCAAGCTGGATAAAATAAAGATTCCAGAAAATGCTTTAGATGTGTTAGCTCAACATATTGTAGGAATGGCAATAGAAAAGAAATGGAGAGTTGATGAAGCTTTAAAATTAATAAGAAGAGCTTATCCTTATAGAAATCTGCCAAAAAGAGATCTGTTAAAGCTGCTACATTATCTGGCTGGAGAGTATGAAGAGCTTGAGGATAGAAAAGTATATGGTAAAATATGGTTTGATGAGGATGAAGAGATTTTTGGAAGAAGAGGGAAAATGGTTAGACCAATTTATTATTTAAATACGGGAACAATTCCAGATGAAGTTGCAATAAAAGTATATACTACAGATTGGAAATTTGTTGGGAAAGTTGAAGAACCTTTTGCAGAGAGATTAAAGAAAGGGGATATATTTGTTTTAGCTGGAAATACATATGAATATGTTGGTTCGAGAGATATGAATATTTTTGTTATTCCACGTCCAGATTCCTCACCAACTATCCCTTCATGGTTTTCTGAACAATTACCATTAAGTTTTGATTTAGCAATGGAAATAAGCAAATTTAGAGCAAAAATGGAAAAGATGCTTAAGGAAGGGAGGAATGTTGTTAAATATCTGGTTAAAAATTATAAAATAGATGAAAAAACAGCAAAAGCAATAGAAAATTATTTCTTGGAACAAATGCATTTTGAAGTACCAAATCATAAGAAAATAGTTGTTGAAATTTTTGAAAAAGATGGTTATAGATACTTGGTTTTTCATACTCTTGTTGGAAGGAAAGCGAATGAAGCTTTATCAAGAATATTTGCCTATCGCATAACAAAAAAATATGGATTAAATGTAAGAATAGCTATTACTGACAATGGTTTTGCTATCATGTACCCAAGCTGGAAAAGAGAGATAGAAGAGGAGGACATTAAAAAACTCTTTACAACAAAAAATATGATAGATGATTTAAAAAACGCATTGAAGAATACAGAAATTTTGAAGAGGCGCTTCCGCCATGTTGCAACAAGGAGCTTACTCATATTGAAAAATTATCTAGGGCATGAGATGAGTGTTGAGAAACAGCAGAGAAACGCATCTATACTTTTTAAGGTGGTGAATGAGATTGACCCAGAATTTCCTGCATTAAAAGAAACTTACAGGGAGATAATGGAAGATTCAATGGATATTGAGAATGCAATAAAATACGTTAAAAAAGTAGAAAAAGGAGAGATTGAAGTTAAAATTACTTATAATCCATTACCATCTCCATTTTCATTTAATATAGTTGTTATTGGAGCAACTGATGTTGTTCTTATGGAAGATAGAAAAGAAATGATAAAAGAAATGCATAGAGAAGTTATGGAATTGATAAAATGCATGAAGTAAATATAAATGGAGTAAAAATTACAAGCAAATATGCTGTTTTAGTTAGCAACGTTGCCATTGTTGCTGATTTACATATTGGATATGAAGGTGTTTTACAAAGAGAAGGAGCAATGATTCCAAAATACCAGAAAGAAATTTTAAAGAAAAGATTAAATGATATTATTGAAACTTATGAGCCAAAAACAATCATTATAAATGGTGATTTTAAGCATGAATTTGGAAAAAATTTAAGACAAGAGTGGAACGAAGCAACGGAGATTTTACAATTTTTAAATGAAATGGTGGAAGTTTTGCTAATAAGGGGAAATCATGACAATTTTTTACGCACTATTGCAGGAAAATTGGGGATTCCTATCTATAACGAGTATGAAATAAAAGGAATTAAAATAGTTCATGGACATAAGGAAACGGAGGCAAAAAGAATTATTATGGCTCATGAACATCCTTCCTTACACTTAAGAGATAAAGTAGGAGCAATTGTTAAACTTCCTTGTTTCTTAGCTAGCAAAAAAATTATTGTTATGCCTGCCTTAAGCCCATTAGCAACTGGTATAGATGTAAGCTCTGCGGAGCCTGCAGATTATCTTTCCCCAATATTGCAAAGAGAAAATGTTGATGAATATGAAGTATATGCAATTAGTGATGAACTTTTATATTTCTCAAAAATAGGTAAATTAAAAAAGGTTATTTAGTTCCTCCAATTTAATTATTATGAAAAAATGGTTTGTTGTGCTGTGTTTAATAGCAATGATTTCATTACCATATAGCTCTGCAAAAAATGATTCATGGATAAAAATCACAAATCCCTCTCCTGGCTTATATTTCAAAGGAGAAGAAATTTTTCCATTAAGAAGCTCAGTAATTTTAATTGGCTCTTATTCATTAAAAGTAAAGGCAGAAGGAAGCGATAATATTATTGCTGTATATTTTGCATTATATGATGTAAGAAATAAGGATATTGTAAATAATCATTGGGATATGGAAAAAAGTGATGGATGGAACTGGGATACTGAACTTAAAAGAGGAATATACGCATTGATGGTGGCTGGCGCTGCAATAGACTTTGAAGAACCTGTAGCTATAGATTGGCTCTTTGTGGTTGTGATTTAACCGCCTGTAGGGGGAAGAAAAACAGAAATTTCATCTCCTTTCACTATTTTTTCTTTTAATGAAATTTGTTTATTTTCTCTGGAAAAAATAAGATGCTCCTTCAAATTTTTTATTCTTGCGTCTTTTTTCATTAAAAAATTGGCAAGTTCTTCAATACTTTCTATTTCATCTTCTATTTCCAATTCTTCTCCAAACATTTCTCTCAATTTACCGTAGAACTTTATTTTCACAATTTTTAAATAAGTATAACATTTAAATTTTTATGGAAAAGCTGATAACTTTTGCAACAGCTTTTGTAGTTATTGGTGTAGCTTTTGTATCAACAACTGTAAGCTATACCTTGCCACCAGGATATGAAAAAGCAGGGATCACAGTTGATGCGAATCTTTCATTTATTGCTCCAATACCATTAAATTATACAGTAGTGCCAATTGTACTGCCACATGAAATTAGCATGGATAGCTATAAATTCTATGAAATCAGGGATTAATTCTTCCTTTCTATTTTTTTGACTAACAAGATTATTGAGGTTTGATGAATAAAATGAAAGAAATAGTCCATCAATGCTAATTTATTGCATAAAGAATCTTGCATAACAACATTCCCAAACCATTAATTTTAATGAATTCTAATTTATCGATCAAATGATAAAATTAATTGCCAACATTATGCTATTATCATGAAGAAAAAGAAAAATTACTATAGTAACATTTCTCTTTCATTGATTTTTGACTAAAAAAATAAAAATTAAAGGAGGACAAGAGGACCAAGCATAAATCCACTTGCTTCTTTGGTAGTGCCATCTGCAGTTACTTTTATTGTTACTGGACCCAATCCAAAAGTAATCATTTTTAATGATACACTCTCTCCAGCTTTTATTTCATCTATGCTAATCTCTTTGCTTTTGCCTATAAATACTAAGCCAGATATATCAACAGCTACGTTCAAATTCTTTGCATCTGCTGTTCCAACGTTTGAAATTGTTATCGTTACTCCGAATCCACCAGTTATATCAATAGTTAAAATTGGTACTGCTGTAGCTTGGTCAAAGAATATGTCTGCATTTCCGTTTCTATTATCCATCCATACAGCATAGCCAGCAGAAATATCAGCAAATGCATACTCTCCTATAACATTTCCTTCAACATCATTCACTATGCCCAATACACTCCAAGTTGCTCCCCCATCCTCTGTTGTTGCAACATATAAGTCTCCATTCTTGTAAAATAAGCACGTTGCTTTATTACCGCTTGCTTCAACAACAGGATATAGCTCATCATCATTGCTACTTGCAATATAACTCATGCCCCATGTATCTCCGCCATCATTTGAATAGAAGCAGACAATATCTTCATTTCCTTTGTCATTTACTTGGCAGACAACATAAATGTTGTTGTTATCTGCGGAGACGTCTGGATTTGTTGCATCTGCACTTCCTCCTACTCTAAACAATCCCATCTCTCCTTTTCCATCTCCCCATTCTCCCAATGCGCTTTCTGGAGCGAATTCTAAAACAACATCTTGATTTGTCCCATTTGTTGTTTGGAAAACAAGGTAAATCATATCCATTGGTCTATCAATATCTATTCTCACATGCGAGCTATAGTTATAGTAGAACCAATAGCACCAGTATGAATCACCTTCTGGATGGAATAATATAAATGGAATTGAATGTACTTCTGGCCAATTATCAAATGCTGGGAAACTCATTATATATGTCATTACAAAGTCTTCGTCCATTCCTTCTATTTCTTCATCACATGCTATGTCAATGCTTTCCAAGCCATAAAAATTATCATCGGTCCAGTCCAAATAGTATATAACCCATGTTTCTGGATTTTTCATGTCTTCAAATACAATAAATGGAGTTATTCCGCCATTTCCAGCTGTTGTTACAAATGTTCCATATGCTAAGCTTTTTCCTTCCTCAACTCTACAAAAATCAATAGCTGTTTGCAATTCTGCTTCTCCTTCAAATGGATCCACTGGTCCAGCTAATTCCCATGTTTTACCATTGTCAGTAGAGTAAGCAAAAGCTAAATCAATTTCCACTAAGCTTTTTGCATAGCTAAATTCCATAAGCATATTTCCTGCCTTATCTGTAGCTAATGTTGGATATTTTTCATCTGCATCATCACTTGTTACTTGTATATCTAATGGCAACGCCATTTCAATTTTCTTTGCCTCTGCTTTCAATGGTCCGCCAATTGGCACTGCTTTTTTCTCAACACCAAAACTTATCGTTTTCTCTGCCATTTCTTTTTGTGCAACGCTAACGTTTAGCAGTATAAAACACAGCATTATTCCTATTGCCAAAATTTTCTTCATTTCTCACCTCCCCAATCTTTAAATAAAAAACATTATAAAAAATTTAAGACAAAGCCTATTAAAATGAAATGAAGATTTTCTTTCCAGCGAATTCAAGCACAACGGTATGATTCTACAATAGTTATACTTTCTACGAGGTACAAACGAGTCAATTCATTTAGACCACGATCTATCTACATTTTGCCTCCTCTATTGCCATAATTTATCTGCTAAATTCATAGTTTGGGACCAAATGAAATGTTATCATTGATATATTGATGAAAGAAATTTACTATAACAACAATTCATTCCATTATAAATTTTGGTTCCTCATTTTCTAATTGTTTTTAAATTTCTTTTGCTGAAAATAAATAGTGCAGGGGGCGAGATTCGAACTCGCGAACCCCTTCGGGACAGGCCCCTCAAGCCTGCGCCTTTGACCTGGCTTGGCTACCCCTGCTCAATCAAAAAATATGAGGAGATATTAAATTTTTCTTCTTACTTTTTCTTCATTAATTGTTCAAATTCCTTCTCCATTTCTTTTTCTATTTCTTTGAATTTCTCTTCATATTCTTCATTTGGTACAGTTGCCATCCTAGCTATTGCTTCCCTGCTTTTTAGTTGTCTCAACTTTTCAAATTCAACTCCCTTATCTATGCATTCCCTCATGAGATGATAGAATTTAAGCATGATTCTGAGCATCTCATATTGTTTCTTATATGGACAGTAGGTATCTACTTCATGATATGCATTTTGCTGTAGAAAATCTTCTCTTATTATACGAGCGCCTTCTAAAACAACTCTATCTGCTGGCGGTAAGGCATCTGGACCAACAAGTCTTATAATTTCCTGCAATTCCTCTTCTTTTTGCAATAACGCCATTGCCTCATTTCTCAACTGTAGCCAATCTTTTCCAACATTCTTTTCCCACCATTCTTTAACTCTATCTAAATATAGGGAATAGGAGCGGAGCCAGTTTACAGCTGGGAAATGGCGCCTATCAGCTAAATCAGAGTCTAAAGCCCAGAATACTTTTACTATACGCAACGTATTCTGCGTTACCGGCTCAGAAAAATCTCCTCCTGGTGGAGAGACAGCTCCGACAATAGAAATTGAACCTTCTCTATCTTTACTCCCGAGCACCTTTACTCTTCCCGCTCTTTCATAAAATTCTGCAAGGCGTGAAGCTAAATAAGCAGGATATCCTTCTTCCCCAGGCATTTCTTCTAGCCTTCCAGAAATCTCTCTTAAAGCTTCAGCCCATCTTGAAGTGGAGTCAGCCATTAAAGCAACGTCGTATCCCATATCTCTATAATATTCTGCTAATGTTATTCCAGTATATATGGAAGCTTCTCTTGCTGCTACAGGCATGTTAGAAGTGTTGGCTATGAGTATTGTTCTTTCCATTAATGGATGTCCTGTCTTAGGATCTTTTAACTTTGGAAAATCTCTAAGCACCTCCGTCATTTCATTGCCACGCTCTCCACATCCAATATAAACAACTATGTCTGCATCACTCCATCTTGCCAACTGATGCTGAGATACAGTTTTTCCTGTTCCAAAGCCTCCTGGAATTGCACCTGTTCCTCCTTTTGCCATAGGGAAAAATGTGTCAAAGACTCGTTGCCCTGTTATTAATGGAACTATAGGAGGCAATTTTTCTTTGAATGGGCGAGCTTTTCTTACGGGCCATTTTTGAAGCATGCAAACTTCCTTTTTATCCCCATTTATTTTTATTGTAGCTATTGTTTCTTCAACAGTAAATTTTCCTTCTTCAATGCTTTCAACAACACCTTTTTCTATATCTAATGGAACCATTATACGATGCTCAATAATTGGCGTTTCTTTAACAACACCCAAAATATCTCCTTTCTGAACTTTTTCTCCTTCTTTAACAGTTGGTATAAATTCCCATTTTTTCTTTCTATCTATGGCATTAATTTCTATACCCCTCTGTATAAAATCTCCAACCTTATCCATAATTTTTGGCAACGGTCTTTGAATACCATCATAAATAGAAGCAAGCAAACCAGGAGCAAGCTCAACAGCCAAGGGCATGCCAGTATTTATAACTTCTTCCCCAGGCTTTAATCCAGTTGTATCCTCATAAACCTGTATCGTTGCTTTATCTTCTTTAAGCTCAATAATTTCTCCTACAAGTCTTTCTTCTCCGACTTTAACTAAATCATACATTTTTGCCCCTTTCATTCCCTTTGCTTTTACTACGGGACCAGCAACACTAATTATTTTTCCTTTCATTTCTATCCCTCTATTTCTACTCCAACAGCTCTAACAATCATCTTTCTAATTGAATCTTCCTTTTCCACTTTCTTCTTTCCCGGAATTTCAACAACAATTGGGAAATTTTTTAAAAGCCTGTGTTGATAAATTTTATCTTCAATTTTTTTTGCATGTTCATAAGTTATTAAAAGGATGGTAACCTCCTTATCTTTTACAAATTCATCAAAAGCTTCTATGCTGGGAGAGCTTTTTGTTATACCAGCTAACTTAAACAGTGCAATTGTGTCCTCATCACCAATTAAAGCCATTTTCATTCCATCACCAACACTTTTTTAGCTTCTTCTTGCATTCCTTCTCCAACTGCTTTTACTATTGCCATTAAATTCCTTGCTTCAAACTCTTTTTCAACTATAAATCTTATGCCTGGTCCAATATTCAATGTGAATTCATTTGCTATTTCATTTGCCACTTTCAGCAAGTGTTTATCCAAAGCTCTTTCTAAAGCTATTACTCCTTCTTTCTCAAAATCAGTTATTGCTTGTCTCAAGCTTGCAAAATAACTTGCGCCTTCCAACGTAGAAATAATTTCTGGAATGCTGGTAAGCTTGAGTAGTTCTTTAATTTGCCATTCTGAAATTTCCCATCCACCATCTAATAAGATTTTTTCAATATCCATTCCATAATATTTTCCCCTAAATATTGTTTTCAAGTTTAAAATATCTATGAAAATACCAACAAATTTATCTCTTGCTTTTCTACAATTTTTTGGTAACTCAGCTAAAAGCAATCTCTCTATTGCTTTTTTATCAATCTCTTTTTCAATTTCCTCAACGCTTTTTTCAAAATCTATTTCATAGCCATATTCTTTCAGAATTAATTCAGCCTGTTCTCTATCTGCCTTCTTAAGCTTCTCAATAATATTTTTTATTTTCTGACTGTATGCTTTTTCTTCTATTTCTTTTTCTTCTAGCAAACTTCTTATTGCTCTTTTCAGTTTTTCCGCATCTATTTTTTCCATATATGCATCATAAAAATCTCTTACTTTCTTTGGAGAATCTTTTTTCGCCATAAGCAGAAGTTTAATCAATGATTTCTCTATACTTTCCTGCATTTCTTTTACATTCTCTCCTTCTATGATAAAATCTCTACTTATTACATTATTTTTTAACTCCTCCAAGTTTTTGCATTCCAGCAGTTTTGTCAACTCTTTTTCCTTAAGAAATTTATTTTCTATTGCACTGAACTTTGCATTCGGATATGAAAATTGGGAGAGTAAAATAAGAGATGGGAGAAATCTTGCCATCAGAGCTATTAAAGCTATTATTATAACTATTTCAATCATTTTTATCCAAATAGATTTCTTGCAATCTCTATTCTTATCTCATCTTTCTTTCTTTCCAGCGAGAAATCAAATGTTAAATCTATTTCTTTGCTACCATCTTTGCTTTTTAAAATCATGCCCCCCAAGCAGTCAATTTTTCCTTTTACTTCCAATGAATATTTTTTGGCAATTTCTTCATCTTCTTTCCTGCTAATCATTACATATCCTTCCTTAATTTCTTTTAAAGCTTTTTTCAGTTCTTTTTCAATGATTTTTTTGTATTCTTTGCTATCCAATTTTTTTAATTTCTCCTTTACTTTTTCATAGCATTCATTAATAATTTCTTCTTTTGCATCAGCAATATACATTCTTGCCTTTCTCTTTGCAGATGCTAAAATTTTTTCTTTTATTCTTTCTGATTCTTTTTTTGCCTTTTCTATTATTTTCTCTGCCTCTTCTTTTGCTTTTTCCTCCGCCTCTTTTACAATTTTTTTTGCTTTTTCCTCCGCCCTTCTAATTATCTCCTCCTTTTCCCTTTCTGCTTCTTCCTGTATCCTCTGAATTAATTTTTCCAGCGACATTTTATAGCAAACCTAATCCAGTCATAAGCAATATTGCTACGAGCAATCCAAATATGGCTATTGTTTCTGGCATCACAGTAAATATAATGCCCCTTGCTGCCACTTCAGGATTTCTTCCTACAGATGCTATGCTCGCAGAAGCTACCATTCCTTGATTTATTGCAGAAAGCCCAGTTAATCCTACTGTTAATCCTATCCATATGGCAGCGATGCCAATCCATGTCTGGCTTAAATCAACTTTTGCTGTTCCTCCGAGGAGACCGCCTCCCATCATAAGCAAAATTGCTGTAAGCAATCCATAAACTGATTGAGTCATTGGCAATACTTGCAGAACAAGTAGCTTACCGAATAATTCAGGCTTTTCTGCTGTCACAGCAACTGCGGAGCTTCCTGCTAAAGCTAAACCTATGGCTGATGCTATTCCAGCTATTGCTACTGCAAGCAAACAGCCCATTATTATGTTTGTTTTTGTTGTTCCTTCTGCATCTTCTGCTGCCATTGCATATGGTGTTGCTATTAATAGCATGGCTACCACACCCAATATTTTCCATTTCATTCTCATCTTATCTCCTCCGTATATTTTCTCCTAATACGGAATGGCATAAATTTCTTTCCACCTCCTTCATAAAATCTATTGAAAAATTCAACATATTGCAAGCGTAAAGCATGGATAGCAGCCCCCAGAGATTGAATAAGGAGATTGGCAAAATGTGCTATGATAAGTAGCAAGGGCATCAAAATTATGCCAACATATGGAATTATATCTGGAAGTAAATCAGCAACAACATTAAAGGCAAGAGCCATTCCAGCTGTTGCTAAACCTAAAGCAAGCAACCTTGCATATGAAAGCCAATCTCCCAAAAAGCCGGTTAATTCAAAAAATCCTAAAGGGCCATTATTTTTGAAAAGAGCAATCAAGCCAATAGCTGTAAAAATCATTGCAATGATTTTTAGCTGGACATTCAGACTCCATAGCTCCAGAATTGCTTCTCCTATTAGCATTCCTCCTCCAATCTCAAGCATAAACCATGGAACCTGCTCCTTTATTATCTCTTTTTTATGTCCTCTCTTCCAATTCTGTATAGCTCCTAATATAAATCCAAGATTTAAATGAGCTAAGCCAAGAAGCAAAGCTATTGATAAAATTAGGATGGGTTTATGGATGGCATCAATAGGCAATTCAATTCCAAAAATTTTAGCATGATATAGCATTTTGTTCTCATCACCATAGATAAAGCGAGGTATAAAATCTCCGAAAAAACTATTAAACAAGAAGCCGGTGATTATATTTCCCAATCCAAGCCATATGCCTAAAAATGCCCATCTTCTTATAAACTCACTTTCCTTAAATTTGATATAAGCAAATAAAGATAATAAGAAAATTACTAAGCCATAGCCAGCATCACCGAGCATAAAAGCAAAGAAAATAATGAATGAAATGCCCAAGAATATTGTTGGATTTATTTCATTATATTTTGGCAATGCAAAAAGTTCCAAGAAAGTTTCAAATGGTTTTGCCCATTTTGGATTTTCTAAATGAACTGGTGGCACATCTGGATTTCTTTTAGCTGTTTTTATTTCAACATGACAACTTCCATTTGTAATCTTTTCAACCAATTTCTTCAATCTTTCCTTATTCTTAGCTAAACACCATCCTTCAATTAAAAAGGTATAATTTGTTTCTCCGAAATATCTAAAAATATCTTTTCTCTCTTTTTCGATTTGAATTTCTTCCCTTATAGCAAATAATTCCAGCTTCTTTTCCTTATAAAGGTGTGCAAGTTCTTTCCTCAATTTTTCTTTTTCTTCTTTAAGAATTTTTATTTCTTCCTTAACTTTCTTTAAAGCTTCCTTTACATTTCCTTTGCCCTCTATCTGTATTTCCTCAAAATTCCTTAATTTTCTTAATTCTTCTTCCTGACTTACATGAGCAACAATTAAAACAACCCATAGATTTTCTTTTTTCTTACCAATCTTTCTATGATAAAAAACAAAATCACGATTTTGTAAGGCTGTCAAATCTGTTGATATTCCAAACTTTATTATTACATATTTGCTTTTTCCAAGCCATTCTAAATTGATGTTGAAAGGCAAAAGATATCTTAATTTTTCTTCTTTATCTTTTAAACTTTCGATTTTCTCTTCAATTTCATTTATCCTTTTTTCATTCTCCAAAACCCTTTCTTCTAACTCATTTAAAATTTTTTCTGCATCTCTTATTTTTTCTTTTAAGCTTCTCTCCTTTATTCTTTTCTTTTCTATTTTCTTTCCTATCTTAAATCCTTTTTTCTTTGGAGAATAATTTTTCAAAATTTCAATTATTCTGCTTAGCCTTAATTCATAACTTGCCAGAACACCAGCATCAGGATGAGATTTAGCTTCCCATAATTCCTTATTGCTTACTCTTTTGATTTCCATAAGTCCGCTTTCATGAAGAGCTTTTACAAGCTTCTCACTATCCCTTTTATGTAAAAGAATGTTTATTTTTGCCATTTCTGCTGGCAGTAACATTTTATCATAGGATTTTTTCCACTATATCCTCTGCTACCTTATCAATTTTATTTTTTACTTTTTCCTTTAAAATTTCAGCTCCTTTTTTTCCTTCTTCTTCCACTTTTTTAGCTTCTTCATTAGCTTCTTCCTCAGCTTTTTTCAAAATTTCATTAGCTTTTTTTTCTGCTTCCTTTAATATCTTTTCTCTCTTCTTCTTTCCTTTTTCTCTTGCTTTTGCTAAAATCCAATCAGCTTCTTTTTTCGCTTTTTCAATTTCTTTTAAAGCTTGCTCCTCCACTTCTTTAACTTTTTTAATTTCAATCATTACAGCCCTGTATAGGGAAAGATATTAAAAATATTTTGGAGAGGTAGATATCTTAAAATTAAAATGAAATAGATGTTGCTACAGTAAATTCCTCCCATGCAATAAAAACAATGACAACTATTTTATTTATTTCAATGCTATGATGCATAGAGGACAAATTTTTCAAAACCTTGAAAAATGATGACATGTTAAAGCCCGCCTCCATATAAGCATGAAGGAGGCGGTAAAATGTTGTATGCAGGTATGGATGGACATATATGGACTAAAGAATGTAAAAGTAGCTATAGAAGCATCTACAAACTATAGCTACATTGTAGATGCTTTAGTAAAAGAAGGCTATGAAATTTTAGTGACAGATTTAATAAGAGGAAATTTACTTCCGAAATCATGGATTCCTCCAAAGGAAATAAGGGAGTTAAGAGATTTAGTTAGGCAGAGAATATTTTTAGTAAAGCTGGAAGAAAATAGCTACATAGCTTAAAAATTTGAAGAAGAGATAAAGAAATTGGACAGAAGATTAAAGGAAGAAGAAAAGAAGTTTAAGGAAACAGAATTGTAAAGTTTATCATCAAATAATTCCAAAGCTTTCTTCCTATATTTTCCTCCTCACAATCAAAACCAGCATCTGCAAATAGCATTTTGGCTTTTATTTGAATATTCTCCAATTCTCACATAATACAAAAAAATTAAATATGAAATATATATACAGTGGGAACTATGGTTGAGGAGAGTCTTTGTAGAATAGAAATATTGAGAGAGGGAAGCGAATTCATTGCGAGAGCTCAAATGCAAAGTGGTATGAGAGAATACAGAAACACTGTTTTCGAAGATTTACTCAGAGAGTTATTTATAGATTTGCAGGAGGAATTTGGCGAAATATAAATGGTTGTCAAAGACAAGGTAGGAAGACATCGATATATCCTCTTTTTTTCCCCTAATAAAAATTTTGAATTTGTTAAAAAATTAAAATTTGTGAAGCTTTCCTTTTCAAAAGATAATTATGGAATAGTAAAATGTAGACACACTGATAAAGAAAAGGTTATTGATTATCTAAATAAAGCAGGTTATAAGACAATAAAAACATCTGGAACAATAAAGAAATTGAAAAAATTCCTAATAAATCTTAGCCAATCTTAGCCACGTTGTAGCTTTCCCCCCGCAAATTGGACAGTTTTTATCACATTCCTTTCCCGGCAATGGAGTTCCCAAGCTTTTCATATCCAACTCTTCTTCCATTTTTAGTCCACACTCTTCCTTTCCGCACCATGGCACTTCTATGATCCCTTCCTTCTTTTCCAGTTTTTCCATTATATAAATGTGCTGCCTTAGAAATTCCTCTGCTTTCCTATACAACCTTTCATCGTATTCAGCAAGTTCATCTTTTATTTTTTCAAGTTCATTTCTTGCAATTCTCTTTTTAATTCCGTCTCTTGTTGCAATGCTTACAACATTATTTTCGATATCTTTTGGACCAATCTCTATTCTCAATGGAACCCCTTTTAATTCCCAATCATAAAATTTACTCCCTGGCGTTTTATCCCTGTCATCTATATGGCATGACAAACCCATTTTTTCTATTTCTTCCTTTACTTTTTTACATTCATCCATTATTTTTTCTTCCCAGCCTTTAAACAGAATAGGAATTATTACAACTTTAATAGGAGCAATAGAAGATGGAAGTTTTATACCCTTCTCATCTCCATGAATTCCTACTATAGCTCCTAACACCCTTTCTGACATTCCATATGTTGTTTGATGACAATAATAGTGCTTTCCATCTATTCCCTCATATTTTATTTCAAAAGGTTTAGAGAAGTTCTGTTTATATTGATGTATTGAGCCAACTTGTAAAGCTTTTAATGAGGGCATTAAAACATCCAAACCAATGGAGTAAAATGCACCCGCAAATTTATCCCACTCAGGGCGCTTGCTAATTATAAATGGGAGGCAAAGCTTTCTGAAAAATCTTTTTGCAATCTCCAAATCTTCTTTTATTTGTTTTTCAGCATCTTCAAAATCTGTGTGGCATGTATGGGCTTCGAAAAAATGAATTTCTCTAACCCTTATGAACGCCTTTGTCATTTTCGTTTCATAGCGAAAAGTATTCACAATCTGGAAAATTTTTAATGGCAAATCTGCATGGCTCCTAATCCAAAGAGAAAAAATAGGATACATAGCTGTTTCAGATGTAGGTCGAAGAAGCAATTTTTCTTCAAGCTCATTTTTTCCAGCATGGGTCACCCAATATACCTCTGAAGAAAAACCTCTTATATGCTCTTCTTCCTTTTTAAAAAATCCTTCTGGGATAAGTAAAGGAAAATAAACTTCTTTATGCCCCGTTTTCTCCATTTCTTGTCTGATGATGGCATCTATATTTTGCATTATTTTCCATCCATAAGGTTTCCAAATATTCATTCCCTTGATTGGGTATCTTTTATCACATAAGTCAGCAAGTTCAACAATTTCGTTGTACCATTCATCAAATTTATCTTTATCAATCATTATGGTGAATCACTGCAACATTTAAAAATAATGCTCTTCCCTACTGTTAAAAAATTAACGAAAAGGTGTTTGCCACGGTAAATTCTTCCATGAAAAACGGCATTGAAGCCTTTTCTTTTCCATGCAATGATACCGTTTCCTTCATTGTGAAACAAATTCTTTAGTCGCCCAAAAATAAGGAAAAAAGATGTTACTATGGAAAATAACGATTCTTCTTACACACTAATGGCCATGACACCTTTTCTTATTCATTATACTATTTTTGCGTTTATGGTTTTTCTTCAAGAAGTCTAAATAAATTAAAATAGTGATAAGGAGTATCAAAAGCAATTTTATCTCTTTCTGCGAAACTAACCACCATATCTCCTGTTGAAGGACGGGCAACCCACATATTCCATGCCCTATTAAAGCTTGTTCCTTCTGCAAGTTTGATTAAGAATTTTAAAAACAAATCAGTATCTCCTCTATACACTTTCTGCATCAATTCCATTGTGTTGTTTAGCTCAATCGAACCCCAGTTTTTCTCTATTGCTACGCTTACTGTCTTATAGCTTCTCCATATTGCAAAAAATGGATCTTTTTTCAATAACAGCCTAATGAATCCCTTAATGCCAGATGGGTCATAATACTCTCTTTGAGTTGATGCTAGTTCTGGATGAATAAAGAAATTTGTTCTTCTTACCACATAATCAATACTCCAAAATGGCTTTGTGGACTCTATGGCATCATCATATGTTCCAACATATGAGAGATTTGCAGTTGTTTCTATAACATATCCAATTGGAACTTTAGCATCAGATAAAACAAAATTCCAGCCAGCAGTTCTATTACTAATTAAATAATCTATTGCTTCTTGAGCTGTGGAAGCATGGTCCAAAACCATCATTACTCTAAAAACAGCGGGAGTTCCATAAAAAGTTGCATCTCTACTCCAGCACGTTTGCATACCAATAGCTATGCCTTTTTCATTGAATCCACCTCCTCCATGCAATGAACCTGCAACAGAGGGAATTAACGAAGCATAACCATTCTTTGGGTTTCTTACAATCAAAACAGCATTTTCATGCACATATTTTCCAGTAACGGGATCAGCAATATTCATTGGCAAGTCAAAACTCCTGAAATGGTAAAGCTTACCATCCTTTGTTGCGGGTCCCCACGCAGAAAAGCCAAAGCAAGCTATTCCCCAGCTTATAATAGACATATACGCAGCAACAACATCTTCAAATTTTATTCCCGCTCCATCAGCTAATCCATGCAATTCTTCAATGTATTCTTTCGGAATGTAATTCTTTGTAATATTCCATATTTCCAATAGTTTTTCACAAGAATAAGGAGAAGTATTCAGGAAAGCTCTTAAATTTTCCTTAGTTTCATTTCTTAAAAGATAACCATGCTGATAACCCATTTCATAGTGGGTGCCACTAACATACAGCACTTTTACTCCGTCTATTTCTTTTAGCCATCCCCCCTTTAATGCCGTATTTGCTTTGGATGTATGCCAAGCTGGCGATATAAATAAAAGAAATATGATTAGCAATGAAAGGATTTTTCTCATTTTCAAGGTGTAGATAGAAGAGATATATAAATGTTTATTTGATAATATTGGCATCAACAAATGAAAGAAATGAATTGCATTGCCATTGTTGCATCGAGGAGAAGATTTTAGCAACATTCCACCAATTTTTTGATAAACCTGATAATATTATTTGATAAAATACAGATTCTTATTATCCAATAATAGCTAAGACAATTGCCTCGATAACCAAAACTTAAGAATTTATTTATATCAAATCGACTATAAAAATTGTGGAAAAGGAAGCAAAATTTTGGAAAAGTTTGAATGGTAAAGTGCAGTGTTTGCTCTGCCCACATAAATGCATTCTTAAAGAGGGACAGAGAGGTATATGCGGAGTGAGAGAAAACAGAAATGGAAAACTTTATACATTAATCTATGCATCTTGCTCCTCCGCCTATCCGGATCCTATAGAAAAAAAGCCATTATTCCATTTTTATCCAGGTAGCTTAGTTTTTTCTTTAGGCACTGTAGGATGTAATTTTAAATGCTTGCATTGCCAAAATTATTCAATTAGCCAAGTTAAGCCAGAAGATTATCCTTTGGCAGAGATAATGCCAGATGATGCTGTTGAAAGAACTTTGGAATGTTGCGATGGCATTGCTTTGACATACAATGAACCAACTATATGGTGGGAATATGCTTATGATGTTTTTAAAATAGCTAAAGAAAAAAATCTTTATACAGTCTTTGTAACAAATGGATATATAAATGAAGAGCCATTAGAAGAAATAGCTAAATACCTTGATGCTGTAAATATAGACACTAAATCAATGAGCAATGATTTTTATAAGGAAATATGTAAAGCGAAGCTAGAACCTGTTTTACAGGCGTGCAAGCTTTATAAAGAAAAAGGAGTGCATATTGAGCTTACTTATTTAGTCATTCCAACAAAAAATGATGATATAGAAGACATTAAAAAATACTGCAGGTGGGTTTTAGAAGAACTTGGAGAAGAGCAAGTAGTTCATTTTACAGCTTTTTATCCTCATTACAAAATGCTTGATTTACCACCTACACCATTCAAAAAATTGCTTGAAATATATAACATTGCTAAAAGAGAGGGTTTATATTATGTTTATTTGGGGAATGTTCCACATGGAGATTATGAAAATACATACTGCCCAAATTGTGGAAATTTGCTTATAGAAAGGCATGGTTTTTCAGCAAAAATTAAAGGGTTAGATGGAAAAAAATGTAGTAAATGTGAAATGAAGATACCCATAGTCATATAGATTATTCAACGATTTCCCCTCGTTCTGTAATATTTTTCACAACTTTCTCCACCCTACTGATTGCAACTATTGCTTTCTCTATATTTTCTTTACTTTCCTTTTTATCTACCTCTTCTAATGCTAGAGATAAATAACCCTTTGCGATTGCTATAGGGTTGAAAAAGTAGTGGGCAGTATCTCTTTTAAATTCTCGTTCTTTTTCTAAAGCTTTTTTGACTTGTTCGTAAGCATTCATGATTTTTTCCTCCATCACTTTTCTTTCTGTCAAATCCTTAGTTACATTTACAAATCCCTGCAAATTGCCATTTTCATCCTTTAATGCAGTTATAACAACTTGAGCCCAAAACAACTTACCATTTTTACGGACTCTCCATCCCTCTCCCTTATATTTTCCCTTTTCTTTAGCTATTCTGAGCATTTTTTCTGGCATATCATTTTCAATATCTTCTTTTGTATAGAAATGAGAGAAATGCATGCCAATAACCTCCTTTTCTTTGTATCCTTTTATACGCTCTGCTCCTTTATTCCAGCTCATGATTTTGCCATTTTTATCTATCATATAAATTGCGTAATCTTCGAGATTTTCAACCATCAGTCGATATTTTTCTTCACTCACCCATAAAGCTTTTTCTACTTTTCTTTTTTCGGTTACGTCCTCTCCTAAACTAAATATTCCCGTTAATTTTCCTCTGCTATTTTTTAGTGTGGTGTGGCGCCATCGTAAAATTCTTTCGCCATTTTTCGTTAAAACAGGATATTCTATATGTTTACTGTCTTTTCTTCTTATCAAGTTTTTAAATGTTTCTCTTATTTTATCCCTTATATTTTCTGGTAGAAAATCATCAAACCAATTCTTACCTATAATATCTTCTTTTTCATAGCCAAGGATTTTACATCCTCCCTCATTTATAAACAGTATATTCCCTTTTTTATCAATTGCAGTAATTATACTTTCAGTAACATCAATGTTTTCTAATCCTGTGAATACTCCCAAAAGAAAAGTTTTTCCATTAATTTTTACGGATATTGAGTGTATATCAACATAAATAATGTGCCCGTCTTTCCTTTTTACAGGTATCTTTCCGCCACTAAAGTAATTCCTTTCCCATTTTCCCGATTTTTTGACCTTTGAGAGATAATTGCTGGGGTGGATATTGGTAATTTGTAATTTTTTTATTTCTTCCTTGGTATATCCTAATATTTCACAAGCTTTTTCATTTGCCAAACAAATTTTATTGGTTGTTAAATCAGCCAAAAGCATGCCACACAAAGAATTTTCAAAAACTACTTTAAAAACATCCAATTCATTTGCAAGCTGATAACTTTCCTCCACCACACCACATCCTATTAATTATCTAATCTTAAATTCTAATGTTATTTATATAATTTTTCCTTTGCAA
Organism: Thermoplasmatota archaeon; assembly: GCA_029258955.1. Taxonomy (GTDB): domain Archaea; phylum Thermoplasmatota; class E2; order UBA202; family JdFR-43; genus JAPDJP01. The sequence continues at coordinate 21,387 of JAPDJT010000039.1, forward strand.
TTTATGCATAACCCTGTTGCAAAATCAAAGTGCTCATTGCAAACATTTTTTCCACAAAACCTACAAGTATAAAGCTTTCCTGCCTTTCCACATATTGAACAAATTCCATACACTTCCATATTCCTTAATCTATCTACCATAAAAATTTCTTTTCATATGCTACAATAGCTTCCATTTCAACAATCCATGCTGGTAGCATCTCATCATATAAACTAATTTTTTCGTTAGCAAACTCATAAACAGGAGACAAAAAATCCCCTGATGGAAATCCTCCTATAATGCAAACAACTTCTTCTTCCAGTACCTCCTCCAATTTTGTTTTCTTTCCCTCCATGCAAAATAAAATTCTCTTCCCATTTAGCTTTGAAAGCAGTTCCTCCAAACTTTCCTTTTTCATTTCCATTAACGGCTCTCCTTCTAAGGGCACTCTTTTGTATTCAAAAAGCTGTTCCATGAGCCCTTTAAATCTATTATAGTTCTTTATGATTCTTGTCTCCGGCTTCACATAAATAACCTCATTATTCCTCGTATGCACATAAACCCTAAGCCACCCTTCCTTATTCAATATAGAATCGTTGGCAAGCAAAAGAAAAAAATGAACTATATCTGGGCGTCCTCGCCTGCGCCAATCCTTTAAAATTTTCATTGCTGTGTGGTGCAATGATGCATCCAAAATTTTGCTTTTTCCTTTAACAACAGCAGGATGCTTTATTATTTTCTTAGGCACGAGCTCAAGCTCACTATCTGCCAAAACTAAATGCATCATGTTAATATCTCATGCAACTTATCTTCCTTTATAGCCATTTTTATTTCCTGGGCTATTCTTTGCCCTGTTGATAAGCCTGGCTGAATTAAATCTGCATATGGACTTCCAGAAATATATAGATTTGTTCCAGCAACTATTCTTGCAGAGATTTCAAAAACTTTTATTTCAAGCTCATCAGTTACAACTGTTTCTAAACAAAATGGTCCGATTATCCCTCCAAAAAGTTCATATGATTTTTCAACAACTTTTTTCCCCATTTCAAATACTTTTGGAAGCAAAGATTCGCGCATAACTATTGGAATATTACCAGTAACAACAAAAGATGGTTGGATCCCCATTTCTTCCAACTCGGCTATAGAGCCAAGACGATGGGCTTCATCTATATTTGCCTCATCTCTTCTATCTATTGAAAGAACTTCCAAGGAACCTTTCGCCACTCTATAACCATCTTTTTTTAAGGGAGAATAGAAATAATGGATGTAATAGCGGGTGCCAATTAAAAATTCCTGAATTATATATGGCTTATTTGGCTGGATTTTCTTCTTAAAATCTTCATAGCTTTTTGCAATGAAAAATCCCTTTCCCCCTTTAGCCCCATAATATTTAACAATAACAGGCCTATCAATATCTCTTGCATCTTCTATAATTTCTGGCATTTTCAAGCCAGCTGATTCAAGCCATTTCCTTTCCTTTTCCCTATCTGACTCCCATTCTAAAACAGCTTTATTTCCAAAAGTTGGTATATTAAGCTTTAAATAATTCTCAGCCCCCATATACTCAACGAAGGAGCCATGAGGAATTATTATTGCATTTCTTTTATAAAATTCCTCTGCATATTTATTTAATTTTTTGTAGCTGTCGATGACAATAAATTCATCTGGTTTTCCAAGAGGAAAAGCATTGTAGAATTCTGGTGCCTTTTTTATTGCTATACCTATACTTCTAAATCCCTCCTTTCTTGCACCATTGAAAATTTGCAAACTTGAATGTGAGCAAGCTGTTGCTATAGAAATGTTTTCTTTGTCATATCTTTCTAAAATTTCTTCTATTCCCATTACCCATTATATCCTTCCAATTTTTAAAATTTTCTTAAAGACAATACGGGACTGTCAAGAAATTCTCACCTCCAGATTATAGATAACTACAAATGCAGTAAGCCATTTTTCAACGCTTTCCTTTGAGGCATTTGAAGGAAAGCGTTTCCAGAATCTCTTCAATCTTGCTTTTAAAATATTAAACCATCCCTCTATTGCATTTCTTTCTCCGAATGTTTCATGCTCATAT
>JAPDJT010000041.1 GCA_029258955.1 Thermoplasmatota archaeon
TATTGGTAGAATGTGCAAGAATTCATGTAAGGAAATGTGATAGCAAAATAACTGAATTTTATAGAAAGCTAAAGAGGAAAGGAAAACATGAAAATGTTGCAATAATTGGAGCTGCAAGAAAATTATTACAAACAATATATTATATGCTTAAGAAAGGAGAATCATTTCATGGCTAAGAAAGTAAAACTCTGATTCTTTCTGCAGTTTTAAACTGCGTCTAAATGATTGAGGAGCTTTCTTAGCCATGGATGAAGTAGTCATAATGTGGCTTTGCCACGAATAGGTGTATATCATAAGGCATAAATTGAAATTGCATATAAAACAGGCGGGCTTTACATAGGTGAAAAAATAGTTGTTATTGTTGCAAAGGAAATTTACTATGGCACACATTTCCATTATTTTTGACGCTCATTTTTAAAACTTGAAAATTCCTCGCTAAAAATAAAAATGAAATTGCTATATATGAATATGAGAGTATTTGACATAATTGGCAGAATGGAAAAAGAATTTGAAGATTTAAAGAGAGCGATTGGGCTTTCAATGCTAAAAAGGCGCCCTGCCTGCGATGTGTTGGAAAGAAATAATGAATTAATCTTAAGAATTGATTTGCCAGGATTTTCAAAAAAAGATATTGATATCGAATTAGGGGAAAATTACATCATTATTAAGGCGGAAAGGAAAGAAGAGGAAAAGGAAAGATATCTTCTTAAAGAAAGGGTAAAAAGCATTTATAGAAGAATGGACTTTCCATATGAAATAGATTCTGAAAAGGCAAAAGCAAAACTTAGAAATGGCGTTCTGGAAATAATTATTCCAAAGAAAAAGGGAAGAAAAGGAAGGAAGATAGAGATTAAATAATGGCTGTTGCAATTTCTCCTGGTAAAGTCATTCTTCTTGGCGAACACGGTGTATTATATGGTAAGCCATGTTTATCGGTAGCTATCTCTTTAAAAGTTGCAGTGAGCATAGAAAAAAGCAATTCATTTCTTGTAAATGGTCAGCCTTTAGACGAAAAGAAACATTCATACATTGAAAAGGCTATAAAAACGCTTTGGAAAGGAAAACCATTATCAATAACTACATTTTCCCAAATTCCATCAGCTAGCGGATTAGGCTCATCTGCAGCAATAACTGTTGCTACTGTTGCGTCACTCTTGGCTTTAAAAAAATCTTTTGATGTTAAAGAAGTTGCAAAGAAAAGCTTTGAAATAGAATATGAAGTGCAAAATGGCGCAAGCCCTAATGACACTTCTATATGTACCTATGGAAATGCAATTTTAGTCTGGGAAAAGGAAGAAAATGGTTATATATGGAGAATAAGCAAGGGAGGAAAGCGGTGGTTTATCTATCCAATAAATGCTCCAGATATGCAAATTGTAGTTGGGCATACAGGCATAAAATCAAAAACACCAATGCTAATAAAGAAAATAAAAAAATTCATTGAACATTCTTCCTTTGGAAAAGAAATTATTGAAGAAATAGAGTGCCTAGTTTTAGAAGGAAGGAGAATGCTTAGCAAAGGCGACTTATTAAAGCTTGGAGAAATAATGAATGAAAATCATAAACTCCTCCATACTATGGGAGCGAGCTCTAAGGAAATAGAAAAGTTAATAAATGCTGCTTTACAAGCAGGTGCTTATGGAGCGAAATTAACTGGGGCGGGAGGCGGAGGAAGTATTATAGCCATAGGAGAAAAGCCGGAAAAGATAGCCGAGACAATAGAAAAAAAGGGTGGAAAAGCCTTCATTGTATCTATAGAAAAGGAGGGTGTAAAAGTATGGGGATAAATTTATTTCTTAATAATGCATAACATTTGTGGATTTGAAAGAATTTCATGAGAAAAAAATTAAGGATATTATAGATAAAAAGCATGTTTGGGATTTGCCCTTGATAGATAAAAATGCAAGTATAGAAGAAGTTTTGAGTGTATTAACAGCAAGAGATCATGTATGGGTTGTTGAAGAAAAAGGAAGTAAAAGGTTATGTGGAATAATTACAGAAAGTGACATTCTTCGCCTCATAGCTCCTCCTCGCCTCCCAAAATATGTTTTTGGAAGAAAATATGGTGTTTCCTTGCAACATGGCACTGCAAGAAAGGCAGAAGATGTTATGCACAGACAATTAATAAAATGCTCGCTAGATGATAAAATTGGAGAAGTTCTTTGCAGAATGGTTAATGCTGGGTTGAGAAGATTGCCAGTTGTTGAAAATGATGAAATTGTTGGGGAGGTAACAGTTCATTATCTTCTTCAAATATTGTTGGGTAAGAGATAATGTTACTGGAGATAGGTATTGCTTTAATATTGGCAAAATTAGCTGGTTATGCAATGGAAAAGATCAAACAGCCAGCTGTCATTGGAGAGATATTAGCTGGTATAATAGTTGGACCTTTTATTTTTGGAGAGTTATTTGGTTTAAAATATTTATCAGATGTTACTGAAGGATTAGCAAGCATTGGAATCATCTTGCTTCTATTCATTTCAGGCTTAGAAATAGGAGTAGATGAATTAAAATCTGTGGGGAAAAATGGATTCATAACATCCATGTTTGATGTTTCTGTTGCCTTTTTCTTCGGATATTTAGCAGGTGTTTTGCTTGGATATGACTTGAGGATTAGTATAGCCATAGGAAACATATTAGTTGCAACAAGCGTAGGTATAACAGTTAGAACTCTTATGGAAATGCATGCTTTGCATACTAATGTTGGAGAACTTATCTTAACAGTTGCTGTTCTTGATGATGTTCTTGGTATAATAGTTTTGTCTATAACGCTCGGACAAGGCGCTCCTTTGCTTCTTCTGGCTAAAATCGCCATCTTCTTTATTATTATCGTGCTAATTTTAATGATTATTGGAAAGGTTAAAGATATAAAATTGCATATACCTCGATTTATTTTAACTGCTTCTATTGCTTCCTCGTTAATCTTTGCAGCATTTGCAAAAAGCTTGGGATTAGCTGCAATCACTGGCTCCTTTTTTGCAGGCTTAATTTTTAGCAGACTTCCACAAAGAAGAAAAATGATTGATTTTATGCGACAGATAGGTGAGAATTTCTTTGTTCCATTATTTTTCATATGGGTTGGAGCTTCATTTGATTTCAATGCATTGGAAGAAATTGGTAACCTTGTTTTGCTTTTCATACCAATGGCTTTGATTGGAAAAATAATAGGATGCTCAGTAGGTGCAAAAATTTGTGGATTTAAAGCTAGGGATGCTTTGGCAGTAGGCATTGGTATGATGCCTCGTATGGAAGTAGCTTTAGTTGTTGTAACTACTGAAATAACAATGGGAATATTTAGTGAGGATTTAGCCCATCAAGTACTTGCTTCTACGATTCTTTTAGTGATAATTTCCTCCTTCCTCACACCTATTCTACTTAAAGCAGTTTATAAAGGAAAAGAAGGGGCAAAAGCTGAAAAATAAGGGTTGCATGGAAGGGAATTGCCATGACAAACATTCCATTTCATTCATTTTTGGCAATCCCGAAAAAATAAGGTGTTTATTTGAACATATTTTTTAACCTATTGCAGATGAAATCTAAAGCTTCTTGCAGATTTTTTCTATTATCCCAATTTTTTATAACTTTCTCTGGCTCTTTTACTTTCTCATACATTTCCAACATTTTTGGAATAGCTCTCATTACGTTATCAACTATTGTAACATCTGCTGTTATTGATGTTCTTGATAATGGATTCAAATCTATAGTTATAACTTTTTTTCCCATATTTTTCAATGCTTGGCATCTATCACCATCTTCTAAAGGAACAAGAATAACATCTGCTGAATATATGCCTTCATAACTACAAATAGCTCTATCATGTTCTAAGCCTTCGATTCTTGCATCTCCTTCTAATCCTAAAATGTTTTTTCCTCCATAACTCTCAAGTAGCCTAATTATTTTTTTGATTCTCTCCACACTTCTATGGAACAAATTTACTTCTATTTTTGCTCCTGTTTTATTCGCAAACTTTACAATCTCCTTTCCTGCAAGAATAGCTGTATTCCCATTTACAGATATTATCGGGTTTTTAGCTATTTTGAAATAAGCAATGGCTGTTTCAATTGCTTTAATTGCAAACGGCTGTGTCTTCTCCCCTATTAAATAATCAAAAGCCTCACCCCTCCCATGAGCTATTAAGCCAGTAATATGCACAATTCCTTTTTCAACGCCCTCCTTTATTAATTCCCTAATCATCAAGCTTTGATAGCGAGGATGGGATTTTGGAATCATGTTAGTATATATCTTATTAATTATCTTTTTTTCCTCAATTTTAATATAGCTCCAACTAAAATCAGAATTACTAGCATGCTAATGAAATGCTGTATCAAAAATTTTATGATGCTATATGGAATGAAATAGGTTGAAATTACTAGGTCTATATAAACTATTCCCTCATTATCTATGCTTCCTTCTGTTTTTGCCATATCTATCTTAGCAATTTTTATTCCAAAAATTTTGATATCTATTGGTAATTCCGCTGAATAATTGCCAGATGGAGCAAATAAAAGCATTGGCTCTCCTATCTTTAATCTTTGTTGATAATTTTCCCATTTTAAAGATATGCATTCCTCTAAAAATTTTCCGTTAGCTTTTGCACTTAATACGTAAAGAGCAAATTTTGATGGGTTTTGAAATTCCGGATATATCTCATTAAATGGAAAGTCTATACTAGCTATTTTTTCCATAGCTTCCAAATAATCTCCATATTCATATAATGCCTCCGCCTCATTTACTATTTTTGTGATATTACTAACTTCTATTCCTTTTTCTTCCGCATCACTCAAAACTTTATTTGCGTATTCTATACTTAAATTCGCAAGCTGGCTAGCATTGTAAAAATCATCTTTTTCAATATAACTTTGAGCAATATTTATAGCATCACTAATTTTCAATGAAAAAATTTCGTTTCTGCCAAAAGGATATTCTGGACTCACTCCATTTAAAAAATCATTGGCTAAACTTACAAAGCTTGCCAGTATTTCTTCCTTACTCTCTTCCTCAATTAATGGATAATATCTAATTGCCATAGCCATTAGTTTGTCATATGTTGGTTGCAACATAGCCTCTTTTTCATTCTTTAAGTTATCAAGCAACTTCTTAAGTTCTTCTTCTAATTTATCTTCTTTTCCTTCTTTTTTCAATTTTTCCCTCAATTTTTCTTTTAACATTTCTTCAAATTTATCAATGAATTTTCCCGTTGCTTCAACAGCACTATCATAAGCTTCTTTAAATTTTGTTTTCCCATTGGGAAGCTTCTTAGAACATTCTTTGTTAAAATTTGGACTATCCTTTGCATAATCATCGTGAGGATACTCATCATTTTCTGGCTTACCAGGAGTAGATGACTTCGGGTCGTAACCAGTTAATTTAAGAGATGACGGAATTTCTTTGTCGGGATCAAACAATGCTTTCCAAACTTTATCTTTATCCTTATCGCTTAAATCAACAAAATTTGAATGAGCAAAGAAATCTTGCAAAGCATGCAATGCTTTCCCAATAGCTTCTATGGCATCTTCTTTTTTATTATTCAATAAAGAATCGACTGCATTTTCCAGCTCCCTCAAAACATATTTTATGCCATTTCTGAATGCTTCTTTATTTGTTTTTCCTGGTAATCTATCAAAATGATGCTCAGGTCTATATTTCTCATTAACTTTTGTTTTCAATTTCAATAAATCAATGCTTGTTTCGTCCCAATCGACTTTTGTATTTGCATCCTCAATTTTTTCTATAACACTGTGAGAAAATCCCTTCTCCTTCAGCGCTTTTTCTGTTATGTCTTCATGAATGCTTTCTCCAAGACTTGCTCCACCAATATTAGGACCTCGAGAGTCAAAGGCGCTCGCAAAAGTTGAACATAAAAAAATACCGAGAATACATAGTGTGCCATATATTCTCATAATATGTGATAACAATTGTCTATATAAGCTTTAGCACAATCATGATTTCATCAGATTAATGAAAGAAATGATTGCCATTGACCATTATTACATCGAGAAGAATTTATTGTAGCAGGTCTTTTTCATTTATTTTGATTTTTAAAAAATTTTAACAAAGAAATAAATAATATTTCTGTTATAATCTCATGAAATCTTCCCGCATTCCAGGTTTTTATAAAATGCCAATAGAGGAGAGAATAAAAATTGTTAAAGAATTTGCCGGGCTTAGCGATGAAGAGGCGGAGATGCTTCTTTCTTTCAATGCATTGCCGAAGGATATTGCAGATGTTATGATAGAAAATGTTGTAAGCTGTATGCAATTGCCATTAGGAATAGCAACAAATTTCATAATTAATGGAAAAGAAATTCTTGTGCCAATGGCTATAGAGGAAACTTCTGTTGTTGCTGCTGCCTCCAACGCTGCAAAAATGGCTCGCCCAGATGGATTTAAAGCAAAAGCTACGGAGCCAATAATGATTGGACAAATTCAAATTTTAAATCCCTCGAAAGATGCGAAGGAAAAAATAATGGAAAATAAGGAAGATATATTAAGCTTAGCTAATGCCCAAGACAAAATTTTAGTTGATTTAGGAGGAGGAGCTAAAGATTTGGAGGCGAGATGGCTCAGTAATGACATGATGGTTGTTCATTTACTTGTAGATGTAAGAGATGCTATGGGAGCCAATGCTGTCAATACTATGGCAGAAGCTGTTGCCCCTTTGCTAGAAAAAATAACTGGGGGGAAGGCTTTATTGCGCATCATATCTAATCTTGCCATTTATAGGCTAGCTGAGGCTGAAGTAATTTACAAAAAAGATGCTATTGGAGGGGAAGAAGTTGTTGATAAAGTTGTTAAAGCATATGAATTTGCCTCTCTGGATATCTTTAGAGCAGCTACTCATAACAAAGGAATAATGAATGGAATAGATGCTGTTGCCATCGCAACAGGCAATGACTGGCGCGCCATTGAAGCGGGAGCACATGCATATGCGGCAATGAATGGATATAAGCCTTTGACAACATGGAAGAAAAACGATGATGGCGATTTATATGGCAAGATAAAGCTTCCTTTGGCAGTTGGAATTATAGGAGGGGCAACAAAAGTTCATCCTATGGCGAAAATTTGCTTAAAAATTTTAGGTGTAAAAACAGCTAAGGAGTTAGCGGAGATAATGGCAGCTGTTGGCTTAGCTCAAAACTTTGCTGCCTTGAGAGCTTTAGCTACTAAAGGAATACAGGCAGGACATATGAAATTGCACGCTCAAAACATAGCTGTAATGGCTGGAGCAAAAGGAGAGGAAATTGATGTTGTAGCTAAAAAAATGATTGAGTTAGGCAAGATAAGAATGGATGTAGCTCAGGAAATTCTAAAGGAAATAAGAAAAAAATAAATGAATGAAAAGACAATGCCATAGTAATTCTTCTCCTACAGCAACTAATTTTCATTTAATGGACTCATTACCATAACAAATTTTTAATACCTCCTTTTTCCTTAATGTGATTCATCTTGGAAAAATAGCATTGTACCATTGCAAGGAATGCAATATTCCTTTAGTTAAAAAAAGATGTAGTTGTGGAGAGATTGCACAGAAAGTCAAGATTACTCCTCCAGGCGACGTAAGACCAGCTTTTGAATTTGATAAAAAATTAATTAGGGAAACCATAGAGAAGCAATTTGGCTCCTACTATTTGCCAGAAGTGATTCTTTTGAATAATGCTCCCGGAGTAGATAGAAATGATGAGGTTATTATAGATGGGAGAGTAGCAGGAATTTTTTATTATGATATATGGAAAAAGGAATTCAAATTTCAACCTCGTCCTTGGTATGCTTCTCTTCTGAACATAAAGAAAAATTATGTTATAGCTGATAAAGGAGCAGTAGATGCAATTTTAAAAACAGCTAATCTTATGGCTCCAGGCGTTAAAAAAGCTGATGAGGAAATAAAGAAAGGAGATGAAGTTATCGTTTTGAATGGAGATGGGGAAGTAATAGCTACAGGGAGAGCATGGATGAATGGAAAAGATATGAGGGGCAAAAGAGGAATGGCTGTAAAAATAAGATGGAGAGGAATTGAAAAAGCGGAAAAAGGAAAGAAGGTTAGCTGGAAAAAGGTAATAGGGGCAAATAAGGATGCAATATATAGCATAGTTGGGAACGAAGAGAAATTTATTGAAAATGTAACGAAAAAATACAACTTACCTTCTGCTATTTCTTTTAGTGGCGGTAAAGATAGCTTGGCAACATTGCTTATTTTACTTGATGCTGGATATGAAATGCCGTTGCTTTTTTTAAATACTGGTTTAGAATTTGATGAGACAGTAAAGCATGTTTATGAAGTTGCAGATAAATATGGGTTGGAATTGCTTGAGGGAAAAGCTGGAAATAAATTTTGGCAGGCGATAGATTTTTTTGGTCCCCCAGCAAGAGATTATAGGTGGTGTTGTAAAACTTGCAAATTGGGGGTAGCAGCGAAACTTATAAAGGAGAATTTTCCAAATGGCATTCTTTCCTTCATTGGGCAAAGAAGATATGAATCTGAAAGAAGGGCAGAGCATGGAAAAATATGGAAAAATCCATGGGTTGAAGGACAAATTGGCGCTTCACCAATACAAAACTGGACTTCTTTGCATGTATGGCTATATCTATTCCTAAAAAAAGCTAAATGGAATGTATTATATGAGCAAGGATTTCATAGAATAGGGTGCTGGCTTTGCCCAGCAAGTGATATGGCAGAGTTTATGCTTAAAAAGCATAAAGATTGGGATAAATTTAATGAAAAATTAAATGAATTTGCTAAAAAACACAAGCTTCCAGAAGAATGGCTCTCCTTAGGCTTGTGGCGATGGAGAAATCCCCCAAAATGGAGTGGAATAAAATATGAAATAAAGGAGAGAAGAGAGTATAAAATAAAGGGAAATGAACTGAGAATTGAGAATTTTCTCCAGATATTGGGAGATGTAAGAAAAAATAAAAATGGATATGAGATAGATGGAATCAATGTAAAAATAAAAGAGAATAAGATTGAAGTGTTTCCAAAAGAAAAAGAAGAGATTGTTAAGGATTTGATTTATAGGGCAATAAATTGCGTTGGATGCAATATATGCTATGCAAAATGCAAACAGAATGCAATTTTTATGAAAAATGGAAAAGCTTTCATTGGTCATAACTGCATACATTGTCTACAATGTATGGATGAATGCCCTGTAATAGTTTATAAATAACATCGAATAAATGAATGAATTGTTATTATTGGCTTTATTGCATTGGAAGAAATTTATTATAACAACATCTGTTTCACTGGTTTTTTCGATGATCTCCAAAATAATAATGAAATGGATGGTATTGGCTAATATTTGGAAGAAATAATTGCAAATTTTTCTCATGCAATAAGCATTCAGCTAATTTTTCCATTTATTCAATTTTTTTCATATTCTTTGAGAATTTTCTCAACAATTTCCTCGGGCTTGATATGAGTTGTGTCTATTACCATATCATAGACTGATTTATCATCCAAGTCAATTCCATAAAATTTTATATATCTTCTTTTCTCACTTTCTACTCTCTCCCTAGTTTCCTCTTTTTTCTCTATATACTCCCCTCCCTCCCTCTCAATTATTCTTCTTATCCTCTCCTTTTCTTGACAATCCAGCCATACTTTAAATGCCGGTATTTTTTTGAGATGAGCAATCCATCCAGAAAGTCTTCCTTCCATAACAACATTTCCTTCTCTCATTATTTTTTCCTGTTTTTTATCCAACTCTATATCTATTTCTGGATGATCCTCACAATATTTTTCAAAAAATTTTAAACTCATTTTATACTCTTCTGCCATCTGTCTAAATAGCTCCCCTACATTTACATATTTAAAATTCAATTTTTCTGCCAACAATTTGGCTACTGTTGTTGTCCCACTGCCTGGCAAACCACTTATAGTTATCGTTTTCTTTCCCATTTTAATCTCAATATATATTGAACAATTTGTGTTAATGGTATAGAAAGGAGCATGTATAGCCAAATCCAGTTAGGGAAAATAAAAGATGTCCTAAAAAAGCTTATATGGGTTGCCCAAGGTGTATCAAAGTAATAATGAGGAGTATTCTCCAAGAAGCCCCAAATCCAGGTAAAAACGGGAACAAATATAAGCAAAGTTATTGGCATAAGTTTCATTTGTTTTGCTGAAAGCTGACTCTGCATTTTCATTATATCAACTTGCATTTTTTGAAGCTTTTTTATCATGTGTTTATTCTGCTTTCTCAATGCTTCTCTATATTCTTTCTGGAAAGAAGAAACAATGTGTTGCATTTTTGCCATTTCTATCCAATCTATTGCAAAATGTCTTATGATGGTTGAGATAACAATGACAATTGAGCCTGCAATGAATATGGTTAGAACGGGATATTGATAATTAAAGCCAAATAAAGGAAAGAAGATATAGTCAACAATAGTCGCTAATGATGCTCTTAATCGAGGATCAAATAAAATTAGTAAAGCAAGCATGAGAAGGAAGAAAAAGCCCATTGATGATTGTTGCTTTGCCATTTTAACTTAATCCCAAAGCCTTTATTATTTCTTCTGCTGCCTCCTCCACTTTTCCTTGCCTATTTTTAACAATTTTTAATGTTGCATTTGTTAGCACTGCATAGCTCATTCCAGCTATTCTATTCATGAGCTGATGTTCTTCCATTTCTTCTTTACTCTCTTTATCTCTTTGCCTTATTTCCTCATCCTTTTTCCTTCTTTGCAATATTTCTTCAACATCAGCTTCAATAAGTATTATTCTTTCGGGCTTTAAAATTTGAAGAACATCATATGGTAAGCCTGGCAAATAACCATATGGGGTTTTTATGGTGCAATGTGTATCAACAATAACATTATCTTTTTTCGCAATCTCTTCTGCAGCTTTTCTTTGTAATTCTCTTTGCTTTTCATATGGAAGCTTTCTCATTCCATCTCTATCTTTTATTCCCTCTTTTTTTGCCATTTCAAACATTACATCTCCATAGTTAATTACTTCTATGCCTGCCTTTTTAATAACCTCATTCAAAACAGTTGTTTTACCTGCTCCTGGAATTCCAGCTACTATCGCTCTCATTCTACTCCTAAGAATTTCCTCAATACAGGATGCATTTCAATAGCCTGCTCTCTTGCAATCTCTTCATACAATCTTATTACAATACCTACTGTAAGCAACAAGCCAGTTCCAGATACATTTCCAACAGTTCCTATTAAATTTGCAAACACTGCTAAAGCCCCAACTAATGCAGAGCTCAAAATCGTTAATGCTGGAATATATCTTGCCAACACTTTCTTCAATACTCTTGGGTCTCTTCTAAAGCCAGGAATTTGCATTCCAGATTGCTGGATTTGTCTAGCTACAGCATCTGGCCCCATATTTGTTGTTTCTATCCAGAATTTTCCAAAGAATATACAACCAATAATGAAAACAGTTGTATATACAATTAGCCTTACTGCCATCTGCCAAGGCTCATGATCATGCAAATAGGCAGCATACCTTGGGGAAATCATTGGGAAAAGCCATGTATGCAATCCATTTGGTCTGCTTAAATACCATAAAGCACCAGCAACAGGCTGAGTTTGCCCAGGTAAATATTTTCCAATCCACCATGCTCCCCCTATTACCGGCAAATCCCTAAGCCTTGTATATAAGAGTAAGCCAAACATATTCAAGTTAGCCATTAAAGCAGCCATTAAAATGACCGGAATATTTGAAGCATACATGAGGCGAAGAGGATATCTTCCTCTTGCCCCTCTCACCCTTCCATGTGCTAATGGCAACTCAACTCTTGATGATTCAGCATATACTACAAACAAGAAAATGACTATTGTGCCAAGTAAAGCAATGACTGGATTAGGAGGAGAAATAAATATTCTTTCAAATCCTCCTCCATTTACAAGCTCACCTAATGACATGTGGGTTGTTAAATAAATCGTCTTTGGAATTGTTCCAGCAGGAGGATTTGTAACACTCAATGGCAAATCTTTATTTGCAGGGAGCCAGCTTAATAATCCAGTAATCAATCCATTGGAAACCCCTGCTGCAATAAATAATGATACTCCTGAACCAATTCCCCATTTTGATATAAGTTCATCCATCCAGAAAACAATCATTCCTCCTATGAAAAGCTGTAAAATAATTATTCCTCTTGCTGCTGTAGAGCCTACAGCATTTACTAAGCCATCACTTGGGCTTAAATAACCAAAAACTTGTGGCAAAGCTTCAATAAAAATCATTACTACTACAAGGACTTTTTGGAATCCTTGATACAAAGCCCTATCTTCTTCATCTTGCAAATCTAAATTAATTATTTTTGCTCCAACAAAAAGTTGCAATATAATGGAAGCTGTTACTATTGGTCCAATACCCAAATGAACAATACTTCCGCTTGCTCCAGCAATTACAGCTCTATAGACAGAGAATATATCTATACTTTCTGGAGCTAAACCATAAATCATTACCTGTGTTAAAATGTAATACAAAACTAAGCATGTTGCAGTCCATAATAATTTGGTTCTAAATGGAACGTGTCCTCTAGGCTTTTTAATTGCAGGCCATCTTTCAATGATTGGCTTCAAAGCATATAATTTGCTTTCGCTTGCCATTTTATCCCGTTATAACTTCTCCACCAACAGCTTTTATTTTTTCTATTGCCTTAGGCGTAGCTTCCTTAACTATAACCTTTACTGCTCTATTTATAAATCCAGCCCCCAATAACTTGTCATATCCCAATTCTGTTAAATTTATTTCATCTCCTTCAAATTTGTTTAATTCCTCAACATTTATTATTTTCTTTTCCAATTTTCTTCCATGTCTTGTAAATCCATGTCTTCCAAATCTCCATTCTAAATGCTTATGTTTGCATCCTCCTGCAAATCCATGCCCTCCTTTGTGTCCTTTTCCCCTATGCTTCTTTTTGCTACCCCAACCGCATGTCTTGGAACCACGCATCTTTTTTGTTTTCCTCCTCATAGCATCCTCCTTATAAGCTCATTTATATCTTTCCCTCTATATCCTGCTGAACCCCCCATGTGATATGGCTTCTTAATGCTTTTATATCCTTTACGAGGAGGATGGAGACGGATACAAGGATTTGTTATCTCCTTTAATTTTACTCCTTCTTTTAATTTTTTTATTGCTTCATCAACATTCTCAACTTTAGCCCTCTTTTCTAAAAGTAAGCGCAATGTTTCATCATCTATCTCCCCCCATGTAACATAATCCTTAACCTTCTGAAGCATTCCTTTATAACTTGGATTTGGATGAATAATGGTGCAACTATTAATCTTATGCAAATTAAGCATTTTCAATGTATCCCTTATCTCCCTATTTGCATTTATTGTACTCCTTATTCTAATCACCGCATACATCATAATTCACCCATGCCAGAAACAATGTTAAGTTTCTTCTTCATTTCTTCTGGCACTTTAAATATAGTTGTATTTCTCAATGCATCATAAACAGCCTTAGCATAATTTATTGTTGTTCTTGTTTCCCCCTTTGAAGTACCCCACACATCCTGCACGCCAGCAAGACGAAGAACAACCTTAGCAACATCTCCAACAGCTAAGCCAACTCCACGAGGAGCAGGCTTTAATGTAACTCTTACCGAACCGCATTTTCCAGTGACTTTGAAAGGTAGGCTATGTGGCAATCCACAGCCACATTCCCATGAACCACATCCTCTATTTATTTCAATAATGTTAAGTTTTGCCTTTTCAACAGCTTTTCTTATTGCCATTCCTACTTCCTTATCCTTAGCTTGTCCTATACCAACATATCCATTTTTATTGCCTACGACAACCACAACTCTAAACTTTGTTCTTCTGCCAGAGTCTGTCATTCTTTGAACCATATTTACATCTATTACTTCATCCTCTAAATCTGGCAATAGCATGTCAACTATTTCTACCTCTCTCAAAGGCAATCCACTCTTCAATGCTTGACTCATTGAAGTTATTTTGCCTTCTAGCACAAGCTTACCCAATCTTGTTTTAGGTTTCCACTCCTCCATATTCTTCCTCTATCCTATTTTTTATTTCTTCTACAACTTCAGCTATCTTTTCGTCTATATGTTTTCCATAAAGCCTATCTTCAGATGGCAGAATTTCTTCTCCATAGGGAACATCTATGCCAGCATCAACAACTCCTTTTAATGCAGCAAATACTTTTGCTCCTTTTCTTGGAGTATGCAATCCTATATCTAATACACCTTCTTCTATTCCTCTTTTCAAAGCCCTTTTTCCAGCTAATAAGCCAGTAAGATAAGCAGCAGGAGTATTTGAACAGCTATATTGCCAACCATATTTTTTCAAATCACTTGACATAGCTGATGCAACTATTTTATCGCCATTATAATCATATAAAGCAAACTGCACTCTAATATACTTATTTGATTTTCTAACTATTACCCTTGGCTTTCCTGATTTAAGCAGCGCCAATCTTTTCCTGTAATTTGTTTTTCCTTCCCTTCTTCTTCTGAACTGCAATCTCATTTCTCCACCTTCAGCAATCCTTCCATCTCCAAATGAAGCTTAACGTGGGCCTTATCCTTAAATTGTCCTCCTTTTGCCCGCCTGTAATATAGGCGGTATGTCTTTCTATCTATTAAACCTTTATCCCTCAACTCTCTCAAATATTTTCTTATTGCTCTTATCCTTATTATCCATGCTCTCTTCTTTGGCATTCTTGCTGTCTTCTTTCCTTTTCTTGAACCATGTCCCCTGCGCCTTCCCTTCTTTTTCTGCATAAGTTTCTTCCTTATTCTTCCTCTTGAATTACCCTTTATTTTTCTTGCCTTTATCAATCCATGCTTAATTAAATTCCTTATATCGCTTCTTGTTGTTGCTTTTTTAATCTCTTCCAAATTATCTGGATCAAGCCAAACTCTATGCACACCGCATTTCAACACTTCTGCAGCCAATCTTCTTTGCAATTTTAAATCCATCTACAACACCCTGTTTAACACTCTTATACCCAATTCATCAGCTTTTGCAATAATCTCCATTCTCTTTTTCTTTCCAACAGTATGAGCAATTCTAATAGCTTCCTTAGTTGGATCTACTCCTTCTAAATCTTTTACGTTATGAACAAGCTTTTCTCTAAATCCAGAAGGATGCAAACCTCTCACCTTCTTGGGGGAACCATATCCTATACGAGGAACAGGAGGGCGATATTTAAAATGTCTTCTTTGCTTTGAATGCCTTCCGCGAGGGCGACGCCATACATCATCTAACTTTTTAAACTGCCACAACTGTTGTCTTATGAAGCGAGGCTTCTTCTTTCTTTCTTCCATTAATCGGCGCAATTCCTCGCTTATATTTGCTTTTATTTTTGGAGGAATGGGTTTTTCAACTATTTTTACTTCTTCCTCACCCATTTTATGCACCCTTGCTAACTATATAAATTCCATCCTGAAATACTCTTATATCTTTATCTTTTACCCTTGTAGCATGTTCTATATTTGCTGCAGTTTGCCCAACCTCTTCCCTATTTATTCCTTCAATGATAACTTCGTCTCCTTTAACGCTTACTTTAACATTTCCAAATATTTTTGCTTTCCTTGGATGCTTTTCTCCAAGGAAATTTTCTATTATTACTTCATTTCCTTTAACACTTACTTTCATTGGGAAGTGAGAATAAACAATCTTCATTTTATAAACAAATCCTTCTGTAACACCTTTAATCATATTCCTAATGTGAGCTGCAAAAGTTCCAACTAAAGCTTTTTCCTTTCGCCTTGCAAACTCACATTTCACAATTATTTTATTATCAATTTTTTCAATTACAATTTTTGGATGATATAATTTTCTTTCAAGCTTTCCCTTTGGGCCTTCTATAACTACCAATCCATTTTTTATTTCTGCTTTAACTCCTTCCGGGATTTCCACTTCCCTAACTACAATTGGCGCCACCATGTTATCACTAATAAACATAAGCAAGTAACCTTCCACCTATTCCTTCTTTTTTCGCTTCATATTGAGACATTACGCCTTTGTTTGTTGTTAATATCAGTATGCCAAAATTTTCTGCAGGAAGGAAACGAGCTTCCCATTTTTCAAATTCTCCTTTTTTAACAGAATATCTTGGTTTTATTGCGTTGCAGTCGTTTATATTTCCTTTAAGCTTTACTTTAAACATTCCTCCTCTTCCATTGTCAATCCATTCAAATGCTTCAATGTAGCCGTGATCCTGCATAACCTTTAATACTCTACCTATTAGCTTTGATGCAGGCTTTACAATGCATTCTCTTTTTCCTACCCTTTCTGCATTTTTTATTGCTGAAAGGGCATCTGCTAATGGGTCGTTCAACATTTTACCCCATATATACCTCAGCTTCTTAAAGCTTTCGCCTTTAAAGATGATTATCTAAAAAATCTATCCATTTCTGCAAATAGTTTGTTGATTCCTTGAGTTTTTGAAATTATTATAAATTCTTCGATAGGTATTCCATAATATCCTCGGTATTTCCTTTCCTCTCCGATTTCTTTTACTTTTGAAACTGGTATCCAATACCATGTACTAAAATGATTTATTGCATTTGAAAATACATACCAGATATTTAATTTGTATTTTTCCTGTATTTTGCAATATTTTAATGTTTCTTCTACATTTATATTCAACATCAGTTAGTATAAAACCTATGTTAGGAATCAATATAATAAAATCTGGTCTCTTAACATTCTCTTTCCTAAACACATTTGAAAAGGTATCTGGTTCCTGATGGATATACCAAAAAGGAATTTCTTTTTCATTAAGCCATTCTTTAAATTTATTTTCTGCCAATCTTTCTTTTTCTCTCAAATTCAAACCCATACAAATAAATTAATGAAAATAAATTAACTTTACCAAATTATCTCTTCAAAAATTTCTTTTTTTCTTCTACCTCCGCAACAATTCTTTTTATCATCTCTAAATCTTCTTTGCCAACATCTCTTATTTTTTTAGCTGGCACCCCTGCAACAAATGAGTCATCATCAACATCCTTGGTGACAACAGCTCCAGCCCCTATTATGCTATTCCTCCCTATTTTTACTTCTAAAACAATAGCTCCTATGCCAATGAGAACATTTTCTCCAATTTCTGCTCCATGAATAATTGCACCATGCGACACTATGCTTCCTTTGCCAATAACAACTTTTTTTGGCGCTTCAATAAATGCTTTGTCCAGAATAACTGCATTTTCTTCAACAACAATTTCATATTCATCTGCTCTTAGCATTGCATGAGGCCATATACTTGCTCCTTTTTTTACAACAACATTTCCCATTACCAATGCATCTCTATCAACAATGGCATTTTCATCTATTTTTGGCTTCTTTCCTTTAAATTCTCTCATCATTTTTAATAAGCTCTGCTATTTCATGAGGAAAACTAGCTACTTTTACCCCGGCTTTCTCAAAAGCTTTAATTTTTGATTCAGCAGTTCCTTTATTTCCAGATATAATGGCACCAGCATGTCCCATCCTTTTGCCAGGAGGAGCTGTTCTCCCAGCTATGTATGCATAGACTGGCTTACTTACATTTTCTTCAATGAACTCAGCTGCCTCCTCCTCAGCTGTTCCTCCTATTTCTCCAACAAGAACAATTATATCTGTTTCCTTATCCTCTTCAAAAGCTTTTAAAGCATCGATGAAAGTAGAGCCAACAACAGGATCTCCTCCTAAGCCAACGCATGTTGATTGTCCGAAGCCTGCCTGGCTGAGGGCATTAACAATCTCATATGTAAGTGTGCCTGAGCGAGATGCAACGCCTATATTTCCTCTCTTAAAAATTGTGTTTGGAAATATCCCTATCTTTGTTTTGCCTGGAGAAGCTATTCCGGGGCAATTTGGACCTATGATTCTTGCTCCCTTATATTTTGCATAATGGACGAATTGCATAGTATCATGAAATGGAATATTCTCTGTTATCACAACAACAAGCTTTATTCCAGCATCCAAAGCTTCTATAACAGCATCTTTGGCAAAAGGAGCAGGAACAAAAACAATGCTTGCATTTGGTTTTCTTTCCATAGCTTCTTCAACACTGTCATAAACTGGTACTCCATGAACTTCCTGCCCTCCTTTTCCAGGTGTAACACCTGCAACAATTTTTGTTCCGAATTCCATCATCGCTTTTGTATGGAAACGCCCTTGATGTCCAGTTATGCCTTGGACAAGAAGCCTTATATTTTCATCTGCCCATATTGCCATTTTAATCCCTCCCTAACTCTGAGGCTTTTTTAGCAGCCTCCTTAAAAGATTCAACAGGTATAACATAATCCTTAAGCATTTCCCTCGCCTTCTCTTCATTCATTCCTTTAATGCGGGCAACAACTGGACATCCCAGCTTATGCTTTTCCATAAATTCAATGATTCCCTTGGCAACAGTATCGCATTTTGTTATTCCTCCAAATAGATTTAGCAATATAACCTTCGGATTTGCTTTAGCCATTAGCTCAAAAGCTTGCTTTACTTTTTCTGGGTCATCAGTTCCTCCCAAATCAAGGAATACTCCTCCTTTTCCATTAAATTCATTTAAAGCATCTAAGGTAGCCATTGTTAAGCCAGCCCCATTTGCTATAACGCCTATATTTCCATCGAGCTGAACAAATGCAATATTCTTTTCCTTTGCTTCTCTTTCTAAAGGTGTAAGCTCTGCATCTTCTTTAGGCAATTCTGGGTGGCGATAAATTGCATTATTATCAATAATAATTTTTGAGTCGGCAGCTATGGCTTTGCCATCTGCAATTGCCAACGGATTTATTTCTGCAAGCTCACAATCCTTTTCCACAAACAATTTAAATAAATTAGATGCTATATTCCTAACTTCCTTAGGCAATCTTCTCAAATGATAAGGTTGCAAGCCAATGAGAGGATTTATATACACTTTTATAATCTTTTCAGCCATAGATTCTATGTCAACACCTCCTTCATATGAAAACATCATCAAATATTGCCTGCTACTCCTATCAAGGAAAAAACTAAGATAATACTCTTTTTCAATACTCAATTTTTCTTCAACAAGCACCCTTCTTACCTTTTCTCCCTTTATCTCCATTGCCATCAATTCATCAAAAATTTTCTTTGCTTCCTCTAAATCATTTGCAAATTTTATTCCTCCTGCTTTACCACGCCCCCCAACAAGAACTTGTGCTTTCATTACCCATGGAAATGGAATATTTATATCGTCTAACTCTTCCTTCCTTTCAACAACAGCTCCATTTGGAATATCTATTCCATATTGTTTGAAAAGCTCTTTTCCCTGAAACTCAAATAATTTCATGCTGTGGAAATGAAAACATATTTTTATATTTTGTGAAGCTTTTGGGAGACTGATGACATGTTAAAGCCCGTCTCCATATAAGCATGAAGGAGGCGGTAAAATGTTGTATGCAGGTATGGATGGACATAAGAAGAAAAAGAAATGCATTAATAAGAATTCTTTTATGGACTAAAGAATGTAAAAGTAGCTATAGAAGCATCTACAAACTATAGCTACATTGTAGATGCTTTAGTAAAAGAAGGCTATGAAATTTTAGGTGGCACATCCATTAAGAACAAGAGCTATAGATGATGCAAAAATGTTGGCAGATTTAAGAGATTTAGTTAGGCAGAGAATATTTTAGTAAAGTAAAGAACTAAGATAAAGAAAAGAAATATTTTTACTAAAGCTGGAAGAGAATAGCTACATAGCTTAAAAATTCCAGCAAGATCGTCAAGAAATCAAAATGAAATGAATAGTTGCTATAGCTTTTTCATTAACAAATGTATCATTATTTTTCTTTTATCCGACTTTCATATGTTAGATTAGTTTCAATAAAAATGAAAAGAGATGTTGCTATGGCTATTTCTTAACGGCGCCAAATCAGCAATAGAAACATATCTATCTATAATGGAAAAATTGGGAGAAGAAAAGAAATTTAAAGAAGTAAAATTGCTTAAAAAGCTTGCCAGCAACAACATTTTCAGCCAGATGAAAAGAAAATATTTTCTTATGCTGGCTTAGTTCCATCTGTTCATAAATCTGGAAGGAAAAGAGAGTCATAATGTGGCTTTGCCACGAATAGGTGTATATCATATGGCATAAAAATGGAAGTTGCATATAAAAAGAGAGGTGGGCTTTACATAGGTGTCGAAAAATAAATGAATTGGGATGTTGTCTGACATATCCTTTCATGCAAAAAGCCAATAACACTTTCTTTCATTTTTCATCAAACCCGAAGCTTTTGATTGCTAAAATGAATGAAAGAAATGGTTGCAATGGCTAATTGTTTTTTTATGACCCTACTAAGCAACAGCAAAACCAAATCAACAATATTTTATATTCTTCATAACTTTATTTCATGCTTGATGCGGTTAAAAGATTGCCTGAACAAATTGAGGATGCTCTGAAAATAAAGGCTGATTTTGTTTTTGACGGAGTAGAAAATGTCGCTATCTCTGCTATGGGTGGCTCTGCCATATCTGGGGATATAGTCAAACATTTTTCAAAATTGCCATTTTTTATAATTAGAGATTATTATTTGCCCCCATATATTGGAAAAAACACCCTTTTTATTGCAATTAGCTATAGTGGCAATACAGAGGAAACGCTTGCTTGCTTTAAAGAGGCTTTAAAAAGAGGTTGCAAAACAGTTGCAATCACTTCTAATGGAATGCTGGCAGATGAAGCAGAAAATAAAATTTTAATTCCTACTGGCATGCAGCCAAGGGCAGCAATAGCATATCTTTTATTCCCTCTAATAAATCTTCTTAGAAGAAATGGAATCATTAGCATAAATTATGAGGAAGCTTTATATTTGTTGAAAAGCGAGAGAAATAAAATCGATGAACTGGCAAGAAAAATAGCTTATGCAATTGAAGGATTTCCAATAATATATGGATATGGAATTTTAGCTTCAATAGCCAAAAGATGGAGGCAACAATTTAATGAAAATTCAAAAATGATGGCTTTTGATTTTGCATTGCCAGAGTGCAATCATAATGAAATGGAAGCATGGGAGGGAGGCATTGATAAAGCAACTTGCATTTTTTTAAGAGGAGTAGAAAATGAGAGAGTTAGGATAAGATTTGATTTTATGAAAAAAATTTATAGGGAAAAAGCAAAAGTTATAGAGGTTCATACTTATGGAAAAGATGATTTTTCGAAAGCAATGTATGCTTTATTTTTAGGAGATTTAGCAAGCGTTTATATGGCAGAGAGAAATGGTGTTGAAGCAGAGCCAGTAAATTTAATTAAAAAACTTAAAGAAGAGCTTCAGCACTCAAGATCTTCATCATAGAGCTTTGCTCTCAGAAAGGGTTCGCTCATCACATTCATTATAGTATCCATTTTATATAAAATTTGGCAATAAAATGTTGTTGCATTAGGTATTAGAAAACGTTTCCTCTCTAGGAATATCAAAATATTCTGCTTGTTCATCATATAAAAATAGTCACAGCGATTATTTAGTTGAACATATAGCTATTGAATAAATGAAAGAGAATGATGGCACCTTGTTTCATTAATTTTTCACAATACACAATCCGAGGTTGATGACATGTTAAAGCCCGCCTCCATATAAGCATGAAGGAGGCGGTAAAATGTTGTATGCAGGTATGGATGGACATATATGGACTAAAGAATGTAAAAGTAGCTATAGAAGCATCTACAAACTATA
>JAPDJT010000017.1 GCA_029258955.1 Thermoplasmatota archaeon
AGTGGCAATTAGCTTAACCTCTATCTTCTTTTTGTCCCAGCGAAAAATATTTTTCTTTCTAACTAATTCCATTAACTGGTGTAGCATTTCCATCCCCTCCTGATTCTCCATCAGGAGGGGTATTTTTTCATTTTTTAAATTTTCAAATTCTTGACAGTCCCTTGTGCTTTGTGGTATAAACCATAATTCTTATATTTTCTGGCAGTCTCCCAGCATGGGATAGGGTGCCAGAAAAGAGGAATTGGAAAGAATATAATGAGCATTTAATAAGAAGAGGAGGAATTCTCTTTAGTTTAGATTTTTTAGAGAAATGGGATGAAGAAATTGAAAAAATGAATAGAGGAAAGAGAGGAAGGCCATATGAGTATCCTGAGAGTTTTGCTGTTTTCATGAAAATATTGCATGATTGTATTCATATAAGGTATAGGCAGATAGAAGGTTTTCTAAGAGCTTTATCAAAATACATTCCAAATATAAAGGCTCCATCATTTAGCCAATAAGAAGAAGAGCAATAAAAATTGAGATACCACAAAGCAGCTTGTTGAGAAATGAGATGTTGCTGTAGCAAATTTCCTCCATGTAATGGTCATGATTATCTCGTCCTGATTCAAAAGCCATTTCCATTTATTTTGATATTTCACCACAACTTTTTTAACAAACAAACAATAAAATTTCATGAGAAAATTCCTTGTATTTGCAATAATTATAGCAATAATTCCCTTTTATTCCAACGCAAAAGAAGATAAAATTTCTGAAATGCTTAGCCAAGTAGATGGAAAAATCCTATATGGCTATGTTGAAACCATCCAAAATTTTGGAGAGCATCCTACTGGAAGTGAAGCATGTGAAAAAGTTGGAGAATTTCTATTCAACGAATTCAAAAGTTTTGGATTAAATGTTGAATATTTTGAATGGAAAAACGGTGGCTATGAAGGAAAAAATATAATAGCTACTCTGCCCGGAGAAGACAATTCAACAGTTATTATCTCTGCCCATTATGATAGCTACCCAACATCTCCAGGAGCAGACGACGATGGCTCAGGTATAGCTTGTCTTTTAATGATCGCAAAAATAATTTCAAATTATGAGTTTAAACATACAATAAAATTTGTTGCTTTTTCTGGCGAAGAACAAGGAATGCTTGGGAGCCAAGTTTATGTTAAATACTTATATGAAAATGGAGAAGATGTTATTGCTGATATTAATGTTGATACGGTTGCTCATACAGAAAGCAAAGAAGGAGGAGAATTGATAAGGGTGCTATCAGATGAGGCTTCATTATGGATTACTGATATTGCGGAAGAGATGAGCTATAAGTACGACATAGGACTTAGCTTATTTAGGCATGGCAATTTCCCTGCTGGGGATCATCAATCGTTTATAGACTATGGATATGAAGCGGTATTTTTTGTAGAATATGATTTTAATACAAATATGCACACTCCAAATGATACTGTTGAACACATAAATATAACATACTTGAAGAAAGTTTGTAGATTGATGCTTGCAACACTGGCAAATATAGCAGATAAAGAATTTCATATGAGAATAAGATTTGCTGAGCCAAAAATAGGGAGTGTTTATATTAACAATAGAGAAATTTTTAAAATAAATAAAAATGAGGCTATAGTAATAGGAAGAATAAATGCTTTAGTTGTTCCCTTAGAAAATGAAGAGCTGAGAAGAGTAGAATTTTATTTTGATGGTAAGTTAAAGGGATTTAAATATGAATTGCCCTGCGAGTATGAATATAGAGATAGAGCTTTCTTTAAACACGAAATAAAGGCTGTTGCAATTGGAAATGAAAGAGATATATGCAGGATGAATGTATTTGTAATGAATTTTTTGCCTCCAGGACCTCCTCATTAATTATTCTGTTATTTCTCCTTTTTCTACTATATTTTTGATTACTTTTTCTACCCTTTCTAAAGCTTTTAATACTTTCTTCAACTTTCCATTTCCTCTTTCTTCAATAGCCAATATAAGGAAACCTTTTGCAATTGCAATTGGATTGAAAAAATAATGGGCTGTTTTAAGCCTAAAATCTATTTCTTTTTCCAAAGCTTTGTTTAGTTCTTCTTCAGCCTTCTTTCTTTCTGTTATATCGTGAAAGATGATAATACTCCCCATAAATTCTCCATTTTCATCTGTAAGAGGGAGGGAGAAAATCTCAAAATATTTACCTTTTATTTGCATTTCCTCCTTTAACTTTATTCTACTGCCTAATATTCTCCTTAATTTTGAAGAAATGGACAACTCTTCAATGCCTTTGCCAATAAGTTTTTCACCGAACAAATTTTCTGCAGATGGATTTGCCATTATAATGCGATTAAAATTATCAATTACAACAATGCCATCTATAAGCTGATTAACTAAATAGTCCAAAGCTATTGGCTTTATTGTTAAAAGTTTGTAATGGAGGAAATTATATGTCAAGGAGAGTCCACTTATTAAAAAAGCGAATGGAGTTAAATCTAATTGTGTTAAATCAATAATATATAACATATTTCCAAAAATAGGGGCAAAAACAGCTATTAGAAGCAAAATAACTTGTTTTCTATATATGTATGGAGCATATAGCAAAACCTGAAATAAAATAGAAATTGCAAAAAGAATGAGTAGATAGGAATATACAGCATGCACGATAGCCCATGCCCCATATTCAAAAGATAATAAGGAATATACTCCATAATCAATAACATTTATTTTTTCCCAAATTAAATTTTGACGACTCCATAGTAGATATAAAGTAATAAGAGGTTCAATAGATAAAAGAAGAATGGTTTTTTTATTAACCCATCTTTCTTTACCTACATACTGCATTATTAGCAAAAGCCATGTAGCTGGAATAACAACTATGCCAAAATATTGAATTTTAGCCCATAAGATTTTTTGCTGCAAATCATTGTATAATAGCTCCATTGCGTATCCTATGCACCATATTGCAATCCCAACCATTAAAATAGCAGGAATGATGCCCTTTTTCCTATAAAATTTTAGAATAAATAAAATTGGGAAAATAGCAATGAAGGATGATGATATTAAAAGCGATATGTAGAGTAAATTAAAATCCATCAATCTCTAAGCTCTCCAGTTAAATAAAAATTTCGAAAAAATAAAAGGAGTAAATGAAAGGGAAGTTGTTATAGCAAATACTAATTATGACATATAGTCAACTTTAACAATCTCAAAAATTAAAGAGAAAGAAATTACTCTTTCTTTTCCTGCTCTTCCTTTGCCCACATTTCCAGTTTTCTTTTTCTTTCCCTTTCCCTCAATTCAACTCTTCTTATCTTACCACTTATTGTCTTTGGCAAGCTATCTACAAATTCTATTTCTCTTGGATATTTATATGGAGCTGTCTGCTGTTTTACAAATTCCTGCAATTCTTTTATCAAAGCCTCGCTTGGCTCATATCCTTTAGCAAGGACGACAAATGCCTTTACTATATTACCTCTAATTTTATCCGGCGATGCCACAACAGCTGCTTCAACAACGGCGGGATGCTTTACTAATGCATCCTCTACTTCAAATGGTCCTATTCTATAGCCAGATGACTTTATGACATCATCTGCTCTTCCTTCAAACCATATGTAGCCATCTTCATCCATTCTTGCTAAATCACCAGTTAAATACAAACCATTTACAGCAAGCTCTTCTATGCACTTTCCATTCCAATATCCAACCATTAAGCCAGGATGGTCTATTGGCACAGCTATCTGTCCCACCTGTCCAACTGGCACTTCCTTTCCTTCTTCATCAACAAGCTTTATGTTGGCGCCTGGCATTGGCTTGCCCATGGAGCCAGGTTTTACTTTTATGCCATCATAGTTGCATACTAAGCCCGTTGTCTCTGTTTGTCCATAGCCATCGTAAATAAGGAGACCATAGGCTTTGTAGAATCTGTCTATAACTTCTCTATTCAAAGCTTCTCCAGCACTCAGGAATTTTTTCATATCAGACAAGTCATAACTTTCCAAATCTTCTTGAGCCCACATTCTGTATTCCGTTGGAGTTGCACAAAGTCTATTTACCCTATACTTTTCCATTAATTCCAAAAATTTAGCTGGTTTGAAACGCCCATTGTAAATGAGTTGGCTTGCCCCTATAGCTAATGCAACACCAATAGGGCTCCAGAACCACTTTGCCCATCCAGGGCTTGTAGTAGCCCAAAGCAATTCATTTGGTTTTGCATTCCACCAATATACAGCATTTGTTTTTGATAAACAATAAATCCACTTGTGGTCATGCATTACTCCCTTAGGCTCTCCTGTTGTTCCGGAAGTATAATTGATTGTCATTATATCTGTTGATTTTATTTTTTCTTTTTCCAAATGGCGAGATTGCTTTGGCATTTCCTTTTCATAGCTGAGCCATCCATCTTTTTCTCCACCAACAATAATATAATTCTCAACCGGAATTTTATCCCTAACTTTATCTACTTCTTCAGCTGAAGCAACAGATGCAATTATTGTTTTTGCCTGGCAGTTGTTAGCTCTGTATTCAATATCTCTCGCCCTTAACATATCTGGACAAGGAACAACAATTGCTCCTATCTTGAAGCTTCCTATTTGGCTAACAAAAACTTCAGGAATCCTGGGCATTATAACCATTATTCTATCTCCTTTTTTCATTCCTAAGCTTCTCAGCAAATTACCAAATCTATTTGATTCATCTCTTAGCTCCCAGTAAGTCATCTTCCCTTTGTTTCCTTCTGCATCTTCCCAATATACAGCTACTTTACTCCTATCTTCAGCATGCTTGTCAACTACATCAGCTATGGAATAGTATTCTGGCACATCCCACTTAAAATTTTTCACCCATTCTTCATATTTATCTTCCATGTTTGTGGAATTGCATATCCATTATTAATAATTTCGATGAGGGAATAGAATGCAAATCCCCTGAGTGAACTAAATTTGTTACATGGGGGAATTCGCTATAGCAACATCTCATTTCATTAATTTCGATAGCCTGTTAAAATACATAAATTACAAATTACATTTTTCTTTAATCCAGTTTGGCACTTCTCTTCTGTGCAACCTTATCTGCTCGGTTGTATCTCTAAATCTTATGGTAACTGTATCATCTTCTTTTGTTTGATAATCAACTGTTACGCAATAAGGTGTGCCTATCTCATCCATTCTTGCATATCTTCTCCCAATGCTTCCTCTATCATCATATATAGCCATTATTTTATTTTCTCTAAGTTCTTTTTCTATCTCTCTTGCTATTTCTGGCAATCCATCTTTATTAACTAAAGGAAATACTCCTGCTTTTATTGGTGCTATTTCAGGTGGCAAACTCAATATAACATATTTCTCTCCTTCTTTCTCTATCTCCTTATAATTATGCTCCAAAACAAAATAAAATATTCTGTCTATTCCATAAGATGGTTCAATTACATGTGGAATGAGTTTTTCCCCAGCTATTGTTTCTTCAACCTCTTCAATTTCAAAATATTCTTTATCTAACTCTATTTTTTCTCCGTCAATCTCTAAAACAATTTCATCTATTTCATTCTCTATCTCTATATTTTTAATTGCTTCGAATATTTTTTTAGCCTTTTCTCTATATTTTCTTCCAATTTCTGCCACCTTAGGCTTAATAACTTTCTTTCTAATTTTCTTTGGCTTATCAAATTTCTTGAATATTCTCATATCAACGCCTGTTGCTTTCATATGTGCTTTCAAATCATAAGCTGATCTATCTGCTATGCCAACACACTCAACCCATCCAAATCTTTCTGAGCAAAGCTCTGCGTCCCAGCACTCATTTGCATAGTGAGCAAGTTCCTCCTTTTTATGCTGTCTAAATCTTATTCTCTTTTCATCTATTCCTATACTTATCAAAAATTTCTTTGTTAAAGCCATATAATAAGCTAAAGCCTCATTACCTATGATGTTCCTCTCAACAGCCTCCCCTACACTTATTTCATATTCATTATCATTTTCATCAACAAGCTTGAGCTTTTCATCCTTAATTTCATCAAATCTTGGGTGTTTTTTATTGGAAGGATCGAAAAATATTTCTGCTTCAGCCATGGAGAATTCTCTAAGCCTTATTACACCTTGTCTTGGCGATACTTCATTTCTAAATCCTTTTCCAATTTGAACTACTCCAAAAGGCAATTTTTTCCTGAAAAATTCATAAAGGGATGGAAAATTAACAAAAATTCCTTGCGCAGTCTCTGGGCGAAGAAAAGCTTTTTCTTTTTTTATTGCTCCAATATAAGTTTCAAACATTAGGTTCATTTTTCCTTTTTCTACTTCCCCTCCACATACTGGGCATTTTTCATTTTTTAGCTCTTCAACTTTGAAAACATTTTTGCATTTTTTGCAAGTTGCAATTTCATCAATAAATTCATCAACATGACCTGAGGCTTTTAAAACATCAAAGGGTGTGATAACAGGTGTGGATATTTCAAAAAATCTCTCACCTATAACATAGAATTCTCTCCATTTATTTTCAATATTATTTTTTAGTAAAATTCCTATAGGCCCGTAATCATAAAATCCTGCTTCTCCACCATAAATTTCATAAGATGGATATAATAGCCCTCTTCTTTTTGCCATCGAAATTATTTTTTCGTAGATGTCCATACAATCACAACAAAGCCCTCATTAGATCTATATCATATACCATTCCTATAATGTCATCCCTTTCATCTAATACTGGCAACTGGTTAACATCATTTTCAAGCATTTTTTTGGCGACATCTTTTATCTTTGCTTTCTTATATGTTGTGATTACGTCCCTCACCATCACTTCTTTTACTGGAACGGAAGGAAGCTGAATTTTAGATGTTTCATAATATAAACGCATCACATCTCTTATTCCTTCCCACGTCCATAAATCTTCATCTTCTCCAAGCCCAATGTCTGATTTTGCTATGCCTTCCTGGAGATGCGAAAAAGTAAATAAATCACCATCTGCAACAATTCCTGCTAAATTACCCTCATCATCAAGCACAGGCAAGGCTGAGGCGTCGGTAAGTCTAAATATTTTCATAACAACTGGCAAAGGTGTTTCCTGATAAATCGGTATAAATATTGGAGAAAGATATTTTTCAACTTCATCTTCTCCTTTTTCTGCAATAACTTTCAATATGTCTGTTGGAGAAATTACTCCAACTAACTCTCCTCTCCTTACAACTGGAATACCATGTATTCTTTTCTCATAAAAAATTTTTGCAGCTTTCTTTAAATCTGCTTCTGGAGAAATTGTTATTGGATTGTCATTCATAATTAATGCCAATTGCTCTTCTTCAGCTCTCCTAAATAAATCATTTCTTGTTACCACACCAACAAGCTTTTTTGTTCCAGCTTTTACAACTGGAACACCAGATACTTCATATTTAGCAAAAATGCGTAAAACATCCTCTCTGCTTCCCGGCACTTCGGCAACAATTGGATTTTTATCCATTACATCTTTGACTTTCAATTTCATTGCGATATGAATATGCTTCCTTTTTTAAAATTTCCCCAAAGATTTTTAGAGGATTATTTGAGATTAATTTAAAAGCTTCTTTTTCCTCTAATTCATATTTTCTTTTTACATATTCCATTTCCTCGATTATATTTGGCTTTACAATCATTGCATTATCTGTGCCAAGCATAACTATTGCTTTCTTCTCCATCAAAATTTTTAATGGCGTTTCTAAACCAAAATATTCATTTGCTCTTGGGCAAATAACTACACCAATCTTCCTCTTAATAATTTCATTTATATCATCCTCTGTTGCCTTGCAAAGATGCACAACAAAATCTGGCTTAAGCTCTAGAATTTTTTGAATGTCTTCTCTTTCCGCCTCACTTACATGTAATGCGAAAATTTTTTTCCTTTTTTTAACATGCTCCGCAATTTGCCTTATTTCTTCTTCAGCCCAATCTGAATAACTACTCAGCCCCACACCTTGACATATATCTAGCAAGTTATCCATCTCTTCTTCATCGTATTTCATTTCTTTTGGTCTTCCAAGAATTATCGCCTTCAATTTTTTTCCTGCTAAAGCTTTCTTTAATAATCTTACTCCTTTAATTCCTCCTTCCCTAAAATCAACAAAAACATCTGTTCCACATTTTTCCATAACATCTATTGCTTCTTTCATACCATCCATAACTATTTTTTCATCAGCCATCTCAAGCATTCTATGCTTGTAACCGCCTGGTGCTACTAGCTCCTCCAAACTATATTTTCTTTTTAACTCAATAAAAGCATCCCCTATATGAGTATGGCAGTTAAAAATCATTTTGGAAGACTAATCTGAAATACAACTCCTTTTGGCTTTCCGTTTTCTAATCTATCCATAACCTCCAATCTACCACCCATATTCTCTATAATTTTCTTTGTTAAATATAAGCCTAAACCGCTTCCTTTACTTTCCTTACCCTTATAACCCATATCAAAAATTTTATGCTTAATTTCATCTGGAATGCCAACACCATTATCTTCAATATTTATCTTTATCCATTTTTCATCTTCCTCTACATAAATTCTTATTTTGCTTGCCTTGGAATGTATTATAGAGTTCCAAACAATATTTGAGATTGCCTCCCTTAAAAACGGGGTTGCCTTAACTTTCTTTTTTGATGGAATAAATTCTATTTTTATATTCTTCTCCATGGCGTCTTTTCCATATTCATGAACAATCGTTCTAATCAAATAATCTAGGTCAATCTCTTCCTTTTTAACCTTTTCCTTCAAAACTTGTAATTTTCTAACACTTTCAATTATTTTACATGCTGTTATTGCTGATTTCATTGCCAACTCTGCCAGTTCTCTTTGTTCTTTGCTTAAATCATTCTCCAGAAGCATTTCAAGATACCCTATTATTAATTGCAATTTATTTGCAACATCATGGCGGAGCAAAGTATTATAAAAATCTGCTTCCTGTTGTGCTTTCTTTAGTTCTGTTATGTTATGGATTATTCCATCTATATATTCTTCTCCTCTCTCCTTTATTTTTGTAGCGAATTCATTTCCAATTACTATTTTTCCATCTTTCCTTATGTACTCTATTTCATAATTTTTTACATATCCTTGCTTATTCAACAATTCGAAAAATTTTTTTCTTTGTGTCGGCTCCTTATAAAGTCTTGATAAATCCATTTTTTTAAGCTCTTCCAAGCTATATCCAAAAAAATCTTCTAATGCTTTATTTGCCTCCAATATTTTTCCATTCTTGCTGAGTCGATATATCCCTTCAACTGCATTTTCAAATATGCTCCTGTATTTTCTCTCTGACTCTTCCAATCTTTTTTTGAATTCAACATTTTTAAAGGCAGCTGCAAGCATATTTGCAAATGTTTCTAAAAGTTGTATATCTTCTTTTTTAAATCCATCTACCTCTGCTTTTTCAACATCTATTACTCCTATTAATTCATCACCATATAAAATTGGAATAGCAACTTCGCTCCTTATGTTTGGTGCAGCTTCTATATATCTGCTATCAGTTCTAACATCTGGCACATAAACAGTCTTTTTCTCTTTAGCACATGCAACTGTTACGCCCTTTTCTCCATCTAATCTAAGAGGTATAGATGGCTTGTAGATGCCAAGGGTTTTCACAATTTTAAGTTCATTTTTGTCTTTTATTAACAATGCAAAGTTATCAAACTTTAATACTTTCTGCAAAGCTGATGCAAAAATATCATATATTTCTTCACATGAATTTGCAAGAATAAGCTTTGAAGAAAGTTGATATAGGCCTAATAACCTACTTTGCATCTGTTTAGTAATAAGTGATTATTATATATAATAATTTTGTTTTAGTAAAACAATTTTGTTTTCCGAAAGCTTTATTTTATATTCAAAGTATAAACATTGATTACATGCTAACAAAGATGCTGCCAATAATAGCAATACTCTTTTTACCATTATTTTTATCTTTGTCTTCTGCAACCATAATTGTTGGGATTGATGAAAATTATCCTCCTCATGAATTTGTTGAAGATGGTTCAGTAAGAGGATTTAATGTGGATATTATAGAAGCAATTGCCAAAGAAATCAATGAAACTGTTGAATTTAAGCCAATGAAATGGCATGATGCTGTTGAAGCGTTGAAAAATGAGAGTATTGATGCTCTTTTTATGGCAAAGCATAAAGAAAGGTTACAGTATTTTGATTTTAGTCAGCCAATTTTAGATTTAAAATTGGCTATTTTTGTAAAAAATAATGTTTATGGGATTGCTACCATATATGATCTGGCAGGGCATACTGTTGCTGTTGAAAAAGGTGATATCTCATTTGTTATATTAAAGCAGGAAGTACCAGATGCAATTATAATTGCAGTTGAAAATCAATCAATGGCTATTGATTTGGTAGAAGATGGTGATGCTAAAGCATTCTTTGGAAATTATTATACAGGCTTGTATTTAATTGGCAAAAAAGGATATAAAGACTTAAAAATAATAGGGGAGGAAATTAATATTGGGAAAAGATGTATAGCAGTGAAAAAGGGAAATATTGCCCTTCTTAAAAAAATCAATGAAGGAATTAAAAAGATAAAAGAAAGCGGAGAATATGACGCCATTTATAAAAAATGGTTTGGACAACAAATATATAAAGAATATTTTCCTAAATGGATTTTTTATCTACTTTTAGGTCTCGTCCTAAGTATCGGAGGAGGAGCAGGAGCTTTAAGCTTATGGAATTATACTCTTAAGAAAAAATTGGATGAAAGTACTGAAGAGATAGTTAGTTATAAAAACTATCTTGAGAGTATATTAGAGAATGCCCCTATTGCCATTTTGAAGGTTGATGGAGACTTTAAAGTGGTATATGAGAATCCGGCAATGAAGAAAATGATGGGGGCTGATGAAAAAGGAGTGATAGGAAGGGATCTAAGGAATTTAGCTTCCATCAAGGAATTTATTAAAAATTACGGAATGGAGGATATATTTGATAGGCTATTGAAAGGAGAAATGGTAACTGGTGAAGGGTGGTTTACTTCTATTTTTGGAAAAACATCGTATATATATTTCAAAGTAGTTCCATTAATAAATGGTGGTTTCAAAGGAGCCATATTAATAGCAGATGATTGGACAGAAAGAAAGCAAATGGAGGAGCTATATAGGAGTTTAGCAGAAAATGCTAACGATGCAATATACATAACTGGGGAAAAAGGTTTCGAATATGCCAATCCCGCTTTTGAAAAACTATTTGGATATAAAAAGGAAGAATTGTTGGATGCATCTTTTGATTTTTGGAAACTAGTACATCCTGATGATAGAGAATTTATCAAGAAAAAAGAGGAAGGAAGGAAAGAGGGGAAAGAAATAGAAAGATATGAGTTTAAAGGAATAAGGAAAGATGGGAAAATTATATTTGTCGAAGCAAACACTGTAAAACTTCCAGGAAAAGGATTAAGAGTATTGGGAATTCTGAGAGATGTTACTGAAAGAGTAAAGGCAGAGGAAGAAATAAGAAATCTTATGGAATTCTATAGAAATTTAGGTTTGGCTGTGAATAGAAGTCGCTCATTGAATGAAGTAATAAAGGAAATTCTCAAATGCGTAAAAAGTGTAATAGATTATGAAAAAGCTTGTATATGTATAAAAGAAGGAAATACATTTAAGATTTATCCAGATTTGACAGATTTATCTACGGCTCTGATAGATGAAGCAAAGAAAGTTATAAAGGGAAAGAAAACGCATTTTGTAAAGAATATAAGCAGGCACAAGCTTTTCAGCAAATATAAGGATAAATTTGCAAAATATGGAATAAAAAATGTAATTTCGATACCTTTGATGGATAAAGAAAGGATTATTGGTGTTCTTCAAGTGATGAGCAAACACGAAATAAATGAAAGAGGAATAAAAATAATTGAGAATGCAACAGAGGAAATTACTGCTGGAATCTCAAAAATAAAGGCGGAGGAGGAAGTTAGGAGGAGCGAAGAGAAATATAGAGCTTTGGTAAGAAATGCGGTGGAAGGAATATACAGAGTTACTTTAGATGGAAAAATATTAGAAGTAAATCCAGCAATCCAAAAAATGTTTGGATATAGTGCAAAAGAATTTTATAGAATAAATGTAGAAAAACTTTATAAAAATCCCGAAGATAGAAATAAATTTATAGAAGAATTGAAAAAGAAGGGAGAAGTATTAGATTTTAAGATAGAATATATAAGGAAAGATGGGAAACTTCTCGTTGCTGAAGAATCTGCAAGATTGACAAAAGAAGGTATTATAGAAGGCATAATTCATGATGTTACAGAAGAGGAAGAATATGAGAGAAAATTGAAAGCAATAGCAGAAGTGTCAAAAGCATTGGTTGGAAAGATGGATTTGGATGAAATTTTTGAGAAATCACTAATAGAAGTTATAAAAGCTTTGGGTGCCGACGGAGGGGTTATATTCGAAATGGAAGATAATCAATTGGTATTAAGAAAGGCATATGGAATGAGTAAGGAATACATAAAGAAATACCAAAAATTGCAATTAGGGGAGCATTTAGTTGGGAAGGTAGCAATGAGTGGAAAATCTATTTTAATTAAAAACAGTCTTAGAGATAAAAGATGCACTAAGGAAGTTATTGAGTCTGAAAAATATTTATCTGCAGTTGTAGTGCCGATAAGATATGAAGGAAAAGTGATAGGGAGTATGGCTCTAATTTCTAAAAAAGCAAATTATTTCTCGCTGCAGGATTTAAATATTCTGCAATCTGTTGCAAATCATATAGCTTCAGCAATTAAAGCAGCAAAATGGCATCAAAGAGTAATTAAAGCTTTGGAGCAGGAGAGAGAGTTTAAATTAAAAACAGCTCATTATTTCTTCAATCCAATTTGCATAGCAAAAGGATTTTTAGAATTAGCAAAGGAAGAGGAGAATGGAAAGAATAAAATTGAGAAGGCAATAAAAGCAATAGAAAGAATTGAAAAAGTAGTTAAAAATATAACACAAAAGGGAGAAATAAAAGAATGAGCAAATTTGATATAGTTAGGATTATTAAATTAATGGTGATTAATTGAGCAGGAAAATACTGATTGTTGATGATGAACCTGATATTCACGAAATCTTGAAGGTTTATCTAGAAAAAATTAAGGATGTTGAGGTTATAAGCGCATATTCTGGAGAAGAGGCAGTAAAAATTTATGAAGAATTGTACAATAAAAATAATGAGCCAGCATTGGTAGTGATGGATTTAAATTTAACAGGTAAAGATGACATAAGGATTATAGATGAGCATAGGGAAGGAAGGGACAAAAAAATGGATGGAGTTAGAACAGCTGAAGCAATATTAAAAATAAATCCAAACGCAACTATTTGGGGGTATACGGCATGGTTTGGTACAGAATGGGCTGAAAGATTGAAGAGATTGGGGGCAAAAAGAATATTTGGGAGAACAACTCCTTTTAAAGATTTTGCAAATATGGTTGCAAAATTTTTGGGATAATTATCTTTTATAGCCTATTTTTCTAAGAAATTCTCTTCTTTCTTTTTTGTCTTCTTCATTTTCTATGCCTTTTATTTTATAGCCATCTACAACACCTACGATAGCCCTCCCTACTTCATCGCCATTTTTTGTTTCGTAAATTAAAACTTTTGTTGGGTTTGCTGTGGCGCAATAAATTCTACATACTTCTGGAACATTTTTAATTGCGTTTAATACATTTATAGGATAGCAATCTTTCATGAAAATTATGAATGAATGTCCTGCTGCGATTTTTTCTGCGTTTTTTATTGCCAATTTTATCATTTCTTCATCATTTCCATCATATCTTATCAAGCATTTGCCAGAAGCCTCGCAAAACGCAATGCCAAATTTTGCATTTGGTACATTTGCCATTACTTCATACAAATCTTCCACGCTTTTTATGAAATGGCTTTGTCCTAAAATGAAATTTATTTCTTCTGGCTTCTCTATTTCTATTTCCTGAATCATGATGTTAATAAAATATGGAATTTTAAATTTTTATGGAAATGGTAGCTGGACGCCAATGAATCTAAAATTACCCGCAAGAAGGAATGTGGTGCTCTAATTTCCCACAATTCCACTTGTTGCGATACTTCCAAATAAAATAAATGATAAACTAGCTCCCATAAAGAATTTTGGTCCAGCTGTTAATAAGATCTCTAAAGGAAATAAGCTAAGGAATAAAGGAAGATTTCTCATATGAACAGATATGGAGAAATGGTTGCTATCAAACTATCGCATGGAATTTATTTTTTGCTAAGCTTACCAAGGTTGTTGATGCTTTTGGAGATGCTATTATTTTGGCATTTTCTCCGTGTCTTTTATAAATTCTATCTAAAATTTCATCTTCACTTATCTTCTCCATTCTAAAATGCTCCACCATTTCATCATCCATATTTGTAACCATATAGATTTTTACTTTCTCTACTGCTTTTAGCATATAATATACTTTATGTTTGCCCATAATAAACTTCTTTAACAAATCTTTCTTAATTTCTTCGCTACTTTCATACTTTTCCATCTCATTATAAAATTTCTCACTTCCATGTCCTTCCTTGCATTCAGCTACTAAAATTATTGTTCCATTATCTTTAACAACATCTATAACTGTCTGTATAGCTTTCATTGCTTGGTATAAATTAATATCATGTGGATAGCCATCTGCAGCAATAATTGCGGCGTCTGCCTTTTGTTCTACACCAACTCTATACATTTCATCAACAAGCTTTGCCCCCTGCCTAAGCACGTCCTTATGATTGCCAGCAAAGGCGCCGACAATTTCATGCTTACTATTCATTACGACATTTAAACAAAAATCTACACCTGCAATATCGGCAGCTTCCTCCATGTCTTCATGTACTGGATTTCCTTCCAGCACTCCAAATCTTGCTTTTTCATGGAACATTCTTTGATGATTTTTTTCTATTGTTTTTTCTGCTGATACTCCTGGCAAAACGCTTTTTCTTCCCCCTCCATATCCAGCAAAATAATGATATTCAACATCTCCTATGAGAATTTTTGAATCTGCATTTGCAAATTCTGCATTGAAAAATAGGGGTGTGCCAAAGCTTGTTATTCCAAAATCAACAAATCTTGCCTCTTGGCTATGGCTGAGCCATTCATACTGGTTAGCAATTTCTTTTCCAAGCAACTCCTCCGCTTCTTTTTCATTTACTGGTGTATGTGTGCCAGTTGCAAAAATTATTTTTATTTCTCCTTTTAATTTTTCTAGAACATATGGTAAAATTCTTTTTGTTGGGCAAGGGCGAGTTTTATCATCTACAACAATTGCAATTTTACCCTTTAGCTTTTCCAGCTTTTTTGCATTTATTGGATTTTCTACCGCTTTTCTAATTAACTCTTCTTCATTTTTTGCTTCTTTTTCCTTTGGCTTAGCTACTTTAATTAAATTTTTTTCTGGAATATCTATGACAATGTTTCTTTTTCCATAGGGAAAGGAAACTTCCATATGTGTAAAAATGACAGATATAAAAATTTTTGTCAGTAGTATTCCTTCATTATTTCTATAATTTCTTCACTATTCTTTGCATTTTTATATTCGTCTAATGGCAACTTATTTAGCTCTATGAAGCTAGGACCCCATTTAAATTTTCCAAGAATTTCTCTTGCATGGTTTTCTTCATTAAAAATGTAAAGGGCTGCAGCTAATGCTTCTACAGTACTAAGCATAAATGGCTTACCGTAATTTGTTGGGTTGGTTGGCAAAAGATATGGTAAAGCTCTTTCTCTCATTTTGTGTTTACTCCTTATATTGAAAAAGAATTTATCTGCATTTTTCCAAGAACAATCAACTGCGACTATATTTTTTATGTTAGCATCTTCTGCTGATAATGCTTTTTCGGAAACAGGGCTAAGCAGAATTGAATTATTTGGAATTTTTCTTATATTTTTAACAATTTTAACCAGTCCAAATTTTGCAAGTTTTTTTGCAGTACATTTTTTTGCATTGTCCTCATTTAAATCATATACATACAGACGATATTTATTTCCCACTACGCATAATCTTTTACATATTATTTAATTTTTTGAAATCATATTAGATGGAATTCATCAAAAAATCATTGCATGGAAGAAGAATCTTCCATGCAATAAGTCAATGCAATTATTTTTTCATTTATTAGAACCTTGAAGCGTCAAAATTTAAATGAAATACTCTACTTATATTTCATATCCCATCTCCGCTAATTTCTCTGGCAAATAAACATCTGTTACATAATCTAAACCATACTTTGCTAAAGCTTGCTGTTCAGCTTTTTTATTTATTTCTAGCTGTAATTTAATTTCATTTATCCAGAAATCATCTTGAAAGCGTGGGTCGCTAAGCTCTGCTTTCAATGCATTTATATCCTCCTGAGTAAGTTCATCAGAAGGCAAATCATAGTTAAGTATATCCGAAGGTGTCACCCCCAAAAACTGGGCAGAAGGCGTAGCCAAATATTCTGAAATATGTGCTGTTTTTATGGCGCCATAAGCAACGGAAGCATAAATTCTATAACTCCAAGGGTCGCCATCTGTAAAAACTATTACTGGCAGATTAAGCTCCTCATTTAATCTTTTTAAAAAGCGTCTTGTGCTCCTCGCTGGCTGTCCTTTTAAATGAACTAATATGCTATTGCTTTTTTCATCAAATCTGTTTTCAACAAGCCTGTCAAACATACCTCCTGTTTCAACAGCAATGACTTTGTCAGCATTTACCTCAACAAAGCGAATTTTCTCTTTTTCAACATTATATGGTATGCCATATCCAGCATCTCCTACATCATCTTGACAATGGATTCTGCGCTTCTCCCCTTTTCTTGTTACTTCTTCAATTACAATATCTCCTATAACACGGGCACCATCTTCTTCAGGGCGCAATTTAAAATCTTCTCTTAGCTTTTTTGTTATTATTTCTAAGTCTTCTGCAAGCTTATCTGATTCATCTTGACTATTAAACTTTGCTTCTCCCCAACTTTCAGAAATGTAATATAGCTCTCTTAATGTAGATGTTTTATTCTTTTCAATCATCTCTTTTATAAAATCTATGGTATAAATGGTTCTTAACAGCATATAAGCTCCAGCTAAAGTTACTGCGGACCTTTTTATATTTTGATTTCCATATTTCCATACCCTATATTTTTCATCAAAAACAATATTTGATTTTGTTCTTGCTGGCAATTCTATGCAAGGAATCCTTGAATTGGCTAAATCCTCATAAATTTTTTCTGCAACCTTTCTTAACTCTTCCAATGCACTCATTCTTCACCTTCCCATTTTTCAGCTCCAATAACATTTACAGGATCTATACCAAGGACATACAAATTATTCTCATCAAATTCTTCATCATCAAGCTTTATTTTAAAAACATATTCTGCTTTTTCAACTGGTTGTAAATCAACATTCCATTTAATAACTTTTTCCCTTATTTCCAAAGGCTCAGGCTCTATTTCCATGACTTTTTCTTTTGATGGAATTTCTGCATATAAAATGAATTTCTGCGGTTTTCTTTTATAATTTATTATTTTTATTCTGCTTTCTGCTACGCCATCTTTACTAACAATTTCATCTTCAATCCATACAATATTCATAATTTGGGTTATAACATCATCTATTGGTGGCGTGGGCTTTCCTACAATTTCTGCAGATTTTCTTGCAAGCTCGGGCAAAATCTTTGATATGAGTAAAAACTTATTCTTTGCCTTCTTTCTTCTTTCTTTCTTTGATAAATGTACTCTCATCTTCCTTGCACATTGCTGTAACGAAAGCTTTATTTCTTTCTCAATTTCCTCAACATGAGCTATTGCCTCTTTTGATTCTGAAGTAAATGGAATGTTAACGGAAGCAACATGAACAAGTATAATAGCTGGGCCATAAGGAATGCCTTTCCCTCCTTTTTGCTCTAAGCCATAGCGGCGCCAGTCAATATTTTTTATTGCCTCCGTTATTACACAATCTCCTTCTTGATAAAGTAAAGGAACGCGATTTGCAAATCTTAAAATTTCTACTCTTTCTTCTCTCGGCAGATTTCCTCCATAAACAATGCCTGTCTCAACCATAAAAGGAATGCCAGAAAAAACACTTGGTTGACGTGTGTCAGTGGAGATGAATTCTGGTGATAATTGCATTGTTTCTTTTCTTAATCCTTTTTTTATTAAAGCCTCTCCTATCGGGGAAAGACAATCTGTAGGAGGAGCCATTATTTTTACTTTTTTAAATGCTTCAAGGATCTTCTTTGCATCTTCAAGCTTTAATTGTTGTGGAATAGCATTTTCATCTAATCCAGCTACCTTTACTATCTCTTTTGCTTTCTGTAAGCTTATTGATGAAAATTCTCTTGCTAAAAAACTTGATAGCTTTTGGGCTTTCGTATCTTTAAGCATTTTAAGCAATGTCCCAAGTTCTATTCCATGAGGGTGCGGTTTTATTTCTTTTGGTTGCTTTGGCAATTTATTTACCGCTCTTTCAAAAACGATTTTATTTCCGTCTGGCTCAACAAAAGTTATTTGAGCATGGGGATTAACAATGGCTGTGCTCCTTAAATATTCATAAACTGATTGTTTTCTGTGCTTAACATATTTTCCTTTTACAAAAATTTCTATTCTTGTCCCGCTTTTCTTTTTCCAATGCACCATCTCATCTTTTATTATTCTCGGCAAATTCTTCTTTGTATCAATCATAAGCTGTATTTTATGGGCTGGAAAACCTTCGCCAATTTTTGATATGATTGTAGCTGGCTTACCTGTTGTTAGCTGGCTATACAAAACTGCTGCAGATATTCCTATTCCTTGTTGCCCCCTAGATTGCTTTAAACTATGGAAACGAGAGCCATATAGTAAGCGACCAAAAACATGAGGGATCTGGCTTTTTACTATACCTGGTCCATTATCTTCAACAATAACTTTATATTCTCCTCCATCATGTTCTTCAATTTTTACAAAAATATCTGGTAATATACCAGCTTCCTCACAAGCATCTAACGCATTATCAACAGCTTCTTTTACACATGTTATTAACGCCCTTGTTAAACTATCAAAACCTAAAATTTGTTTATTCCTTTCGAAAAATTCTGCTATAGAAATTTCCTTTTGCTTCTTTGCAAGCTCTTCTGCAATAGGCATTTTATGCTATATTCTCCATAACCATATAGATTTTTCTGTTTTTACAGTGAAAAATAATTTGTCAAGCTATTGATGCACAGAGAATTTACCATAGCAATATCTTATTTTAATTTTAATTATTCTCTGTTAACAGCTTTTCTTTCGCCTTGGGTCTTTTCTGAAACAAGTTTTTACAGACTATTCATTGAACAAATGAGGGAAATGTTGTCATCGGCTATTCTACATGAGAAGAATGGAATCATGGCACTAATTTTTTCATTTTATTTTTCAGTTGTTATAGCATACTCTCTCATGGACAATGCAATGACTATTTTTCATTTATTCAATCTCCAAAATAAAGGCTATCAAAAAAATGAGAGTGGTTGTTATTGTCTTGGCTATTATTGCATAGAAGAAATTAAAACGAGGGCAACTTTTTTAAGCTTTGAGTTAAAAGAGGTCTATAAAGCCAAAAGAAAATCTATTTATTTTTCAAAATTTACTATTGGCTCTCTGGTTGTTTATCCCTTCTCATAAATCGGGATAACCGGGCTTAATTTCTTTCTATTTTTACTTGCGGAGATATTGATCCCAGCGAAAAATATTTCTTATTTTTAATTTTTAAATTCTTGACGGCTCCACAGGGAGTACCAAAATTTTTATAAATAGGCATAATATTATAGGCATAGTGGGACCCAAGCTCCCGGCTATGCCCCTGATTTATGAGGGGGCTTATTCCGCTTGGGTCTAAATTGGATGGGGATTCGAGAAAACTACCCGGATTAGGGTAGGCTATCTCGAATCCGACAGACGCAGAAGCACTGGCTATGGTAAAGCTGGTGGATAGGAGCAAATATATTTATGCGACCGTATTCCAACACCGGTTGATCCTGCCGGAGGCCACTGCTATGGGAGTCCGACTAAGCCATGCGAGCCAAGGGGGGCTTTGCCCACCGGCGGACGGCTCAGTAACACGTGGACAACCTGCCCTCGGGAGGGGGATAA
Organism: Thermoplasmatota archaeon; assembly: GCA_029258955.1. Classification (GTDB taxonomy): domain Archaea; phylum Thermoplasmatota; class E2; order UBA202; family JdFR-43; genus JAPDJP01. Next base: position 20,022 of record JAPDJT010000017.1, read on the forward strand.
CCCCGGGAAACTGGGGCTAAACCCCCATAGGGCATGGGTACTGGAAGGTCCCATGTCCGAAACTCCGAAAGGAGCCCGAGGATGGGTCTGCGGCCTATCAGGTTGTAGTGGGGGTAACGGCCCCACTAGCCTACGACGGGTACGGGCCCTGGGAGGGGGAGCCCGGAGATGGACTCTGAG
>JAPDJT010000021.1 GCA_029258955.1 Thermoplasmatota archaeon
TGTTATGCAATTAAAATCAGAATATCTGGATTACGCTTACAAACGCGGTAAGAAGGAATTGGAGGATGATGTTCTGAAAACTCTGGCGATAATTGCTTATTATCAGCCTGTTAAACAGAGCGAGTTGAGGGATATGCTCGGGCCGAAGGTATATGAGCATGTTGATGTATTGAAAAAGAGGAATTTTATATACACGAGGAGGGTTGGAAAAACCGTGGAAATAAGAACGACTAAACATTTCGCTGAGTATTTCGGAATAGACGCGAAGAATCCCGAGGAGATAAAGAAGTATTTGATGAACCGTTTGGGAATGAGAGGTGATAATGATGAGGAAGCAGAGGGTTCTCCTGATAGGTAGTGGAGGTAGAGAGCACGCCTTAGCGGAAGCGATCGCGAGGAGCGAGACCATAATTTACTCCGTTATGAAATCCAGAAACCCGGGAATCGCAAGATTGAGCAAGGAATACCTGCTTGGAGATGAGACAGACCCGAATTACATAGCGGAATGGAAATTGATAAAGTTCAGAAGAGAACCGATAGATATAGCGTTCATAGGGCCAGAGGCTCCTCTGGCCAATGGAGTGAGCGATAAGTTGGAGGAGATGGGGATTCCTGTGGTAGGGCCTTCAAAAAAAGCGGCGATGATAGAGAGTAGTAAGGAATTTATGAGAGATTTGATGAAGAAAAACCACATAGAGGGATATGTGGAGCATTTTGTTTTTACCGATAAGAGAGAGCTTGAAGCGTTTATTGAGGAGTATGAAAAGCCCTTTGTAGTAAAACCGGTGGGTTTAACTGGTGGTAAAGGAGTTAAGGTTATGGGAGAGCACTTCAAAACAAAGGAAGAAGGTTTGGAATACGCGAAGGAGGTAATTGATAAAAAAATAGGAGGCTTTGATAGGGTAATAATTGAAGAAAAAATGGTTGGTGAAGAATTTACTTTACAAGCGTTCACTGACGGATACGATATAAAACCGATGCCTCTGGTTCAGGATTTCAAAAGGGCGTATGAAGGAGATCTTGGCCCCAATACGGGGGGCATGGGCTCCTATTCCTGCGAGAACCATCTTCTTCCATTCATATCCTATCACCATTACGCAAAGGCGGTGAAGATCTTAGAGGATATACTCGCCGCGATGAGGAGAGAAGGAATAATCTACAAGGGTGTAATATATGGGCAGTTTATGCATACGGCAGATGGGCCAAAAGTTATTGAAATAAACTGCAGGTTTGGGGATCCAGAAGCTATAAATGTTTTACCGATACTGCAAACGGATATACTTGAAATCGGATGGGCCATAGTGGAAAAGAAATTATCTTCGCTTAAAATAGAATTTGAAAATACCGCGACCGTTGTCAAGTACGTAGTGCCAGAGGGATACGGAACTAACCCGCTGAAGGGAGAGGAAATAAAAATAAATGAAAAGGAAGTTGCTAAGGCTAATTTCCTTCTCATGATATAGCCAATGACACCATTTCTTTCAATTTATTCGATACATTTTTACAGAACCCGAAATAAATAGGGATGATTGTGTAAGACCCGGTAGAATTGTTTTAGTTCATAAAAATTAATTGCACAAGGAATTTATTATACAAGATCTTATTTTCATCAGCCATCAATGGCTATTATTGGTCGAAAATTAAATGAAATAGGATGTGTCATAGTAAATTCTCTTGCAATAGTGACCAATGATAGCCATTTCTCCTATTTTCAATAAATTCATTAGCTACACCAAACTTTTTAAGCTAAACACCTTTTAATTACATGCGTGTTAAAGCTGCTCGTGGAAAAAGTCTAAGATGCAAAGGTTGGAGACAAGAAGGTATTTTGAGGATGCTTGAAAACAATTTGGAAAATGCTGAAAAGCCAGAGGAACTCATTGTTTATGGTGGCTCTGGCAAAGTAGCAAGAAATTGGGAATGCTATCATAAGATTGTTGAAACTTTAAAAGAGCTTGAAGAAGATGAAACACTGCTTATTCAATCTGGAAAACCAGTAGCTGTTTTCAAAACAAGAAAAGAAAGTCCAATTGTTTTGATTGCCAATGCCAATCTTGTGCCAAAATGGAGTACTTGGGAGAAATTCTATGAACTGGAAGCTTTGGGCTTAATAATGTATGGCCAGATGACAGCTGGTTCATGGTGCTATATAGGGACGCAAGGCATAATACAGGGAACCTATGAAACATTTGCTGCCTGCGCCAGAAAGCATTTTAATGGCACTTTAGAAGGAAAATTTGTTTTAACTGGCGGTTTAGGAGGAATGGGAGGAGCCCAGCCATTGGCAATAAAAATGAATGGTGGTGCTGCTTTAGTTGTTGAATGCGATGAAAAGCGCATTGAAAGGCGTATAAAAGCCGGATATTGTGATGAAAAGACAGATGATTTAGATGAAGCTTTGGAAATAATTAAGAATGCAAAAGAGGAAAAGGAAGCTGTATCTGTTGCCTTGCTTGGAAATTGCGCTGATATTCATCCTGAGTTGGTAAGGCGAGGTATTGTTCCAGATGTTGTCACAGACCAGACTTCCGCTCATGATGCTTTAAATGGATATGTTCCAGCTGGCTATTGGGGAGATAATTTGCATGAAGCTATAGAACTTAGGCAGACAGACCCAAAGAAATATATTGAGCTTTCAATGAAATCAATGGCAGAACATTGTAAAGCTATGCTTAAATTCCAAAAGCAAGGAGCTATAGTCTTTGATTATGGAAATAATTTGCGAGGGCAAGCTTATGAAGCAGGCGTTAAAAATGCCTTTGATTATCCAGGATTTGTTCTTGCTTATATACGTCCAATGTTTTGTGAAGGGCGAGGACCATTCAGATGGATTGCTTTAACAGGAAATCCAGAGGATATTTTGATTACAGATGAACTTGTTATGAAAATGTTCCCAGATAATAAAATCCTTGTAAATTGGATTAAAAAAGCTGAAGAGCATTTGCCATGGGAAGGTTTGCCAGCTAGAGTTTGCTGGCTTGGATATGGAGAACGTGATAAATTTGCTTTAGAGATAAATAAACTTGTTAGAGAAGAAGTCATAGGACCAATAGCCATCTCCAGAGACCATTTAGATGCTGGAAGCGTTGCCTCTCCTAATAGGGAGACAGAAAAAATGAAAGATGGGAGCGATGCCATAGCAGACTGGCCTTTGCTAAATGCATTGCTAAACTGTGCAGCAGGCGCCGACAATGTTGCCATTCATAATGGAGGAGGCGTAGGAATTGGGCTTTCAACTCACGCTGGAATGGTTGTTATATGTGATGGTAGCAAAGAAACAGATGAGAGAATTAAAAGAGTATTTAAAACTGATCCAGGCTTAGGCATAGTGAGGCACGCAGATGCCGGCTATGAAGAAGCAATTAAAAATGCAAAGAAGTTTGGCATTAAAATGCCAATGTTAGAGTAGGTGAAATAAATGGAATATGAAGAATGCCCATATTGTGGGAAGAAAATAAGTAGGGAAGAGATGAAAGAACATTTAGAAATGCATTATGAAGAAATGAAGGAAGAAGAAATGAAAATGCTTGAAGAAATGAAACAGCAACAAAAAGCAGTGATGGAAGATATAAAGACAGCGAATCCAGAGTTGTATATTGATTTTTTAAATGATTTGGCTAAGGAGGGAAATAGAGAAATAAAAATGCTTTGTGCAGTTGAATATCTTTCTATGGATTTAGTGGAAAGAGCAGAAGAAATTTTTAAGGAAATGCTTAGCGAACCAGATGCAGATGTTTATAATGGACTGGGAATATGTGCAAGGAGAAAAGGATTGTATAATGACGCAATACAATATTTTATGAAAGCTATAGAGTATGGAGAAATAGAGGTGTCATCAACAAATATATGCGATATATATGAGGAATTAGGAGAATTTGAAAAAGAAGAGGAATTCCTTAAAGAAATGATACAAAAATATGAGAATGGATACTTAAACGCAATTTATGCAAGAGCTTTGCTTATAATAGGAAGGCATAAAGAGGCTGAGGATTTTGCAAGAAAAGCCATTCAGCTTGGTGAAGAAATGGAAGGATATTTGCAACTGGCATTTGCTTTAATAATGCAGGGGAAAAATGATGAGGCAGAAAAAACACTTATTGAAATGAAAAATAAATATCCAGATAAATTACAGCCATACATTTTACTTGCAAACATTTATATGGATAAGGGAGAAGAAAAAGCTAAGGAATATCTTGATGAGATTTACAAAAAAAGCAGAGACCCATATGTTATGGAATATTTGGCAATAAGCTATATGTCATTGGGCGAGGAAGAAAAAGCTGAGAAAGTGCTTAAAGAAGCTATTATGCTACACAACTTACCAAATTTTCATTTGATTTATGGAGCTTTATTATTAGATAAGGGTGAGGATGCAAAAAAAGAGTTTTTAAAAGCTTTAGAACTATCTCCAACTTTAAATACATATGTAAAAATTGCAGACATTTATCTTGGTGCAAATGATTATGAAAATGCAAGAAAATTTGTTGAAATAGCAGAGAGTAAATTTGGAAAAGATGAAATTTTATATTGTATAAAAGGAGATATATCATTCCAAGAGAAAAACTATGAAGATGCTATTGAAGAATACAAAAAATCCTTAATGCTTGGTGAAAATATCGATGCTTACATTGGCTTAATAAGGAGTTATAAAGAATTAAATGAAAAAGAGAAAGCATTGGAGATATGTAAGAAAGCAATTGAAATTTTTGAAGATGAGGAATTGTATGAGCTATTGAAAGAACTGGGAGGATAATATGCTCGTAGATGGCGAGCATTTATCCATAGAGGATGTGGTAAATGTTGCCAGATATGGAGAAAAAGTAGAAATAGCAACGGAAATAAGAGAAAAAGTTGATAAAACAAGAAAAGCAATTGAAAAAATTTTGGCAGAAGATAAGCCCATATATGGAGTGAATACTGGATTTGGAGAGCTTGCAAATGTTAAAATAAGCAATAATAAAATCAAGGAATTGCAGAAAAATTTGATAAGAAGCCATGCCTGCGGTGTAGGCGAGCCATTGGAGGAAGAAATAGTTAGAGCAATGATTTTGTTACGCTTGAATTCTTTAGCAAAAGGTTATTCCGGGGTAAGATATGAAGTGCTTTATAGATTGGCGGAAGCATTAAACAAAAAATTTTATCCTTTTGTTCCAAGCCAGGGCTCAGTTGGAGCAAGTGGTGATTTGGTTCAGCTTGCTCATGTCGTCCTTGCTTTAATTGGTGAGGGAGAAGCAATTTATAATGGAAAAACTTTGCCAGCTAAGGAAGTTTTGGATAAGCTTGAAATCGAACCTTTGGAATTAGAAGCAAAGGAAGGATTGGCATTAATAAATGGGTGCCAATTTATGGCTGCCATTTTGTGCTTGGCTTTGCACGATGCATACAATTTGCTTAAAAATGCTCAGATTGCTGGAGCAATGAGTTTTGAAGCATTAAGGGGAATAGATGATGCATTTAAGCAAGAAATAGCAAAGGCTCGTCCATATAGAGGGCAAATGAAAGCAAGCAAGAATTTATGGAATTTGACAAGAAATAGCGGGATTAGTAGAAAAGGTAAAGTTCAAGATGCTTACAGCTTGCGTTGCATGCCCCAAGTATTTGGAGCTTTTTATGAATCATTAGATTTTATTGAAAAAATGGTATCTACAGAGATAAATTCTGCAACAGATAATCCTTTAATTTTTGATAATGAAGTGCTTTCTGGAGGAAATTTTCATGGTGAGCCAGTTGCTCTATCGTTAGATTTACTTAACATTATTTTAACAAAGCTTTCAAGCTTTTCAGAAAGAAGAGTCTTTCGTTTATTAGATGAAAAGCTATCAGAATTGCCTGCTTTTTTGGCGGAGAAGCCGGGATTAAACTCTGGCTTAATGATTTTACAATATACAGCTGCATCATTGGTCAGCGAAAATAAAAGCTTATCATTTCCAAGTGTTGATTCAATACCTACTTCTGCCAACCAAGAAGATTACCAATCAATGGGGAGTATCTCTGCAATAAAATGCAGGAGAATATTAAAAAATGCTGAAAAAGTTGTAGCCATTGAATTTATAACTGCCTGCCAAGCTTTGGAATTTATCAATGAAGAGCCATCTCCAGCAGTTAAAAAAGCTTATGAAGTGATAAGAAAACATGTTAAAAAGCTGGATGAGGATAAGCCACTTTACAAAGAAATAGAAAAAGTTGCAAATCTAATTCACAATAAAGAAATTTTAAAAGAAGTGGAGAAGATTGTGAAAATAGAATAAATATAAGAGGAGGTGTTAATTTTTCTCTCTTTCCAGTTTAGTAAATTTCCTTTTGTTAAATCTGCCAGTATTTTTGCATAGTCTTTATTCAAAAAATATATAAACACAATTAATATTCATGTTAGGTGATAGCATGCTAATAAATAGCACGAAAAAATGGGTATGTATTGCTTTGGTGGTAATCCTATTAATAATGCCAGCAACATCTCCATTTATTTCCAGTAAAGCATCTTTACAGCCTATTAAAGAAGAGAATAGAAGAATAGATAGCATCTCAAAAAAGCCAATCTCATGCGAAGCTTTAGAGATATGCAACGATTCTCTAATTAAATTTGAGAGGGTAAATGTGGGTTGTTTTATATGGGGAAAAGGAAGAATGATGCACAACAAACTATACATCTATATTCTTGATGAACTAAGCAGTGAGCTCCATAAGAAATACCCAAAAATAGCAAAATTACTATCAAAAATTGCAGATAAACTAAGCGAAATAGATGCAAAAATACCTGTTACAGTTTCACTTTTAGCAGGATTTTGCGGAGGGTCAATGAGGGTTCAGGTTATAGGATTGCTGGGTACATGGAATTTGTATGGAGGAGTAAGCATAACAATGATTGGTTTTACAGGCATACTGACTGAGGATTTCGTTTTCGGATACGCACCATTCGTGGGCTTGGAAATGTATAATCCATATCCTACCCAATAATTTTCTTTTTATTCCGATTTTTGGCTCACAGCAAAGGAAACATTTAAATGGAGATTGATTGGGGTAACATGCAACCAAAATATATAAATATGATTTCTATATTGCCATATAATAGCATGCTAAGAAATAGCATAATATAGCATAATGAAAGATACGAGGTGCAAATAATATGCCTTTCATATCTAAGCTCATAAAGAGTTATTTACTCATTCACAGATTTAGAAAACTAAGGAAAAAGGAGCTAAAGAAGCTACAGGATAAAGCATTTAGGAAAATAGTAAAACAAGCATTTACAGTTCCTTTTTACAGGAAGAAATATAAAAAGGTGGGGATACATCCAGATGATATTAAAAAATTAGAAGACATAGAGAAACTTCCATATATAACTAAGGATGAACTCAGAAAAAATCATTTACAAGAAATATCACCTTTAAATAAGAATAAATTGATATCTATTTCAACCTCAGGCACACTAGGCAAACCTTTACATTTGTTTGCTGATATAGAAACAATTTTAGTTGGATTAGCAGGATATATTAGAGTAATGAAAGAACATGGTTTTGGCTTAAGAGACAAGATAAGCATTATAGTAGATCTTTCTGAAAATAGCGCTGAAAAAATTTTCCTCCAGCATTTGCCATTTAAAAAATTTCTAAAAAATCTCCAGATTTTAAATACATATGATTCTGCCGAGAAAATAATGAATGAATTAAATAAATTTGAACCACAGCTTATAGGAGGCTATCCAGGAATGCTTCGGCATCTGGCGATTCTTAAAGAATTAGGAAAAGGAAAAAATGTTAATCCTGACTGCATTATATCAACAGGTTCCGTAATCGATAAATATTTAAGAGATCAAATTGAGGATGCATTTTCTACAAAAGTTTTTGATGCATATGGTGCAACAGAGGCAGGACCTATTGCATTTGAATGTAGATATAAAAGATACCATGTACACTCAGATTTAGTTTATATGGAATACATAGATGAAAATATACCTTCTCTTATTGCAATAACGAGGTTATACGGAAAAGGAACACCAATAATAAGATATACAGGCATAGATGATTTAATTACCCCTTCTTCTGAAATTTCTTGTGAATGTGGAATAGTGGGTCAGCAAATTAAAGAAATACATGGGAGGATGAAACAGACAATTATTTTACCAAATGGAAAGATTTTGCTTTATTCATCAATACTTAAATTATTTGGAGAAATTTCCCAAAAATTAAATGCAGACCCAATAGAGCGATTTCAAATAATACAACATAAGATAGACGAACTGGAAATAAAAGTTAGTTGTTTTGATGGAAAATCTTGTGAAAAAATATTTCCAATAATTGAAAATGAGTTTGAAAAGAGGTTTAAAATAAATGTAAAGATAAAAGAGGAAAAAATAAGGGGGAGACAACCGGAAGTTATCTCAAAAATTGATATAAATAAGATTTCTAAAAGAATATTTATTTAATGGTTATTACTGGTTCATGAATAGGCTCCCCATATAATTCTTTCTTCAGATTTACAACTAAATTATTGCGGATAGATAGTTTTTTGGCAGTTTTAATAGCCTGCTTGTAATATATTGATGCCATTTTTCTTTTGCCCAATAATTTATAAAGTCTACCTAAATTCCAGTAACCAAGAAATTGGTCTCTATAAAATTTAATAGAAAGCTTTAGGAATTTTATAGCTTCTTCATATTTTCCTAACAAGAAATTTTTAATTCCTTTTTGAAAAAATGCGTCCGATTTAAAAATTAAGATATTTTCTGAAAAAAATTTTGTCTGGTCATATTCTTCTATCTTTATTTTTTTAAAATCCGGCACGGCGTCTTTCTTCAGCATTTTTTCAACGCTTTTTCTGCCAATTTCCGATACTATATGATAAAGTTTCCTATGTTCTCCCTCAAAACCTTTAATTTGTCTAAATAAAGCACACAAAATAGATGGAAAATTATTCTTTTTTAGTGTTTCAAGGATTTGTAAATATCGGGAGCCGGTACGCTGGCTTACTAAATTTTCTTCTGAAAGAATCTTTACAAATTCAATAGTTATTGCTGGGTCATATATAGCACCTTTTGATATTGCCCAAAGAGATAAAGGGCAAAGTCTATTTGAAAAAAGAAATTTAATTAATCTTTCTTGTTCCATCGCTATTCTTTGATCATCAAAATCAATGAGATTGTTTTTATACAACTTCTTCCTAAATTTTGCTAATAGATGGTATTTTCTTTTTTTAGATTTATAACAACTAATCCTGACGACCTCGTCTTTGAATTCTCTTTTAATGTTTACAAACCCATTATCCCTTAAAATTTCCTCTAATAGCATTGGGGAGAAACAAAACTTATGTGCTAAACCTTTAACTTCCAAACCATATATCTGTGTTAGAATTTCTCTTCTCCTTTTTTCATTGCTTTTTAAATATTTATCAAACAATTTTTCTATATTTGGGGTTTCGATAAATAATCTTCCATTAGGTTTTAGAACTCTTAACCATTCACTAATCGCATAAATGCTCCTTATAAATCCCAGATGTTCTATTATATGAGATGCCAATATTTCATCAACACTATTATCTTTAAAATCGAGGTCCCATGCATACATTAACTTATCTGCAACTATATCATTATATGCATCAATATTAATAAATCCCTTTTTATAGATGGGACCACAACCTATGTTTAATTTCATAAATCTCTTATGCTTACTGTTCCGTACCTTCCGCCTTTGTATGTATCCATTGGCTCGTTTATTTTTTGCTTATCATTTGTTGCTTTATACAAAATTTCTTTAATTTCCTCTTCAGTTATGCCTAGTTCTTTTCCAATCTCATATATTTTACGCATAATTTTAAATTTTATCTAATTTAAAAAATTTCTTTTCTATTCTATAATAGCAATATGGGTCGTTATGGAATTGATTAGTCATAAAAAACGATAGACCATTGCATCCCCCCTTGCATTTTTTCCAATACTTGCAACCCTTACAATTTGTTCCTAATTGTTCTTCATTAAATTTTCTATTATAAGAAAATGCATTATTATCATTCCATATTTCTTTTATTCCCTTCCTTCTTAAATTACCCTCTATAAATTTTTCCGGGATTGATAAACAACCTATTGTGTCTCCATTGCTTTTAATGCCTAAAATATTGATCCCTGCTGAACAACCTTTCCAATAAGACATATTTATATTTGGTAAATAGTTAGAAAAATATCCGCAACAATGTGCTCCTATAACTGGCAATTCTTTCGTACTATATTTTTTTCTTAGCCAAGCAATAAATAGTCCTACAGCATAAAATTCCTCTTCAGAAACCACTAAATGCCTTGATAATCTGCCTTGAGGGGAAGCTATCTGTATTTGCCAAGCAATATTTTTTCCAATTATAAAGTCTTTAATTTTGGGTAATTCCCTCAAATTTAATTTGTTAACAGTAGTGATAATAGTCATTGGTAATCCATTATCCTTACAAGATAATAAAAAACTAATTGCTTTTTTGAAAGAACTTCTTCCCCTAATAGCATCATGAACTTTTTCCATGCCATCTATACTAACTGCTACTCCATATGGTTCTAGCTTACATAATTTAGATATAATGTTCTTATTAATACATCCATTTGAAATAAAAAGGGTTCTAATTCCAAATTCTTTGGCTTCATTTGCAATTTCAAACCAATCTTTTCTTAAAAAAGGTTCTCCTCCCAAGAAACAAATTTCATCTACACCTAAATCTGCTAAGTCTTTAACAACATCCAAAGCTTCTTTTGTTGTTAGTTCCTTTCTTCTTTTTTCCCCAGCATTTGATCCACAATGTATGCATCTAAGATTACATTTTAATGTTAGTTCCCATGTAACTTGTCTGAGTTTATAATCCATTGCTATCACAACCTTAAAAATCTTTAATACTTATTGTGCCATAGTATCCTCCTTTGTATGTATCAAATGGATTAAGATTTTCGACTTTCCCATCATGTTTCTTATTCTTTAGCAAACTTTTCAATTCCTTCTCCTCAATGCCCAATAGTTTCCCAATTTTTAGTATATCGTGTATCATGTTATCACGTAACAATATTAAAAACCATTATATAAAACTATCTCTAAAATCTTTCTCGATTAAATAAAAACAGTATGGATCATTGTATAGTTTACCAGTCATCCAATAAGACCTTGCCAAACATCCTCCTTTGCAAAATTTCGCATATTTGCACAATCTGCAATTTTCTCCTAGCTTTTCTTCGCAATGTTTTCTACTATATTGGAAAAATTCATCACTATTCCATATATCAATCAATTTTTTCTCTCTTATATTAGCTTCAATAAATTCATCAGGCAACGCCAAACAACCTTTTATATTTCCGTTACTTTGAAGTCCTAGAACTTTTTTACCAGCTATACAACTTTCCCAGCTTGGATTAATATCTATATACTGTGAATTAATAGCCATATTATGGGGTACAATTATTTTGATAGAATATTTTTTCTTCATCATTTTCATAAATATCCCTAGGAGATAATATTCTTCTCGAGATAAAACTATATCTTTATTAGCTCTCCCCATAGGCAATATTTCTTGGATTTGCCATTCTAAATTTTCTCTTATAACAAATTCTTTAATTTTATGTAATTCCTTAAAATTTTTCTTTTGCACCGTTGTGATTATGCCTAGTGGTAATCCAACTCTTTTTGCTTCTTTAATAAAATGAACCGCTTTATTAAAAGCACCTGATACACCTCTTATTTCATCATGTGTTTTTTGCATTCCGTCTATACCAATTTGTAAAAAATCAACCTCTATTTTCATTAGTTTATCTATGATTGTACTGGATTTTAAAAAACCGCCAGAAACTATAGATAATTTCATGCCAAATTCTTTAATTTCTTTCGCAATTTTAGACCAGTCTTTTCTTAAAAAAGGCTCTCCACCAAAAAGCACTATCCCTTTAAAACCAGTTTCGGCAGCATCTTTAACAACATTCAAAGCCTCCCTTGTTGTTAATTCTCCCTCTCTTTTCTCACCCGCTTTTGATCCGCAGTGTATGCATCTAAGATTGCATTTCAGCGTTAATTCCCAAATGAGTAGATCAGGTGCATACATTGATTTAAATTCACTACCCAAGAATAAAATTTTTCATAATACCGATTTTATCCATCTCTCGGGAAAACAAAATAATAAATGGGCCCGCCGAGATTTTCAGGCAATGCCTTTTGAACTCGGGTCTGTGGCTCCCGAAGCCACAAGGATGCCAAGCTACCCTACGGGCCCTGATAAATAAAATTCCATATTTATTTTATTTTGTTGATTTAGATAAATTAAATGAAAAAGAGATATGCTGTGGTAAATTCCTTTATGCAACAATAGCAAATGGCGAGCATTTCATATTTGCATGAAAAGGAATTTATATGGCAATATTCCCTCTATGTGATTTTGTACCCCATTTAAAAATTGCCATTGCAATGAAATGAAAAATGGTATGCATTGTCAAATGCTGGTTTTATCTGGATATCCGATATACTTAAAAAGTGATATGATATAACATTTATAGGGATAAAGATGAAGAAGAGCATTATCATAGCAATTATGTTGGTTTGTTCTACATTTGCCTTTGTAAAGGGAGCAGATGATCCAACAGCAGATTTTACATGGACTCCAAATAACCCTTCAACAGCTGACATTGTCCATTTTTATGATGCATCTACTCCACAAGAAGGAATTATAAAATGGATTTGGAATTTTGGGGATGGAGGGGGTTCAACAGAACAAAATCCAACTCATCAGTATGAACGTCCTGGAACATATAAAGTTACACTTGTTGTTGTTTGGAATATAAGTGGGCAAGAGATTGCAGATATAGCTGAAAAGAACATTACAATTGCAAATCAGCCTCCTGTTGCTGATGCTGGCCCAGATAGAGTGGTGAATACAAAAACAGTTACTTTTAATGGAAGCAATAGCTATGATCCAGATGGTCAAATCGTTTCATATGCATGGGATTTTGGGGATGGAACAACAGGAGAGGGAAAGATAGTGCAACATACCTATGCCCAAGATGGAGTTTATACAGTTGTTCTGAATGTTACAGATGATTTTGGAGCATGGGATACTGATGACTGCCAAGTAGCTGTTGATACAACTTCTCCACAAACAACAGCAGAGTTAAATGGAACAGAAGGTAGGAATGGATGGTATATAAGTAATGTTACTGTTAAGCTTGTAGTAAATGAGACTGTAAGCGGAATTAAGAAAACAGTTTATAGGATTGATGGAGGCAATTGGACAATATATAATAAGCCATTTGTAATAAGTGATGAAGGAGAACATTTGCTGGAGTTCTATTCTGAAGATTTTGCTGGAAATGTTGAGAAAACAAAGAATGTAACAATTAAAATAGATAAGACTCCTCCATCTGCAGAAATAACAACACCAATAGAAAAGAAACTCTACATATTTGGAAGGAAAATACTACCAACATTTAGAAAAACGATTATACTGGGCAAGATAACAGTAACTATCAACGCAACAGATAATTTATACATGGATTATGTATTAATTAAAGTTAATGGAGAAGCTGAAGCAAATTTGACATCTCCTCCATATGAATGGAGATGGGGCGGAGAAATTGGAAATAGGAATTTAAGCATTGAAGCATATGATGACGCAGGATTAAAAGGGGAAGATTACATAAATGTTCTAATAATCAGCTTCTTCAAGCCAAGAGAAGGAATGGCAATAGCAACCATTGAATAACTATTTTTCCTTAGATTTTCTTAATTTTTCTTTTAATTGACAAGCCATACAAACTGGCATGGAAGATGGCTGATTACATATCTTGCAAGGTTGCAATTTTGCTGGAGGAAATTTTTCACGCAGACATTCTTCCAGTTCCAGATAACTCTTTAATATGCTGTGTCTGCTTCCCGGGTGTTTTTCCTCAAGCTGAAGTAAAAATTCTCGATAAAGCAGGCGCATTGCTCTTATTGCATATGGGCATTCATCCTCGCTAACATCGAATCCTTTCAAATATGCATATAGAGTTACTTCTTTTTCTGGCACCGTCCTTAATGGAACTATTCTTGGAATGTAGCCAGGCTGAATTTTTTTGTGGGGGGCCATTCTTGCCATTCTTTCTAAATCATTCCTTATGAAGTTCATTAAAATAGTTTGAGAAACATCATCTAAATTGTGACCTAAAGCAATTACTTTTGCATCTTTTTCCTTTGCTAACTTATTTAGACAATATCTCCTGAAAACCCCGCAATAAGTACATTCTGCCAACTCTCCTCTTATCTCGCTTATTTCATCCAGGGTTAATCCAATTTCATCTTTAAAGGAGATAATGTAATGTTCAATTCCTAGTTCATTGCAAAGTTTTCTTGCAATCTCAATTGTTTTATCTCTATATCCTTTTATCCCCTCATCAACTGTTATGGCAATGAGTTTTCTATCCTTATGGTCTTTAAGTATTTTCCAAAGCATGTAACATGCAACACTACTATCTTTTCCTCCAGATAGGGCAACAGCTATTGTACCTTTTGGCAAACCCTGCTTCCTTATCTCTTTTTTAACTCTCCTTTCAAAAAATTCAACAAAATGCTCTTTGCATAAATACATGCCATTATATCTTATGAATGTGACTGCTTTTCTATGACATTTACTACAATGCATATTAGGATAAGCCATCAAATAAAAATATATTCTTTCTATTTTAACCAATGACAGAAGGCCCCACAGCAAGATTAAGAGCTTTACAGATAGAAAAGGAATTTAAAGGGAAGATATTGCAAGATATTTTTACAAGAAGTAAGAAAATTTATACCCCTCCAAAAAATTTAATTGGAAAAAGACTTGAAAAAGCAACAAGCTATGGAAAGAATATCCTTCTATATTTTGATGGCTATGTAATAAGAATTCATCTAATGCTTTATGGAAGCATAAGATTTGAAAATGAATTTTCAAAACCTTTTTCGAGGGTTAGACTTTGCCTTTCTTTTCCACATAAAAAGCTTGTTGTTTATAATGCTCCTATAATAGAAATTGATTTGGCAAATAAAATGGAAAAGAAGTTAATGGAATCTTATGGAATAGATCCTCTAACAAACTGGGATAAGAAGAAACTTATTGAACTCATTTTGAGAAATAAAGAGAGAAAAATAGGAGATTTACTTTTAGACCAAACCATATTTAATGGCGTTGGTAATATATTGAGAAATGAGATTTTATTCAGAGCTGGTATTAATCCTGAAAGAAAAGTCAATGAGCTTAGCATGGAGGAAATTGAAAATTTGGTTATTCAAACAAAAAGGTTAATGCAAATATTTTTGAAAATGAAAATGAAAGGGAGAGGAATTAAGGATTTGCTCTTTGTTTATAACAAAAAGAGATGCATGAGATGCAATGCTAAAATAATATTTTATAGGCAGGAACCAAATGGTAGGAAAACATTTTACTGTCCTAACTGCCAGAAATAAAGATTTCTATTTTTTCTCCATTCCCTCCTTTTAAGTTAGATAACATTGCTTTTATTGTATTACACAACAATTTCCTCATAAAATTGTTTAACGGCAATTCCTTTCCATCAACATAAATCTCTATCTCTTTTTTCTTTCTCTTCATTTTATTTGCAATTTTCAAAATTTCGTTTATATCTGGTTTTTCTTCCATATCAATAACAAAACAATTTAACTCTTCTATGCTTTTTCTACCTTCAACTATTATTAAATCGGCACCCATTTTCTTTGCTATCTCTATAGCTTGCTTTAATTCAATGTTTTCCATAAAAATTGCTGTTTCTTTTCTGGCAACAATAATACTTGCTTTGGCTCCTGCTTTCCTATAGCGATAGCTATCTTTTCCTTTTGTATCTATTTCATTATGCTCGCTACTTTTAATAACAACTACTTTACAATCTAATTTTTTAAGTAAATTCTCTATAAAGGTTGTTTTCCCTGAACCCTTGTCTCCTTTAATGCAAAGAATCATAAAGTTATGTTGTCTGCATTGAAAAAATTTGTGAATGACTTGGGTCTGACGAAAATTAAATGAAATAGGATGTGTCATAGTAAGTTCTCTTTCAGGCAATAGTGACCAATGATAGCCATTTCTTCTATTTGTTCAACAAACCCGAATGACTTGGAATAAATGAAGGAAAAGGTTATCATTAGCAATATTTGCATAGGAGGAATTTACTTATGAAAACATCCATTTCATTTATTTACTGGAATATAGAAACCTTTTAACATTCCATATATGTTGAAAAATCAAGATAAAAAATTTGCTAATCTGCAGTTATCAAGCTTTTCTTAAATAATTTGCAACCCTTTCAAACCCTTTCCTAATGATTTCCAAGTTCTCAACATGAGGACCATAACTTATTCTTACTGCCTCCCTTAAACTTTCTCCAAATCCTCTTCCTGGAATAAACAAAACTCCTGTATTCTTAAGCACCTTCCTTACAAACTCATCTGCATCTTCCCCAACCTTCATAAGAGTATATAATCCACCTTGTGGAATCAAACAAGGCATTTCCAGCAAATCATTTATTGCCTTTATTGTTTCATCTGCTGCCTTCTTGTAAGCTTCCTTTACATCTTCCAAATATTTTTTCAGGCTCCCATCTTTTAAAGCTTCATTTATATATTCCGCCATAGCAAACTGATGCAGTGTATCTGGGCAAAGAATACTACATTGTTGCACTCTCTCCATAGCCTCAATAATTTCTTCATTGGCATCCACCCAGCCCAAACGCCTGCCAAGCCCTCGACACCACTTTGAATTGCTATGCATGGCAATAACGTTTGGATAATCTGAAGGATTCCAAGAAAAATAGTTTGGTGGTTTAATAAAACATTGCGTCTTATATGCATAATCTATAATTAAAAAGCTACCATTTTCATAACAAATATCTGCCATGGTTTTGACAAATTCATCCCCAAAAACTTGTGATGAAGGATTATCAGGGGAAGGAAACATAACTATTTTTGGCTTTTCTTTTTCATATATTTCTTTAAAATCTTCTGCCATTTCTTCTTGGCTTTTATATTCCCATGTTTCAACATCTAAAACTCTTTGCCTAACAATTTTTGCATTTCTTAAAGCCATTTTTATTTGGCCGGGATAATTTGCATAAGTAGGATCAAAAAGCAAAATGGTATCATCTGGATTTGCTAAAGCAATGAACAAATCATGAGTAAGTTGAGTTGATGACTGCCCAATTATGATATTTTCGATACTAAGTTTTACCCCAAACAATTCCTTTTCCATTTTTGCTATTGCTTCTCTACACTCTTCAAAACCAAGCGTTGGACTATATTTTCCTGCATCATGAAAACTTTCTCTATCCTTACATATCTCTTCATATTTTTTTCTAAGCCCCTCCGGTGCATGATGACCGACCCATCCTCCTCCATAAGAAATTACTTCATCAGGATCCAAACCCATATTAATGATATTTTGTTTGCTTGCCATTTTCATTATCTGACGTATTGGAGACGGCTCTTTCATCATTTGCTGAATAAGCTTGGATAACTGCATAGCTGGAAAATAAAATTGAAGATATAATTTTTGTGCCAAAATTTCGTTGGACTGCAAAGAGATTTCTAAATATCTCATATTCATATTGCAAGCTCCTTTTGATGTCCATATTGACAAGTCTTACTACATCAATGAAGGTAAATTTAGATACTATCACTCAAAGCTTTATGGCTAAATTTCTCAAATTCTTAAGAATTTGAATAGTTAATTTCTCGGCATCATGGCAGAAATGTTATCGTTATAGGTGTGTTGAATGAATGAATTGTTGCCACTGGCTATTATCACATAGAGAATATGTCATAACAACATTTCCATTTCTTTTTATTTTTTATCAATCCATCGTTATCGTTATCGTTATCGTGGAACTGTCAAGAAATTTGCATCTCCAGATTATAGATAACTACAAATGCAGTAAGCCATTTTTCAACGCTTTCCTTTGAGGCATTTGAAGGAAAGCGTTTCCAGAATCTCTTCAATCTTGCTTTTAAAATATTAAACCATCCCTCTATTGCATTTCTTTCTCCGAATGTTTCATGCTCATAT
>JAPDJT010000008.1 GCA_029258955.1 Thermoplasmatota archaeon
TTAAAAGCAAGATTGAAGAGATTCTGGAAACGCTTTCCTTCAAATGCCTCAAAGGAAAGCGTTGAAAAATGGATTACTGCATTTGTAGTTATCTATAATCTGGAGGTGAGAATTTCTTGACAGTCCCTGATAATGCCAATAGCAACTATTATAGTTTTTCATTTATTTTAAAAAAATATATTTTAAAAAAATAATAGAATAGGATGTTGCTATGAAAAAACTTTCTTCCTTCATTTGTCTGAACAGCTCATTTACATGATAAATACAAAAAGGCAGTGTTATTTTCAATCATGCAAAAATTACGTATCATTTGTGGAAATAGTCAGGCGGAAGCAAAAATTATTGATAAAAAACCGAAAACAGCAGAAGCTATTTTAAAAAGCTTGCCATTAGAAGGCATTGCCATTAAATGGGGAGAGGAATATTATTTTTACATTGATGTAGAAATAGAGGAAGAAAATAGTCAAACAGAAATGGAAGTTGGAGACATTGCTTACTGGCCGGAGAGAAAAGCAATTTGCATTTTTCTTGGTGCTACACCAATAGCAGATAAACCTGTAGCAATATCTCCAATAAATTTATTTGCAAAATTAGAAGGAAAGTTAGAAATTAAAGAAGGAGTGGAATGGTGTTCATAAAAACCTATACTTTCAAATTTTTCCCCTGCTACCACTCCATAAGCTCTTCCCATTAAATATGGTTTCCCTATTTTTGAAATTCCAATCGTATAGGCTTTTAATAAATCAACATAAAAATCTATTTTTATTTCCTCTATAGTTGTTAAATGCAATTTAATTGGTTTCTTTATACCATTTATTCTTCCCCATTCTAAAAAATCAATATTTGCTTTTCCATACGGAATGAAAATATGATGACTATCATTTACAAAATGAATTCCTCCTTTTCCTTTTGAAAATCCATATATTACTGCAAAATCATTGCATCCAAACTCTCCCCAGTCCCATTCTAAATCAAATTTTTTCGCTATCCCCCAATTGTGGTCGTGATATGCATTTCCTTTTAAAACAAATTCTTTTCCTTCATAACATATTTCTGCTTCTCCCTTTCCATATGGCATTGCAACATACCAGGCCATCCATTGCCAACCTTGTAGTTTTGTAATATTTCCAAATTTTATTCCTTTTGGATAAAGTTTTATAACCGCTTTTAAACCATCTATTTTGCAGGTAATAAAATAAAGATTGCTTTCTTCATAAAATACATTTTTTCCAATCTTTATGTTGCATTTTTCATAACTCAAATTAAAATCCTTATTTGTAAAATAGACTTTTTCTATTGTTTTTTCTTTGATAAAGATGCCAATGAAAACACTTGCTATGCATTTCGATGGATTATTTAAATCACCTGCTGTCAAGAACATTACAATAATGCTTTCATTTCCATTTTTTAAGTTTGCATACCACCATTCATACCAGTGCATTATATGACTATCATTTTCATAATATTTGAAATGAGCAGAATCATTGAGATTATTTTCATTGAATATATAGAATGAGCAATTTTCATTAGGAAATTTTATTGCATCATTTTTTATATCGCCATTTCCTGCAATTAAGGAAAAGAAAATTATAAGAATGAGAAAAGTTCTCATTCCATGAATTCTTCTATTTCCAGCTCTTTAAGTTTTTCTTTTGTTGGTATGCCGTTTTTATCCCAACCTCTGGCTTTAAAGTAATCTTCAAGCATTTTCTTCTCTTCTTCCTTGCTCACAAAGCTTCCCTTTGAAACTCCTTTTGGAATGGGTTGATGTATTTTCTCTGGTAGTTTGCAATCTTCCTTCTTCCATCCTGCTTTTATGTTGAAGATATGCTTTAAATTGCAAATTCTTTCTCCTATTTTCAGCAATTCTTCTTCATTTAATGATTTTCCTACTGCTGCATCAAGTATGTCTGCAAAATTTAGCAAAAATATTCCCCTGCTGAATTTGCACACTCCTAAAGCATCATATACTGCCATGAAATTTTCCATATCTGCTATTTCCTGCCCTTTATTTTCACTGCTAAATCTATCTACACCTTCATATTTCCAGAATTTTCCAGTTAGTTCCAAAGCATATGCTCCACTCCTCAAATGACATGCTCCTCTTGGAGAAGTCATAAACGCCAGTGCCATTCCTTTAATACCTCTAACATCATAGGCTGGTGGCTCCATGCCCCTTACATGCACCGCATATTTTACTGCATCTCCTCCTATCTTTTCTGCCGCTATTTTGACTCCCTCTGCTAATAAATCGCCAATTCCTTCTCTTTTTGCAATTTTTTCTATTAGCTCAAGCATTGCATCTCCATTTCCAAAAGTAGCTTCTATGCCTACATCTTCCTTTTTTAGCAGACCATTTTCATATAAATCCATTACAAATCCTATTACTCCTCCTGTTGAAATTGTGTCTATGCCGTATAAATCACATAGCTCATTTCCTTTAGCAACGTGCTCAATGCTCGCTACCCCGCAATTTGAGCCTAGGGCAAATAAAGTTTCATATTCTACTCCATCAACAACTCCTTCAAATTTCTTCATAACAAATGCTTTTCCACAAGGCTTTATGCACTGTACGCAAGCCTTATTTTTGATTGCATAACGAGGAGCCCAATAATAAGGATCTATTTCTTTTCTTTCATCAAAAACTCCTTCCCTCCAATTTCTAGTTGGAAATGTGCCACGTTCAGCATTCATCCATTCTAAAAACTCGCCTGTTCCATATTTTCCATCTGCTTCAAATGATGGGTGATTAATCATCTCTTCATAATATTTTTCCAGAAGCTTATACATTTTTTCGGGCTTCGCAACTTCTATATCTTTCGAGCCTTCCACAGCTATTGCTTTTAAATTCTTGCTCCCCATTACAGCTCCAATACCTCCTCTGCCAGCCTGTCTTTCATCGCAATCAACGCAAGCAAATCTTACAAGTTTCTCTCCAGCTATTCCAATGGAAGCAACAACAACATTTCCTTCATCTTTTTTTATTTCTTCAGCAGTTTTTCTTGTTGTTTCTCCTTTCAAATGTTCTGCAGATTTTATTGCAACTTCATCATCTCTTATAAGCAGGTAAGATAATTTTTCTGCCTTGCCTTTTATAATCAAAACATCATATCCTGCCTGTTTTAAAGCAAATCCTATTCTTCCTCCCATTACACTTTCATTCCATCCATTGTTCAAGGCTGATTTGGAAAAGAAGGCTGTTTTGCCAGCAGTAGGAACAGCTGTTCCAACAAGTAAGCCGGGAGCAACTATAATTGCATTTTTAGGAGAGAACGCATCCTGCTTGGCATCAACAACCTTATTCATAAAATATGCTCCAAAACCATCTCCTCCAAGATACTTCATTGCAAATTTCTCATCTAAGATTCTCTTCACTCCTTCACCAGTTGATAAATCAACTTCCAAAATTTTTCCTCCATAGCAGAACATTTTCACACCTCCACAACAAGTGCATTTTGCGAGCAGAATTTAACGCATTGTGGCTCTCCACCGCACAAATCGCATTTATAAGCTTTCTTATTGAATATCCATACTGCATTTAATGGACAAGCTCTTTCACAAGCTCCGCAACCCACGCAATTTTCATAATCAACATAAACTACGCCATCGTTAACTTTCATTGCATCAAATTTGCAAGCATCAACGCATTCCAAATTACATTCTTTTCCATGACTACATATATGAGGTATATCTTCTGTAACGCTTTTCTTTTCTATTCGTATTCCTGATTTTTTTGGGTTGATAATGTTCCAGTGTTTCATGGAGCAAACAATTTCACAAACCATACAACCAGAACAATTTTCAGCAATAGCCTTTACTCGCATCACTTATGTAATGCTAAGAAATTTATAATTTTTAGGGAAAAGGAGCATTGAAATGAAAGAAATAGTTGTATGGAGGAATTTGCAAATGACATTCCATTTCATTCATTTTAATTTTTTGACAGAGATTCACAAATGAATGAAAGAAATGTTGTTATGCGCTATTATTATGTTGCTATAACAATATCCTTTTTCATTTAATTTTTCTATAGAAGCTCGTCAAATAAATGAAAGAAAAAGTGGATGTCATTGGTATTCACATTGAAGAATTTGTAACATTGTCATCACTATTCATTTAATTTTCGATAGAGGAAAAAGAATAATGAAAATAGCTCAATCTCGTTCAAAGGATCTATCTACAGCAACATCTCATTTCATTAATTTTTGGATGAGTAAACCTTTTCCATACACATTGCCAATAACAGCATTTCTCTTTCATTAAATTGATGAACTATTTTTCTACAACAAAAAGCTATATCTCCGTCTGCATCATATACGGTGAAATTGAAAATATTGCTCCGCCTCCGCCAGTTACAATGTAATTTATTTTTCCAATTTTTAAATGCTCATAATAATGGCAATGACCATTGAAAACAAAATCTACATTGTAAAGTTGAAAAATAAATGTGCCAAAGCAATAGCAAAGGGTTGATGTATGCATAGCTTATTATAGGATGGTGGAATACAACAATTTTCCATCTTGTTGGTTTACCCAAATCGTTTATTAGCCATAGTAGTTGAGGCAAAGAAAAAGAATTTGAATCCAAAATGGTGAAATGCGCGCATCCATAATTAAATGAATACCATTGCTCATTGTTTGGCAATGAGAAATATTTTTTAAAAGAAGCATAAGGTAAATCATGATTTCCTATTGCTGGATAAAATGTTGCATTATGAATCCATGTTGATATGTTAAAAAATTTAATCCACTGCTCTTCTTTTACTCCATTTTTCACAATATCTCCAGCATGTATAATAAGAGCAGGCTTTTCTTTTCCAATTCTACTTGCTATTTTGCTTGCATTTTTCCATCCATCCATACACCTCTTGTATCTCCACAGACAATGAAGAAAAAGCTCTCATTTTCATGAGGCAAAGTATAAAATGAATATATTTTGCTTTTAACTCCATCTATTTTGCATTTTCATTATACTCTATAACATTTTTCAGTCCATTAATTCCCCAATAAACTTTATTATTGGTTGTATTCACATTATTGTTATGCTGTCATCTCTTAAATTTTGAATATAAGGCCCAGCTATTATTTCAATTTGAGCTGTAGTAAAAAATGGCTGGAAAAATGCAAAGGCTATAAACAAAGCAAGAATTTTCATAATTATAAGAAAGCTAATTTTTTATAAAATTTAGCCTTATACCTTACATAGAAAGTATGCAGACATTTTATGCTTGGTATGGGCATATATTTTCCACTCAAGAAAGAAGATTAGTTTTTATGATTGCACCATATGCTTTATAAATATCCTCTCTTTTTCATTTCCATGAAGAAACTGGCGATAATGCTAGCCATGTTGCTTATGTTTTCTTATATACCATATGTTAAACCAGCTGAATTGCAAGCAAATGATGAAGCTTATGGAGTAGCTGTTGATTCAAATGGAGATATTGTTGTAGTGGGACAGCATGAAGTAAGCCAAGATAAATATGTAATGAGAGTAGAAAAATATGGAAGTGATGGCATATTGAAATGGCAAAATGATTATGATGCAGATGTTTTGAATGTAGGAAAAGCTGTTGCTATTGATGCAAATGGCTACATATATGCAGGAGGAGCTATAGGAAAAGAAATTGCAGGTATACCTTTGCCTTCAACAGATTATTTGATTGTTAAATATGAAAGAGATGGGGACAAAATCATGGAAAATACATATGATTATGAATGCCCCAATAATCCAGCTTGTGGATTTACTGACATTCTTAATGATATGGCTATAGGAGATGATGGCTATATTTATGCAACAGGAATGACTTTTAGTTTGAGTGGTAAAAACTTAACAAATATTGACTTTTGGACAATAAAGGTAAATCCAAATAATCTGGAAATTGAGAAAGAACATATTTTTGATAATGAAATAGATGCTGCTTTTGGAATTGATGTAAGAGATGATACAGTTGTTGTTGTAGGAAGCGTTGGAAAGCAAGATATAAACAAATATTGTGTGGTAAAATATGATAGCAACTTAAATGTAGAATGGGCGAAAATTTATTATGAGCAGGATAAATATTCTTGTGCTGCATCAGATGCTGTTATTTTACCAGATGGAAGCATAGCTGTTACAGGCTGGGTTTATATGGATGACACAAGCTATGATATTCTTACCATTCTCTTTGATAAAAACGGAAATAGAGAATGGAAAAGAATAGAAGGCGGAGATAAAAAAGATGATGGTTTATGCATAGCAAGCGATTCAAAAGGTAACATAATTGTAGCAGGATATAAAACAGAAGGCACAGTTCCAAAATGGTATATAATAAAATACACAAAGAATGGAAACGTTCTGTGGGATAAGGTAGATGATGTTGTTGGACAAATAAACAGGATAGCTATAGATGGAAATGATAACATAATTGCTGTTGGTTACGAAGAAATTGGAGGAGAACACAAATATTGCATAAGAAAATATTCACCAGAAGGTGAGTTGATATGGGAGGCAAGTGCTGGCGGAGAAGAAAAACTGGAGGCATATTTCACATGGAGTCCTGAAACACCCACAAGAGCAGATGCCATTCATTTCTATGACAAATCAAAAGGAAATCCAGTTGCATGGGAGTGGGATTTTGGAGATGGAACAAAAAGCAATCAACAGAATCCAGTTCATCAGTATGACAATATAGGGACATATGATGTTACACTAACAGTTTGGGCATCAGATGGAAGCAAAGATAGCATAACAAGACAAGTTGTTGTAGTTAATGCTCCTCCATATGCAGATTTCACATATTCCCCATTGAATCCAGTTGAAGGACAAGAGATAACATTTGATGCGAGCAAATGCTATGATAAAGATGGAAGCATAGCAAACTATACATGGAATTTTGGTGATGGAAACATTGCATATGGAAAAGTTGTTAGCCATTCATATGCAAGTAATGGAACATATAAGGTAACGTTAACAATCAAAGATAATGATGGGGCAACAAAAAGTGTATATAAATATATTACGGTAAATGTTGCTGGCGAAAATGCCCCACCTATTGCAAATTTTGTTGTAGATAAACTCCATGCAAAATTAGGGGAAGAGGTTTCATTTGATGCTTCTGCCAGTTACGATCCAGATGGAAATATTTTGTTCTACAGATGGGACTGGAATGGTGATGGAATATTTGATGAAGAATATACTCAACCATATGCAACTCATAAATGGTTGCAAGAAGGAACTTATACAGTTGTTTTACAGGTTGAAGACAATAATGGTTCAACAAATACATACAGTAAAGAAATAGAAGTCAAAACATACACAACAAATATGCTCATTGTGACAGCACCAGCTAAAATAACTCTTGAAAAAGGTAAGGAAAAAGAAATAGAAATCAGAGTAAGAGCTCTTACAGATGTAAGTGATGTAAGTCTTGTGTTAATTAATAAAACAGGAAATATAACTATCTCATTACCATCCCCATTTAATTTGACCGCAAATGAAGAAAAAGTGCTTACAGTGAAGATTAAAGCACAAACATCAGGAGTAATATCTTTAAAAGCGATAGGAAGTGGAGAAGAAAGCGATGTTGCAACAGTAACAATAAATTTAGAAAAAGGTAGCACACCATCATTTACTTTGCCATTGCTAATTATTGCTGTAGCATTAATTTTGTTATACAGAAGGAGATGCAGTTAGATGCAATAAAATTTGCTATAGGTGTAGCAATTCTTTCAATAGCATCATACACAGATATAAGGCGGAGAGAAGCAGATGATAAACTATGGCTTGTAATGGGAAGCATTGGCATTCTTTTACTTTTTTTTAGCAATTATGATTTAATCAAAACAGCTATATCAATTGCATTTTCTATTCCCTTTGCTTTCCTTCTGTATCTTTTTGAATTTGGAGGAGCAGATGTAAAAGCAATGTGGGCTATTGCTCTGCTCAGCCCTCTTCCACCAAAATTTTATCAATTCCCTTTATTTTCTTCTCCTATCTTTATTTTCCCATTAACTGTTTTACTTAATTCTCTTTTGCTATTTCTGCCCCTTCCTCTGATTTTCTTTTTTTATAATTTATATAAGAAAAATATTGAATTTCCCTACTGCTTTTTTGGTTATAAAATGAAAGCAAATGAAGCAAAAAATAAATATGTATGGAGTATGGAAGTAAATGGGAAGAAAAAAATAACGCCTGTAAAAAATTTTGATTTTGATAGAGCTGGTAACAAAGAAATTTGGGTAACGCCAAAATTCCCCTTTTTAGTTTTTATTTTAGTTGGTTTTGTTATTTCATTTATAATAGGCGATTTACTATTTGCCTTTCTTTCTTTTTTCTTCTAATAATTTCTCTATTTCTTCTGCTCTTTTCTTCATTGTCTCAATGAGTCTTTTCTGACTCAATATAAGATTCCTAACAGACTGTTTATATTCCTCAGCCGCTGAATCTATTATTACTCCTATCAATCTTCTATGCCTATTTATTGCTCTCACAAGTTTCATATATTCTTCAGCTATTTCCTCCCCTACTTCTTTCTTTAATTCTTCATACGTTTTCTTCGCTTCTTCCTCTCTTTCAAAAATATCTTTTATTTTTTTAAGCAAAGTCTCTTTTGTAAAAGGCTTTACAATATAATTTTCTATCTTATCAATTGGCTTTTCCTTTGTATCATCTGGAGTCAATGGGAGAGCAGTAAGCATCGAGACAGGAATGTTTTTAAGTTCTTCATCTTCCTTAAGTTTTTTGAGGGTTTCCCATCCATCTAATTTAGGCATGAGTATATCAAGCAAAATTAAATCTGGCTTTTCCTTTTTCGCCTTTTCTAAAGCTTCTTCTCCATCATAAGCAGTGATAACTTCATATTCATCTTCAAGCATTCTTTTAACTATATCTACTATCTCAGGTTCATCATCTGCTACAAGTATCTTTTTCTTTTTCATTATAATGCCTCCTGTAATTTAACCAAAATTTCTCTTATTGTTGTAGATGATTCAATAATATCCTTAACTAATTGCTTTCCGAAAGGCTGAAAATCTTCGCCTCCTCCAGCCTCTATTCTTTTTCTTATCATTTCCATTAATATATCTACAGAAGGCATTTCCAGA
The DNA here is from genome assembly GCA_029258955.1 of Thermoplasmatota archaeon. Classification (GTDB taxonomy): domain Archaea; phylum Thermoplasmatota; class E2; order UBA202; family JdFR-43; genus JAPDJP01. The sequence continues at coordinate 9,085 of JAPDJT010000008.1, forward strand.
TAAATCTTTTCTATATCTCTCCCTTTAAAGAATTTTTTAACGTCTTCAACTATATCAACAGATGCCAAGACTACAGATGCATTTAATTCCTCATCATCTAACAAGCTTATAACATATTTGAATACGTTTTCATCTTTTACATGCTCAACCTCATCAATCATAATTAACACTGGCTTTTCTATGTATTTCCTTTTCCTAAAAACTCTTGAAAAAAAGGATGCTTTGGTTTCCTTCAATATTCTTTCCTTAAATTCTTCAAATTTCAGGTTTTCTCCACCATGAAAATAAATTGGGTGTACCCTATACAATGGAGCGAACTGATTAATCCATAAAAGAAAAGTTGTTTTACCTATACCTGTTTTACCAAGAACCCAAAAACACTCACTTTTTCCGCCAAGAGCCTTTAAAATTACTTTCCTAGCCTCCTCCTTATATACCATGAAATTTGGATTAGGCTCATTTGGATTAAGAAATAATTCTTCTGGCATTTGAATATAAATATCTTTCCCTATTTATTTCTTTCACTTTTTTCCATATGCTTCAGGATTAACACAATTTGGTGGCAATTTCCCTTCTAAAGCCGCTATTACATTTTCAGCCACCATTACAGCCATCTTACTCCTTGTTTCATATGAAGCAGAGCCAATATGAGGCGTTAGAACAACATTATCGAGCTTTTTTAATTCTGGATGTATAGCTGGCTCATTTTCAAAGACATCCAACGCAGCTCCTCTTATCCAACCTTCTTTTAAAGCTTTAACCAATGCTTCTTCATCCACACATTTCCCCCTTCCTGTGTTAATTAGATAGGCAGTTGGCTTCATCATTTTAAGCTCTTTCTCTCCTATCATATGATATGTTTCTTCAGTTAAAGGGGTATGCAATGATACAAAATCTGCCTCTTTCAACAAAGTTTCTAAATCAACATATTCTGCATTGCATTCCTCCTCAAGCTTTTCATTTCTTTTTCTACTATAATATAAAATTCTCATGTTGAATCCCTTAGCACGCCTTGCTACAGCACTTCCTATCCTCCCAGCCCCTATTATGCCAATTGTCTTTCCATATATATCGCTTCCAAGCATAAGGAGAGGAGCCCATCCCTTGAATTTTCCCTCTCTCATAAATTTGTCTCCTTCAACAATTCTTCTTGCAACAGCCATAAGCAATGCCCAAGCCAAATCAGCCACTGTCTCAGTTAAAACTCCCGGTGTGTTAGTGACTAAAATCCCTCTCTTTGTTGCTTCTTTTACATCTATATTATCTATTCCAACTGCATAATTTGCTATAATTTTTAAATTCGGTGCAGAATCCATAACTTCTGCGTCTATCTTGTCAGTAAGTAAACAAATCAAAGCATCTTTATCTTTTACTCCCTCAATAATTTCTTCCTTGCTTGGAGGAGCATCGCCTTCATAAATTTCTAGTTCATGCTCCTTTAATAATTGAAGCCCTTCCTCTGGCAATCTCCTTGTTATAAATATCTTTGCCATGATGGTATATCCATTTAATTTTTAATTTTTCTTTAGTTGTGATTGTGAATTTGGCAATTTCCTGCAACAATCTTTTATTATTTTTCAACCAAGAATAGATAAGGAAGCAACATCTACCTTTTTCATTTTTATAGTTATCGAATAAATGAAAGAAAAGGTCATCATTATCTTATTCATGGAAGAGAATTATCTAACAACATCCTTTCATTTATTTTTGGACGATCAACATTTTTTGACGAAATCTTTAATTGAAGCTTGATTTAAATGAAAAATGGATTGTTGTTGGCTATTTACCACTCAAATGAAATCTATCATACAACTTTTTGACGAATATGTTATATGGAGAAGTTATCTATTCGCTTCATTTATTTTGTAAATTCATCATATGATGGGCAAATATTTTTAAGCACACATTCTTTGCATTTGGGATTCCTTGCTTTACATATCTTTCTTCCATGAGCAATTAGCAAGTTTGCTAAATCAAACCATTTCTCCTTAGGAAATTTTTTCATCAAATCTTGTTCAATTTTATCTCTATCCTTTTCTTTTGTTAATCCAAGTCTTTGACTTAGCCTCATTACATGTGTATCGACAACAATTCCTTCATCTTTTCTAAAAGCATTTGAAAGAACAACATTTGCTGTTTTTCTACTCACCCCCGGAAGCTTAAGCAATTCTTCCATTGAATCTGGCACTTCTCCTCCGTATTCTTCAACAAGAATTTGACAGCATTTCTTAATATATTTTGCCTTATTCCTATAAAAGTTTATGCTTTTTATATCATTCTGAAGCTCTTCCAAATCTGCATTAGCATAGTCTTCCGCCTTTCTATATTTTTTGAATAATTCCTTTGTTACCATATTTACTCTTTCATCTGTAGTCTGTGCCGAAAGAATGGTGGCAACAAGCAATTCAAGAGGATTTGTATAATGCAATGCGGTACCTTTTACATCAGGATATTCTTGCCTTAATATTTCAACAATATCTGCCATGCTATCAAAATTCTACTCTTTTTAAAAATATTGGGTAGTTTTTCCAGAAAGCCATTACAGTGAAATTTCCATCATAAGGAACTTTTAATTTCAGAAAATCTCCTTCTCCTATTTTCCCATCTTCAATTTCATCTAGCCAAAAAAGCGCAAAATATTTTTTCACTATCTTTTCGTCACTGAAATTTTTCTCTGAAACTTTTATAATATTGAGTTTAAAGCCCATATTTTCATATTCTACTTCCCATTTTATTTCATCTATAGAGGCTCCTCCACCTTTAACTATTATCCAGGTAATTGTATTTGCAGAATCATTTCTCTCAATCTCTTTAACAGATATTTGTCTATTTAATACATATTGCAATTGCAATCTTCCTCAACATTTAAAAAATAACCATTTGTCTTCTTTAAATTTTATTAAGCAGTATCTTCCTTGTAATTTTTTTCCATATAAATAAAACACCAGCTTATCTTCCTCCTTTTCATCCATTTCGTATTCTCCTCTATCCCAAATTTCAACTTTCCCTGCACCATACATCCCTTCCGGTATCTCTCCCTCAAAATCAGCATAGCTCAACTCATGGTCTTCTGTTGGGATAGCCAATCTTTTTAATCCATGACTGCGTGGTGGTTCTTTTGGAATAGCCCAGCTTTTTAATACACCATTCATTTCCAAGCGCAAATCATAATGAAGGCGCCTTGCGTAATGTTTCTGTATGACAAATATTGGCATTAATGGTATATAATCTTTGGATAATAAAATTAGCGGAGAACTTTATTTTTTGGCATAATTTCTAGAAACCAAAATGATGTTGTAAGATTTCTAGATATGACAAATGCTACAAATAGATATATTCAAAAGCAAGGGGCTTTACATAGGAAATGAGATATTGCTAAGTTTTTCACTGGATTAATACATCTTTTATTCAACTGCAGAATATTTAACAGTGCGATATACACTTATAAAAATTTATAAAGGGATAAAAAATAACTCCTTAGATGAACAAGAATTTATTAAAAGCAATTGTGATTGTAGCCCTTCTATATTTAATCTGGCTTGTAGTTGCCGCGTATTTTGAAATGGAAGGCAATAAAATCTTATTGTCATTAAAATATTGGAGTTTGATTGGGGTTATACTTTATGTTATTTTTTTAATTCTTGAAATAATTGTTTATTTGAAGCCTTCTAAGAAAGAGAGAGAGGAAATAAAAATTATATCTGAGGCTTTAAAAAAAGTTATGTGTAGCGATTGTAAAACAGTATTTTTAGTATCTGATACAGGAGTTAGACCATTACGCTATACATGCCCAAACTGTGGAAAAGAAGGAGTGTTAAGGGGAAAGACTGTAGAAGGAAAAGCTAGAAAGATAGTTTGTGAGAATTGCAATGTCGAATTTGAAATTTTTGATACCGGAGAAAGACCATTGAGCTACTCATGTCCAAATTGCCATTTTGAAGGAGTCGTGTCTTGATGCTGAAGGCAAAAGTTGTAATAAAACTCAAAAAAGGAGTAGTTGATCCAGAAGGTAAGAATGTAAAAAAAGCTTTACATCTTCTGCATTTTAAAGAAGTTGAAGAAGTGAAATCTGCAAAATTATTTGAAATTTTTTTAGATGAAAATGATAAAGAAAAAGCTTTAAAAAGAGTAGAGGAAATGTGCAAAAAATTACTTGCAAATCCAGTTATCAATGAATATGCTATAGAGATAGAAAATGTTGAGTGATAAATTCATAAAAGATGGATATGTGCATAGAATAGATTTGATAAATGCAAGTGATGAAGAGCTTTTAGAAATAAGTAAATCATTAGGATTAGCCTTAAACTTGGAAGAAATGAAAAGAATACAAGAATACTTCAAAAAGAGAAATAGATTACCAACTGATGTTGAGCTGGAGGCTTTAGCCCAGTCATGGAGTGAGCATTGTTGCTATAAATCTTCAAAATATTATCTTCGCCAGTTCGTTTATAAAATTGCAAAAGATAAAATTGTTGCAAGAGAAGATGCAGGAGTTTTGGAATTTGATGAAAAGCATTATTATGTTGTCGCATTAGAAAGCCATAATCATCCTTCCGCCATCGAACCCTATGGAGGAGCTGCAACTGGAATAGGGGGCATTTTAAGAGATGTTTTGTGTATGGGAGCTCAACCAATAGCTTTAATTGATCCTCTTTTCTTTGGAATGCCAGATGTAAGCCATGAGAAATTACCCAAGGGAATAAAGCACCCTCGCTATTTATTTAAGAGAGTTGTTGAAGGAATAAGAGATTATGGAAATAGAGTTGGAATTCCAACAGTTGCCGGTCAAATCTATTTTCATCCTAGTTATTTAGGAAATTGTCTTGTTAATGTAGGCTGTGTAGGCATAGTAAGAAAAGATAAATTGGTGCATAGTAAAGTAAAGAAACCCGGAGATGTGCTTGTATATGCTGGTGGAAAAACCGGTAGAGATGGAATTCATGGAGTGACTTTTGCTTCTGAAGAGCTAAGGGAGGAATCAGAAGAAAAATCTATTACTGCTGTTCAGCTTGGTGATCCTATAACAAAAGAGCCATTGATTCATGCTTGTTTGGAATGTAATGAAAAGGGGCTGGTTGAAGGAATGAAAGATATGGGGGGAGGCGGGCTGTCGTGCGTGTGTAGCGAGATTGCATATGAGGGGGGATATGGAGCTGAGGTTTATTTGGATAGAGTGCCTTTAAGGGAAAAAGATATGGAGCCGTGGGAAATATGGGTTTCTGAGAGCCAAGAAAGGATGCTTTTGGTTGTTAAAGAAGAAAATTTGGAAAAAGTTTTAGAAATATTTGAAAAATGGGATGTTGAAGCCGTTCCTATAGGGAAAGTTATAGAAGAGCCAGTTATAAGAATTTTTTATAAGAATCAGCTAGTTGGAGAGTTAGAGCTTTTATTTCAGGTAGGAGCTGTTGAATATCAGAGGGAATGGAAAAAGCCAGAAATAAAGGAAAAAGAAGATATTGAATTTGAAATGCCTGATTTGCAAACCACATTGCTTAAAATATTAGCATCATATAATGTTTGTAGCAGGGATTGGGTAATAAGGCAATATGATTTTGAAGTCAGAGGAGCAACTGTTGTTAAGCCTTTAAATGGTTTAGATATGTCAAGTCATTCTGACGCAGTCGTTATAAAACCATTGGAAGACTCATATAAAGGATTGGCAATAACTGCAGATATAAATCCTTATTATACAAGCTTAAATCCATACTGGGGAACATGCTCTGCCATAGATGAAGCATGTCGTAATTTGGCGGCAGTAGGAGCAAGAATAGATTCAATTGCAGACTGCTTAAACTTTGGAAATCCGGAAAAGCCAGAAAGAATGGGAGAATTTGTTGAATGCTTAAAAGCATTGCATGATATGGCTTCACAGCTTAACATTCCTTTTGCTTCTGGAAATGTAAGCTTTTATAATGAAAGTATGGTAGGAAGCGTTGCGCCAACGCCAACCATAATGGCTATAGGAATTGTAAATGATGTTAGGAAATGTGTAACTACTGATTTTAAGCAAGAAGGAAATCCAATTTATTTGATTGGAGAGACAAAAAAAGAAATGGGAGGGAGCGAGTATTATATGGCTTTAGGTATAGAAGGAGGAAAAGTGCCAAGGAGCAATGCAAAAGTTCTTAAGAAAAGTATGGAAAAAGTTGTTGAAGCAATAGAAAATGGCTACATTTCAGCATGTCATGATATATCTAATGGCGGGCTAGCTGTTGCGTTGGCGGAGATGGTTATTGCTGGAAAAGGGGCAGAAATTTGCTTATATCCATTGCCAAACTTAAGAACAGATTTTAAGCTTTTCTCGGAGAGTAATACAAGATGGATAGTTGAAGTTAAAAAAGATAAGGAAGAAGAATTCAAAAAGCTGTTTGATAGCTTAAGCACATACAAAATTGGATATGTTAAGGGTGATAGGCTTATAATCTATGATGGAGATGAGATGACAAAATATGTTGATTTGAGCAGGAAAGAACTTTTCGAAGCTTGGAATAAGAGGCTTTGGAAAGAAATGGGATAAATTTTTAAACAATTGTGAATTTCTTTTTATGAGATGGAAAGCAATTTTATTGGCTTTTCTGCTAGCTTTTACTGTGCCAGTATATGAAAAAAGCAAGGCAAATGTTGCTAAACCTACTCTGCAGGGAGAATTAGTTAATGTAACTGTAATGGAAGTATGGGAAATGTTAAATAATGAAGAAGATGGAAAAGAAACAGTAATAGATGTAAGAACATTTCCAGAATATTTCAATGAAAGAATTGCAACACCCCATATATATGATAAGCCAATTTTATATCCATTACAACTTATAGAAATTCCAATCTTTGCAAAATTATTCATTATACTCTTTGAAGGAAGGAAAGTTATTTTATATTGCAGAACAGCCCACCGTAGCTACATTGCAGCAAATATTCTTATAGCTCAGGGATGGCAGGGGAAAATTTATAACATGGTTGGAGGAATAACGGCTTGGAAAGAAGCTGGTTTGCCTACTGTGAAGAAATTTGGTCTCGGAGGATAAATTTAAATAGACAAGATATTTATTCCTGTGCCTCTAGATATAAAGAAAATAGGATTTATAGCTGGTATAATTGCATTTTTACTCGCCATCTTAGCCATACCTGCTGATAATGCAATAAAAAATGCTATTGCTGTGCTTTTGCTTTGCACTATCTGGTGGACCACCGAAGCCACTCCAATATATGCAACAGCTTTACTTCCTGCAATTTTATTTCCTTTAATGCAAGTTTTGCCTTTGCAAGATGCTCTTAGCCAATATGCTCACAGAGTTATTTTTCTTTTCTTCGCAGGCTTTTTAATAGCAAGGGCAATGATAAAATGGGGGCTTGATAGGAGAATAGCTTTATTTATCTTGGCAAAAGGGAAAGATTCACAGAAACTAATACTTTATTTCATGCTCGCCACAGCCTTTCTTTCGGCTTTCATTTCCAACACAGCAACAACAGCAATGATGCTTCCTATAGGTATGGCGGTTTTACTTCATATCAAAATTAAAGATAAGGAAAGCTATGGAAAAGTTTTAATGCTTGGCATTGCATATTCTGCTACGATAGGAGGAGTGGCAACGTTAATAGGCACTCCTCCAAATGCAATTTTTGCTGGATTTGCTGAAAGCTTGTTAGGCGAGAAAATTTCATTTTTTGACTGGCTCAAAATAGGACTGCCTTTCTTTGCCATTATGATGCCTATCGTATGGTTTTTCTTGATTGGATTTTATAAGCCAGAAAAAGTAAGATTTAAGGCAGAGAGATTTATTGAAGAAGAGGCTAAAAAATTAGGTAAGCTAAAAAAAGAAGAAATGTTGGTTCTATTTGTTTTTATTTTTGTTGCTATTCTATGGCTAACTCGCCCATTCTGGCATTTAATTGGCTTTTCAAATTTGCAAAATTTACTAGATGATTCAATAATAGCTCTAATTGGTGCTGTTCTTCTTTTTATAATTCCGATAGATTTCAAAAAATGGCAATCTGCTTTAGCATTGGAAGATATACAGGAAATCCCTTTTGGCATACTTATTTTATTTGGCGGTGGATTGTGTTTAGGAAAAGGATTATTTGAATCTGGAGCAGCTCAATGGCTGGCAGAAAAAGTTCCTACAGGCAATGTTTTATTGTTGCTATTGCTTGTTATAATTATAACTTCTTTCCTTACAGAAGTAGCTTCAAACACAGCTATTGCCAACATGATGCTTCCTATTCTTATAGCCATAGCAAACAATGCAGAAATAAATCCATATTATTTGCTTATTCCCGCCACACTTTCATGCTCATTAGCTTTTATGTTTCCTATATCAACGCCTCCAAACGCCATTGTTTTTTCTTCAGGCTACATAAAAATGCATGATATGATAAAAGCAGGAGTTATATTGCATGTAATAGGATTAGTTATAATTTTCATGCTGGGTCAGTTTTTATTTAAGCTTATTTAATGTTTTTTATTTTTTCAGGGTGGGACTGTCAAGAAATTCTTACCTCCAGATTATAGATAACTACAAATGCAGTAATCCATTTTTCAACGCTTTCCTTTGAGGCATTTGAAGGAAAGCGTTTCCAGAATCTCTTCAATCTTGCTTTTAAAATATTAAACCATCCCTCTA
>JAPDJT010000012.1 GCA_029258955.1 Thermoplasmatota archaeon
TCGGAGGATTGGAAACGAGGAGATTGTTATTCACGAGATATAAGAAAAAGTCAATGAGAATGAAGCACATAATTGCCATGGCAATTGTTCATAACATAAACACTTACATGGCAATTTCTTCATTCATTCTGATTTTTTCGACAACCTCGCAAAATCCATAATAAATTTATTTTGTGAAGTAATAATAACATGAAACTATGTATAGCAATAGCAATTGCTATTGCCATTCTTTTATTGCCTAATTTTTATCAAGGGTATTCTGACACCGTCCTAGAAATAAAAATCATTGATTCCTCCTGTGCATTAATTAAAAATGTTGGGAAAAGCAATGCAATTAATGTAAGCTGGGAAATGTGGGTAGATTGCTCCATCTTGTTCATTGCTCCTCCGAAACAAAATGGAAGCATTGCCCTGCTTAAGCCAAATGAAGAAAAGCTAATTTGCTATGAAAAAAGCTCTTTCATTTTTGGCTTTGGACTTCTCAAATTAAAAGCAATGGCAAAGGCAGATAATGCAAAGATTGTGGAAGATGAAAAAATAATTGGCATATTAATTGGCTCTTTTGCCATAATATTTAAAGTATAGCCCCGGGCAGATTCGAACTGCCGTCGGCGGATCCAAAGTCCGCCATGCTTGACCACTACACCACGGGGCTATTGGCATTGCTTATATAGGAACTTGTATTTAATTTTTAATGGTTGAAGTTGGTGATTTTGTAAGGATAGAAAAGGATGGAAGGGTATATGAAGGCTTGGTGATGCCTCGTCATGCATTCAGCGGAAAGGATATCTTGGTTATAAAATTAAGGAATGGATACAACATTGGAATAAAATTGACTAAAAATTGCAAAATAAAAGTTATTGAAAGGAGAAAAGAAAGAATTGCAAAGAAAAGAGAAATTCCATATGATGAAAATAAACCAACTGTGGCTTTAATAGGCACAGGAGGAACAATAGCAAGCTATGTTGATTACGAAACCGGTGCAGTTCATCCAGCAGCAACAACAGAAGAACTCGCTTTTGCAGTTCCAGAAATTTTTGACATATGCAATGTTGAAGCAAAAATTTTGTTTCAAAAGTTTAGCGAAAATATAAAGCCAAAAGACTGGCAGAAAATGGCGAAAGAAGTTGCAAAATATTTGAATAAAAATATGCCTGTAATTGTAACTCATGGAACAGATACTTTAGCATATTCTTCAACAGCTCTGGCATTTATGTTAAAAAATCTAAACAATCCAGTTGTTTTTGTAGGGAGTCAGCGCTCCTCTGACAGGCCAAGTAGTGATGCATTTCAAAATTTGATGAATTCTGCTTATGTTGCCTTATCAGATATTGGAGAAGTAGTTGTTGTCATGCATAGTAGCATTTCTTCAAATGGTTGTTTCATCCATAGAGCTACAAAAGTAAGAAAAATGCATTCATCACGCAGAGATGCTTTTGTTTCCTTAAATTCAAAGCCAATTGGCATAGTAAAAAATGGAAAAATAGAATTTTATGAAAAATATGAAAAGAAGAAAAGTGGAAAAGTAAGGATAAAGCCAAATTTAAATGAAAATGTTTGTCTTCTTTTTTATTATCCTGGATTAAAAAGAGAAGATTTTGAAAAAATTGTAGATGGAAAAGATGGTGTTGTTATAGCTGGAACTGGTTTGGGGCATGTAAGTGATGATTTAATTCCACCAATAAGAAAATTAACTAAGAAAGGAATCCCAGTTGTAATTACTACACAATGCTTGCAAGGAAGGGTTAATTTAAATGTTTATTCAACAGGAAGAAAATTGTTAAAAGCAGGCGTTATTGAAGGCGAAGATATGCTTCCAGAGGTAGCGTGGATTAAATTAATGTGGGTTCTTGCTAACGAAAAAGATATTGAAGAAGCAATGAAAAGAAACATTGCTGGAGAAATTTCAGAAAGGCGAGAAATTTAATTTTCGAGATTTGCACGCAAAAAATTTTATATGCCATGCCAATAAAGCAATATGAAGTTAAAGCTATTGCCATTCCTGTTAATTCTGCTTATTCCATTAGCAAATGCTTCATTAGAAAAGCCAAACTGGAGTGTTGGCGATTACTGGAGATATCAGGGGAATTATAACGTTAAGGAAGATATTGACTTTGAAAATTTCTCATTCAGCATTACTCTCACAACAGAAAAATTTGATTTAGTGCTTAAAGTCATTGGTATTGAAACTGTTAAATTAAATGATAGTATTATTGGATGTTATAAAACCCAGATAAATGGAACTGTAGAAGGAACTTTTTCCTTAGAAGGTTATCTTTTCGGACAGAATCAAACAATTGAAGGAAACTTCGGAATAAAAATGGATGGCTTAATTTATTTTTCAACAGATAAACTTGCAGTAGTTAAAAATGAAAATACTATTGATTTCAACATATCAACAAATGTTCCTATACCAGGCTTACCATCTGGAACATTTGAAATTACTACTGAATATAATCCACCTCTTGATTTCATGCAATTTCCTGTAAATGAAGGAGAACAATGGACTGCTCATTCTAATGCAACTCTTTATTATCAAGGGCTTCCAACAGGAGAGCCAATGAGCGGAGAGGTTGAATTTTCTTTCAAATGCGTAAAGAGAAGTGGAGAAGTTTATATTATAGAGTCAAATTACAATCCATTTGGACAAATTATTCCTTTAAACAATACTTATTTATTCTGGAATGGAGAAAAGGGAATGATTGAAAAAATAATGGATACTGGAGGAAATCAAAAGATGATGATAACTCTTGTAGATTACAATTACAATCCAAAAGAAAATGTGCCACCTGTTGCACAAATAAGCTATAGCCCATCCGAACCAAAAGTAGGGACAAAAATATTCTTCAAAAGCAATAGCTATGATGAAGATGGAGAGATTGTTTATTATCTCTGGGAATTTGGAGATGGCGCAACAAGCAATGAGCAAAATCCAAGCCATACTTATACCAAGCCAGGAGAATATAAGGTAAAGCTCACTGTAATTGATAATTATGGTGAGGAATCATCAACAACAATAACTGTAAGCGTAGCTGGCGATGAAGGAGGTGGAAAAACACCTGGCTTTGAAATCTTTGCCTTAATTATTGCTCTCTTCTTTGTCATATGGAGAAGATTAGGTAATTTTAAATAGATTATAGAAATTAGGGAAGGATTGGTATGCAGTATGACATCATACTTAAAAAACCCAAGCTCACTATTCTCATTTTTACAATCATTACTTTCTTTATAGCTCTTCAAGCAGTAAATGTAACCATAACTTCTGACATTGAGGTTTATATGCCAGCAGGTCAGCCAAGCGTTGATTTACTCAATAAAATCAGGCAGGATTGGCCTGTTGATTCTCTTATGATTTATCTTGAAGCTAATAACATAACAAGTGTAGAGAGCCTAAAAGAAATAGATAGCATGGAAACAGCTTTAAATCCAACAAATGATGAAAGTGACCAGGTAGTATATACAGCAAGCATCGCCTCCCTTGTAAAAGATACAAATGCTAATATACCTGTAATTGGAAAAGATGAGATACCTGATAGGCAAAAATATGTGAATTTCCTTTTAAGATTTATTCCCGATGAAATAAAATATAAGCTTATAACAAAGGATTATAGGAATGGAGTTATTATAGTTACAACTAATAAGGATGCTGATGTTGATGCTTTGCTGAATCAAAAAGTATATCCGATTGTTGAGAGTACAAATAATGTTAAAGCTTTTCCAACTGGTATGCTCACTTTATATTCAGAAACAATAAAATGGATAATGGACAGAGTATATGTTGTTAGCGCCCTCTCTTTACTTCTCATTTTATTCATTCTTTATTTATTTCATAAAGATATGAAAACTGTATTGATAGCAATAGCTCCTGTTTTATATTCCGTAGCGCTTACTTTTGGAACAATGGGAATGATGCCTGTAGAATTTGCTCCAACTGTTATAGCCGTTCTTCCTTTATTGGGCGCATTAGGAGTTGCATATTCATTGCACATGATAAATTACTTCATGGAAATAAGGGATGGAAAGGAGGAAGCGGTTAAAAGAATGATTGCAAAAACAGGGAGAGCTGTTTTTCTTTCTGCAATTACAACAATAGTTGGCTTTGCCTCCCTGCTCACTTCTATTATGCCTCCTATTCAAAACATGGGATTGGCTTTTGTCATAGGTGTTTCTTATTGCTTCATATCAACAATGATTTTGATTCCATGCCTATTAATTGCATTTACACCGAGAAAAAGAGTTGAGTTAAAATGGGATTCTTTGGCTAATTTAACAAGATATAGAAAGCAAATATTGGGATTGCTTGCCATTATTACCATAGTTTCAATAATTTCAATTCCAGAGGTATCAACAAGATCATCTGTGTGGGAAATGATGCCCCAAAAGATGCAGAGCATGGTTGTAATGAAGGAGTATTCAAAGAATTTTAATGCTGGACAATCTGGAGTTATACTGGTGGAGAGCACCCCAGAAGGAATTTTGGAGCCAAAATTGCTGGAAAAGTTAGATGAGATGGAAAAAATGATTAATACAGGCGTGGAAAATGTTTCGATGTATTCTATTGTAGATGTAATCAAAAAAATGAATTTTGGAAGATTGCCAAAAACGAGAGAGGAAACAAGAAGAATAGTTGAGAATTTGCCAGATAAATACAAAGTAATGATGTTAGATGAAAATTATAGCAAAACTTTAATTTATGTTGAAATGCCAATTACACCTCTTAAAGAAACAAGAAGAAGCGTTATTTCAATAGACCAAATAATTGCACAATACAATAAGGAGATAAATGGCTATGGCAAAATTTCTCAACTTACAGGCCTTGCAGCAATTACAGTTGAGTTGAATCAACTGCTTATGAGTCAGCAATTCCGTTTTATGTTCATTTCTTTAATTTTAGTTTATGTTTGTTTATTGCTAGTTTTTCGTTCCTTTAAATACGCTTCATTTAGCATAGTTCCAATAATTTTGCTCCTCATTTGGCAACCAAGTATGCTTGTTCTGCTTCATATTCCCTTAAATGTAGCAACAATAACAGTATCATCAATAGCAATAGGAGTTGGAATCGACTTTGCTGTCCATATTACAGAAAGAGTAAGAGAAGAAATAACAAGAAGAAGCGGATTGCAAGCAATAAAAGTTACATTAAGCAGAAAAAGCCCATCGCTGGCAGAAGCAACAATAGCCCTAATAGGGGGAGGAATACCAATTTTCTTAATGGAATATGAAATGATTAGCCAGTTCATTACGCTTGTGTTATTCATGCTTGTTTTTGCTTGTATTTCCGCCATTTTAAGCTTAGCAGCTATTTATGCATGGAAAAATGGAAAATTACTTGAAAAAATGGAAATGAATCTGAGTAGTCAAAAATAAATGAAGAAGAATGTTGCTATAGTTATTTCTTCTTCATGCAATATTGTTCAATGGCAACATCTCTTTCATAATAAACACGTGAATGAAAAAAGAAATAAGTTTTCTTCCATGCAACACAACAACAATCTTTCATTACGGAAACAGTCTTTTAAGAATTGCTGGCAAAACAAAAACGCAGGCAATAAAGCTATATGATATGGCTATGGCTATTGATATGCCAAAAAGGCGTAAGGGAGGAAGTGGAGAAAAGGAGAGCAATGCAAAGGCAGATATAGTTGTTAAAGCTGAGCCTAATAAGGCAAAAGCAGTTAATTCTATTTCCTCCTGCTTTTTAGTATCGAAGTATCTATATGAAAGATGTATTGAATAATCTATACCAAGCCCCACCGCCAGCGAAGCAACACTGATTGTTGTTATTGTTAATGGTATTCCAAGCATCGACATTGTTCCTATAATCCATATGGCGGAGAGAACAACAGGAAGAAGGCACAGCAAGCCAGCTAAAAGATGTTTTGTTCTTCTGAAAAAAATTATTTCTAAAATTATAAAGGAAACAATAATTGTAATGAAAAGAGATTTAAGCTGACTACTCCTAAATGCCTTAAGAATTACATATCCTGATATTATTCCTCCTGTAATTACAGCATTTTTTATTTCCAAATCTTCTTTGAGCTGTTTATACAAAATAGAGATATTTTGTTCCTTTTTCCCAGTATTTGTTGGAATTCTTATAAGGCATTCATCGTAGCTGGGATGCAAAACTCTTCTTGCATCATTTGGAGCAATTTTAAAAAGCAAATTGAATAGCATTTTAATTTCTTCTTCAGTTACATTTTCTTTTGGTAATCCATTTTCAAAATATTTTTTATATTCTATTGAAAAACTTTCATTATATCTCAAATCAAAAGGGGTTTTTTCTGCATAATCCTGCATTAATGTAAGGATAGAACTTATCCCACTTTTTATAACAAATTCATCATCCTCAATATTTTTCTGGGTATTCCATAAATTTTTAAGAAAAGCTGGATCTGCAGCATTGCCTCTTGCTAAAATAATAGCTTCTTCACCCTGTGCAATTTCAAAATTTTTTAACAGATAATTTATATCCTTAGTAATTTCTAATTTTTCTGGGAGAAAATCGAGCATATCAAATTCTGCTTCTATATTCAAAGCAAAATATGCAGTTATAATCGTAAAAATAATGGCAATAGAAACAATTTTTCCATTTTTTGGAATATAGAATTTTCTTTTTTTCCTCTTTCTTCCCTTTCTGAATGATGTAACATATGGGGTTATAAAAAAGCATGAGAAGATACCAAAAGAACAAACTATGCCAAAAGTTCGAAGTGTTGGTACAGTTGATGAAATATTTGAAAGAAAGGCAATAGATGTTGTTAATGCTGATAAAGCCAAAGGAATTGCAATACTATCTATTGCTTTCGGCATACCTTCTTCATTTATCCTCATTTTTACATGGATTGCATAATCTATCCCTATACCTACAAGCAAAACAGGAATTGATGCAATTAAGGGATTAAATTTTATATTAAAGGCAGAGATAAAACCAACTGTCCAGAGTATAGCTAAAGACAAGGATAGCAAGCTTATAAGTACATCAAAAAAATTTCTATATAAAAGTAATAAAACAAAAATAACGAGGGAAAAAGATAATGGAAGGAGAATTGATATTGATTTATTATTTGCATTCATTATTTCCTCTGATATAATTCTAAGCCCCAAAACGCTCGCTGAAATATTCTTAACATAGCCAGCTATTCTACTTTCATTTTCATAAGCTTTTTTGTCATCTTTAATTAATGAACCATCTAAAGCTATTCTAATAATTGCAGCCTCGGCTTTCGTTCCATCAAAATCTTTTGAAAGAAGAAGACTTGCATAATTTTTTATGAAAGGAAAATTCAATATGTTGATGATATCATTTTGCGATAAATTTTCCATTGCTTCTATTTTCTTTTCATAACTATAGCTTGTTGAATTTTTCATATAGAGGTAAATAGATGCTATAACATCTGCAATACTTAATGGCTTTGCTCCCATTTCCTCATAAATCTTTTTCTCAACTTTTAGCATTTCAAGGAGGTTTTCTTTGCTTAGAACATTCTCATTTTTGATCAAAACGGGAACAATATACTCATTTGCATATTCCTTCAAAATTCTTTCATTTTCATTTACAATTTCATTTCTTGGAAGAAAATTTTCCTCTTCAAATTCATAATCTATTCCTTTAAATAAAATATTCAAAGAGAAGAAAATGCTAATAACACAAATAATGACTAAAAACTTCTTCCTATGTTTCATTACAAAACTTCCATAGCTCACAAAAGATAACCAAAAAGAAATATATGAGAATAGCGCCCCGGCCGAGATTTGAACTCGGGTCGTGGGCTCGACAGGCCCACATGATAACCGCTACACCACCGGGGCTTAAATGAGAATATGATTTTTTTATAAAACTTTTTCCAGTTCAAAATTTAAGAAGTTTGTTGTAAAATTCCCTTTTATATTTAAAGGCTCAGCAAGATAAATCGATTCATCATAAAGAATTTGTGCATTGCTTTTTATTTCATATGTTGTGTTTTCTCCATTTCTTATATGGCTTTCAAACCATTCTGGGATTTTTTCATTGTAAATGTACGTTAAACAAAAAGTTTCTTTCATACCATATGGAGGTATAGTTACTTCTTTTAAACTACCATTTCCCATTTTAATTCCATTTAAAAATATGTCATAGGTAAGATTTAATATTTTTACATCTCCTTCATTCGGATTATAAAACTGGATAGTAGAATTTATAATGGTAATATTCTCGTCTACATACTGCCATCTTGACTCAAATTTATTTATAATTAAAAGCATCGTATTTTTTCCATAAATACTTACATTTACTGGCTTTGGTTCATAAAGAGATAACTTTGATATGAAATTTGTTGATATTGTTGTATATTCTTCTTTTATTTCCTTGCTTTTCTTAAAAAATAAAAAATTTGCAATAGCATTATATTTGACGATAACTATAGAATACTCATTATTTTTTATATGGCTTGCCCACCATTTTTGCAAATTGCCGTAATTTAGGATAAGCTGAAAACCAACATTATTTTTTTCCGGGTGCAAAACAACATTTTCATTTATTCCATGTGCAATCTCAACATCATTTAAAAATAGAGAATAATTTAATTTTGTAATTCTTATTGAAAAGAAATTTGGATTTATAACTGTAGCATTTGCTTTTATTGCAATTTCATCATTTGTAAGCCAGCTTGCTTTTATCTCATCAACATAAGGATGGGAAAAGGTTAACATAATGTAGAAGAAAATCGAAAGAATAATTGTTGTAATGAGTAAAAGGATTTTCCAAATTTTCATATTGTTGTATATAAAATTTGAATAAACAATTTTGCCCGCCATGGGTTAAAAAACTAATGAAAGAGATGTGTTGCTAATCTCCATTTCCTTTCATGCAATAATGGCCATTTGTTTGTGTAACTTACAATCACATATATTTTAAATGCCAATCCCATATACTTGCATGCTTGAGGCTTATCATGATGAATTATTAAGCTGTACTGGTTGTGGATTTTGCAAAAAATCATATTATGCATATGAATTCTGCCAAAAAGAAAGTGATTATCCAAAGGGCAAAATAATGATTGCCTATGGATTGCTTACAAAAGAAATTGGGGAAGATGAAAATGTTATCAGGGCTTTACAAAAATGCACTCTTTGTAAAAGATGCGAAAAAGATTGTCCCTCAAAAGTAAAAATAGCTGACATCATAAAATCAGCAAGATATGAATTAAAAGGTTTGTTACCAGAGCATAAAAAACTCATTAAGAATTATGAAGAAAAAAGAAACATATTCGGAGAGGAAAATTTTAAGAAAGAGGGGAACGAAAAAATAGCATTTTTTATGGGTTGTTTGATTAATAAAGAGCTTAAGGATATTGTAATTTCATTGTTTGATAAACTCGGATTAGATATAAGCATAATAAGTCAATGCTGTGGATACCCAATAGAAAAAATTGGGAGAAAAATAGAAAAAATTGAGCTGGATTATGAAAAGATTGTTGTCGCTTGCCCAAATTGCATGCTTTCTTTAAAAGAATATAATCCTGTGCATATTAGCCAGTTTATTTTATCTTTGGATCCTAAATTCAAAAAAACTGGAAAAAACTACATTTACCATGATTCTTCATTTTTAGGGAGATATTTAAACATATATGATGAGCCCAGAAAAATAATAGGAAGCATAGGAAATCTCATGGAATTTAATGAAAATAAGGAGATGGCAAGACAATGTGGAGGAGAAATTGAATTCAGAGTTGCTTTTGAAAAAGAGGCAGATGAAATGGCTAAGTATATTGTAAAAGAAGCGAAGGAAAAAAACGCAACAATTGTCACTTCATCGCCCCATTGCTACAGCCATCTAAAGGAATATGGCGCAATAGATTTATTGCAGTTAATTGAGGAAAATTTAGCTCTTTAAAACAATTTTTCCTTTTTTTATTTTAATAAGTTCTGCTTTTTCCATTGTTTTTAATATTTCAAGTAAAGCATTCTCATTGATAATTATCTCTTTGTTC
Source organism: Thermoplasmatota archaeon (assembly GCA_029258955.1). Lineage (GTDB taxonomy): Archaea > Thermoplasmatota > E2 > UBA202 > JdFR-43 > JAPDJP01. Next base: position 9,972 of record JAPDJT010000012.1, read on the forward strand.
CCCTCTTCCATGTGAAGAGCTTTACTCTTAAATTTCTCTAAATCTATTTTATTTTCTATTTTATCTTTTACCATCCAAATTATATCTGCTATTAGCAATAATGGCGTATATTCTCTTTTTTCTTGGCATAATCGTTCAATTTTTCTTATCTCATAAATTGTATCAATAAGATTAGCATATACATCTATCTTCTTATCAACAAAAATTTTCATTTCAGTCTTTGCATTATATTCTTCCGCCTCTTCATCCTCTATATCCAGATATATTTTTAACGTGAATTCATCTGGTAATTTTCCGTGCATTTTTCCTTTTTCATATTTTATACCATTTAATTCCAAAATTGTATGGAGCTGATTCACTAAATTCAATTCCTCCATGAAGTGTTTTCCAAATTCATCCAATTTCTCTTTTCCAAATTTTTCTTCTATTTCTTCTATATCAACATCCTTTTCAATTAATTCTCTAATCTCATCATATTTCTTTGATTCTGGCATTACAACTTCCAAAAATTTTTTCCTAAATTCCTTTTCATCCATACCATCAACATATATTTCCTTAACTTTCTGCAAATAATTCTCCCATTTTTTAATTAATTCACAAATTTCACCTTCCTTATATTTTTCTTTGAGTTCCTTTATTTTTCCTTCTATATAATATCTAACCATGCTATTTATATATAGAGAATGTCTTAATTCCGCTCTAACTCCTCCTTTCCTTAAATCTTCAATAACCCTATCTGCAACATTTTCTGCAAATGAGCCTATAAACAATCGCATATTGCTATAGCTATACCTATTTTTAAAGATTTGTGATACATTGCTGGACTATTAAAATTTGAAAATTTAAAAAATAAGAAATACCTGATGCATAATCAGGAGGATGGAAATACTTCAATTAAAAATTAGTTGAAAGAAAAATATTTTTGCTGGGATAAGAGGATTTGCAAAAAATGAAAGAAAAGGTGTTATTGACTTTGCATGAGATGGAATTTACTATAAATGACAACATCCTGTTTCATTTATTTTTCCCTGGGATAAGAAAAAGATAGAAATTAAACTATTGCCACCATTCTTTATCATGCAGGAGTTTCTTTAAGGAAAACAAGTAAATTCCTTAGAGATTTTGAAAAATTTGTCATGAAGCTATAAGAAAAGATTCTGGAAACGCTTTCCTTCAAATGCCTCAAAGGAAAGCGTTGAAAAATGGATTACTGCATTTGTAGTTATCTATAATCTGGAGGTGAGAATTTCTTGACAATTCTCGAATTCAATAGAAAAATATATAAGTTCATATTACCTAACAATGTTAGGTGAATAGAACATGGAGAAATACATGATTGAGATTTACAGAGCATATGAAAATGGATTGCCAATAGTTGGTCCAACTTATTTAGCTAAATCATTGCAGATAAGTAAATCATCTGCACAACAAGCTTTAAAAAATCTTGCAGAAAAAGGTTATGGAGAATATATAGAAAGGAAGGGCTTTTTAATAAATGAAAAGGGGTTAGAGGAAGCTAAGAAAATTGTTAAGAAGCATAGATTGCTGGAATCATTTTTAGCAGATATATTTTCTTTAGATGCTATTACAGCTTGCAATGAAGCGAGCAAAATAGATGCTTTTGCAAGTGAAAATTTAATTAACTTAATTGAAAAGAAATTTGGATATGAATATTGCCCTTGTGGGCATAAAATACCAAAATGAGATGGATATTTTTATTCTTGGCTATGATATTTTTAATTCCACTCGCTTCTGCCAAGCTTAATGTAGCTGTATCAATAGCAGATTTTGAAGCAATTGCAAAAGAAATTGGTGGAGATGAAATAAATATAACAGTTATTCTTCCTGCTGGCTCAGATCCGCATTCGTTTTCATTGGATAAGAAAAAGTTGGACGCATTAAATAAAGCTGATTTGATTATTTTAGCCAACTCCAATTTACTTTCATATGAGAAAAAGATAAAAGAAAATTTTGATAAAGAATTTCTGGATTTTGAAAATTATGAAAGATATAATGTAACACTGCTTGATTTCAATGGTTTCAAAAATAATCCTCATGGATATTGGCTTTACATAAACAATTCCATTGCCATTGCAAAGGCAATAGCTTATAAGCTTGCTGAATTAATACCAGAAAAAGAGGATTATTTTATGCAGAATTTAGGCGAATTTGAAAAGGAAGTTAGATATGCTCACGCAATCATTATTAACATTTCAAAAGAAAAAGGATTGTACGGAAAGAAAGTTGTTGCTGCTGTTCCTGGGGTATGTTATATTGCAGAAAACGTAGGAATGAAAGCAGATGAAATTTTGCTTTCTGAAGCATCTGCATTACCAAACGCAGAAAAATTGGGAGAAATTGAAAGAAAGCTTGAGAATAAGGAATATATGGCTATAATCCTGCCAGAATTTATGAAAGATAGCAAAGCAGGAGAAATAGCAAAGCAAATTGCATCTGATACAAATTGTAGCATAGTTTATGTTAAATTTGGTGTCGGAGGAGATGGCTACATTAGCATTTTTTATTATAATGCCATACAACTCTTATCTTTACAACCTTATTCAAAATCTACTCATAATTCATATCTAATTTATCTATCAACTTTGCTTGCAGTGCTGGCTGGAATAGAAGCTTTAATAATATATAATTTGAGTAGAAGGTGGTAAAAAATGATAGAAGTAAAAAATGTTAGTTTTTCATATAATGGGGAAGAAGCAGTAAAAAATGTTAGTTTTTCAATGTCAAATGAATTCATTGCAATAATGGGTCCAAATGGCGCTGGCAAATCAACTTTAATTAAACTTATTATGGGTCTTTTGAAGCCTGACAGCGGAGAAATAAAAGTTTTTAATATGCCGCCAGAGAAAGCAAAGGATATCATAGGCTATATGCCCCAAAGAGAAACAATAGCGAAACATTTTCCTATAAGAGTTAAGGATATTGTCCTCATGGGATTGAATAAAAAATTTTATTCAAGAAAGGACATTGAAAAAGCCAAGGAAGCATTAGAAAAAGTTGGTTTAGAAAAATTATGGAATGAAAGATTTGACTCATTGAGTCAAGGACAACAGCAGAGAGTCTTATTTGCAAGAGCTCTTGCAAGAGAACCAAAGGTAATAATTCTTGATGAGCCTTTTAATGCAGTTGATTTGCCAAGTAGAGAGAAAATGATTGAAATACTCGCTGATGAAAGAAAGCAAGGCAAGGATATTCTCATTGTTGTGCATAATATAAATCCAATCTTACATGAAATAGATAAAGTTTTGCTGATGAATAGGAAGCTTATTGCTTATGGTGAGCCAAGAGAAATAATAAACAATGAGAATTTGAAGGAAGCATATGGAACAGATGTTCAAATAATTGTTTGCAAAGAAGGATATTGTCATCCATTAGTTGGTGATACACATGCTTGATGAATTTATTATAAGAGCTATAATAGCTATTTTGCTGCTGGCAATAAATGCTTCAATAGCAGGTTCATTTACAATTTTCAAGGATGTTCCTTTCCTTGTTGCTGGCTCCGCCCATGCTGCCTTGGCAGGAGTTGCCATGTTTATTGCTTTTGAAAATGTTTTGGCTGTAAATCCTGTCATTGGAGGAATAATTTTTGCAATATTTGTTGCTCTTTTTGCATCAAAAGCCAAGCAAATGAATGTTGCAATTGGTGTTGCATTTGCTTTTTCCATGGCTTTAGCTGTTCTTTTCATTTCAATGATAAGAGAGCAAGCATCCAGAGTGTGGGGGCTTTTATTTGGCGATTTGTTATTGCTAAGCAATGATGACATCTACATAATGGCAATATTGACTGCAATTGTAGCTATAATTTTCACTCTCTTCTACAGAGAATTTTTATTCATTTCATTTGATATGGAGGGTGCAAAAGCGTATGGGATAAAAGCAGAATATTTTAGCTATTTACTCCTTTCAACAATTGCAATTTCAACTGTAATAATTATGAAGGCAATCGGCGCTATCCTTGTTTATGCAATGCTAATTGCTCCAGCAGCCACAGCCAACAAACTTGCAAAAAGCATTCTTCAGGTTTTCTCCATAGCTGGCTTAATTGCTTTATTTTCTGGATTTACTGGTATTTTGCTCTCTTTTTATTTACCCTTCTCTCCATCTGCTATCTCCGCCTTAATTGCAACTTCCTTCTATTTTATCACGCTAAGGAAATAGTGAGATAAATGGAAGAATAATTGCCACTCATTGTCGGTTGGAAAATGCACTTTTCCAACTGTTATAAGTGATAATGAATAAAAATTGCCGTGATGCTAGTAAATTCTTCATTTTTTGGCAAACATTATAACAACATTTTTCATTTATATCTCACTTATTTATAATCTTCATTTTTTCATAATATGGAAGAAATAGCAAAATTTCTGAAAGAAGCTTATAAATTAAAAGAGATAAAAAGAAAAGGATGGATAAGAATTGGAATAGATGAAGCAGAAAGTGTTGCATCTCATTCTTATATGGTTGCATTAATTGCAATGCTTATAGGAGATAAACTCAATCTAAATGTTGAAAAGCTAATAAAAATGGCTTTGCTACATGATATTGGAGAAGCAATAATAGGAGATATTACTCCGTATGAAATGAGTAAAGAAGAAAAATTAAAGAAGGAAAAAGAAGCTGTAAGAGAACTTTGTAGCATGTTGGGAAATGAATACTATGAGATATGGCTTGAGTTTGCTTATAGAAAAAGCAATGAGGCAAAATTATTGCAAGAAATAGATAAGATTGATATGATTTTGCAAGCAAAAGAATATGGAAAGAAATATGGAATGGAAAAATTGAAAGAATTCCTTGAAAATGAAATTGAAATTGAAATGCTAAAAGAGCTAATCTCTTCTTTCAATAAGATAAATGATTCCTCCAACAATAAGATATGAAATGATAAGGAAAATCCAGTTTTCAAAAGAGCCGAATAGCAAAGCCATCAGCCAGAAAAAGGATTTTGCTGGCTTTAAAGAAACATTTTCTTCAGCAAAATTAAAAAGATTCTTTAAATCAGAAGAAAATGCATGCAAAATTAAAAATATTATAAGCAGGAAAATTAAATCAGCAATTATTCTATCTCTTTTAATCATTTGGTATCAAACTTCTTAATCTTTTAAGAGCCAAAAATTTTTCCTTTTTTCCTAAAACTGCCTCTTCCAAACTCATTTGCAAAAATTTTGTTGCTTCATCCATTGCTTTCCTATCTACAGGATATGGAACTCCATCTTTTCCACCAACAGCAAATGAATATTTAACGGGGTCTTTCCATGAAGGTGGTTTGCCATATACTAGCTCTGAGATATAAGCTAAAGCTCTTACAGTTCCAGCTCCAATTCCTTTTACTGCTAGAAATTCTTCATAATTAGATGGTTGAATTTCATACACTTGCTTTAATGCTTCCCAGTTTATTCTGCGAGGCATTTTCAATGCCATAATTTTGCCTTCTAAAGTTGCCTGATTTTCCTTTAAAGCCTTAAATTGTCTTTCCAGTCTTTTTGGATTTTCTTTTGCCAAATCCAAGCTAATTTTCCTCGCTTCTTCGCTTTGTCTTGCTGTCATATCCAAAGCTATTCCCTTTTTTCCGACTATTGCCTTGTGTGGCTCTTCAATAAAATTGTTTATTTTCCACAGCCAGTGGTATCTTCTTGCATATCTAGTATGAGTATTCATTCCTTGCTGAATTACAGCCCATTTTCCATCAGGTGTAAAAAATATTGCATGATGATATAATGAATAGCCATCTTGCAAAGCTGAGCTATCTACTTTTGCAGACATTCTGCTTGCATACTTTATTTCCTCAGCATCTATTCCAAATTTATTAGCTTTCTTCTCTATTTCATCTGGTATCTTTTTAGCCATTCCCTTTCCGCCTGCAACAGCAATATCATATTTCATTAAAGCTTCCTTTAAAGCAGCAGTTGTTACTGTTGTAGTGCCGGAAGAATGCCAGTCATAGCCAAGAACACATGCCAGGCACTGAAACCAATATGGGTTGGAAAGCAATTCCAGAAGTTTTTCTTCTCCATATTCATAAATTATTACGCCAGCTATAGCATCAGATAGCTTAACCATTCTTTCAAATAGCCATTTTGGAGCTTTGCCATAGTGCAATGGTAAATCAGCTGTGCCAACTTTCTGCACAATTTTATAATAAAAAGTAATATAAATGCATAGAGGGGATGAAGTAGCATATAAAATTTTGTATAAGATGGGGTTCGTCGAATAAATCCAAATTATAAATGTAATTGCCATGGCTGCTGTGCATAATTTGCGGGTATGCATGGCAATTACATGTTTTATCCTCATTAGATTTTTTCTTATATCTTGTAAATAATAATCTTCTATTCTCTAACCCTCCAAATATTCCTTCTATTACTCCTCTATAACTTCTGTAAGCATCATCAAAATCTTTCATAACTTTTCTTCTATATTTTCTTGGATTTCTATGATATTTTCTAATCCTTATCACAGGCTTTATTTTCTTCC
>JAPDJT010000013.1 GCA_029258955.1 Thermoplasmatota archaeon
TCGGAGGATTGGAAACGAGGAGATTGTTATTCACGAGATATAAGAAAAAGTCAATGAGAATGAAGCACATAATTGCCATGGCAATTGTTCATAACATAAACACTTACATGGCAATTTCTTCATTCATGCTGATTTTTTCGACAACCTCGGTTGGAGGAGAATTTATAGCCTAAATAAAATAACTATGTAAATGAGTAATCCAATCGTTATTATACCACAAATCATGCCATCTTTTCCATATGTATTATCCCCTTCCATCCTTGCCTTTATTCCACAAAGTATAGCGACAATAGCTAAAATAAATGAAATATAAAGAACATGTATTGCAAATAAACTCGATACACCTGCAATTAAGGATAATTTTCCATACTTTGTTTCAATTCTTTTCATTCCATATTTTTTAAATTCTTCTCTTAGCCCTAAAAATCCAGCCATGGCACACATTAAGCCAATAGAAAAAAGAACCATGGCAGCAATTAACAAGTAGTAGTTGAATGTTATAAGAAAAAAGGCGCAGATTATTAGCATTATTATGCCTATATGGAAAAGCACTCTGTATTCTTTAATGCGTTTAGGATCACCAAAGTAACTTCCATTATCCATATTTCCCATGCTAAACCACAACAAAATATTTTCGAAAATAAAATAGCGCTGAGGGAGGGATTTGAACCCTCGCGGGGCACAAGCCCCACAGGCTCTCAAGGCCTGCGCCTTAGTCCGGGCTTGGCTACCTCAGCTCAAAATGAATATAGGGAGGTATAAAAAATTTTATCATGTTATGATAGAGTTAATGAAAATTTGCTTTTGCCATGCGGGTTAGTTATAACGTAATGAAGACAATGTTGAAAATGGGAAGTTATGAAGCAACAGTTGAATAAATCGTTTTGATATAATCTCATTGCTATTATTGCATAAAAATCTATTATGGCAACATCTCATTTTCATTTGTTCTTGATGAACTATCATTTCCAAAAAATTATAAAGCATGGCTACTTCCATAAGTATGGGTGTTCTGGATAAGATTTACGAAATTGTAAGCAAAGATAGAGTTTTTACAAGCAAATCAGACTTATATGCATATGGTTTTGATGCCTCCATTCACCATGCAATGCCAAGTGTTGTAGTAAAGCCAAAAAATAGCGAAGAAGTAGAGGAAATTGTAAAGCTGGCAAATGAGCATTGCATTCCTGTTGTTGCAAGAGGGGCTGGCACCGCCTTGTGTGGGCAGGCTGTGCCTATTTATGGTGGCATATTGCTTGATATGACTGGGATGAATAGAATTAAGGAAATCAGGATTGAAGATTTGTATTGTGTTGTTGAGCCTGGCGTTATATATGCAAAGTTAAATGAAGCTTTGGCAAAATATGGTTTTTTCTTTCCCCCTACTCCTGGAAGTGGAGATGTATGTACTATTGGCGGGATGATAGCTGTAAATGCTTCCGGAATGAGAGCAATAAAATATGGAGCTACCCGTGACTATGTCTTAGGCTTAGAAATTGTTTTCCCATATGGCAGAGTAAGATTTGGGAGCAGAACACTGAAAAATTCTGCTGGCTATCAGGTTGAGCGTCTTATAGTAGGCTCTGAAGGCACCTTAGGCATAATAACTGAAGCAACTCTCCGCATTGCACCGTTGCCAGAAAAGAGAGCTGTTGCATTAGCTTCATTTAATGATGTTGTAAAAGCTGGAGAAGGAGTGGCTTCGATTATAGCTAATGGCTTGCTTCCCTCAGCTTTAGAAATAATGGATAAGGTTTGTATTCAAGCTGTTAAAAAAGCTATGGGAATTGATTTGCCAGATGCAGAGGCTTTATTGCTAATAGAAGTGGATGGAAAGGAGAAAGTAGTTAGGGAAGAAATAGAAAAGATTGCAAAAGTTCTTGAAAGAAAAGCAGATAAAATAGAATTTACAGATGATGAGGAAAGAATGGCTGAATTATGGAAAGGAAGAAAAGGTGTATTGCCTTCTTTATCAAGATATGGTGAAGATATGATTTCTGTAAGCTTGGCAGATGACATGAGTGTGCCAATTTCAAAAATTCCTATTGCAATTAAAGAATTTCAAAAGATTGCCAAAAAATATGGCATTATAGTTGGAACATATGGACATGCTGGAGATGGGAACTTGCATACGAAGGTTTTAATAAATCCAAAAAAAGAAGAAAGCTGGAAGGATGCTGAAAAAGCTGTAAATGAGATATATGAAGTTGTTTATAGGCTAGGAGGGATTGCAAGTGGAGAGCATGGTATTGGAATAACAAAAGCTCCGTGGCTTAATGGCGATGTGGCTACAATGGAAAGAATAAAGAAAGCAATAGACCCAAATAATATAATGAATCCAGGCAAAATGATGCAATGGAAAAAAGGAATAATAGCCTATTTAAGGTATAAATAGGCGCATCTTTAAATGAAAAAGAATATCATCATAACAAAATTTTTCAATGCAATATGCTTGTAAATGTTTCTCTTATGATAGCTGATGATAAAGCTATGACACATTTTCATTTATTCTGATTTAATACAGTGCACATCCATTTTCATAACACATCAAAGAATTCATTATCAAAAGCAGGTGTCATTGTGCCAGCAAAACCTTTTTCAAAATAGTAAGGGCAATCTATTTCTTCAAAGGAATCCTTTATTTCCTTTCCATATTTTACTCCCTTAGGATGGTTGCATTTTATTCCATCGAAGTTAAGGCAGAATTCGCATTTAACCATGAGAATAAACCTACATTAATAATAAACCTTTTTTCATGTTGGGTCGTTGAAAATTAAATGAAAAGCTGTTGCTACGCTAATTTCCCCTATGTAATAATAGCCGATGACAACAGCTTTCATTTAATTCAACATCCTTATTTTATATGACTTCAGGATAAGCAAATAAAGTATATATATTGGAAATTATTTACAAGCAGGAGGATTAAAATGCCAGCGGAAAAGCCACATCTTAACTTGGTTATTATAGGGCACGTCGACCATGGTAAATCAACACTTGTAGGAAGATTGCTATTGGATACAGGACAAATAGAAGAACACTTGATTAAGAAATATGAAGAGGAGGCAAAGGCAAAAGGAAAAGAGAGCTTTGCCCTAGCATGGGTCATGGACAGGCTAAAAGAAGAGAGAGAAAGAGGATTGACTATAGATGTAGCTCATAGAAGATTTGATACAGATAAATATTATTTCACAATCATCGATGCTCCAGGACACAGAGACTTCGTTAAAAACATGATTACAGGAACAAGCCAGGCTGATGCAGCCATCCTTGTCATTGCAGCTACAGAAGGAGTGATGGCTCAAACAAAGGAGCATGCATGGTTGGCAAGAACATTAGGTGTGGATCAGATGATTGTGGCAATAAACAAAATGGATGCTACACAGCCTCCATATGATCCAAAGAGATATGAAGAGGTTAAGGCTCAAGCTGAAAAATTGCTAACAAGCATAGGTTATAAAGATGTGCCATATATACCAATATCTGCATGGAAAGGAGACAACATTGTAGAAAAGAAGAACTTAGACTGGTTTGAAGGACCAACCTTAATTGAAGCATTGAATAACTTAAAAGTTCCACCAAAACCAATAGATAAGCCATTAAGATGGCCAATTCAGGATGTATATTCAATTACTGGTGTAGGAACAGTTCCAGTAGGAAGAGTTGAAACAGGAGTAATGAAGCCTGGTGATAAGCTTATATTCTTGCCATCAACACAACCAAAGGGTGTCGTAGGAGAAGTAAAGAGCATTGAAATGCACCATGAGCCAATTCCACAGGCAGAGCCAGGGGACAATGTAGGAGCAAATATTAGAGGAGTTAGCAAGAAAGATATCAGGAGAGGAGATGTTGCTGGACATGTTGATAATCCGCCGACGGTAGCAAAATCATTCACAGCAAGAATTATGATTTTGAATCATCCAAGTGTAATAACAGTTGGTTATACACCAGTATTCCATTGCCATACCGCCCAAGTAGCATGCAGATTTGATGCATTACTCAAGAAATTTGATCCAAGAACAGGAGAAGTGGTGGAGGAGAATCCGCAATACTTAAAGACAGGAGATGCTGCATTAGTAAGGATAGTGCCAACACGTCCAATGGTAATTGAAAAAGCAAAAGAATTTCCAGAACTTGGAAGATTTGCAATTAGAGATATGGGACAAACAATTGGAGCAGGAGTAGTTGAAGATATAGAACCGAGAGAGATTAAGTAATATGGCGCAGGTAGCAAGAATTACTTTAACAGGAACAGATGCAAAAAAGATTGATGAAGTTTGCCAGCAAATAAAAAGGATAGCTGAAAGAACAGGCATAAGAATGCGTGGCCCAATACCACTGCCAACTAAACGCCTGATTGTTCCATGCAGAAAAAGCCCTGACGGAGAAGGCTCAGAAACATGGGACAAATGGGAAATGCGCATTCATAAAAGGCTGATAGAAATCGATGCCCAAGACAGAGCTTTGCGCCAACTCATGCGTGTTCAAGTACCAGACGGAGTAAACATTGAAATAATGCTAAAATCTTAGCCCTTTCCTTTTTTAAATTTTATTTAAATTTATTTTTTTAAAAGATGAGAATTTTCTGATTTTAAGTTAAAAATATTTGTTATTGGCTTTGCATGAAGAGAATTAATATGACAAATCACCACTCCATTAATTTTTGATGGACCCCAATGATAAGAGCCTTGTAAATAAAAGGGTATTCATTGGTTATTATGGATTGCACAAAAATATCTCGGTGTGTTGAAATAAAAATGAATAAATTTTTTCATTGGTATTATCACATGAGAGAATACGTCATAACAACATTCCATTTCATTTTATTTTTCATCAATCCGAAAACCATCATAAAATTTTTTATTAAATCGATTTTTAAACATTATGAAGAAGATTTTATTTATGCTGATTTTGTTACTCCTGCCATTTACTGGTGCAGATGATTTCCAGAAATATGTTGAAAGCAAAGGAATATGGATTTGGGGCTCTACTTTATATGATGTTGGAATAGATAATTTTGTTGATGAAATGGTAGAACATAATTTTTCAGATGTTTATTTATTAGTTAAAGATGTTAGTGGCTACTATACATTTGATTTAATTGATGATTTGCTAAAAGAAACAAATGGAAGATTTAGGGTGCATGCGTGGATTATATGTTTCATGGATTATAGCAAAGGAGGTTGGGTTGATGTAAATTCGACTTCGTATAGGCAATATCTGATAAATGATATAATAGTGCCATTGGTAAAGATGAATGTGGATGGTATTTGCTTAGATTATATCAGATATCCAGGAAATGCAAATGGTAATACCTATCCTATAACTTCCTTTTGCATGGAAGTAAGAAATGCTGTTAAAAGCATTAATCAAAATTGTATTTTATCTGCAGCAGTTATGCCAGAAATGGAAGCAAATGCATACTATTATGGACAAGATTATGAAGAAATGGCAAAATATGTTGATGTTCTGTTGCCGATGACTTACACTCATAATTATAAAATGCCCCCTTCATGGGTTGGGGAGGTTGTAGATTATATAAAAGCGAGGGCAAATTGTAAGGTGCAAGCTATAATACAGAGTTTAGATGATGAAGGAATTTTTATGGATAAGGAAGAGTTAAAAGCATGCATAGAGTGTGCTTTAAACAATGGTTCGTATGGAATAAGTTTTTTCAGATACCCTATTGCAGATTGGCAATATGAAGTAATAGATGAGTATATCCCAATTTTTGATAAAATACCTCCATATGTTGAGATTGAATATCCCCAGAAAGATTCTCTTTATATATTTGGATACAGGATGATGACATTAGAGAATAAAACAGTTATAATTGGCTATCCAAGAGAGATGATAGTAAATGCAACAGATGATAGAGGTATAGAAAAAGTAGAATTTTATATAGACAACGAATTTGTTGCAGAAGATAAGGAAGAGCCGTATATTTTCAAATTAAACAAAGGGTGCCATCAAATAAAAGTAATTTCCTATGATTATTCTAAAAATTTTGCAAGCGATGAAACGAAAATATGCTTGTTTTATGTTTAAGCAGAGCTAAGTTAATTTCTAGAATCTCATATTGATTTCTTTATCAGGTGATTTTGAAAAAATTTATAAAAAGTCTGATGATGATTAAAATGTGATAGAATGTTAGGAGTAGTTATACTATATAAGCTGAAGACACCAATGAGTGAAGAAGAGGTTAAGAAAGCGAAAGAGGAATGGGAAAAATTCAAAAATTCTTTAGGAGGAGGTGTAAGAATAATAGGAGAATATGCTCATGCATGGGGCACTCATTACAATGGCTTTATTTTATTGGAGGCAAGTAATTTTGATGCTTTTCAAAGCTTCTGGAAAAAATTCAGAGATACTACAAGATGGTATGCCATAGAAACCCATACAATATTTGGTGAAAAAGAGTAACCCTAATTGATGCAAGGAAGATCCTTTAGTTTAATAAAGTAATAAAATAATAGAAAATAGAATCGAATATATTTTTTGCAGAAATAATTATATTGGCTATTATTATGAAAAATGCATAATAACAACAACGATTATTTCATTTTGTTTTTGAAACCATTTTATATACTATTCATGAAAATAATAGAGTGGCAGACAAAGAAGAAGGGGTTACTCAATTCCATGGATTAAATGCTGGGTCACCATATAAATTGAATTCATGCAAGCAAACATATTTTTTATCTAATGCTCTTGTCTCCTCCAGTCCCCAATTCCATGTTATCTTTTCTTTGAAATCCCCAGAATAGTAAAGAGGAGGGGTCCACATGAAGGTTGAGTTAGCATCTTTCGGCAAATACTTATTTTTAGCATTTCTTAATGCCATTCCTACTGTTGAATTATTTTGTAGCAAATCAAGGAAGAAATCCTCTGCCAGTAAAGCACCAAAATGCAAATCTGGATATTTTCCATATAGCCATAAGTTGCGAGTAGCATTCAAATAGCCATAAATTCCAAATCCTTTAAAGATTAAACCTGGCTCCAGATAGCCAGGGTCTGCAGTATAGCGGGAAGCTGCAATAAATGCATTCACACCAGCATGCAAGTAAGCCTGGCTTAGACAATTCTCTGGCAATAAACCTTCTATTTTGCCTACTAAACAACTTTCTATAAATGCAACGCTTGGCTTAAAAGGCATGTTTATAACATGGCGAACATCAAAGCTCCCTTTTCCAGATAATCCTGTTTTTAATCCTAAGCCGAGCTGATCAAATTCAAGCATATCACCAGCTTCAAAAAGATAGTAGGTGCCGTGATTGAAAGCAAATATGTAATTGCTATTTAGCTGGTATTCTCCTCCCTTTCTTTCCATGATGAGCCCCTCTCTTTGCGCCTCAAGGCGATAAGCAGAGAAAACATTAAAGCCATGTTTTTCAAAATTGTTGCAGAGGCGTTTATTTATAAATTTACTTTCTCCAGTTGGAAACTTTGTCGGCTCTTGCCTTACTGGACCAAAGCCTATTATACTTTTAAGCTTATTTGCAAGAGGAGAAATTATTGGAATATATTGGAATTCTATTCCTGTTCCTGTTTGCACTGTTGCATTTTTCTTCCATTCTCCAAATTTGTTTATTATATCATCATAAAATATTGTTCTTGCAATTAAAGCAGATAAATCTTCTGCATCCCAACTTGTTAGCCTTCCAACAGCATTTTCCTGGAAAGGATAATATGTAAATGTATCATTCTCCATATCCTCCAAATTTATATCTATATCACCATAAATGAAATCACTCGCCACCCCTTGCCCACTTAAATAATCACTATCTGGATTGTAATAATAAAACATTGGAATCATTGTTGTATCTCCAACTATTGCAATATAAATTGGATTTTCCTTGTAATGATTCCATAATTCATATACATCGTTGGGCAAATCAGCTATCTCTGCCAGCAATTCATTTAGTTTATTATGGATTTTAAGCACATGCTCATTGCATTTTTCAACCAAAAATTCATTTTTTACTGGATAAACCACACCTCCTATGCCAATGCTTTCATTTCCAGCAAATGCAAAACTAGTGTTTGCAAAAACAATTCCTTTGTAGTATGATGCAAGATAAGGAGCTAAGGAAGAAAGATTTTCCATAAGAGGGAAGTTACTCCTATCTATCTTCTCCACCTTTACTTTCATTTCATAGCTACCTTTCCTTTTAGCAATCCACGTGCCAACTACCTCTGCCTTATATTCGCCGGGCATGTCATATACACAAGTTTGAAAATTAAGCTTATCAACAACTATACTTCCATTTTTAACTACAGGTAAGCCAGCTGCAGTTGATGTATAAACGAAAGTAATGTTAGAAGGAGAAATAATATGCAAAAATAGCCTGTCTCCCCATTTATCAACATCTTCACTATCCAAATTTATAAGCTCAATTTTTATTCTTGCATAGCCATCATATGGAACATAAAATTTATGGATGCCTGTATAATTGAATCCAGATAAAAGAATATTCAATCCATGTAATGTGCTACCAGAATTTATTGTTCCTTTAAATTCATATTCCACACTTTCCAGAACCTCTGGCTTTGTTATGTCAAGAGGATTTGTCATAACAATATAATTAATGCTTCCGAATTTTTCCTTAATAAAATTCATAAGAAATTGCATTGCTTCTTCATTGCTATAAAATCTTATTACATTTCCATATCCTTTTATGTTTCCGCAAACATAAGTTGTTTTAACTCCAAGAATTTTAAGTGTTGCCAAAATTTGCTGTAAATCATTTGCAACAAAAACAGGTATTCCCTTATAACATGCTAAAGGAATCAATGATATAGCTATTTTATATCCTTCAAAATCATTTTTAACAATTATTGCCTCATTACTTTTCTTCCATATTTTCAATGCAATTTCATTGCTTATATTAGCTACATCTCCACCAGATATTACAATTGCATTATCCATGTCGTATAACTCCTTGAATCTCTGGATAGGCTTTGAAGGATTGCTTATATTTTCAATAAGCAATGGTTGAATATGCTGAACATTATTTTCATAATATAGCGCCACTGGAGTTGCAATTAATGCATAAAATGGATTGTCTTTACTTACAATAACTGGTTGAGCATCACTCCTTTCAACTTTTGCAATGTTTTCAATAATGATTGACTCTTTTCCTTCATTTATTACTATTGGCAGTAAAGCAAAACATATGAGCAAAACAATGAGCTTTTTCATGGAAATATATGAAAATGATTTAATAAATTTGGCGATGAGAAAAATGTTGAAATTAAATGAATCGGAAGTTTTTATAAACAAATTCTTTTCATGCAATAATAGCAAATGGCAATTTTTTCATTATTCAAGAACATCATGAAAAATAAATGAAAAAATAACTCCATTGATTATGTAGAAGCTTATCATTCATTCCACCCTATATTGCTTCTTCACTTCTTCCATGATGAGGCGGGAAGAATCGATGGCGCAATTCATTCCTACCCCTTTTGATGCAACGCAGTCTCCAGCTATATATAAATCCTGAACAGGCGTCGCAACATTTGGCTTTATACAATCTATTGTTTTTGCCACTCCATCCAAATGCCATATTGAAGCATACACATTCCATTCTATTTTTTTATTTGGAAGCAATTTTTCCAAATTTTTATCTAAAATTTCAGCCAGTTCTTCCATTTTGCGCTTGCTTTTTGCTTCTTCAGGTGAGCAAATTACATAGCTCTGGATGATATACTTTCCTTTTGGAGCCAAGTTTGTCATCCAGTGCATTTTAAAATCAATCATTCCAACAACATCATTGCCTTCAAAATCAACATTTCTTTCTATAAATACAAATGATTTGTTTAATAGCTTCTTATCTAAGTTATTTAATGCATGATATGCTACCAAGCTTCCAGTTGGCTTTAAATTCTTTACGTATTCTGCCCAATCATCGGGAAATTCTTCCTTATTGGCTATAGTAAAAATATGTTGGATTGGTAAGGTAGAAATTATTAAATCATAAGGAATCTCTTCATTTCCTACTTTTATTCCTTTTGCAACCCCATTTTCTATTATAATTTTATCAACTTTTTTTCCTAAGAAAATTTTTCCTCCATTTTTTTCCAAATAATTTGCAAGTTCTTTTGCAATTTTTCCTATTCCATTGTGAGGATAAACAACTGGCTTTCCGCCAAGCAATTCACGCTGAGCTAAAAATGTTTCTCCAGCAGAAATTCTTGATAAATCATTTACAGTAGTTATAAGCCTTGGAAATAATTCAAGAACAAGCTTTAATTTTCCTTTTCCATATTTTCTAATCATTTCTTCCATAGAAATTTTCTTCATTTTTTCCATTTCTTCTTTGCTCGTCGTTAAAAGCTGTAATATGCGAGGAAGCATCGCCAGCTTATCTTTTGCCTTCAATATTGGATAATCTATTTTCTCTCCTATAAACCCTAAACGAGAACCAACAAAATCAATATTTATGCCTAGTTCTTTAAGCAGCCTTACACATGCTCCCCTTTTTCCTCCTCCAAGCAAATGAAAACCTAAATCTAAAGTATAGCCATCTAAGCCATCAAAATTCTCCTTCCTTATTACTTTCATCTCAAATTTTTTAATAAACTCTTCATACTGGCTGGCATTGCAACTTAATGCCCTCCCTCCTAACAAACCTTCTTTTTCATATACATCAACATCCATTTTTTTAGCTAATAAGCAAGCTGTTGCCAACCCACCTAAGCCAGCTCCTATTATGCATGCTTTCATTTTCACATCTCCGGCTGGAAGAGTTTTGCCCCAGTTAAAGGGGTGAATGCAATATACCATAGCAATGGTAATGCAACTAGGAAGAAAGAAATCATTCCAATTTTACTTATAAGCATTATTGGGACAATTGAATACCTTGCAAAAGCAGCAGATGCAATAAGCTTTCTTATTTGCTTCCTATCAAATTCTTTCAGCCATAGTAACCTTATTTCAATTAATATAACCAGTGCAATTAAGAGGAAAAGCAGAATAATTTGCCATATGTAATAGCTTAAGCCATAAATAAATGGAATGAAAATTAAACAAGCTGAAGAAAGCCTTATAGCTAAGCCAAATGCCTTAAAATGCCACGGAATGAAAATTTTTTTGCCTTCCACCTTCACTCCAGCTGTTAAAGCTATATTTTTTACACCCATTATAAAATCATGGTCAGCATCTTTGATGCCTCCCTCTACAGCGTTCATATGCAATGTTTGATTAAAAGTGAGCCAGAATACAATCCATGTAAGCAAAGTTGGCTTAGCAAAAGCTAATGCCCCAAAAAGAAAAACAAAAGCCATAGATAAGGCTACCATAAAGTCAGAGCCAGCAATTTTCTTTCCATATAAATTATAGATTGTGCCAAGAATACCTGCAATAAAAAGAACAAGAATTGCAGAAAATTTTAAATCATCAAGGTTCTCACCTTTCCACAGGATAAAAGTAAAAAGAAAAGTAAGCAAAACACAAAATATGCATATTGCAACTGCACTTTTTTTACTTATAGTCCCACTCACCAATGGCTTCCCATGCAATTCCTTAACAAGCTTATCCAGCTCAACATCTGCATAATCATTCAAAACAAATCCAAAAATTGCAGTAAAGCACCCTATGGCAAAAAGCAAAGCCAAATTATAAAAGTCATAAATGCCAACAGAAATAGCACCAAATACAGGCGGAATTGCCAAGCCTCCCAAGCCTGGCAAACGAAGCAACTTCATGTAAGCAGAAAATTTGTTCATTGAGAAATGATAAAGAAATAATATATGAGATTTATGGAAATGTAATGACAATGAATTAAAATGAAAAATTAGTTGCTATTGACTCATAGCATAAAAAGATGTTGCAACATCTTTTACTTTAATTTTGACTTTTATATGTTTTAAAAATGAAAAAGGTGCTGTATATGACAAACAAAAATGATAGAATGTTGCCATATTCCAATGGCATCACCATTAATTCAAATTCAGTTGACAAAAATTAATAAAATGAGACATTTTATAGCAAATTATGTAATAAAGCCAATAACTACCATTTCTTTCATTTTTCATTTGTTAAAATGCTGTAATAATACATAATTTGAGCATAATTTATTAATGCATTAATTTGTTTATACCTTATGCTCATTGTTCGCAGAGAACAATTTTGTTCATCGGATGCAATAAATATCAATACTAACATTAATAAATGAGAAAAGCAATATTGTTTCATGGATGACACCGCCAGTATATTTGAGGAGGTGGAGGAGGACTTAAAATTCATCGCCACATCCGCTGTGAGAGCAAAAATGCTAATGAGTTTGCTTGAAAAACCAAAGACATCAACAATATTGAAAGATGAGCTTGGTGTCGGGGCATCAACAATAATACATGCTGCAAGGGATTTGGAGAAGCATGGTTACCTTACAGAAAAATCAGATGGATATCATTTAACGACCATAGGCAAAATAACAACGTACAAGCTCATTGAACTCGTAAAAACTTTAAGGACATTGAAAAAAAGCCAAGAGTTCTGGCTTACCCATGCTATTGAAGGAGTGCCTGAAAAATTCCTCAGAGAGATGTACAAACTCTGGAACCATGAAATACTGAGGGCATCAGTAAGAAATGTATTCAAAACACTATCAGTATATCTTGAGCTTTCAAAGAAGGCGAAGAAATTCTGGGGCGTATCGCCAATCTTCGTGAGCGCTTTCGTAACACTGATTAAAAGATTAGCTGCAAGAAATGCAGAAGTTAAGCTTGTGCTTACAAAGGAAGTCTTTGAAGAGGTAAAAAATGCTCATAAAGACGTGCTCCAGGAAGTAATGCCAAAAATCGAAATATGGATCATAGAAGAAGAGCCTAAGGTTGCTTTCACGGTCACTGACTCCTTCCTTTCCTTAGGGCTGTTTGGCGAAGACGGCGTCTATGATCCTACATATGACATCATAAGCAGGGACAGGGAGGCGATAGAGTGGGGTAGAGAGCTATTCGAATATTACAAGAGTAAAGCAAGAAAAGCAACTATGGAGGATTTATAGCTTTCTCTATGGAATAGTATCCACTCTTTTATCAAGCCCTCTTAATGTCACATTAAGTGGCTTGGGTGTTGTTGTTTTCTCTTTTCATCTTTTTGGTTTGTCCCCAAATTTTTATCTTGTTGCAAGCTTTTGCTTAGTAACTTTTAGTGTATATTCTTTGAATATTGTAACAGATTTGGAGGAAGATGCAATTAACAAGCCCAATTATAAAAAATTGGAAAATAAAAAAATGCTGATAGTTGCAATATCAATTATTTCATATATCATGGCTTTACTAATTGGAGCAATTGTCAGTTTAAAAAGCATAATTGTTCTTTTGATTCCATTTTTAGCAGGAATATTTTATAGTGTAAAGATAAGGGGATTTCGTTTGAAGAATCTATTTATAGGAAAAAATTTAACAGTCTCTATCTCTTGGGCTTTAGAAAGCGCTTTTTTGCCTTATGTTGTAAAGGTATCAGAAGTTGTTATTTTTCTCTGCCTTTTCATTTTCATCAAAGGAATGATAAATACAATTCTTTTTGATATGAGAGATGTTAAAGGAGATGCAAAAGCAGGAATAGAAACAATACCGGTAAAGTTAGGAAGGAAAAAAACGTTTTTCCTTCTTCTATTCCTAAATACCATTCTAATCCCCCTCATTATCATATCAGGAAATATAGTGCAGAACTATATTCATCTCCTCTATTTAGTTGTACTCTATGGCTACATTTACATCATTTATTTTTATATGAGACCAAATCACAAGTTACTTTATAGTATTGTTGTTGATGATGAATGGGTTTTATGGATGCTTTTGATAAGAGCATTATAAACCCTGTTGAGTACGATTTCTTATGAATGCTTCTTTTGACTTCTCTCCAATTTCCAACCATAAGGCAGCATATATCCCTGCATTCACCAATCAATGAATTGCTGTATATTTTTAAAAGAAAATCTGTGTAGCTTTACTAAATTCATCTAGTCAATATAAAGCGAGAAGCAACATCCAACCATACAATAGCCATATGATCTTCACCATGCTATCTGGTAAAACAGCAGCGCGAAATAATTTCCGTACTCAACATATAAATATAAACTCCAATAAATTTAAAAGCAAGTAAGCAATTTAAAAATCAATGAAAAACAAAAGGAGAATAATATTATTTCTTATAATTTTCATGTTTATTATTTCGATTTTACAATTTTCTAAAGCTGTTGATAGGACTCCTCCAACAACTGTTTTAGAAGTAGAGGGGCCCTCTTATCTTAAAGATGGTATAATATGGATTAGTAGCAATTCTACTATATGGCTTAATTCGACAGATGATGAATCTGGTGCTAGATTTTTAATATATGAAGTTTGGTATGACAGCAATAAAGATGGTATAATTGATTCAAAAATAGAAGAAAAACAAATTGAAGATAATAAAGCAGGAGATTTAAATCCAAATGCTGGTGAGATATCAGCAAAAATTATTCTAAATGAGGAATGTTTTCACGAAATAAAATATTATGCATATGATTATATGCTAAATAAAGAAAATTATGGGTTAGAATTATATGAAGAATGGAGTTATCCTTTTCAGATAGGAGTAAATCACGAAATTAATAACATGATTTTTGGTTCATCACCAGCTATTGGAAATATTACTGGAGGAAGAGAATATGAAATTGCTACAGGAAGTGATGAATGCCAGAATTTTTATCCAGAGTTAAATGCAACAGCCAGAGGAATATGGAGATGTTTTTTTGCAAATGGAAGTATATGTTGGGCAACAGATACAAAAACTGATGAGGCGAGAAGCTCTCCAGCAATAGCAGATTTAAATGGAGATGGAATAAAGGAAGTAATAGGAGGAACAACAAGTGGGTGGTTTTTAGAAGTCATGTCAAACAATGGAAGTTTTATATGGACTTTTCCAAAAATTCCAGATGGTCCAGTTGCTGGCGGGAAATTTGTGTGGCATTCCTCGCCTGCTATAGCCGATATAAACAAGGATGGTGAACTTGAAATTGTAATAGGTAATAATCCATATGGCAATATATGGTGTTTTGATGGCAATAATAATGATGGAGTAGATGATGGCTTTACTTTGCCACGTGATGCAAGTGGAGGCTCTCCATATTTTCCAGATTATTTTTATGATTTGGGAAATGAAGGAACAGATTGGGATGTTTTGTGGGTTTATAATACATCTGGAAGCGTAATAGCAACTCCAGCTATAGGAGACGTAGATGGAGATGGATGGCTTGAAGTAGTAGTTGGCTCAAATGACTACAAGATTTATTGCTTAAATGGAAGCAATGGTCAGCTCAAATGGAGCTATGCAACAGGAGCAGAAGTTTATTCTTCTCCAGCTATAGGAGACGTAGATGGAGATGGATGGCTTGAAGTAGTAGTTGGCTCAAATGACTACAAGATTTATTGCTTAAATGGAAGCAATGGTCAGCTCAAATGGAGCTATGCAACAGGAGCAGA
>JAPDJT010000035.1 GCA_029258955.1 Thermoplasmatota archaeon
ATTTCTTTTGGAGGAATCCATGATGTTGGCAACAAATTTCCTCTTGTTAAATCTGCCACCTAAAACTTCATAGCCTTCCTTTGCTAGGCATCTACAATGTAGCTATAGTTTGTAGATGCTTCTATAGTACTTTTACATTCTTCAGTCCATAAAAGAATTCTCTTATTTCTTTTTTCATTTGTTTTTACCTTTCCTTTTTCACTCGAACTTTTATATATCATATATCTTTAATTTTTGTGGATGTGTTTGAAAAGCTGAAAAAAGCAAAGGAGAAAGATGCCAAGTTTGAGCAAATACTTGGCTCTATGTGCACAATGCCTCATGAGGTGGCAAGAAAAGCTTATGAAATGTTTATTGAAACGAATCTTGGAGATTATGAGCTATTTAAAGGCACGAAAGAATTGGAAGAAAAAGCTATTGAATGGGTTGCCAAACTTTTACACGCCCCTTCAAGCTATGCTGGCATACTTACATCTGGGGGAACAGAGAGTAATATTACAGCATTATGGATTTTTAAAAAGTTAAGCAAAAAGAAAGAAGTAATTGTTCCAAAGCAAGCTCATTTTTCTTTTGAAAAAGCTTCCTCATTGCTTGATTTAAAGCTTAAAGTTATAGATTGCAATCTATATATGAAAGCAAAGGATATTAAAGGAAAAATAAACAGAGATACAGCTTGTGTTGTTGCAATAGCAGGAAACACAAATTTTGGATATATTGATGAAATAGAAGAAATAGCAGAGATATGCAATGAAGAAAATGTTTTTTTGCACGTTGATGCTGCTTTTGGGGGATTTGTTGCCCCATTTATTTCCAAAAAAATTTTTGATTTTAGAGCAAAGATAAGTAGTATATGTATAGATGGACATAAAATGGGAATGACATGCATACCATGTGGTTTTCTTTTGCTAAGGGAGAAAAAATGGTTGGAAGAAATAAAGGTAGAAAGCAAATGCACCCATACAAAATATCAATTCTCATTGCTTGGCACTCGCCCTGGAGCAGCAGCTGCAGCAGTATATGCTATCATGAATTATATGGGCATTGAAGGTTATAAGAAGATGGCTATGAGATGCATGGATGTGATATGGCATTTGGCAAAATTACTAGATGAAAAGGGTATAGAATATTTTGAACCAGAGCTAAATTTGCTGGCAATAAAAGTAAGAAATGCGAGAGAAATTGCAGAAAAGTTAGCAAAATTAAAATGGTATGTTGGGGTTGATGAAGAAAATGAAACAATAAGAATTGTTGCAATGCCTCATGTGACAAAGGATATGATTAATAAATTTGTAAATGATTTGGGTAAGGTGATTGAATGAAGGAACTCATTAAATCCTTAAAAAATGCACCAATTGTTAAGAAAGGAGATTATAATTATATTGTTCATCCAATAACAGATGGAATTCCAGAAATAAAGCCATCGTTGCTAAATGAAATTGTTGAGGAGATTGCAAAAGAAATGCCTTCATGTGATAAAATAGTTACAATAGAAGCAATGGGAATCCCTATAGCAACGGCATTGTCATTGAAAACTGGTATTCCATTTACAATTATAAGAAAAAGAAAGTATGGATTAGATGGCGAGAAAGAAGTTGTTCAGAAAACAGGATATTCGGAGGCAAGGTTGTACATAAATGGAATCAACAAAGGAGATAAAATTGTTATTGTAGATGATGTTGTTAGCACAGGAGGAACTTTAATAGCAGTTGTTAAAGCTTTAAAGGAAATTGGGGCAGAGATAAAAGGAATATATATTGCAATATGTAAGGGGAATAAAGAGAAAATTGGAGAAGAAATAGGTATGGAAATAAAAACGCTAGTTAATATTGAAGTGGATGATGAAGTTAAAATATTATGAAATAGATGAAGAGAGATTGCTTGAAGAAGCAAAGGGTAAAAAAATAGCAATTAAATTGCCAGAAGGTTTCATTCCATATGCAACAAAAATCTTAGATTTTTTAGAGGAAAATGGAATTAAAGCCTTTTTACTTGCAGAAAGCTGTTACGGGGCATGCGATTTTGTTAGCTATAAGGAAATTGAAAAAATAATATGCATTGGGGAGGCAGAAATGCCTTATTTAAGAAAAAAATATGAGCCAGAGGTTGCTTTTATCGAAGCAAGATATGATTTTGATGTTTCATTTTTAAATAAAGCATTTAAATTTCTCGGAAAAAAGGTTGGATTAGTATCAATAACACCATATATGCATAAATTGAAGGAATGCAAGGAATATTTGGAAAAAAATGGATATGAAGTTTTTATAGGAAAGAAAAGTAGGAGAACAGCCTATGACGGGCAAATTTTAGGATGCGATTTTTCCTCAGCTATTTCCATTTCAAATTATATTGACACTTTTTTATTTATAGGAGATGGATTTTTTCATCCGGTTGGCTTATATTTAGCTAGTAAAAAGAATGTGGTGGTAGCAAACCCTATTGAAAAAAGAATATATGCAGAGGAAATAAAAAAAGAGGCAGATAAAATTTTGAAAAAAAGATATGCAATGATTGCAAAAGCAATGGATGCAGAAAAATTTGGAATTATTGTAAGCAGAAAATTGGGGCAGAAAAGAATGGAATTAGCAAGAAGATTAAAAAAGCTAATAGATGAAAAAGGAAAAAAGGCATATCTTATAATTTTAAATGATATAGATGAAAAAATAGATTATATGGAGTTTGATTGCTATATTTCCACAGCCTGTCCAAGAGTTGCAATAGACGATATGGATAAATATGAGAAACCAATTTTGACACCTATTGAGCTTGAAATTCTTTTAAATGAAAGGAAATGGGAAAATTATGAATTTGACCAGATTTTATAAATGAATAAAGAAGTTGTTATGGCGCTTACTGAAATAATAGCATGATCTTTTTCATTATTTAGACAATTGATCGCTAGAAATGAAAAAAAAGCGTTGCCATGATGATTCTTTTCCATACGATAATACATTGCAGCCATTTTTTCATTTATTCGAAAACCGAAAAAGAATGTGATAAGTCATTTACTTTCATGCATCTATTCGTCATGTCATAAGGTTAATATCAAGTTTATACATTTATACAGAGTATTTTCTCCAATTTATAGCTTGCTGAATTGCCTGCATTGTCATATGCAGTTGCTTCCAAGCTACATATACCTAAGGAAGGATTCCATTCAAATTTATATGGTGGTGCATAATCTACATATGAATCTTCGCCAGCCTTTATTTCCACTCTCTGAATTCCAGAATGAGTATCTGAAGCGCTAACTTCAACTGTTATCTTTCCAATTATAATGGCATCATATGGCAAGGCTATCATTGGTACAGGTGGAATTATCTCTCTGCCAAACAGATTTATATAAATATATCCTTTGAGTGGACGAGACACATATATGAAAGGAGGTTTCTTGTCTATAGTGAAATTTCCAGTTATTGCCATTCCGACATTTCCAGCATCATCTACAGCAGAAACTTTTATCTTATATTTTCCATCTTCCCAGTCTTTTGCATTAAATGTGTATCTTCCTGTATTTGAATGATTTGAAACTAAAGTATACCAGCTTCCATCATAATATTCAATGCTTATTGCACCATTTAAATCATCATCAACATCATCATAAGCTTCCCATATTACATCAATAAGTATATTTCCATATTCATCAAGCCCATAACATCTTCCTTCAGATGGTTCATCAATTATAACAACTGGTGGCAAATTATCAAGAATAAAGGAAGTGGTTGCATTGCCAACATTTCCTGCATCATCCTCAGCTTCAATTTTTATCATTGCATTCTTTGAATCTTTGAATCCATAACTATTCCAAACAAAATTTCCAGTATTGTTAATGTTTGTAGCTATTTCTACCCAACTTGTTCCATTGTCGTAGGAATAAAAGATGGAGATGTTTCCATCTAAATCTTTATCAACACCATCACTTGCATTCCAAAGGATGGAGAAGATACCCTTCACATATTCATTTGACGGTCTTTCTATATTTATTTCTGGAGGTAGTTGATCAATTTTTAGAGTAATATTAATGATTTTTTCATTTCCTGCCATATCAATTGCTCTGAAAAATACATCATGGATTCCATCTACAGATATAAAGAAAAAGCCAGTATAATCCTCCCATCCGCCGGCACCAATTTTGTAATTTAATTCATCTATACCACTTTCATCTTCTGCAGACAAAGAAATTTCAACACTGCTTGTATACCATCCATTTTTACCATTTGGTGATGAAGGATTCAAAGAATAGCTTATTGACGGAGGAGTTGTATCAACTTTTAGTATAAGTTTTTTCATCTTCTCTTCATTTCTATTTGAATCTACTGCATAATATTCTATTTCATGGATTCCGTCAGAAAGCTCTATTACAACACTTCCATTTCCTTGTTTTGCTACGCCATCTACACTATAATTTATGTAAATAACATTACTTTCATTATCTGTTGCATTCAGCAAAACAGTTACATTGCTTACATACCATCCATTGTTGCCCATTATTCCTTTTACTGTTGCCTCAGTAAATGGTGGATATAAATCAAAAGGATTTGCTAAAGGATATAAATCAGAATTACCTACTTCAATTTCATATGGGGTATCGATGATGCCATTGCTATCATTATCATATGCTCCTTCTTCTGGCGAGTCAAAATCATCCCAGTAATTTCCCTCTTGTAAAGTCTCATTGTACCAAATGTTATTGCATTCATCATAAGCCTGCTGAATATTGCTTATAAAATTGTTATGGTAGATGATGTTATTATTGGAAGGCATATCATATGGAACAAAATATGCACCATGCTTATTCCGTTTTATTTCATTCTCAAATATTTTATTATGCGAGGAATTGAAGAAATAGATGCCATGGCTGTTGTTATAAACTCTGCATTTTTCTATCAAATTAAAATGAGATTCATTAAAGTAAATTCCATTTTCAGTATGGTTTGCTATGAAGCATTGGTATATTTTGTTATATCTAGCCTCTCCCATTCCAATTCCATATTTTGAATTTCCTATATAGCAATCTGAGATGATATTATTAGAGCCCATAATCCAGATATTATATCCTTCATTATTGCTCACATTACAATTGTAGATTTTACAGTTATCTCCAATGACATAAATCCCTATTCCATTTGAATTAACACTACAATTTATAATTGTTGTATTTCCCATAGTATAAATTCCCCTGTATCCTCCCTTTATTGATAAATTTTCTAAAATAACATTTAATGCATTTATTTCTATAACATTTTCAGAATTGCTTTGAATATGGACATCTCCATTTCCATATATTGCTACAGATTTATTTATAATCAGGTTTTCATTGTATGTCCCATCATATACGATTACTTTTCCACCTTCTGCAACAGCATCTATAGCATCTTGAATGGAATTAAAGCAAGTAATATTCCATTGAGGAGTTGTTTCATCATAATCATCATCTACATACACAATGCTTTGAGACTCATCTGCTATGAGCTGGAAAGAAATAGCTATTAAAGCCATTACAACTATAAATATTATTTTTTTCATGATTTATGAAAGGACAAGACAAACATAAATTTTATTATTGGCTCAGCATAACAATACGTGATTAGAGAGTTAGATAAAAAAATAGAGGAAAATTTGAAAAATATAAAGCATAAGATAGCTATTTTAAGTGGGAAGGGAGGTGTCGGCAAAACAACAGTTGCTGTGAATTTGGCATATGCGCTTGCCACAAAAGGATACGAAACTGGATTGCTTGATGCAGATATTCATGGACCAAATGTACCAAAAATGCTTGGAATAGAACATGAAACAATTTATGGAGATAAGGAAGGAATGGAGCCTATTAAAGCATCACCACATTTAAAAGTAATTTCTTTAGCTTTTATGCTAAATGAAGATGCCCCCGTAATATGGAGAGGTCCATTAAAAATGACAGCAATAAAGCAATTTATTGGCGATGTAAAATGGGGTAAGCTTGATTTTCTTGTTGTTGACTTGCCACCAGGCACAGGAGATGAAGCATTAAGCATAGCTCAGCTTTTAAAAGAAAGCAACGCCATTATTGTTACTACTCCTCAAGATGTTGCCTTGCTGGATAGCAGAAGGGCGGTCAACTTTGCCCTTCGCCTCAATATGAATGTTTTGGGCATAATAGAAAATATGAGTGGATTCCGTTGCCCCCATTGTGGAAAGGAAATAAATTTATTCAAAATAGGAGGGGGAGAACACGCTGCAAAAGAAATGGGAGTTGATTTTCTGGGCAGAATTCCTGTAGATGAAAAAATTGTTATAGGAGGAGACGCAGGCATACCTTTTATAAGAGAGGAAGGCAAAGCAAAAGAGGCATTTATGAAAATTGTTGATAAAATAATTGGCAAGCTGGAGAAATAAATAAAACTAAAATTGATTAAATGGATGCTATAATTTTATTTTTGGCGTGTTGAGGAATAAATAAGTATTGTCAAAAATTATAATGGGAAAGAAAATCGCTATAGCAATTTCTTCCATACATCATTCAATGACACTATTTTTCATTTATTCCTCACCACACTGTTAGAAAATTACCAGAATTTATTAATTTCCACATTTAAGGTTGGGACTGTCAGAATTTGAAAATTTTAAAAAATGCGAAATACCTCTCCTGATGAATCAGGAGAGGGGTGGAAATGCCCAATTAAAAATTGAAAGAAAAAATATTTTTGCTGGGATAAGAGGATTTGCGAAAAATGACAGAAAAGGTGTTATTGGCTTCTTTGCATGGGGTGGAATTTACTATATGACAACATCCTATTTCATTTATTTTTTATTGGGAGATAAGAAAAAGATTAAGCTAATTGCCACTATTCTTTACTATGCAGGAATTTCTCTAAGAAAAACGAGTAAATTCCTCAAAGATTTTGAGAAGTTCAGTCATGAAGCGTTAAGGCAATGGTATCATAAACTTGCTCAGCTATTCACTAATTCAAGAAAATATAGTCGTTGTATAGCAATAGATGAAACAAAAATAAAGATAGGAGATGAATGGTATTATGTATGGCTGCAATAGATGTAGAAACATGGGAAATTTTAGGGGTAATGGTAACGAAATGGAGAACATCCATTGACGTAATAAGATTTGTTAAAAATTTCTTGCCTTATTGTGAGAATAAGCCATTGATTAGAATAGCCCATAAAAGAGTTCTCTTATTTCTTTTTCATTTGTTTTTATTCTTCCTCTCTTTACAACTTCTCCTTCTTTTGACATACTATAGCCAGAAAACTTCTTATGCACATCCATACCTGCATACAACATTTTACCGCCTCCTTCATGCTTATATGGAGGTGGGCTTTAACATGTCATCAACCTCGTTTAAACCATAATTATTTAAAATCCTTTTATATTAAAGCTTGTGATAAAATGGAAATAACAGAATTCATTAATTTGCCGGTTTATACGAGTAAGGGGAGATATGTTGGTGAGGTAAGAGATGTTTTAATTGACATTGAAGAAAAGAAAATAGATAAGCTGATTCTTACAGATACAAATAAAGAATTTGTTGAAGGTGGCATGGATGTTGCAGTACCTTACAGATGGGTTTCTGCAGTAGGAGACATAATAATATTGAGTTATTTCCCAGAGAGAGTTGAAATAAGAGAAGAGACGGAAGAAGAGGAAGAAGAGGAAGGAGGAAAAAAATAAATATGGAATTTCCAATATCAGTTTATCTGAGGGATTAAAATGCTCAAAAAAAGTGTTATATTGGCTGTAGTTGGTGTAGCCTTATTCTTATCACAAGGAGTAAATGCCATTCCATGGGGAAAAATTGATGCGGTTCCAGATAGTCCTGCTATGTATGTGCAGAGATATGAAGTTCAGCAAATGCAAGTTTCCGTTAAATACACCCCTTATCTTTTCGGATATCTACCAGTTTATGTTGAAGTATCTATTGAAGGCTCACCTGAATGGCTTGTAGTTACAGCTTCTCCACAAACAATGGTGTTGGCTCCAGGAAAGCAAGAGTATGTTACTCTTGCGCTTGGAGTGAGAAAACATGATATTACAGCTGGAGATAGGGGAGAGGTTGTAGTTGCTGTAAGAGGAAGATTAGTTACAGGAGGAATATTTAGACAAATTGATGAAGCTAAGTTTAGCATACAAGTAGCATATAATCCATTTACTGAAATTGCAGTATCTGCTGTGCAACCAATAGAAAGAACAGCTCCAGATAGGGAACTACCATTTATTTTGCATATCTATAACTATGGAAATTCTCCTGTCGTAGTTGATTTAACTGCAGAAAAAGAACCTGGTGAGGGATGGAAATATATTATAAATCCTTCAACAGTAAAAATTGAGCCAAAGCAACCGGGAGATGAAACATATCCATATGCAACAGTTACAGTAACTTTGACATCTCCACATGGAACAGTTATCTCATATCATAATGACTGGACACAGTTTATAATAAAGGCAAAAGCAAAATCAGAAGCTCCATACTGGGAATATCAAGGAGGGAAATGGGTAAGAAGAACAGATGACATAGACTTGGTAACAAGCTATGAAACATATGTATATTGTATGGCAAAGAATAAAGGATTTTATGTACCAGGCTTTGATGCAATATTCTTAATAGCAGGATTAGCCATTGCAGGCTTATTAATGGCTAAGAAGAAAAAGTAACATGCGCTATGCAATTATTTCCTTAGTTCTTTTTTCCTTACTCTTGACATCAATTTTTATTCCTCCATCTAATCCTCAAGATGTGCCTCATGAACCTTTTGCTCAATTCATTAATTTAAGAATCGAAGCTATTGGAGATATTGTTGCAGAGGTAGAGCCAACTAGTAGCCATATTTTCTATTTTAAATTTTATAATGGAGGGTATTTCCAAACAAATTTATATGCATTCTATGTAGAATTTAAAGTAACTGTTGAAGGAGAAGGGTGGACTGCATATGTTTCGCCCACGTGGACATTTTTCTATCCAAATGAAACAAGGATAGGGCATGTGTATGTTACTGCCTCTGCTCGCCCCTCAAATTATGCAACCATACATCTTTATGGCAAATTAAGAGATATATATGGAAATTGGCATCATGCCAACTACACTTTCCATGTTAAGTCTGCTCCATACCATTCCTTTGATGTTCTCGTAGAAAAACCATATATAAAGGCAAAGCAAGAAGGAATATATAGTGTTCCCATTAAGATAATAAATTATGGTAATTATGAAGATTACTTTGAAATAACTCCTGTATACATTCCGCCTAACTGGCATTGCATTGTATCTCAAAATAAAGTTATTCTTTCCCCAGGGCAGGAAACAACTGTATATGTACATTTTGTCACTCCACCAGAAGGCATATATAAGCAGGGCACAACCCACATACTTTTGGTAGAGGTGAAAGCAACGAGAGCGGTATCAAAAATAGCTGCAATAGTTGTTATGGTAGAAGGTTTTCATTTGACATTAGGACAAACTGTTGCTATACTTAGTAGTTTGCCAACTTTACTTGCATTTATATCTGTTGGATTTGCATTTCATAGAGTAAATAGTCCAAGTTATGTAATTCCGAAGCCATGGAAAGAAGAAAAAGAAGAGCTGGCTAAATTGAATGCCAAAGAGAGAAAGAAAATCTTGAAAGAAATGAAAGAAGAATGGCTCTCAGCAATCTATTTTTACAAAGAATGGAAAAAAAATGAGAAACAGCATAGAAAACTAAGGAAAATTGCAATGGAAAAACAAAGAAAGCTGGAGAATAAAATTAAAGCAGAATGGAATGAAGCGTGGCTTTCTGCATACAATACATGGAAAGAAGAACGCAAGAAAATAAAAGAAGAATATGAAGCAAGGAAGCAGAAAATACAGGAGTTATACGAAAAAATTAAAAAGATTGCAACTAAAATGGGAGTTAAAATGGATATGCCAACTTTGCCAAAATTAGAATATCCTCCAGAGCCTAAAAAACCGCCAATGCCAAAAATACCAGAATACAGATATGATGAAAAGAGAGGAATCTTAATTGAACCAGATGAAATTGAAATAGAAAAAGCATTAATCCCCATAAGAAGAAATAAGTTAATGGCTAAAAGAGAAGCAATGAAAATAAGAGAAATGGGAAGGGAAATTATTAAAAAGATGAATCTGTCCTTTGATGCAATAGAGAAAAAATTAATTGCAGAAATGGAAAAATTGAAGGAGATGGAAAAAAGAGAAATGAAAGCCAAAAAAATTGAAGAATTAAAAAGAAGATATAAAAAATGAAAAAGATAATGGCTGTAATAATTTTCTTAATGTTAATTTCAACTTTTTCTGGATGTTTAAATAGAGATGATTTAGATGGAGATGGAATACCAAATGAACTGGAAAAAGAAGGTTGGAAGGTGAAAGTGATTTATCTTTACAATAGTACTTCATATGTTTATCAGGTTACATCAGATCCACATAAAAAAGATACGGATGGAGATGGCTTAACTGATTATGAAGAATCTCCTTACCATGGAGGCGTAGCAACAGACCCGCGTAAAGTAGATACGGATGGAGATGGCTTAACTGATTATGAAGAAGTCAGAATTTTCCATTCAGATCCTGTAGATTGGTTAGATGACATAGATGGAGACAATTATTTCTGGCGCGCTGATTATGAAGAAATTATGTTTTATAAGCAAAGAGGAATAAATGATGAAACAATAAAGCAATATTTGCAAAATCCAGATGTTGATAATGATGGCATACCAGATGGAAAAGATATGGATCCTTTGAGAAATTTAAAAGTTGAAATCAAAATTTATTCCTTATACGTTACTTCAAACAAGGATGATGAGGATGATTTATTGGAAACAAGTATAAATATATCAATAGGAGAGGAATGGAAGGAATTTGAGATGCCAATTATACCAATGCAAAATGAAACATTGAATATAAGTTGTACATTTGATATAAATGATACAGGTATGCCAGGCAATGCAACATTCCCATTAATGATTGTGATAAAAGATATAGATGAGGGATTGGAAGCAAAATTATTGGATAAAGATGGCTTCCCATTTTTTGATTTTATAAGGGTTTTTGAAGGAAATATGTATGTTTTCGCTGAAAATATAGATATGCAAAAAGATTGTAAAAAATATCATATGAAAGGAGTAGATGGCGAAATAATATTTGAAATAAAAGATACAAGCAGTTAAATTCATATACAGATAAACAATGCATTTATCATGAGAGGAAAGGCTATTGCTTTCATTTTAGCATTAGCATTAATTATGCCAGCCATTGCTTTTAATGGCAGAAATAACATAAAAATTTTTAATGAGAAAAAAGAGCTGATAAATGAGCCACAAAATGTTACTGTTGTTGTTGATATAAAAAGGATTAGAAGCCATGATTTGCAGAACAACAAAATATATTTTAAAATATATATTGATGATGAAGAAAGCCAGTGGTGGGACCAAGTTTTTGAAGGCATGGACATATGGTTTGAATGGCCAATGGCATTTAAACAGGTAAAATATGAAGAGAATAAAGTAATACCAATAAGAATAGAAGTATGGAAAAAAGGAATTGTAGACGAGCTTTGTGATATAAGTCAAGATAAGGGGGATTATTTATATGGAAAAGCACTGAAACTATTTTTTAATTTAACAACTGGAGAATGGTATGGAGATGATTATTTAGGAGATGAAAATGGATATGGACACTCTACAGGATATGAAGATGGAGATTACTGCCAAAATGACTATGAGATATGGTTTGACATTTATGAATGGGAAGAAGATGGAGATAGAATGACTTATTGGGAAAAGATAAAATATGGGCTAAATACAAGTAGAGATTATAGCAATATTGATATAGATGGAGATGGCATACCATGTGATTGGGAAGATAAATATGGCTACAATCCTGTTGTGCCAGAAGAACATATACACCTTGACCCGGATGAAGATGGTTTAGATAACATAGAAGAATGGGAAACAAGTAGATGGCTTTCCGATCCATTTGCTCAGGATATATTTATTGAGGTGGACTTCATGAAAGCAAAATATCCATGGCAAGAAGACTATACTTTGCCAAAAGAGAGCCAATATATGATTTGTGATGCTTTTATAAAGCATAATATAACAGTGCATTTCGATGATGGCTCCATGGGTGGAGGGGGAGATTTAATTCCATATGATGAGGGAATGGATAGCAAGGATTTGATGGCTGCAAGAATGAAGTACTTCTTAAGAGGAGATCCAAATTATTGGAGGAAAGGAGTATTTCATTATGCAATAATCTGTAGCCAGATAGAATGGTATTGGCGCCCTGCGGGAGGAAGAATGTTTTATACAGATAGTTTTGTGGTTGGAGCACAATATGTTAGGAATTGGCTATGGAGTATAAAATTGCAAGGTAGCGATTATATTACGGCAATGGCAAGCGTTTTCATGCATGAGTTAGGGCACAATTTGGGCTTATTTGCATTTGATGGAATTGACAATGAATCTACACGTTTCCCATGGCAACGCGGTTATTGGCTATGGGCTCCATACAAAAGCTGTATGAACTACAGATACGTGTTTAAACTCGTTGATTATTCAAACGGAGATGATAAGGAATATGACCAAAATGACTGGGCTAAGTTGGACTTGAGAAGATTCGATGAGGACTGGTGGAGATGAAGAAGGCAGTTGCAATATTAACTGCCATATTGTTGCTAAGCATTGGATGCTTGGAAAAGAGAGAGAGAAATCCTCCATATTTGAAAGTAGTAATTAGCGGGAGTACAGGCAACAATGGATGGTATATAAGCAATGTAACTGTTTTGCTGAATGCAACAGATAATGAAAGTGAGATAAAGGAGCTAAAATACAGGATAAATGGAGGGACGTGGTTTGATTATGTTATGCCTATAAAATTGCAGAAAGATGGAATTTATTTGCTTGAATGCTATGCTAAAGATGGAAATGGGAATGAGAGATATAGCAACATGACAATAAAAATAGATAAGACAGCTCCATCTATATCATTTTTAAATTTTGAGCCAGGATACATTTATTTTAGAGGGAAAAAGTATATTACACCAAGGATACCAAGAGATACAATGGTTATAGGGAAATATACGGTAGAAGTAGAAGCTTCTGATGCTTTGTCTGGCTTAGAAAAAGTTGAATTTTATCTCGGTGACTCATTAGAAGCGGAAAAGGAAAATGCACCTTTTGAATTTGATTTACATGGCATAGGTATTTATAATGTAACTGCTGTTGCCTATGACTATGCAGGAAATTATAATAGCGTAAGCATTCCAGAAGTACAGTTAATAATTTTCAGCTGACAACTTCTTTCATTTTTTCTTCTTCTATAGCCATTTTAATTTCCAATGCCATTCTTCTTCCAGTTGACATGTTGCAACGCCATAATGTGTTTCCATATGGGTGGCCTATAGCCATATGTATATTTGTTCCTCCTCCTATGCGGGGAGCTACATCATAAATATAAAAATTCAAATCCTTATCCACGCATGTTTGCAA
Organism: Thermoplasmatota archaeon; assembly: GCA_029258955.1. Taxonomy (GTDB): domain Archaea; phylum Thermoplasmatota; class E2; order UBA202; family JdFR-43; genus JAPDJP01. The sequence continues at coordinate 13,472 of JAPDJT010000035.1, forward strand.
GCAAAATGGGCCAATGATACCATAATCATAATGTTTTTTGCAAGCTTCTACAAATTTTTCCGCTAAGCTAAAAGCTTTTTCAAGCAATGACTCTCTTAAAGTTGCCATATTATGCCCACAAACTGTATATTCTGGAATTTTTTGCTTCTCCGGTAAGTTTAGTTGTTGGTCAGCTGGTAATCTTACATGGCCATCTAAACTTGTTTCAAATCTCCAGTCTATGCCTAACAATTCAATCTGTTTTAAAACAGGAGAATAAAAGAAATCCAAATTGAAAACAGGTCCAATAATATATCTTTCTATTCTTGCTTTCTCCAAATCTTCTTTGGTTATTACCCCCTGTTTTATCAGTTTCTCTGCCTTTTCCTTATATTCCTTATATGAGGCGCATGTGAAAAACCCTCTTTCTAATTTTTTGACAGCATGATGTAATTTAACTATACATAACTCATCTATTTCTTCTGGATTTTCTATCTTTTCTGGAAAAGGCAATCCTTCTTTTTCCAAAAGCCAATAATAATCTCGTTTTTCCCCTCTTTCTTCCATTCTTAATAAGCATCTTGAGCCGAAAAGAGGAACAAAAAATTTATTCTCAATATCATTTAAGCTGCAATATGAAGTAAAGGAACGATTTGGAATAAAAATAACATTTTCTTTCCTAAGTTTTTCCTGATTTTCTTCTAGTAAAATCTCATTAAATTTATCAAAAATCCATGCTTCATCTATGCATCCTATTGTTTTTTCGCCTATTTTTCTTGTTTTAAAATATTCTGCATATGTCTTGTGGCGCCCTTTTTGGCAGATAGCAATAGTGGAGAAACCTTCTTCTTTTGCTCCATCAAATGTATCTAAAGCAGAATGAGATGCTATAGCAGATATCTTTATTTTTTCTAAATCATAATTTTCTAAAACTTCCCATATTTCTTTCCTTTCAATCATGAAGGTAATATTCTCAGAATTATTTAATTTTACCAAATTAAATAATTAAATATTAAATTAAGTATTTTCTATGTGGAACAGCTGGGAACTGCATTATACCAAGTATGAGGTAGATGGAGGTTGTCGAAAAAATCAGAATGAATGAAGAAATTGCCATGTAAGTGTTTATGTTATGAACAATTGCCATGGCAATTATGTGCTTCATTCTCATTGACTTTTTCTTATATCTCGTGAATAACAATCTCCTCGTTTCCAATCCTCCGA
>JAPDJT010000046.1 GCA_029258955.1 Thermoplasmatota archaeon
TAGCTATCATCATTTTCTCCTCCTATAGATGGATCTGCCCACCACATCCACCAGTAAAAGCCATAAAACCATGACTCATTCCAGAATGTTATAAAAGCTGCTTTGTAGCAATCTGCCTGCTCCTGCAGATCTATTTTGCCATATCTCCACCAATTCCATGGATCGATATTGCAACCATCTATGCTTCTATACCCAATTTCTGTAAAAACAATTGGCTTTCCTGTTAAATTATGAATTTCTTCTATGCCTCCTTTCCACCTTTTCCATGCTTGTAGTAGTTCATCCAATGTTGGGTCATTTTTGTGAGTAAGCCAGAAGTAGGCATCTATACCTATAAAATCGAGCAAATTCCAGAATGTAACATTTTGATAATTATCCCAGTTTGAAGCATAGGTTAGCAAGCCAGAAAAATTCTTTCTTATTGCTTCTATTATGTCAAACCATTCTTCCCTTTGCACTGTCTTTACTAACTCGCATCCTACGCAAAATATCTCAACGCCATTTTCTTCAGCAAGTTTTGCATAATGGCATATGAAATTTTTATAGCTTTTGAACCACGCTTGCCATTCTTCATTGCTATCAAAATAAATTTCACCTCTCCATCTGCCATTATATAAATCCACATGAGGCTTCAGCATTACTTTCATTCCTAAAGAATGAATCTTTTGAATAGCATGTATAATGGCATCATCACTTGGCGTTGCATCTTTATCTGGCATAATCTGCAAAGAATGTTCATCCTGTTGATACCATGTTGTTATCAAAGAAACATATTCTGTTCCTGTTTTTCTTAAATTTTCTAAAGAAACATCAGAATCATTTGTTAAATAGCTGTTATTCCACCAAGCAGCATAAGAGAATCCTTTTTGAAATGGTATTTCATAGCTATGATTAAAATCAGATAGTCCACCATTAATAAAGGCAGCATATTCTTCGCCTGCGCCATCGCCAATATCATAAAATATCCATATGCCAACTTTGCCGCATTTACATACAGAAAGCATATCTTCTATATTTTCTTTCCATTCCTGCAATGAATGCGCTGCTTCATATCCTGTTATAACCATCTGATTGTAGTAAAGGCAAGAGTATAATGCGATTTTTTCCTTGCTATATAATTCTGTTATGAAAAGCACATTATATGGCAAGCCATACACATAAACATTCCATATTTTTTCTACATATTCTTCATCAAGCCACACTGCATATTTCTCCTTTAAATTTTCTGGAAGAATATTATAAAAATGAACAATATCCAAAGCATTGCATCTATAAGTCCACCCATACCATACCGCAACTTTATAGGTAGCATTTAAAGAGGCAAGAAATTGCATATCTTGTATAACTAATAAATTCATCTTACTTCCATTTTGAAGATAGGTATCCTCTGCTCCATATTTTGACTTTGGAAAAATTGCATATATAACTCGCAATCCATTTTTGCTGGCAATCTCATTAACTACTGCCAAATTTTTAAAATATTGCTGAGTGTCATCTGCTGGTATGATAACAATAACTGTATCATAGATATCGGAGATTATGCTGAAATCTTTATCAATTGCATCTCTATCTTCTGAAAGATTTCCATATACATAATAATATATCCTATCTCCATATGTTTTTGCCCAGTAGTCATTGCATTTTTCATATGGAAGGATATAAACTATTGCTTTTGTTGCAATTTTGCTTATACCATTCATTAATGAATTATTCAATGGCATCGAAACTGAAAATAGTAGGATAAAGGATATTGAGAGAGCAAATAATTTCATATTTAATGAAATTAGATATCGCTTATTTATTTTGCTGCAAATAATTTCTTATTTTAATTCAAATCTCTGCAAATCTGTTCAGTGTCAAGAAATCAATGGCATCGTTTTATTCAACTTTCGAGAATTTCTTAATGGTGTCAACCTATTTTAAGAAAACTTTATAAATAACATCCATATTATTAACGTTCATTATTTGAACGTCCATAGAGAGGATGATATGAAAATACTGCTTATTCTGCTGTGTTGCATAACTCTCATTAATTTCATATCCTTTCCTTTTTGGGGATGGGATATGAAAAAGAAAAGATGGGGTAAAAAGTATGTGGATAAGAGAAATTGGAAAGAGTATAATAAAAAACTGGTGAAAAGAGGAGAAGCATACATTTCCTTAGATTTCATCGAAACATGGAAAAAGGAATTAGAAGAAATGAATAAAGGAAAAGAGGGTGCTCCTTATCAATATCCAGAAACTTTAATGATTTTCCTTGGCTATATCTATGTTCTCCTGGGTATCGACTATAGAGGTTTGCAAGGTTATTTACTTGGATTATCAAAACTCGTTCCATTTGAGGTTCCCCATTATTCAACCATCTATAGAAGGATAAGCAAGCTTAAAATAGATTTGGAAAAAACTCTGTTAAAATATAAAGGGAAAGACGTTATTATCTCATTGGATTCCACTGGAGTAAAGGTTACAAACAGAGGAGAATGGATTCGTCATAAATGGAAAGTGAGGAGAGGATGGATTAAAGTTCATATTGCAGTTGATGATAAAAATAAGCAGGTTACTGCCATAAGTGTAACAAATGAAGAAATACACGATAATGCCAAATTTGGAGAATTACTGGAGAATTCCATCAAAAATGTTGAAGCTAAAGGAGGAAAAATAATCCAAGCAAATGCAGATGCTGCATATGATTCAAATGAAAGTTTCATGAAAGCTGAGAAATTTGGCATTATTCCTGCAATAAAGGTTAGAAAACCTCCTCCAACAGCAAGAAGTAAGAATCCAAGAAAGAAATATGCAAAGGAATATCATGGATTGGGGTATGAGAAATGGAGAGATAAATATGGATACGGCAAAAGATGGTATAGCGAGATCCCTCATTCAGTTGTGAAAAGAAAATGTGGAGAATTTGTTAGAGCAAGTAAGAAGGAGAATATGTATCACGAAGCAAAACTGAAATACATATTCTATAATTCAATGATATTTTATGATGAAACAGGAATTCCTATTTGGAAGAAGTAGGAATTCATGAATTGTAAAGGGAAAGAGAATCAGTTATGCAACACAGCAGCTTATTCAAGCAGATAGAGATACAGGCAAATATAAGTATGTATGGAAATTCTTCATCCCTTCATTGACTTTGGAGCAGATTGCAGCATGCACCCGCCTCAACACGAGATAAAATTCATTAATGAATGGTACGAAAAAACAGAGTTTGACGAGGAATAAAAGTTGTGTTAGGAGGCTATCACCCAACAGCATTACCTATAGAAGCTAAAAAACATGCAGATGCTGTTGTTATTGGAGAAGCAGAAACAACTTGGCAGCAAGCAATTTTCCACCAGCAAAAAGAATATCCTCTCACCCGTTCTTTTCAGCTGTGCAAGCAACCAGAGGATGTCCTTATAGATGTCAATTTTGTCAGCTAACTGGATTTAGAGATAATATCTATAGGAAAAGAGATGTTAAAGACGTTATTAACGAAATTTCTTCCCTTCCCACTAAAATTTTTTGGTTTCACGATGCATCCCTTACAATAGATACAAGATACAGCAAATCATTATTTAAAGAAATGATAAGAAGAAAAATAAAAAAGAGATGGATTGCATTTGGAAATTTAGCTGTTTTATCAAGAGATGAAGAGTTTTTACGACTTGCTTCTAAAGCAGGTTGTATAGCTTGGATGGTGGGGCTGGAAACTGTTCTCAAAAAACAATTAATGAGGAAATAAAGAAAGGTGGAAACAAAATAGATAGAGTGTCTTCTATGATTGATAAAGCAGAAAGAGAAGGGATGGAAATGTGGGCATCATTTATTTTTGGATTTGATAATGACGATGCAGAAATATTTGATACAACATATGAAAAGCTTAATGAGTAGGGTATAAAAGTAGCAGAGTTTAATATTTTAACACCTTTTCCAAAAACTCCTATTTTTAAAAAATTATTAAAGGAAAGGAGAATATTTACATTTGATTGGAGCAAATACGATTTGAGACACGTTGTTTTTGAGCCAAAGCAAATGGAGGCAAAAGAACTCGAAAGAGAAGTGAAAAGGATAAGCAGAAAATTTTTTTCGTTGGATAAAATTTTAGCAAGGTCAATACTATCCAAACATAAAATTTTATCATTTTTGGCGAATTATAGCATAAGGACTTTCATATACGGATTGTAGCTATATTTGCTTACATTTAAGTCCTCTAAGCCTGTTCAAAGCAAATGCAACTTCATATTTTCTTGGTTCTGCATAATCTCCTCTTTTTGGAAGCAACTCAAGAAAATCTTTTTGCAAAGCATCTTTTAAACATTTACCTTTAAATTCATCAACTATCTTTATCAATATATCTCCTATAGCTTTGACTTGCCCTATTTCAGCAATTTGCTCAATCTTGCTTAAATCAATTGTCTGACTACCGAATCTTAACTTATCCTTATCTAATGCCTTAATTTTTCCTTTTCTCCCTAAAGCCTTTTTAATTGTTTCTGGAATGGGTTTTCTATTCCTTATCTTTATATCTTTTGGCACTTCCTTTATCCTATGACTTTCAAATTTCTTTGCTATTTCTTTTGCTTCTTTGGTGACATCATGTGGTTTAAAGGAATCCATCATTATAACTAAGTCGGCAACATCAAAATACTCTCCTAAGCCACCTGCAACCATAATTATTGAAACCCCTATTCTCCTCAAAGAAGGAATCATATCTATTATTGGAGTTATTGGTTCTTTTTCCTTTTTAACCAATTCCTGCATTCTTCTATCTCTAAGCATTAAATTTGTTGCAGAGGTATCTTCATCTATAAGTAAAAGCTTTGAATTCATTTCTAAAGCCTCGCAAATGTTTGCTGCTTGGCTTGTGCTTCCTGACGCATTCTCTGTGCAGAAATTTCTGGTATCTATTCCTCCTGGTAAAGAAGAAATAAAGGGAGAGATATCAACATTTGCTATATATCTTCCATCTTCAGCCCTTATTTTAACTGCATCCTCTCTTGCAATAACAAATTCTCTTCCATCTTTTGGCACATGATTGTAGATGCCCATTGAAATTGCATTTAGCAATGTAGATTTTCCGTGGTAAGCACCGCCTACAATTAAAGTAACTCCTTCTTTTATTCCCATTCCTTGTATTTTTCTATTTGGACATTCAAATTCAACGAGCAAACTTTCTGGAGATTCAAAAGGAATGGCATTTTTTAATGGTAAATCTTCAACACCACTTTTTCTTGGAAGAATTGATCCATTTGCAATAAAAGCTACAAGCTTATTTTTTGATAAATTCTTTCTTATATAATCTGCATCTTCTATACATTTAACATGTTCTTCAAGCTTTTTTTCATCGATTTCTTTGAAAAATAAACTTTTTCTAACTATTTCCAGCAAATCTTTAAAGAAAATTTCTTTTGCTTCCTTTCCAGCAATTTTTCTTCCATATGCTGGCAAGCCAACATAAAATCTAACTTCTATATTCTCTCCTGCAATAACACTACTTCTTTTTAGCACACATTGACTAGGCTTTAAAATTGAAATAACCCCGCTTTTCCCGCTTCCTCTTTTTCTACTTTTTTTCTTCGCCATTTCATAAAATTTCCTATTTAAAAAATCTTCAAAAGCAATTTTCCTCGCTATATTTTCATAAAAAATTTCTGGAAAAGTATTCTCAACAATTATTCTGCAGGCAGAAGGAGGAGCATATGGGTCTGCTTGCACATGCTCAATATATAATTCAAAATCTGGAAATCTGTATCTTCCTTCCAATTCTTTATAAGCTTTGTATCCTCTTCCATCTATCTTTAATAGCAAATTTCTTAGCCTATTCACTTTCCTTCATGCCGTGCATTTAAAAATATTTTTTGATTAATGAATGTGTTATTTAAGCCAATTTGGTTTGATTCAATAGGAGCAAAAAGTTCCTCAACGCTTATTAAAACAGATATAAAAATTGTTATTGACCCCGGCATTGCAATTATGCATCAAAGTTTTCCAGCAAGTAAAGAAATGAATAATCAAAGAGTGTAAAAATGCAAATGTAATCATTATATCCCATTATCACCATGACCATTACATTAGAGATGATTTATCCATATATTACAATAAGCTTTTGTTCATGAAAAATCCAAATGAATATATAAATGAGAGTCAGCGGAGCAGGGCAGAGAAATTTTTTAGAGAATTGCTCCAACGATTCAAAATAAATTTTGAAGAAGTTTTATCTAAAAATAAAGAAAAGAAATATTCTTTGCCACTAAATGAATTAAAAATTGCACTGAAAAGAGATTATGGAGATTATGCAGAGAGGAAAAAAGAGATTATTGAGAACGGCATAAAATGGTTTGAAAAACAAACTATGAAATGGAAAATGTATGAAAAAATACCAGAATTAAAAATAAATGGAACAGAAATTAAGTTTCCAGAAGGGAAAAAATTTAGAATAGGAGAAACGGAACTAAGATTTACTAAGCCCTTATTCCATGGAATAGAATTTTCAAAAGTTGGTTGGGTTTTTGCAACAATTATTGAATATAAAGGGAAGAAGATTATTCATACAAGTGATATAAATGGACCAATTATAGAAGATTATGCAGAATGGATTATTAAAGAAAAACCAGACATACTCATTTTAGATGGTCCGCCAACATATATGCTTGGATATATGCTAAATAAAATAAATTTGAATAGAGCAATAGAAAATGCTATAAAGATTATAGATGAAAGCGAAGCTAAATTAATTATATACGATCATCATTTGCCGAGAGAAAGAAAATTTAGAGAACATACAATGCAAGTATGGAAATTTGCTAAAAAGAAAAGAGTAAATTTAATGACAGCCTCAGAATACATAGGCAAAAAACCAGTTGTAGAGATTTAAGGAACTTTGAAAATTAAATGAAAAAGAAGTTTTATGGCAAATGGCATATGAAAAGATTGTTGCTATGTAATTTTTCCAATAGCATTCATTTAAGTTTGGAGAAATAATGAAAAAGAATGTTGTTATGATGAAATTACCTACACAAGATAATTTTTTTTCATTTATCCTTTGGATTATGGCAATCCATCCCTTCATTAAATTGACCCAATTTTTCTAAAAAATATAAATTGTTGCAATGAAAATTGCATATAAGATAAGGAAAGATATGCTTACAATTTTTGATAGCCATTTTTCTTTCAAGATTACAAGGATTAAAAACGATGCTAAAAAGAAAAAGAAAATCATGGGAGTCATTAAATTCAATGATATGTTGGCTAGCATAGATGATATGCCTAAAACCAATGCTAAATTTACAACATTACTTCCTATAACATTTCCTACAGCGATTCCATAATGCTTTTTTATCGCCGCCATAACAGTGGTGGCGAGCTCAGGCAGAGAAGTGCCAAAAGCAACAATGCTTCCAGCAACTGTAGCTTCAGCTATTCCTAAACTATGTGCAATTCCTACAGCCCCCTTTACAACAGCTTCTCCTCCAAAGGCAATTCCAAAAAATCCTAAAATAAGGAATAAAATGGCACCTTTAGCTTTACCTTTTATTTCCTCCCCCTCTAATCCTCTTCCTCTAAGAGTGTAAAGAAAATAGACATAGAAAGCTAATAAAATTAAGCCATCATAAAAATTTAATTTTCCATCAAATGCCAAAAAAATAGTTAGGAAAGAGACTGCAAGCATGCTTATTGCATCTTTAAATGCAAATCTGCTAGGCTTTATTGTGGAGAAAAGCATTGCTAAACCAAGAATCAAAAGAATGTTTGTTATATTGCTTCCTATAACATTTCCCCATGCTGTTGATGCATGTTTTTGATATGATGCAAGAGAAGAAACAGCTAATTCTGGCAGAGAAGTGCCAAAAGCAACTATTGTTAAACCAATTGTATGCTCGCTTATTCCAAGCTTCGATGATATGCCAACAGCCCCATTTATGAAAAAATCGCTACCTTTGATTAGAATAAAAAAGCCAGCAAAAAGTAAAATTACAGGAATTTTAAATGATGAAATGTAAAGGATATAGAAAACAATGAATAAAATTGGCAGATAAATGATTTCATCAAATTTCATTGAAAGGTTATCAGGAATTCTTTTTAAATTCTACCTTTTTCTTCTATAGCCCTATTAACAATATAATGCATTACTGGCAAATTTAGCTGAATAATTTCCCTTACTTCTTCAGCATCTCTTGGAGCAACATTTCTAGTTAATTCAATTATTAAAGCATATATTCCATGCTTTTCATAAAGCCAGTCAATTGCCATTCCTATAACTCCTTCCCCAGCTTCTGCATAATCATAGCCATTTATTGAGGATATATTTTCTGCAATTGATATGAATTTTTCCAAATCCTTAGGTTTCTTTTTATCTGTATAGCCAAATGGATAAAATATTATTTTTCCAGCTCCAGTGTGAAAATCTATGGCAATAGTTATATTTCTGCTTTCAACAAAATTTTTTATTGCTTTTGTTTCCCTCTCGCTAAATGGCTTCTCCCCTCTATATTCTGGAGGGAAATCCAAGAAATACAAAATTAAATCACCATATGGAGTAGATGTAGTAGATAAGAAATACCAAGGTCTCCATTCATTCCAGCCTGCATCATAATTCCTATTCAAATTTACTCCCTTCAATATGGGAAAGATATTTTCTCCTATACAATTATTTGGTTCAACATTCTTCCTTGTATTGTTTTCTACTCCATCTGGATTTACCATAGGTACAACAAAAATTTCAGCATTATTTATAAGATAAGCTACGCTCTCCTTTTTGCTATAGTTTTCGCACATGCTTTTTATAAAATAAAGAAGAAATTGATATCCCAACTTTTCATTTCCATGATGTGCTCCCATAAACAAAACTTCAGCTTCATTTTCATCTATACTAACATTATCTGAAATTTTTACCACATAAATTTCTCTTCCACCATATGTTTTGCCAATTGAATAAAATTTCATTATTTCTGGATATTCCTCCTCCATTTCATTAAGGAATTCTTCCATTTCTTTATACGAATAATAATGGAATGGCTGTTTATAACTAATGTAAGAAGGCAAGATAAGGATGGCAAATATTGCTAACAATTTAACCTGCTTCATAAATCTGCTCTGAAAATGTTGCAAACTTTTCCAGTCCTACATGAGCTAAAAATTTATGTTTCAAATCTGGCATATTATTTGGAAAAGCATCCTTATTGTATGTGTAGTTTATTACTTCTCCAACAAAAAACGTATGGTCTCCATAGCTCTGCTTATCAACAAGCTTGCATTCCAAATTTGCTAAAGCTTCCTTTATACTTTTCACCTTAACTTTTTCTGATTCAATGAATGTTATTGCTAACTTTTCTAATTTCTTTGGTCCACTTATTGTTCCAGCAATCCACGCATCTTTAAGCATATCTACAGATGGCACAGCCACCACAAATTCTTTGCATTCTTCAATAAGCTTATGCGTATATCTTTTTGGGGCTATGGCGACGCCTACCATAAATGGCTTCATTGATAGCACAGTTACCCAGTCTGCAGTCATTACATTTGTTTCCTCATGCCCGCTGACAATCAAAAAAGTTCTCAATGGGTAAAGCAAGCGATACATGGTATAATATGCAAAAGTAGTAAATTTATGTTTCTGAGGACAAATTAAACTAAATGAAAAATGTCATAGCCATTACCATGCCATAACAATAATCTATTTCATTTTAAACTTTGGCAGTGTCTAGTGAATAAATAATGATTGCATTGATGTTATTAGAAGAATTGCGTAGCAATTTTTTAATTAATTTTCAAATTTCTTTTCATTTAGGACTTATTGCATGGAAGAATTCCATGCAACATCCCATTTCATTCTTTTTTTATGATAAACTAAAATTTTAATAAATAAATCATATACAACTATGGAAAGAATATTTGTCGGAGTTGCATGGCCTTACGCCAATGGCTCATTGCATCTTGGTACATTAGCTGGTTGTTTGTTGCCAGGAGACATTTTTGGAAGATATCACAGAATGAAAGGAAATGCTGTTTTAATGGTATCTGGAAGTGATGAACATGGCACTCCAATAACATTAACCGCAGAAAAAGAAGGAGTGACACCCAAGGAAATTGTAGATAGATACCATAAAGAACATAAGGAAAATTTGGAGCAATTAGGCATTCAATTTGAGAACTTTACTAGGACAAGCAATGAATTCCATAAGAATGTAGTGAAAAAATTTTTCCTTAAGCTTTATGAAAAAGGATATATCTATCCCAAAAAAATGAGGGCTTTTTATTGTCAGAATTGCAGTAGATTTTTGCCGGATAGATATGTTGAAGGAGTTTGTCCATACTGCCATGGAAAGGCGAGAGGAGACCAATGTGAAGAATGCGGAGCTACGCTTGAGCCAGAAGAAATTTTAGAGCCTAAATGCAAGATATGTGGAGCAGAGCCAATTTTAAAGGAGACAGAACATTTATTTTTCAAGCTCTCAGCATTTGAAGAAAAGCTTTTAGATTGGCTTAAAGATAAAAATTTCTGGAGAGATAATGTTATCAATTTTACTTTAAATTTCATAAAATCTGGATTGAAGGACAGGGCAATAACAAGAGATATAGAATGGGGTGTGGAAGTTCCTATTGAAGGATATGAAAATAAACGTATTTATGTTTGGTTTGATGCAGTTATCGGCTATCTTTCCGCTTCAATGGAATGGGCTGAAAAAATAGGCAAGCCAGATGAATGGAAGAAATGGTGGAAAGACGAGGCCAAGCATTATTATTTTTTGGCTAAAGACAACATACCATTTCATACAGTGATATGGCCAGCAATGCTCATGGCGCATGGCGGGCTAAATTTGCCTTATGATGTGCCAGCAAATGAATATCTTACGCTATCTGGAGAACAGTTCTCAAAGTCAAAGGGCATTGGAATTTGGATTCCAGATGTTTTGAAAAGGTTTGATGCAGATGCCATTCGTTATTACCTTTCAATAAATATGCCAGAGAAGCACGATACAGATTGGAGATGGGAGGATTTTGTTGCAAAAAATAATAATGAGTTGGTTGCTATCTATGGAAATTTTATTCATAGAGTGCTTACTTTCATACATAAAAATTTTGGAAAAATTCCCGCTGGAAAAATTGATGAGGAAATATGGCAGGGAGTTGTAAAAAATTTTGAAGAAATTGGCAAAGCCATAGAGGCATGTCATTTTAAAGAAGGAATGAAAAAAGTGATGAGAATAGCTCAGATAGGGAATCAATATATGAATGCAAGCGAACCGTGGAAACTTGTTAAAGAAGATGTTGAGAAATGTAAGGACGTTTTGCATACTTTGGCAAGAATAGTAAAAGTTTTAGCCATTGCATCTACACCCTATATGCCAAAAACAGCGAATAAAATATGGAAAATGCTTGGATACAAAGATGAAATTTATAGCCATAAATGGGAGGAAGCTTTAGAAGATATTGAAGAAAATGAAATAGAGAAGCCCGCACCATTATTCAAAAAATTGGAATTGAATGAAATTATAGAGGATCCATTTTCAAAGCTTGATTTAAGAGTGGCAAAAATTATAAAAGTTGAAGACCATCCAAATGCAGATAAGCTTTATATTCTTGAGCTTGATGTTGGTGAGTTAGGCAAAAGAAGAATTGTTGCAGGAATAAAACCATGGTATAAAAAGGATGAGCTTATTGGTAAAAAAATTGTTTTATTAGCCAATTTAAAACCAGCAAAAATAAGAGGGGTGAGATCAGAAGGAATGCTTTTAGCTGTTGATAGAGCTGGAGAAGCAATTTTGCTTTTAGCTAATGGTAAAGAAGGAAGCAGGGTTTTTGTGGAAGGCGTAGAAAGCAATCCAGCAAAGCAAATAAGCTATGAAGAATTTACAAAAGTGGAAATGAAAAGCAAAGATGGAAAAGTGGAATATAATGGAAAATTTTTGAGAGACAATGCTGGGGAAATTAAAATTTTTAAGCAAGTTGAGGATGGTCATATCATAAGGTAATTGTTCCATCAGAACAATTTTGTTCTGCGAAGACAATAAATTTTTTATACATTAAATGTTATTTACGGCTAATGACAAAATACAGCACAATTTCTTTGCCAAAGGAGCTTTATGATAAATTGCAAGAGTTAATAGAAAAAAAACCAGATTTGGGATATAGTAGTGTTGCAGATTTTTGTAAGGAAGCGATAAGATTGCATGTTGAAGCTATTAAAAGAGAATTAAGAGAAGATTTTTTTAGAAAAATAGATGTTCCTGGCTTATTTAAAAAAATTGAGAGTATATCTGCTGTTGATAGAGGAACCTATGGGGAGGCATTTGAAAGATTGAAAGAAATGGCATTTTTAGCCACAGGAGATTTTAAAATAAAAGATTGCAATGAAGAATTTTTATCATTACTTGGCTATCTAAGCAAAGACGAAGTAATTGGCAGAAATATTGGTGAATTCTTTGAAGCAGATAATTTAAAGAAAAGAATGAGAAAAGGAGAAAAAGATATTGAAGCAAAAGCAATAAGAAAGGATGGGAAAAAACTAGACGTTCTTTTAAGCATTGGTTTATTGGATGGGAAAGTAAAATATATTGGTGTAGCAAGAGATATTACAGTTAGAAAATATGTTGAAGAGAAAGAAAGGAGGGCGAGACAACTTTATGAATATCTTATAAACGAGCTATGTGATACAGTTGTTGTTGTTCAGGATGGTAAAATTAAATTTGTAAATAAAGAAGTAACAAGTGGAGGATATGAACAAGCAGAAGTAGTAGGGAAGAATTTCCTTGATTTTATAGCAGAAGAAGATAGAGAAAGAATAATGGAGAATTACAAGAAATTACTTGAAGATAAACTTGAGGAAGGGGCTAGAAAATATAAGCTTATCTGTAAAAATGGCGAAAAAAGAGAAGCTGAGCTGAGATCAAGATCAGAGGAAGGTCCGGGCAGCGGCGGGGTCCCCCAACCCCCGGGCCACCAGGACCCGGGCCAGGACCCGGGAGATGCCCAGCTCCCGGGCCAGGGAGTCGGCCACCGGTTGATCAACCTGTGGGAGTTGCCATTCCATCCCCGCTTAAGGAAAAAACCGCAGGACCTGGGTCCTACGGTTGCCAAAAACCCATCGGGGCCGCCCAGGGGACCGAACCCCTTATCCCCCGGAGGCCTTGAGGACGAAGAGGGAATCGGCCAAACCCCGGTTCAGGCGGATACGGGTAAAACGGTAGGTGGTCACCTCCCCTTCCCAGCCCAAGACCTCCACCTGGCGGATGAGCCACCGGTCCCGGTCCACCCATATGCGGAGCCGGCCGGTCCAGGAGCCCTCCCCCCGGGGGGTCAGCTCCACCAGGTAGCACCCTTTGCCCCCCAAGCTTTCCTCCCCCACCAGTTGGGGCCGGAAGCTATGGGAGGGACGGGAGAGGAGTTCCTCCCACCACAGGGGGCGACTCAGGCTGTCCACCGTCACCCGATCCCCTGCCGGGTAATATCTGCACATCCGCTGCCCATCGCAGACCAGGAGGTGTCCATCGGCCAGCTCCAGGCGGAAAAGGTGGGGCCGCTTCAGGTAGAGCCGGCCCGTGCCCCCCTTCCCTTCCCCCGGGTCGGACCGCACCCGCCAGGTGAAGTCGGCCGACAGGTCGTTTAAGGTCGCATAGCGGCTTTCCACCTTCTGGAGGATTTCCGGCCCGGTGATGGCCCAGGCCGGGACACCGAGCAAGAGGATGGCCAGGCAAAGGGGTAAGAAGAGGGGAGGATTACAGCCCCTCTTCCCCCTCCTCTTCGGGTCTTCCTTCCAGGGCGCTTTCATCTACCAGAACCTCCCGGGTCTTGGTCCCGGTGAAGGGTCCCACGATGCCGGCCGCCTCCAGTTGGTCGATGAGCCGGGCGGCCCGGGCATAGCCTATCCCCAGGCGGCGTTGCAGAAGGGAAATGGAGCCCTGCCGGTGGCGGATGACCAGTTCCTTGGCCCGCTCGAAATATTCGTCCCGGCCCGTATCCTGCGGGGTGCCTTCCCCCCCAGCTTCCGGCGAGGGGGGTAACTCGACCCGCTCGAACTGGACCTCCTGCTCCCTGATGAAGCGCACGATCCGTTCCGTCTCCTCGGTGGAGATATAGGAGCCGTGGATACGTATCGGGTGGGGGCTGGCCGGGGAGAGGAAGAGCATGTCCCCCCGGCCCAAAAGCTTCTCGGCCCCGTTTACGTCCAGGATGGTCCGGGAGTCCACCTTGGAGGCTACCTGGAAGGCGATGCGGGTGGGGAAGTTGGCCTTGATCACCCCGGTGATGACGTCCACCGAGGGACGCTG
>JAPDJT010000036.1 GCA_029258955.1 Thermoplasmatota archaeon
ATTTCTTTTGGAGGAATCCATGATGTTGGCAACAAATTTCCTCTTGTTAAATCTGCCACCTAAAACTTCATAGCCTTCCTTTGCTAGGCATCTACAATGTAGCTATAGTTTGTAGATGCTTCTATAGCTACTTTTACATCCATACCTGCATATAACATTTTACCGCCTCCTTCATCTTATATGAGGGCTTTAAACATGTCATCAATATCAAAAATATAAAAAAGATTATTAAGAAGATATTTTTATCCCTATCATGATGAAGTTAAGTAAAGGTTTGTTATCTTTCCTTGCTGGTTTAGGTTTTATGGGGCTTGGCTTCTATATATTTTTCTTTACCTTTTTGATGATGGATAGCAAATTTAATTTCATTTTATTGTTTGCAATTTTGACTAGCATTTTAGGATGTATAGTTATTTATTTCCTTGCCATCGCCTTTTCCTTTGCTGAAACAAATTTAAAAATAAATGAAACTGCTGGCGGATTTATAGGAGGAATATTAACAATGATTGCAATAATTATAATGATTCTTTCTTTTCGTTTAGAAGAAATGGGATTAGCAAAAAATTTGGGCTTAGCTGATAAAATACATCCAATAATAACCTTCTTTTTAGCATCAGCATGCACACTTTTATTAATTTGGCCAATTGAAAAAGAATATGATAATCGTTTATAGATATGGGCACAGGATAGGGAGGGATAAGAGAATAACGACTCATGTAGCTCTTGTTGCAAGAGCATTTGGTGCAGATGGAATAGTTATTGATACAAAAGATGAAGGTGTTGAAGAAAGTATAAAAAAAGTGGTTGAAAGATTTGGAGGAAATTTTTTCATTAAAAGCGGGATAAGCTGGAAAGAATACTTCAAACAATGGAAAGGAAAAATAGTCCATTTGACAATGTATGGAGAAAGAGTAGATAAAGTAATAAATGAAATTAGGAAGCATAAAGATTTGCTTATTGTTGTTGGAGCAGAAAAAGTACCCGGGGAATTTTATGAAATTGCAGACTATAATGTTGCCATTGGAAATCAACCTCATTCAGAAGTAGCAGCATTGGCAATTTTTATGCATTTCCTTACAGATGGAAAATGGCTTGATAAAAAATTTAATGGGATATTGGAAATCATTCCATGTAAAAAAGGAAAAATTGTAAAATATAATTACAAAAAAATTTTAGAAAAAGAAGGTTGCAGCAAAGCTGTTATAAAACATTGTGAAAAGGTAGCAAAGCTTGCTAAAGAAATTGCAGAGAGAATAGCAAGAAATGGAATAAAAGTAGATATGGAAGCAGTAGAAGCGGGGGCTTGGCTTCATGATGTTGGCAGGGCTAAAACACACGGAATAATGCATATCATTGAAGGAGTAGAGATTGCAAAAAAATATGGGATGCCAAAAAAGGTTCTTGAGATAATAAAACATCATGGGGGTGCAGGAATAGATGCAGAAGAAGCGGAGAAACTTGGTTTGCCAAAAGAAGATTATACGCCAAAAAGCATAGAAGAAATGATTGTTGCTCATGCTGACAATTTAGTTGGTTTAAAATATAGAAAAATTGATGATGCTATAAGAGAGTTTAAAAGAAAAGCAGGGGAGAAAGCTGCTAAAAAACTCATTGCTCTGCATAAAAAACTGAGTGAGTTAGCAGGTATTGATATTGATGAAATTGTTGATAAGTTGGAGTAAATTATGAGTTAGAATGTTGTTGTAGCAAATTTCCTCATGCAACAATGGCCAATAGCAACAATTTTTCATTTATTCAGCAAATTATGGGTTTTATCGAAAAATGAAAGAAAAGGTTGTCATTAGCCTATTGCATGGAAGGAAATTTTACTGTGACAACATTCCATTTCATTTATTTTTCGACAATTTCGGGTTCGTATTTCATTTAATTTTCAACAGACCCCGACGATTTCGCAAATTATTATATGCCTCATATGATTATTGACTATGCAATATTATGCTACTTTACCAATGGGACTGGAAAAAATATCTGCAGAGGAAATAAAAGAGCTTGGAGGAAAAATTTATGAGATTAGAGACGGGAAAGGGAGGATTTTCTTTTCTGGCTCAGAAAATTTGATTGCAAAAATAAACTTTTTTCGGCAGAACTATAGAAAGGCTATTAATTTTATTAGCATATGAAGAATTTGAAAAACTTAATGAGGTTTATAAAATTGTTAAAAGCATTGATTTTGATTTTATAAAGCCGGGACAATCTTTTGCTATTAGAGCTAATAGAATAGGAGAGCATGATTTTACTTCAATAGATATTGCAAGAGTAGCAGGGCAAGCAGTTATAGATAGCTATATGGAGAGCAAAGATGTAAGATTGAAAGTAAATCTTGATGAACCTGATGTTATAATAAGAGTAGATGTGATTCAAGATGAGATTTATGTTGGGCTGGATACAACAGGAGATGATGCATTGCATAAGAGATGGTATAGGGTTTATCAGCATCCTGCTCCATTAAATACAGCAATAGCTTCAGCAATGATAAGGATGGCAAAATGGAAACCAGATAAAATACTTTTTGACCCAATGTGTGGAGGAGGAACAATACCTATTGAAGCTGCTTTAATGGCTAAAGAAATTCCTATAGGAAAGAATAGAGAATTTGCATTTTTTAAATTATTTGGAAGGATGGAACCAGAATATAAGGAAAAAAGAATAGATATGGAAATATATGGAATGGAAAAATTCAAAAAACATGTGCTTGGAGCCATGAAAAATGCAGAGGAGGCTGGGGTTTCTGATGTAATTAAATTTTTTAGAGGAGATGCAACTTCTTTAAAATTAGATTTCACACCAGATATAATAATAACAAATCCTCCTTATGGGTTAAGAATAGGGAGCAAAAGAATAATTGAAGATTTATATGACGGTTTTTTAAAATCTCTTAGGAATAATATGGAGGATGGAACAATTGTTGTAATAACTGCAGAATATGATATTTTAAAAGAAAAAGCTATGTTTTATGGTTATGAGATAAAGGAAGAAATAGATGTAAGATATGGTAATTTGAATACAAAAATATTCAATATGGTATATTAACTCTCCTTCTCTTCCAATTTATATAAAATTGTTCCCAAAACACCAAGCCCTATAAAGAATACACTCACTGAATAAATGCCTATATCCGCCCATACCCCATAATTTATTCCCCATCCAATATAAAATATCAATCCTATTGCTATTGCCAGCAGAGATGCAATCAACTTTACTTTCATTTTAATCACATATATGGAAATAGTGGGAGCACTGGGATTTGAACCCAGGTCAGCGGGTCTCTTCTACGGGTCATCGCTCCAGTTATTCTTCATCTTTCGGATGACCCTCTCCTAATCATCCCCATAACTGGAGCCCGCTATGATCCCTGGCTACACCATGCTCCCACTGTTTTGTAATATTCTTTCACATTTAAATCTTTTATGCTCATTTTTTAGGATAAGTTCTTTAAATTTACTGCCTGATTGAGAAATGCTTAAAATTTTGAAAAATTTGGATGTGTTGAATGAATTGTTGCTGTTGCTATTATTCACATAGAATATGCCATAACAACAACATTCCATTTCATTTTTATTTTTTTCATCAACCCCGAAAAAATTTCCGCTATTTTATTGCTCTTGCAATCCGATAGATATAAATATTACGACGACATATTCCCTCATGCCAGCAAAAGTGGATAAGGATTGTTGCATTGCTTGTGGAGCATGTGCAGAAGAATGCCCTGTTGGTGCAATAACTGTTGAAAGTTATGCAGTTGTAAATGAAAATGATTGCATTGAGTGCGGACACTGTGTGGAAGTTTGTCCAAATGATTGTATAACCTTAGAATGATGCGGGAAAAGGTAGAAAAGGTTTTGGAGGAAATTAGACCTTCATTGCAGGCAGATGGAGGAGATGTAGAGCTTGTAGACATTGATGAGGAGAATGGTGTAGTAAAACTTCGCCTTACAGGAGCTTGTGCTGGCTGTCCTTTCTCAACAATGACATTGCAAATGGGAATAGAAAGAATATTGAAGCAAAAAATTCCAGAAGTAAAAAGGGTAGAAGCTGTTTAACTTCTCCCACAAATTTTTCCTTTTATTTCTTCATAATCATCTGGATTTAAAATGTAGGAATACTTCTTGCCATCTATTTTTATTCTTATTATATTTTCCCAGTCGTTAAAATATATTTTCTCTATTTTATGAAAAGGAAATATCAAGGTTCTCTCATCCATTTCAATGTTTTTTAAGTCTATTTTCTCTATTTTTGGTTCCATTCCAGCGAGCACAGCTGGAATGTTTGTAGCAAAGGCGCCACCGAGAAATGCAAAAACAAGTTTTTTCAGCGAAATCTTTCTTTCCAATTTTTTAATGAATACGCTTACAATGCATTGATTGGTTAATATAAATGCATGTATTTCATTTGGCAATTTTACTGCGGGATATTTCCCCAATATTTTACCAAGTATTTTCTCCATCATAAGAACTTTCATACATCAATTTCTCTTTCAATGCTTTTGTCATATAATATGCAATAAGCTTTAATAATATTTCCCAAAGGAGAATTCTTTCCATTCCCAAGCATATGGAGCTTCAAAATCCTCTTTTTATATTCCATAAAATTCCATCTTTTCTAAGCCATATACTCCTTCTTCCTTTCTTCAACAACTATGCTTCCAATTACAACTCTTTTAGGCTTATATCCAGTTGTTCTCTAATAGATTCCTTAAGCGAAGGTTTCAATCTTGATTTTTTAAAATAGATTCCTATTGAATACGCAAAGAAGAATAATTGTAAAATGGAAACAAGAAGCAAAATGCATTTCCAATTTTTTATGATAAAAAGAGATGCCAGGTAGTATTGCTGACAATATGCAATGTAAATGCTTGCAATGCTCTTCGCTACTTGCTGACACGGGATATTGAGTTCTATGAGGGGATGTTCCATTCCTCAGTAAAAACCGTATGACAGCAAAAATTCCTACTAAATGAAATAATATCTCTCGAGAACTTGTAAAAGAATTTAGATTTCATTTTTCATTTTTTACAATGAGTTCCTGACAATTATAAGCATTTCTGAAAATGAATAGGCAAATTAATGAAGAGAGTATTGCTTTTGAGTTCTCTGCACCACAATAACAGCCGATGCCAACGATTATTTCATTTTATTTGATATATCTAGTCTAGTGAAAATTAAATGAATTGGAATGTTGTTATAGCAAATTCCTCGTGCAATAATGTGAAGCCATTTCTTCCTTTATTCAGCAAACCATAGAAAATGTCTAATGAAAATAAATTAATGGGATGTTGCATAGTAAATTCAATGCAATAATATTTTCATTTTATTTAATCATAGTTTATATATAATTTGTATATCCATTACATTGGTGCCAGTGTAGCCAGTTATTATTGCATCTCCCATTTTTTCAAAAAATGTGTAAGAATCATTTCTTTCTAAGTATTCATACACATTTAGGCTCTTTCGCTTCGCTTTCTCATAGCTATATCCATCTATAATAGCTCCAGCCGCCGGGCTATTTCCATCTATTCCATCTGTCCCGCAAGAAAGCATAACTATATGCTCATTTTTTATTTCTTCGATAGCAGATAACATCATTTCTTGATTTCTCCCTCCTTTTCCATCTCCTTTAACTTTTACAGTTGTTTCTCCACCAAATATTAAAATGGCATTATCCCTAGGATAATATCTTGCATATTTTGCCAAATCTTTTCCAACTTCTTTTGCCTCTCCTCTCAAATCAGTTTTAATGATTCTTGCCTTTATCCCAAATTCTTCAGCAACTTTCTTTGCTTCATTGCATGCTAAGCCGATATCTGCTATAACAAAATTTTCTACATTACCAAGCTTCTTTGGCGTTTCATCTATCTCTCCTTTTATTCCTCTCTTTATAACTTCCAAAACTTCTTTATTCTTAACACCATATTTTTTCAAAATTTTTAAAGCATCTTCAAATGTTGTTGTATCTTCTGCTGTTGGTCCAGATGAAATGAACTCGACAGGATTACCAATTATATCTGAGATTATCAGGCTTATTATCTTTGCCTTGCTCATTTTTGCAAGTTGCCCTCCTTTTACACATGATAAATGTTTTCTAACAGTATTTAGCTCTTCTATACCACATCCTT
This sequence comes from Thermoplasmatota archaeon, assembly GCA_029258955.1. Lineage (GTDB taxonomy): Archaea > Thermoplasmatota > E2 > UBA202 > JdFR-43 > JAPDJP01. The sequence continues at coordinate 6,134 of JAPDJT010000036.1, forward strand.
TCTTCATCAACTCTTCAGTTACATCTATCAAAGCTTCTAAAGATACTCTGGGCTTACAAAGCAAGGAAGAGCCCCCACCACTTATTAGACAAAAAATCAAATCATCTTTATCTGCTTTCTTTACAATTTCAAGGATTTTCTCTGTGATATCTATATTTTCTTGACTTGGATATGGATGCGTTCCAATATAGATTTTTACCCTTCTCGTTTCAGCCTTTCTTGTGCTTATAATGGCTGAATCATCAAACTCAACTATCTCCTCCATGGCTTTTGCCATCTCTGCTGAAGCTTTTCCAAATCCTATCAAGAAAATCCTCTTATAATCAAATAAATCGATTTTTCTGCCATTTATCATAATGGCATCGTTTATTCTTTTCACTCTCTCCTTGATAACATTATATCCATTTACTTTTTTTAACACCTCTTCCAGAATATACAAAACTATTTCTCTTCCTTCCATATATTTTTCTATGGTGTTGCCCACCAATTCCTTAAAATTTTTAATCACGAAACAAAACATATAACAATATAAGAATATTTACATGCTTCAACGCCTGCTTTCGAATTTCTCTTTTATGATGTTACTGGCTATTATTACTGGTATTTTGGTAGGAGAGATGCCTTTTGTTAATGAAATTTCTACCATTGCATTAATAACAGCAATGACTATTTCCATATCACACATTTCATTTAGAGTTGCAAACTACAAAAGAGAGCTTAGAAAAGCTCTTTATTCCTTACTCCTCAATTATGGTTTCCTTTCCTCCGTTATTCTTATAATGGGTTTTTTAATGCATAAATATTGGGAAGGATTTGTAGTAATGGCTTCCGCTCCTCCTGCCATTGCTGTTGTTCCTATTACGAAAATTTTGCATGGTGATGAAAGGCAGTCTTTATTTTCGTTGATTTTTCTTTACTTGCTTGCCATTTTTCTCATGCCATTCATAATTTATTTATTTTTGGCAAAAGAAGTGAATACTGTAGGCATTGTTAAAAGCACACTCATTTTAATTTTAGTTCCAATAGTGCTCTCCAGAGTTATTTATAAAAAAATTGATAGAGAGCAAATACCAATTATATCCAACATATGCTTTTTTATTCTAATATCTCTTATCATAGGGAAAAATAGAAATTTTTTATTTGAAGATGCTTTCTCCCTTTTGCTACTCTCTGTCATAATGGCGGTAAGAACTTTTGGAACAGGTAGCTTGGTTAAATTATTTGGCAAGAAAATAGGAGTTGCCAAGGAGGAGTTAATAAGTTATTCTCTTCTATCTTCATTTAAAAATGAAGGCTTGGTTATGCTTATAGCTTTATCTTTTTCGCCAGAAGCAACAATTCCAGCAATAATTGCTCTAATATTTGAATTGCTGTGGGTTTGTTGCATGGAAGCAAAAGTTATATGATGAAATGGTATGCGGAGATATGAAAAAATTGTGGATTCCTTATTTCATTCTAAATAATTTTATTTATAAATTTTTAGAACTGGAAAAAAGATGATTTCTGCTTTTTTCTTCCAATCTGGATATGGCACATCATTATTATACTTCTTCTGTTAACCATTTTTTATGTAATCTTTGCAAAATATGGGTGGAAGAATGGTTGAGTTGATTGTATATTTCATTGCTATTGCATTAATAACAGCATATGCAAAAAAGAAAACAAGCAAAGAGCCAGAGGATTATTTTTTAGCTAAAAGAAGCTTTGGCTCATTTATTCTTTTCTTTACATTAGCAGCTACAAATTTTTCTGCATTTACATTTCTTGGATTTGCAGGAAAAGCATATACAGATGGAATAGCTCAATATGGAATAATGGCGTTGGGCACTTCATTTATGGCAATAATGTTTTATGTTCTTGGAAAGAAAATATGGAAAATTGGGAAAGAAAAGAAATATACTACACCTGCTGAACTTATTGCAGGAAGATACAACAGCAGAGCATTACAAATTTTGATTATGCTCATAATGACTATATTTACCATTCCTTATTTGGCTATTCAGACAATTGGAGCTGGATATATTTTGAATACCGCCCATTCAATAGATATGAAGATTGGAGCCAACAGTAGTGATGTTAATCGTATGTTTATATGTGCTTTTTGGAGGAATGAGAGCTACAGGATGGACAGATGTTTTGCAAGGAGCAATAATGATTTTTGCTATGCTTCTGGCTTTTCTTTTTGTTGCTTATAGCTTAGGAGGATTTGAAAAAGCAACACAGCTTGCTTATGAATCAAATCCATCTTTATTTTCAAGACCTGGGCCCAATAACTATTACACCATACAAATCTAGATTTCCTTCCTTATTTTATGGGTTTTTTGTAATCCAATGTTTCCTCAACTTTTCATGCGATTTTATACAGCAAAAAGCCAGGAAAGCTTAAAGAAAGCAATGATTTTTTATCCTTTGCCTTTCTCCTCTTTTTATTTCCAGTTATGATGATAAAGAATTTTGCTCCTAAGCCAGTTTTTTCCTTTGTTATGGTTGGTGCATTAGCTTCTTTAATGTCAACAGCTGATTCTCAATTACTTGCTCTATCAACAATGTTTACATGCGATTTATTTGGAAAGAAGATAAAATATAGCAAATTAATTTCTATTTTACTAACAATTTTTGCTTTAATTTTTGTAATATTTGGATACGATGCCAAAGCTGGAATAATGGGTACCAGTTAAAACAACTCTTTCTGGCTTAGTTGTTTTATTTCCCGCTACTTTTGCAACATTATATTGGAATAAAGCTACAAAATGGGGTTGCATCGCCAGCATTTTAGCAGGGGAAGCAGTAGTATTTATCTATGCATATTATGACTTACCTTCATTTGGTTTTCTGCCAGCGATAATTGCTTTAATTATCGCCACTTTAGTTTTAGGCACAATTTCTTTATTAACAGGGCATAAAAATGAATAAAATGGAATATTTTCAAAAATAATATTGAAATGTTATAACGAGTTTCTTTATGCAATGTAATCAATGGCACTTTTCATTCAATCGATACACTCTTTTATTTCACAATATTTTACATCTATGAAGGTAATAACAGATTTTATTGAAGTGGAGAGTAACAGGAGAGGAGAATATATAGATATAACTAACCAGATAGAAAAAATTGTTGAAAAGAGCAATATAAAAAATGGCATAATTGTCATACATGAATTGCACACTACAGCAGCATTGACAATACAGGAAAATGATGGTAGCATACATGAAGACACAAAAGAAATTTTGGAGGAAATTGTCCCCTTAAATAAGCGTTATAGGCACAGTTATGAAGGAAATGAAAATGCTACAGCCCATATTAAAAATCAATTGCTAGGGAGTAGCATAGCTCTGCCAATAATAAATGGAAGGCTTGCTTTAGGAACATGGCAGCATATATTTCTAATAGAGCTATTTGAAGCAAGAAAAAGGAGAATAGCGGTATGCATAGTAGGAGAGTAGTTAAGCCGTAAAAGCATCTTTTATCTGCTCAAGGAAAACAATAGATTAGTTGCTATATCCTTTATGATGATTCAGTAAATTTTATATTTAACATCCATTTTATGAATGTTATGAAAATGGAGTGGGAAGTATTATTTGTAATTTCATTCATTCTGTGCTCTTTTTCAATTCCGATTGATGATGCAATTTATTTCCTGAAAGAAAAAAGTATACAAGATGCTGTAGAAAATAGATATGTCAATAATGACTATACACCTCATCCTCCAATTATTATAGAAGGAAATTACGACTTCACACCAGAAAATGGAGTTGTAGCAGGAAATGGGACAAAAGACAATCCTTATATAATTGAAGGTTGGAAAATAAATGCAAAAAATGCAACAGGAATAAAAATTGTTAATACAGATGCATATTTTATTATAAGAAATTGCTACATCTATGATGGAATATTCAGGCATGATGGTATAATTTTTGAAAATGTTGAAAACGGAGTAATAGAAAATGTTTGCATCATTAACAATAATAATGGTATATTTTTTAACTATTCATCAAACAATACAATTCGTGATTGTTATATTTATTCCAATATTTTATGGTATGGTATTTACTTTATTCATTCAACAAATAATATAGTTTTAAATTGCAGCATTTCAAATAATTGGGGAGGCATTAAATTTTCTTCTTCAAAATACAATATAGTTAGTAACTGTGATATTATTTCAAATCATGTCTATGGAATATGGTTATCTTCTAAATTAAATACAATTTGTTATTGTAATATTCAAAAAAATGAATATGGAATTAAAATTGATTCATCAAATAATGTGGTTTTTTGTTCCAACATTTCAGACAATGAAAATGGCTTGTTCCTATATTACTCTTCAAATAATACGGTTTATAATTGTGAATTTATAAATGATGGATTGGAAATAGATGGTGATTATATGAAAGGTAAAACCCATTTTATTCACAATATTTATAACAATACAGTAAATGGGAGGCCACTCTTATATTATAAAAATGAAAATAATTTAATTTTAGATGAAATAGAAGCAGGGCAAGTTATAATAGTAGGTTGTAATGAATCCAAAATAAAAAATGTCAATGTAAAAAATGCTGTAATAGGCATACAGATTATATATAGCAAAAAGCTAGAAATTTTTGATTGTATTATTTCTGAGAATAAGGAGGGAATTCGATTTTTCCGTTCTTTTGATTGCAAAATATATGATTGCCAATTTATTAAAAATAAATATGCTATCAATCTTCTTTATTCATCAAACAATAAAATACATGATTGCCTTTTCGCAAATAATAGCCAAGGGATATGTGTTATTTCATCAAATAATGAAATTTCTAATTGCAAATTAACCAACAATAAATGTGGCATTTATTGTTGGAGTGGAGAACATCATCTAATTAATAGATGTAACTTTTCGGGAAATCATTATAGCATTTTATTAGATACAGCTCATTTCAACACTATTCAATATAATCAATTCATTGGAAATGATTTTGGAATTTATCTAAATGATGCATTTTCAAATATTATTGAGTGCAATAATTTTATAGATAATTCTAAAGATGCTACTTTTGATATATTTTTGTTATACTTAATATACTCTCCAAACAAATGGGATGGAAATTATTGGAGTAATTGGCAACGTATTTTACCAAAGCCCATATCTGGATATGCATCAATTCCTATTGGTATAATTCCTCCCACTTCTTTAAAGATCTATTGGTTTAATTTTGATTGGCATCCATCATTAAAACCTATTGCCTAATAAAGCATTGGAAGTATGCAATGCTTTATTACAAAAATCTTATATTTAACAGTCCATTAAAAGGAAGTAATAAAATTATAGATGTTTTAAACGATAATGGAAGAACATTATATGTTGGAGGATCTGGACCCCGGGAAATTATACTTCCATACAGGATGCAATAAATGATGCAAGTGATGGAGACACAATATTTGTTTTCAATGGAACATATTATGAAAACGTTATTATAGATAAAAGCGTAAAGCTGGTTGGAGAAAATAGAAATACAACTGTAATAGATGGAGGAAAAAAGAAAACACTATTACGATCGTGAGGAGTTCTTTTATAGGTAATTTCACCATAAAGAGAAGCGGAGATGCATGTGCGGGAATTGATATAGAAGCAGAGGATGCTGTTATTAAAGGAAATATTATAACAGATAATGAGTATGCAATATATATCTCCAATGTAAATTATACTGTCATATTAGAGAATATAATTTCCAATAATAATCTTGGCTTGTGGCTATCTTATAGTTATCACAACAATATTTCTAACAATCAGTTTTTCAATGATGGTATCTTCATTTTTAATTCATGTTATAACATAATTTCCAACAATATGGTAAATGGAAAGCCCTTGATTTATGTGGAAGAAGAAGCGAATAAAAATAACGGAAGAGGCGGGACAAATCATTCTCATAAGATGCAATAATATTACAATTAGTAACCAGGAAATTTCAAATACATTCTTTGCAATATATCTAATGTTCACAAATAATTCATGCATTTATCAAGTTAATATTACCAATTGCAGAGCAGGTATAATATTGTATAAATCCAATAACAATTCCATATTTCATAACAACATTGACGGGAGTGAAGAAGAGGCGATTGGTCTCCAATTTTCCAATAACAACTCTGTTATAGAAAACAATATTTTTGGAAATCGTATAGGTATTGTTTTGCGTTCATCATATTTCAATGTCATCAATCATAATAATATCGTGGGGAATTCTTTACAATCTCTTTTACTTTATCTTTACAAAGATAAATGGCCTTTTTATAATTGTTGGAATGAAAATTATTGGGGTAGACCAAGAATTTTGCCCAAACCCATTTTTGGCTTTCGTTTCCCTTTCATATGGTTTAATTTCGACTGGTATCCATTAACGAAGCCGTATGAATGGTGGAAAAAATGAAAATATTTGTCATCTACCTGAGGTTGTCGAAAAATTTCGTGAATTTTATATTCCCATCCCCCGTAGGAGGCACAGGGGATGGGAATGAAGAGATGGCAAAGATATGATGCCAGATATAAATTAGGCAACATAAAAAACCTTTACTATTTTGTTCTGGCAAAAGCAAGGAAGCTAGGAGCACCTTTTAGAAAGAAAAGCAAAAGAGGGAGAAATTTTGCAATCTCTCCTTGTGAATATGTGGCCATGTATATCATTTCT
>JAPDJT010000032.1 GCA_029258955.1 Thermoplasmatota archaeon
CATGTTTTGATAGCAATCCAGATACAAGAATAGAAGATGGGATTGCAGATATTGCTGGAATATGGCTTCATTGTTTTGGAGGAGCTGAAGGAAGCGAAGAAGATGCTTTAAAAAGAATAGATGCTGATTATGAGCTTATAAGAAAAAAGGGATTGCGTATGAAACTTTTCTTTGCGATTCAATCTTTTGGAATAGAAGGCACAGCATATAGAATGCCTTCTGCTATGGAAATGCTTGAATTTGGCAGAAAAGTTTTTGAGAAAAATAAGCTTGATGGCATTTTCTGGTATTCATGGAATAATCCAGCTGGCTATACAGAATGGCTCAGCAAAGATAGGTATGATGAAGAAGGCAATGATAGATGGGAAGTTGTAAGGCAACTGGCGAATGAATTTATGAAAGGAAATGAGAGTTTATATGCAGAGATAACAAAGCCAAGAAATGGCATCTATGTTATGGACAGATACATAATGGATTTTGATGTTCCTCTAGTTATAGGAAAAATAACAGTAGAAACTGCAGTTTATCCACAGGCAAATAAAGTGGAATTTTATGTAGACAATGAACTAAAATTTACAGATGAAAGCTCACCATATGAATGGCAATGGAATGAATTTGCCATCGGATGGCATGAAATAAAAGTTGTGGCATATAAAAATGGGAGGACAGCAGAAGATGAGAAGGGGATATGGGTATTTAACATATGAAGGAATAATTGCCTTCATTAGCAACAGAAATGTAAGCTTTACTTGTCTGGTAGGAGTATTTCCATGGCGTAAAATTTTTAATATCTATAATGATAGAAAAGCAATGGAAAATAAAATAAAAAGATTTCATTATAACTTCAATATTGAGGACTATGTAAATAAAAATTTTGTATATTATTCTGTATTAGGCAAAAGAATGCTTTAAAGGAGAGAAAATGGTACATGATAATAAAAATTTAATAAAAACAAAAATTTGCATTGTTGGTTTAGGGCCAGCAGGTATTGCTGCTGCATTTACTTTTTGGAAACACGGATTTGCAAAGGATTTGACTTGTATAGATGCTGGTAACATGAATAATAGAAATTGTCCTGTTCTCTTTAATCAGGAATGCAGAAAATTAGAACCTTGTCAAGTTATAAGTGGTTTGGGAGGTTGTTCTCTGTTTGGTGGAAAAATTAGTCACTTTCCTGCAGGAAGCGGTCTTGTAAATATTTTGGGGTCAAAGGAAAAAACTTTAAAAGAAACAGAAAAGGCCTTCAAGTATATAGCTCATAACATATTTTTAGAAGGAGCGGAAATGACAAATAAAGATATTGAAGGAGCGAAAAGATCTTTCGATCAATTAGGATTTAAGTACAAACACTATAATGTTTACGCATATAATGCAAAAGAATTAATAAAAATGTTTCATAATGTAATTTCTTCTCTTATATCTGATAAGGCAAGGATATTTTTCAAGACTCGTTCGATTGATATAGAAATGGAAAAAGATCATTTTGTGGTATTAGCTAAGCAAGCCAGAAAAAATATTGTTATTCATACAGATTACTTAGTAATTGGTGTTGGACGCTTAGGAATTTCTTTACTAAAGAGTCTAAATTCTAAATTTAAACTTGGGGGCAAAGAAAATCATTTAGAAGTAGGAGTAAGAGTAGAATTTCCAACGAGATTATATCCAGATATTGACAAGTACCACAAAGATTTAAAACTTTTGTTCGGTGATGCTAGAACATATTGTCTTTGTAAAAATGGGAAGGTTGCCCTATACCATATAGATGGAGTATGCTTTACTGAAGGTTACTTTACTTCTGAACCTTCAACTGATTTAACAAACATTGGCATTCTGGTTAGACTAAAACCATCATCACATAATGATGAAATTTTATATGAAATTAAAAAAAGAGCTTTAGAGCTTACTAAAGGAAAGCCTGGAGTACAAACGTTGGATGAATATTTAGGGATAGATAATGCCTCAACAACAGTCAATCTACCATTTAAACCCTCTATATCCTATTGGGAAAAAGTGAATATTAATAACCTTTTTCCTCCTTCTATATCGAAAAAAAATAAAAAACGCACTGTACTATTTTGTTAGCAGAATATTTCCTAAAAACTACTGGAAGAATGTAATTGTTTTTGCTCCAGAAGTTCATTACACTGGTCTTTCTTTTCCTGTAAAATCCGATTTTTCAATCCTTCCAAGAATGTATTTAATAGGTGAGTGCACAGGGAGGTTTCGTGGAATATTACAAGCCTTTACCTCTGGTATGATTTGCGCAGAAAATATTATTGGTGAGGTAAATGAAGAAAAAATACGATAAAATAAAATCTAAAAAGGAAAAAAGATATATTTATGATGCTCTTTACGGAGCAATATATTTGCCAGATTTTATTTGGGATGTTATTTCTTGTCCAGAATTACAGCGCCTTCGAGAAGTAAGACTTTGTAACATAAATTCTTTATGTTTAACAGGGGGTGCAAATATTAATAGATATGAGCATGCCATCGGAACTTGTTATCTTGCAAAAATTTGCCTTGAGAATTGGCCTCCACTAAATCCTATAACTAAGGAAGAAGAAATACATTTTTTGTTGGCCGCGTTATTACATGATGTAGTAAGTGGAGCATTTGGACATTCAATAGAATATATCGAAGGCTTCAAGCATGAAGAAGATTTCATATACGCTGTGACAGGGGAAAGGGGTAGCGAATATGAATATATGACCGTCTCAACTGAACCCATATTTTTTGGAATGCCCAGAGAATTGGTATCCAGGTTGGAAAATTTAAAAAAGAGATATAAGGTGGAAATTGACATAAAAAAGATAGGAGAAATCATTGCCGGAAGAGGACGCTTTGGGCCTTTATTAAACAATATTATGGATTTGGACAATATTGATAATGTTTTTAGACTTGCGTATCACATAGGATTGGTAAAATCTGGTGAAACTCCTATAAAGTTAGCAAAATCTCTATATATAAAAGATAAAAAATTGGTTATAAGAAAAGAAGCGATTCCTTTAATTGAAGAATGGTATAATGTAAGAAAAAAGTTATATTCATTTTTGCTACTAAATCCGGAAGAATTTTCTGCCAAATGCATGCTCACCGAAGCAATAGAACTATCTAAAATCAAAGAAAAAAAACCATTTAGATGGTTTTATGTAGATTTTGAACTTTTAGAAAATTTATCAAGATTTCCCCCAGTAGAGATCTCAATAAGGAAACTCATTTTACCAAACATGAAATCGACATTGAGTATAGATTTTAAGAATGAGCTAGATAAATTAATTATTTCAGAAAATTTAAAATCAATATTACGTGAACAATATGATATCACCCTCTCATCTTTAGCCATTGCTGAAAAAATAAAGAATGGATGGAAAATAAAGGATAGAGGAAAAGAGTATCTTATTAAAGAAAAAAAGAGGGGACTTTCTGTTTACAAAATTGTTAAAAGAGGAGAAAGTATCTCAACTATAATCTCTCGTCTTATGAAGGGGGAGCTATATGGATGTATTGGCATCTTTTCTACTTCAAGAACCGAAAAAGCCAATGTATTTTTCGATTTTAGTAAAAAACGTGAATTGGAAGATGAGTTATCCAGCATAATTAGAGAAAAATGTGGGTCCATTTTATCAAAGTTAAAAAATGCAATGATAGCTATTCATCCGATAATAGATGTAGACAAAACAGAAAGACAAGTTATCATTGATACTGATAGTGGAGAAAGCATTAAAGTAGGCAAATCATCTAAACGACTTCTTATTGGTGTTTTTTTCCGAAATAAAGAACTGAATATGTATGACTTATACTCACTAAATGAAAAACATCCTGAAAAGTTAAAAAGGGTTAAGGAAGAAGTTTACAAGTATTTAGTAGAGATCTTGGAGGACCAAAACCTTAAAAGGTTAGAGTTATATAGTGAAGTTAATGAGTATGGATGAAAAAGCACTCGTAAGAGAAGTTAATGAAGTTAAAAGCATCTTAAGAAATATTAACTGGGATTTTTATCAAAAAGTTTCTTTCCCACCTTATGGGGTTAAACCGTTTAATTGTAGAAAACATCACTGGTTTCCTGCAACATTTGTCCCTGAAATACCGTTTACATTAATCGAGGTGTTAACATATCCACAGGCAGTGGTTTATGACCCTTTTGCAGGGATAGGAACTACATATTTTCAAGCTCTTTTACTCTGTAGAAAACCATTAGCTACAGAAATCTGTAGAGTAGCAATAGAATATATGCAATCGTTGCTTGCTTTATTTAACCCCGATATAGAGCATAAAGTATTAAAGGAAAAAATCAAAAATATCCTCAGTGACTTTAATCCGAATAGAGATTATATTAGAGAAGTGCCAGACAGATTAATAAAAAAATTAAAACCTTGGTATCCAGAAAATGTATTAAATCAATTAGCATTTCTTTTTGTTAAAGAAACCAATTGTCAAGATAATATATTGAAATCAGCTATGCGAATAAGTATCTCGGCTATTTTAAAAACTGCAAGTGCTCAAGATAGGGGTTGGGGATGCATTGCGGATAATGTTTTGCCAAAAAATTATCAGATAGAAAACTCAAGAAATAAAAATGCTCTACATCTTTTTGAAAAACATATAAATAACTTACTAAAAGACATTTCAGAACATTTAAAGTATGTCTCTAAAGAGTATAAACAATTATATCTGAATGTAAAGAAACAAAAAACTATATTTTATGAGGATGTTAGAAAATGTGCAGGGATACTGGATGAATCTGTTGATCTTGTGATTACATCACCACCTTATCCTAACATGACTGATTATGTTAAATCACAACGCTTATCTTATTATTTTTTAGGATTTGATCTAAATAAAGATCTAATGAGAGAAATAGGTGCGAGGAGCAAAAGATCGAGAAAGAACGCACTTCAAAATTATCTTGAAGATATGCGAAAATCTATTGAGAAGATTTCTAAGAAATTAAAAGTGGGTGGCTATGCATGTTTTATTATGCCTATATTTGCAGAAGATAATAAAAATAATAGAGAGAGAAAGCTTATTGTTGATAAAGTAATGAAAAGCATAATGGAATATGGCTTTTTTTTAGTAGATGAATATGAGAGAATATTACCCTCAATACGAAGGTCACATAATATCAAGTGGGCTACGCTTGAAAAGGAAAAGATATATATATTCAGAAAGGAGGAGTAAATATGGAGTATAAAGGAATTATAGTTACAGGTACAAGCGGATCCGGGAAATCTATAGTAGCCAGTAAACTTTGTGAAAAATTTGATATTTTTGAAAGAGTTAAATCTGCGACTACACGGGGAAAAAGAAATGATGATGAACCAGGTGCATATGTTTATTTGAGTAAAGAAGAATTTAGCAATTTAGAAAAAGAAGGTAAATTCATAATAACATCTACTTATCGAGGAGAGAAATATGGAATAAAAGTTGAGGATTTCGAAAAAGTAACGCAGAAAGGAAAAGTGCCTGTTATGGTTTTAACACCTGAAGCAGCCAACCAATTAGATAAAAATTTGAAAATGAAAGATAAGTACATGATAATATTCTTGGATGCATCAGATGAGACTCTCAATAAGCGATTAAAACGAAGAGGAGAAAACCTTAGTGCGGCACAAAGACAAAGAGAATTTGATAGGAAATACAAAGACAAAATGTGGAATAGGGAAGAATGCCCTATATATTATATAAAAAATGAGGATACTACTTCTATAGATGATATCGTGGAGCTAATTTATTATCTTTATCAATATGGAAAGGTGGGGGGGATTGATCCCTAAAAAATTAATCGAACTTATGATAAGATGTGGAATGTTACTGGAAAATGCAGATATAAAAAACATCAGTCATGCTTCTTATGATTTGTCTCTGGGTGATACATATTGGCAAGACGGTGAGAAAAAGATATTGGACGAAAAAAATGCATTTATCGAGTTAAAACCAGGTGATTATGTCATTGTAGCATCAAAAGAAGTCGCCAATTTCCCAAAAGATATAGCAGGTAAGTTTGATTTAGCTGTTAGTTTATTTTGCCAGGGTATCATATTATCTAATGGGCCGCAGGTTGACCCCGGGTTCAATGGAAAGTTATTCTGTCTTTTATTTAACACTGCTAATGAGACAGTAACTTTAAAGCGAGGGCAGCATTATGCCACTGTTGAATTTATAAAACTTTTATATCCTACAAAACCATATTCTGGGAAATATCAGGGTAAAACCGATATTATAGATTATTTACCGAAACCGGCTAAACCAAGCGTTATTGTGAAGATAATAGAAGATGTTAAAAAACTTAGAAAAGCAAAATGGTATGAGAAAACCCTCCCTCTAATTCTATCGATCATAGCCTTGTTATTTGGAATAGGTTTGACTTTATGGAATTTACTAAAAGGAGGTTGAAAAATATCTACCACCTCTTTACCTACCAGCAGATACAGCTACGTTTCACTCCGCTAGGCTCCCCGAGGGAAACTTCGCATGTCCGCAAAATGTTAAGTGAAATGATGGTGGACAAGCTATAAAAGTGAGGGAAATGGGTATGGAAAAGAAGGAATCTCTCAAAATAGAATTTACAGACATTTTATATGCTGTTGTTATATCAATTGCAATATCAAAGTTATCATTAAGGTTTTCTTTCCAAAATTTCATGTTATTATTTGCCCTCCTAATAATCTTCGATGACTGGCTTGACTATCATATAGGTGTATTGCATGTTAGACGAAGCCCACAAAAATATTTTATAGGGTATATTTTAGATATACTTATACTGCTAACTTGGTATTTTATTACGATCACACCACCATCCAAAATAGAATTATATCTATCATTTATTATAGCATTTTTCTTTCTGGCTGGAATTTGGGATATATTTATATCAAGAGTTAAAATTAAAAATATATTCGAAAGCTCGTATTTTCAGCTTTCCATAATTTATTCGATTTTATTGGTAATATATTTTATTTTTTCATTTCAGAGAGGTTTATTATTAGGTATATCAATTGCCATATTTATAATATTACGAATTCCATCTTGGAGAAACTTATTGAAAGAGGCATCATTAGTTTTTGAATAAAAGCGAAAAATAGAATTGAAAAACACAAAGATAAAATTTAAAAGAAGAAGCAAAAAGACTTTACAAATAAATGTTTTAAAATTTGGAGTAAATCCAATACATTATAATCAAGGTGCATGGTATATCGGTAGAAATTCATTACAAATTTTATTAAGAAATATTGAAATGATAAAATGAGATTCGGTAGCACTTCGCCGCGCTACAGTGGGTATTTGCCTTCCACTTCTGCTTCGTTTCCCGCTCTGCTAACTTACATACATATCCTAAACCTTATACGACATTTGGATTAAGAAAATGAGATTGGTGAAATGGAATTATTTATAGTTTTTAAAGTCTTATATTGGGAAACAAATTCTCGAAGAGGTTATAATTTTATGAGAAGGACATAAGCTAAAGAATTGGAATAAGTTTAGCACCCACCAAAATTAAGAAAGGTTATAAGGGTAACTTTATTTAACAAAAGATGGGAGAGAAAGTGAATGATATAATAAACAAGCTGATAACTATCCTAAAGAAACACGGCGTTAAAAAAATTGAGATATTTGGTTCTTATGCAAGAGGAGAGGCAACACCGAAAAGTGATCTAGATGTTATTGTGGAATTTAAGGAAAGGAAAAGCTTGCTTGAATTAGTTGGAATTGAACAAGAGTTGGAAGATGAATTAGGTATAAAAGTAGATTTGCTTACAAAAGCTTCTATTAGTCCATATTTGATAAAGAAAATAGAGAAAGAATCTAAGGTGGTGTTTGGATGAAAAAAGATGATGCAGTATTTCTTAGGCACATATTAATGTAAACCGAAATATATAAGTATCAGATAGAGGTGCAATATAAAAATGCATAGGGAAGAAATTATTGAGCTTTTGAAAACATACTGAGCTATAAAGAACTATAATTTTGACATGTTTATAAAAGATAGAAAGACTCAGGATGGAAAGAAATTGCCAAAACAAGAGATAAACTTATTCACGCATACTTTGGAGTTGATTTGGATATTGTGTGGGACATAATAAACATAGATATTCCTCGTTTGAAGGATCAAATAAAAGAAATAATCCATAAAGAAAGATGGATTGACAATTTGGAATAAATTTGGGATAAAATTTGGTAAATTCATATAAAGGAAAAGGTAATTTTATTTCATGAAAAAGTTAATGGCTATTTTCATGCCCATTCTTTTAATGAATTTTCCATTTAATTCATTTAATTCTTTAAATGAATATGTTGTTGCAACAGATGATGGCTTGCAAATTACTTTAAATGAAAATGGGAAAATCACGAGCATAAAAATTGATGGGAAAGAAATAGGATATGAAGCATTGCCATTTTATATAAGAGATTTTACACCTGATTATGAAATAGAAAATTTAGTTTATAATCCAAGCTTTGAAATAGATGAAAATAAAGATGGCATTGCTGATGGATGGCAATATTATGCTATAGAAGGAGAAATGAATATAACTTTAGATGAAAATTTCCATTCTGGCAACTTCTCGCTTAAAATGTTTTCTTATGCCTCTAAAAAATCAAATAAAATGGCTTGCATTTCTTTGCCCATTGAAATAAAAGGAGGCGTTGAATATTGCTTATCATTATATGCCAAAAATGATTTCGGATTTTTGCAAGATGGATGGAGCACTTCAATGCATGCAATATGCATATTCTATGATGCCCAAGGAAATGAAATTGGCCAGGAAGAGCTCCAGATTCATCATACTTTAAAATCATGGAAGAAATTCTCAAAAATTTTTATCTCGCCTCCAGAAGCAAAAGAAGCAAAGATAGCTTTAGTTTTTACAGGTCCAAAAGAAAATAGTGTTCTTGGCATGAAAGAAAATACTGCATGGTTTGATGATATTTGCCTATATGAAATGCCAGAAGAAACAAAAATGAAGGCTATAGAAGGAGAACTAAAAGAAGAAGGAGATAAACTTATTTATGAAGGAAGCTTTGAAGAATTAAAATTTTCAGCAACTTATGAATCAAAAGGAAAATATGTGGAAATAAATGGAGAAATTGAAGGAAATGAAAAAGAAAGAGCAATCGATATATATTTTCTTTTGCCCATAGATGCTACTCAATGGAAATGGTGGGATGATATAAGGAACTGGAGAGAAATTTCAGATGAAATATACCAGCTAGTTGTAAATGCTGATGAGAGCAGCTATTTACCTCTTTCTCCATATCCTATGGCAGCAATAACAAATAATGTTGGCATAGCAATTGCTATTCCTTTATCAAAGCCTCGCATCTTCAGCATTTTTTATGATAGCTATGCTAAGAAATTTGGAATATCTTTTAACTTTGGACTATCGCCTTTAGCAAAATTAAACAAAGCAAATTTCACCATCTACATTTACAAATGCAACGCTAGTTGGGGATTTAGAAGTGCTTTAGCAAGGTATTATAAATTCTTCCCAGAATATTTTGAAGAAAGCATCGATTTAAAGTTTTTGAATTGTAGCCATGAGCTAGCTGACTTCGGAATAAGAGCTATACAGGGGCATTTCCACAATGAAAATCAGGCAAAATTAATTCCAGAATACAATGCAAAGAATGTTTATGTAGCAGAATATACCCTGCCAACTGAAATTGGTATTGCTTCTTTACAAGGAATAAATGAACCTTGCCCAAATTATGATGAATTTATGAGCTTAATTTCTTACTATGCAAAAAATGGAAGCTATTTTGTCAAAATGAAAGCTATAGCAGCAAAAAATTCTACAATGCTTGATATAAATGGCGATGCTATCTTAGGAAAAATTTTAAGGGGACCAAATTGGATGCCAAACGCATGGGTGGCAAGGATTCCACTGAATACATTGCCAGAATTACAAAACGGCATTGCAAAAATGATGTTTGATGTTATCCAACTTGCTTTTGAAAATGCTGAAAAATACGGTGGCATAATAGATGGAGTAGAAATTGATAATTTTATGAAAATGTGTAGATACATCGATACCAATGCCTCCCGTTTTCAATATGTGGATTATCTTGTTTACAGCCCCAACAATTTCAAGCCAGGCATACATGGAATGACTGCGATGGTAGAATATTTAAAAAGTTTGTTAGAATGGCTTAAAGAAAATTATCCTCATGCAAAGATTACAGGAAATTGTGTAGAAATGGGGGTAGCAACTTTTGGCTTTCCTTATTTGGCGGCAATGCCATTTGAAATGGGCTCTTTAACAAGATGGAACTTCAATGATATTGAGTTAAACTACAGGCGGAGTATGGCTTATCATCGCTACACGGCGGCGCATCAATGCAACAAAATGTACGAAAATGGAAAAGTAATTTTGCCTTACGTATATGAATACATAAATGAAAGCCTATTTTATGGGATATATCCGTTAATGAAAGATGATTTCTTTGCTAACTGCAATTATGAGGAGGTTCGCCCTATCTACAAAAAAATTATTCCAATATTAGATGAATTATATTTGGCAGGATGGCAGCCCATAACATATGCATATACAACCAATGGAGTATGGATAGAAAGATTTGGAAACGGTAGCGTTGTTTATTTTACAGTTAGAAATAATGATAGCATAGCAAAGGAATATGAAATTGCAATAGAAGCAAATAAATTAGGAATTGAAGGAGATGTTTTCATTACAGAAATGCTTTCTAAAGCTAACATCTCCTATGAATATGAAAATGGCATCATTACTATCCATGATTACATTAATGCAAAAGAAACAAAAGTTTTCAAAATTTCCAAGATACCGTTTTTATCCATAGAAATAATAAAGCCAAAAGAAGGATGGCTTTATGTTTTTAATAAGCCAATAATGCGAATTGGGAAAACAATCGTGATAGGAAAGATAGCTATAGAAACAAATGTTTTTAGCAATGTTGCAATAGAAAAAGTGGAATTTTATGTGAATGGGGAGCTAAAATTCATTGATAATGAAGAGCCATATCAATGGCTTTGGAATGAAAAAGCCATAGGAAAACATGAAATAAAAGTTGTGGCATATGATATGGAAGGAAATAAGGCAACAGATGAGCAAAATGTATGGATACTTAATCCATAAAATTGCAAGAATCGGGGTTGTTGAGAAATAAATGAAATGGGATGTTGTCATAGTAAATTCTCTTCCATGCAATAATACTAATGACAATCTTTTTTCATTTATTCAACACAGCAAAGAATCCAAAAATTTTTTAAGAACTATACAAAAATTGTAATATAAAAACAGAATGGTGTCTAATATGAAGCGAAATATATTGATAATTTCGCTATTGATTTTAGTTTCTGTAAGTTCCGTAGCACTCCTAATTTTAAACAATGCTCATATAGATAAATCGAATGATGAAGAAATCGGGGCAGAAAACTATTGCCTGAGATATCTGGAGAAATATGTAAAATTTTATACCACTAAGAAAGTGTATTACATTGGTGAAGAGATTGTTATAACCATAATAAATACTGGCGATAAGCAAATAAAATTATCAAAAGGAGGCAATCCGGAAATCTCGCCATTGGCAATATACAAAATTATTGAAGATTCCAAAGGAGTAGTTATTCATAATCCAAGGATTGGAGAAATTGTATTAAAACCGGGAGAAAAACTTTTGTGGAGTTGGGATATGAAAGCTTTTGGAGAATATGTTGCACCTGGAGAATATGCTGTTGGAATCGATTATAATGATCTCCATCTCCAAATAGGGGACAAAAGCATAGGTATATGCACATCTACAATAGGAACCCCTATAGACTCTCTCAGAGCTCCTTTTGCAAAATTTATTATAGTAGAAGAATGCAGATAGTGGCACGATTTGGTAAAAAATTGGAATAAAATTTGGTAAAAATTTATTATAAATTTTTAAATATTTTAAATTATGAAAAAGGGACTGATTGTTGGAATAATTAACATAATAGTGGTATCAAATTTATCTATATGGTTCAGCTATCCTGTTGAAAATGGGCTTGCTGATGTAAAAGTTGCTTGTTTATATGAAAGAGTAACAGATGGAATTTATTATTTAAATAGGAGCATCGACGATGTTATTTGCATACTAAAAGAGACAAAAACAGATTTCATATTTAGAGGATGGTGGCGCTGGAGCCCATGCCCAGACTCTCCTAATACAACGCTTCCGCCAGAATATCCTCCAAATTATGTTGAAAATTGCGTAAAAAGAGGATATACATATGAGCATTTGAAGAAAGCAATTGAAAGAATAAAAGAAGAGATGCCAAATGTGATTTTTTGTGGGGCGATACCAGCTCAAAGAATTACAAGGCTAGTATGGAATCCAATAACTAAGGAATTTTTTGGAACAAATGAAACATGGGCTATGGCTTTAGATCCTATGAAATGGGGAATAAATATGACAAAAGAGGAATTTCAGTATCAATTTGCGAAATGGCATTATTGGATAGATCCAAATTCCTCATTAGAAGAATATGATTATAGAAATGTTTCTTCATATTTTCCGGATATAACTAATGAGGAATTTCAGCGCCTGCTATT
Organism: Thermoplasmatota archaeon; assembly: GCA_029258955.1. Taxonomy (GTDB): domain Archaea; phylum Thermoplasmatota; class E2; order UBA202; family JdFR-43; genus JAPDJP01. Next base: position 12,553 of record JAPDJT010000032.1, read on the forward strand.
AAGCTGGGCTTACAAGCAAATAGATTGTGGAGTAGATGCCATATGGATAGATATGCTATTCAGCCAAGCAAAAATGCTTTATCAAATTACTAATGATTTTTACCATCCTGCAGTTAAAGAATCATATGAAGCAGCTTGCAAA
>JAPDJT010000002.1 GCA_029258955.1 Thermoplasmatota archaeon
GTCCCAGCGAAAAATATTTTTCTTTCTAACTAATTCCATTAACTGGTGTAGCATTTCCATCCCCTCCTGATTCTCCATCAGGAGGGGTATTTTTCATTTTTTAAATTTTCAAATTCTTGACAGTCCCTTTGCCTAGCATCAAAAATCTTATAAAACAGTTGCTTATACTTGCTTCCAATGAGAAAGAAAACCAACCCACAACTCATAAAAACAATAAACTTCCTTTACAAAGCAGCTAGGAAATATAAGGCAGCTATTTGGAAGGATGTGGCAGAAAGACTGGAAAAGCCATCTAGAAATTGGGCTGAAGTAAATGTTGGAAAAATTGCAAAACATTTGAAGGAAGGAGAAATAGCTTTGGTGCCTGGCAAAGTATTAGGAATGGGCGAAGCAGGAAAAATAGAGGTAGCTGCATGGAAATTTTCAAAGACAGCAAGAGAAAAAATTGAAAAAGCAGGTGGAAAATGTTATAGTTTGATCGAGATTGTAGAAAAAAATCCAAAAGGAAGTAATATTAGAATCTTGGGTGGATAAAATGGCAATAATAGATGCTACTGATGCTCCTATAGGCAGACTCGCTTCAATAGTTGCTAAAAGATTGTTAAATGGTGAAGAGATTTTTATTGTAAATGCAGAAAAGGCAATAATAACTGGAAATAAAGATGAAATTAAGGAAAGATATAGGAGAAAAAGAGAGATAGGAGGAACAAAAAGAAAGGGACCATTCTTCCCAAGAATGCCTCACATGATTTTAAAAAGAACAGTTAGAGGTATGCTTCCATATCAGCAGCCAAAAGGAAGGCAAGCTTTTAAAAGGTTAAAGGTATTTATAGGCATACCAGAAGAATTTAAAGATAAGGAGATAGAAAAAATTGAATTTCAAAAATCGAAAAATTATATAACTTTAAAAGAATTATCTGAATATCTGGGTGTAAAATGGCAGAAGTTGTAATCGCATCTGGCAAGAGAAAAAGTGCAATAGCAAGGGCATATATTACAAAAGGCAAGGGGATAGTTAGAATAAATAATATTCTTCTCCAAGCTTACCCAGAGTATGTACGCCAAATAATGGCTGAGCCCTTAGAACTTGCTGAGAAATACAAAAACAAGGTAGATATAAAAGTAAATGTAGAAGGTGGTGGTTCAATAAGCCAGGCTGAGGCAGCAAGAACAGCAATAGCAAAAGCATTGGCAGAATTCACAAAGGATGAAGAACTCAAAAGATTATTCATGGAATATGACAGAACATTGCTTGTAAGCGATACTCGCCGTAAAGAACCAAAGAAACAGCTTGGAAGAGGAGCAAGAAAAAGAAGGCAAAAATCATATAGGTGATACAATGATAATGCCAGTAAGATGCTTTACTTGTGGGAAAGTCCTTGCTTCTCTTTTTGAAATTTATAAGAAAAGAGTGTATATAGATGGAGAGGAGCCAAAAAAAGTTCTTGATGACTTAGGCATAAAAAGATATTGTTGCAGAAGAACAATACTTTCACATCCTGTTTTTATGAAGGATGGGGAGGTAAAAGAGCTTATTGATGAAGCTGCTCAATATGAGTAAATAAATTCACTTTGTTAAACCAATAAAAGTTAAAAAATTTGCATAAATTTTTGCCATAGTTCTAAAAATGTTTCAAAAAATTTATATATTTTGTTTTTTATTAAGCATGCACAGGGGCGAGGGTAATGTTGGCACTCTTTTTTCCTCCTCCTGCCTCCCCCTCGCCCCCGCCTCCCCCTGCAAAAAAAATATTTTTAAAAGAATAGCATTTTACCATAGGGCGCGTGGCCTAGCCTGGATAGGGCGCTGGCCTTCTAAGCCAGCGGTCGCGGGTTCGAATCCCGCCGCGCCCGCTTAGCGGAATAATTTTCTTAAAAATTCAAGAATAATTTCAATTATACTTTTCTTCTTTTCTTCCTCTTGTGGTGGTTTTTCTTCTTCCTCTCCTTCCTCTGTTTCTTTTATTCTAACTTTTATTGTTTTTGCAACTGGTGCTCCTCCGACAACAATTAGGTTGCCTTCGCTGTCAAAATCAACTCCTCTCATCCAGTCGTTTATATCTTTTCCCTGACTAATGAGCTCTCCAAGATATAAATCCAGTAATTTTTCTCCTTCTTTGCTATATAATCCAGCATAGTATTTTCCTTCCAGTATTTTTCCTGTAACAGCAATGTAATTGTTAATTGCAACATCATACAGTCCTCCTTCCTTTCCTTCTTCTTCCCAAACAATACCAAAAGACGGCGTTATTTTTAGTAAATAGTGTTTAAACTTATCATTTTCAATTTGCCCAGCAATTACAAAATTTTCTCCATCAAAAATTATTTTTCCAGCTAAAATTTTCCTATCTATTGTTTTTTCTCCTCTTTTCAATCCATTTACTCCATATTTTGTAATTAGTAATTCATAATCTTTTAGTCCTATAGCCAAGCCTACAGCATATATATACCCATGAATTGCTAAGCTTGTAAATCCAGTAAATGGCTTGCCTAATTTCCATCTTTTTCTATGCCACAATATCCTTCCATTTAAGCCAGAGAACTTTGCTATAAATCCTTTAAGGCTTGGTGGCTTAACATTTCCTCCATATCCTGCAATATAAACATCTCCATTTTTATCAACTACTATCCCAGTAGCTTGATTGTATTGAAAAGGGGAGAATTTTGTAGTCCATATTTCTTTTCCATCTGAATTATATTTTCTCACAAAAACATGACAATGTTTTTCATCTTCATAAAATGAGCCAACAACAAAAATATTGTCATTTTTATCTATTGCCACATCAAGAAATCCACCAAAACTTTCATTTAAAGTTGTAGATATGGCTGCAAAATCAAAAATTTTCTTTTTATATACTTCCGGTAAGCTATGGTCGCTCCACAATAAATTTCCATTTTTATCATATTTTAAAACCAGTCCTTTGTATTCTTTATCAATTCCACAAACAACAATATTATCCTTTGAATCTACTTTTACCCTACAGTTTGCATAACCTCTTTCATAATTTCTTTCCCAGATAATTTCATAATTCAGCTTCCCATTCATTAAATGTAAGTTCCTTTACAATTAAAATCTTTTGAATTACGAATAAAAAAAGGCATTGCTATGATAAATCATCTATGCAGTGGTCCTGATAACATGTCATCATTTTTGTAGTCATTTTCTTTTATGCAGTAAGTCAATAGCAATTGTTTTTCATTATTGCTGTCTTTTAATGGAACCTTTAGAAACGAAAAGATATTGCTACAGTAAATCCTCATAGCAATAAGCATTTTCATTGAATTTCATTAAATAAAATGGCTAAACAACCCTTTCATTCTGAATAATAATATTACCATTCCCATTTTACTATGAATGCATAACCAATAATGCAGGCGTATCCATCTTCCCAATATAAAACCCCAATAAAAAATTTCATATGCAAGACAATTGTTTCATTTGTTATTAAAACAGAGGGAAAGAGAAGAAGCAAATGAAATACTACAAGTGTTGTATTGCCATAGAGAGTAATATTTGCATCTTTTAGTACACCTACATATTTTTCTGGGATAGTTGCATTTGTTGTTTTAATTGCAACAAATGCAAAAATTGCTTTTCCTTCATGGTCATTCACATTTGGCTCAGGAAAATTAATTGTAAAAAGAAAAAAGATGAATAAAGTAGTCAATTTTTTCATAGTATGTTATAGCATGTCAATAAATAACTTTTGTTATTTTTAGTACCTTAAAAATTAGGAATACTTTGTTGCTTTAAGGCTTTAAGCGTTTAAAAATATTTTTTGCCATAACTTTTTTAAGGATTAAATCATGTTATGGTGATGGATATTAGAAAACATTGCTTTAACCTTTATTTGGGAGATTGTTTGAATAAAAGTTGTGTAAAACCCTCTTTTAGCAGAAACTTTCTACACCATCTAAGAGAATAAAAAATGACTGGAGGAAGAACTTGGAAAAATGTAAATTTATCAGATGCCGAAGAAATCAAAAAATATTTACTCGATAAAGGCGGAGTGAAGGAAAAAGTTAAAGCACCTTACGAAGAATGGCGAGTTAGATTTTCCGATTCTACCTTTACTTACTACAAGAACGGAACTCTTCACAGTACACCCTCAAATTCCAAGGATCCAGCAGTATTCGATGCGTGGCAACATATAGATTTTGTTGTAGGTTCTGCCTATGTTTTGCCTACCAAAGATTTTCTTATTGGTTTAGATGAGACGGGAAAAGGCGAGGTAATCGGACATACAGTTTTAACTGGTGTAATCTTTCCCAAGGAACTTTTTAAAGAGATGGATTTAATAATAGGTCCAGCAGATACTAAAAACAGGCATAAATTTGGGTACTGGGATGAAATTTTCATCAAACTAGACAAACTAAGGGGTAAAGGCCTCAATTTTATCTATGAGAAAATCCCGCCTTGGCATGTTGATAGATATAATTTAAATAAAATTATGGACGTGAGTTATCAGCGAATACTTTCTATTTTCTTCCGAAGAGTTGAAATCTCACAATGTAGGATTGTATTGGATGATTACGGGATGGGAGATACTTTGAAGAGATTTTTAAACTTTTTAGAAAAGCAGGGAGCAGAAATTATTGTTGCCAAAAACTCAGAAGATAAATATCTTGAAGTGAAGGTTGCATCGCTTATTTCAAAAAGGCAACGAGAGGCAGTAATAAAAACCATAAATGAAAATCCTGAATTTCAAGTAAACGGACGATCAGTGGGTTCTGGAAACGCAGGAGATCCAAAAACTGATGCTTGGCTTAAAGCATGGTGGGAAAAATACAAATCGTGGCCGTGGTTTGTAAAAAGGTCTTTTAGAAATGTGAGAAGAATTGAAGGAAAAACAGGAGAAGTGAAAAAGATTTTACCGCCAATTGATGAGAAGTTACTATCTGACGAATTTTTGGAAGCATTCAATAAAGGTAAGCTCTCTATTCAATCTCTTTCATTAGTTTGCCCTTATTGTGGTTCAGTCTTAAAAAGTGTAGAGTTTGTAGTTTTCAAGAAAAACGGAAGAGAAATAAGTGGAATAAAATGCGTGAATAGGGAGTGCGATAGATTAATTGAAAACGCTGGAATAACCCCTCCGATATTACTGTGGATACGTTTTACCAGATAGTAATGCTATCCAAAGGCGGGTTATGTCGCGAGACCTTAATAGCTCAAGATTTTTTGAAAACTTTACTGTTATTCTTTCACCAGTGGTCAGAAAAGAATGTGATGGAACTCCAAGAGGAAAGAAGGAATTTGAAGAATTAGCCAAATTTGATTCTATAGGAAGAATAAGATTAGAAAGTCCAGGGAAAATAGATGATGTTCCAAAAGGACTGTCGGGAAAGGAAAGGGATGAGAGGATAATTGAAGATTGTATCAAATATAACGCTATATTGGTGACAGGGGATAAATCTATGCACGCATTTGCGAGTGGTAAAAATGTGTTTACAATATACCTTTAAAACTTTCGACGAGGTACTTTATTCTCTTAAAACAATCAATTTTTCTTTTCCATGGTTTCTCTTTTAAATGAGTCATGAAATGAGCATCGCTATAGCAAAAACTTCCATGCAATACATACTTTTGCAATATTATCTCGCTATCTTCAATAAATTGTCAATAACAATCATTTCTTTCATTAAATTCATTAACTATTCTTGGAAGAAAGTTAAATCTAAGCTACCCCAGTCATCAAAATCATTTTTTCCATGGCTTCCGTCAGAATAATCAACAAGGATATATGTGTATCTGTAGTTCATACAGCTTTTATAGGGCGTATATTTCCAATAATCCAGTTTCCATGGATACATTGTATCTGGATTATCTACGCCAGGATTTCTTATATCTAAAGTATGTCCTGTTTCATGCATGAAAACACTTGCATAAACTATTGCTCTATCAACAAAGAAAAGTTGCTTGCATTTTTGCTCAATGTATTTTGTTGAAATTTGAAAAGCATCTCTTCTCAATGCATATCCATTGAAACCAGCATCATACACAATCAAAGCATAATGGAATATCCCTTTCCTCCATTCCATCTCTCCATAATGCAAAAAGTACTTATCATAATAGTATTCTGCAAGCATTCTTCCACTTACTTTTGGAACAAAAGGTATTATTTCTCCACCGCCCATACATCCATCATCTAAATGATATACAATATTGTGTTTATCATAAGCTGTTCTTAGCAATTCCTTGGATGCATTTGGCAAAAAGCTTGCTGGCTCTCCATTTGGACCAGGTGCCATTTGATCAACTTCTATGAACAAATCCTTTCTAAATGGATCTGAACCCCATTGCCATGTTAGATATTCTTCAACATTACTTAAGCCATCTCCATCTTCATCAATATTTGCATGATCTTCCCAAGTAAGCGGGCTATAAAACCATATGTCTTCTATTTCATCATCCCACCAATGTTTAAAGAAATAATGCCCCCATTTCCATTCCCATTCTATTGGCACTCCATCTCCATCCAAATCTTCCCCTTTATTATTGACAGTTGGGTCTGTATGATAAACATTTGTTTCAACCCAATAAGGAATACCATCTCCATCATAATCATTTTGGTATATGTCGAACCATATTTCACAATCTCTATCATTTTGGTATATGCTATTATCATCGCATCCATTTGCTCTTCCGTATCCGCTTAAATCTGGATATCCCCAATAACCTTCAGGAGGAGAGATATAATCATCTCCAAACCAATGTCCAGTTTTTATGCTATAAACTAAATCTAAATCATAACTTTTTGGAAAATCATCTATGTTGTTATCTATATCGCATAATTTATCTATGCCAGCATCAGCATCCCATAGCTGTATTGTAATATTTACAAATTCAACATCATCTGGAACATTTAATGAAGCTTTCCAGCTTTCATAAACATATTTCTGATTTTTCCAAACAGGGCTTCTGAATTCTACACCATTTATAAAAACCTTAACATAAAAATCTGGATTGCTATATTTATCTATTTTATCGTATGTTTTGCCTAAATGGGGCATCTCCAAGGAGCGAATAGCTTTTATTTCCACTGTAACAACAATATCCACCAATGGGTCAAAATCTTCTTTTAAGCTTTCTACATGCAAATCTTTTCTCTCATTTTTAAATGCAAAATTTCCTGCTGGTAAAGCAATGAAAACTACAATTATTGCTATTGCTAATTTTTTCATAGTACAAAAATTTCAATCCTTATAAAAATATGATGCACACACGCTAACATTTAAATTGATTGTTGGTAATTCTTCTAGCAATACAGCAAATGGCAATTTTGAATAAGATTTTTAATACACCCATATTCTATCCATATGAAAAAAATTGTCATTGCTTTGTTACTATTACTCACAATAAACTTTGTTAATGCAGATAGCAAAAAAGTATATGTTGCCAACATAGAGGGAATGATTGCCCAAGGAACAGTAAACCAATTTGAAAAAGCAATTGAAACAGCAGAAAAAGATGGAATTTGTCTTATAATAGAATTCAATACAAATGGAGGGATGGCAAATTCTATGGAAAAAATAATAGAAAAGATTGAAAATGCCAAAATTCCTGTAGTTATTTTTATTTATCCAAGAGGTGCAAAAGCATTTTCTGCAGGCGCTTTCATTTTAATGGCAAGCCATGTTGCAGCAATGACCAACGCTACAGTTATAGGAGCCTGCCAGCCTCGCATAATAAATCCTCTTACTGGCACACCAGAAAAAGCAAGTCAAAAGGAAATAAATGCATATACAACATTAATTAAAGCATTAGCAAAAGAGCATGGAAGAAATAATAGTGTGGCAGAAAAATTTGTAATGAATAATACTGCAATTGATGAAAAAGAAGCTTTAGAAAAAGGAGTAATAGAAATAATTGCAAAGGATGTTGATGAACTTATTGAAAAATTAAATGGTATGCAAGTAAAGGTTAATGGACAAGAATATACAATAAATACAAGTGGGGCAAAAATTGTTAAAATAGAATGGAGTTTGAGAGACAAATTTATAAATTATATTTCTGATCCTCAAATTGCTTCATTGCTTTTAACAATTGGATTGTTTGGCTTAATTTTTGGTTTTCTTACCCCTGGTTTTCATTTGCCTGAAACTTTGGGAGTAATACTAATAATATTGGCATTATATGGATTATCCTTTATCGGAGTAAATGTAGCTGGTATATTGCTTATTGCGTTGGCTTTCATATTTTTCATAATAGAAGCTTTAACTCCAACATTTGGTTTCTGGACAACTGCAGCAATCATCACTTTTATATTTGGAATAATGCTTATTCCAGCAGAAAAGGCGGTGCATGAAATGCCACTGCATTGGTTCGCAACATTTAGAATAGCAAGTATAGTAGTAGCAATATTTATTACCCTTTTCTTTTCATATGCTCTTGTTAAAGCAATGAAAGCAAAAAAAGCAAAGCCCAAGATAGGAGAGGGAGATTTAATAGGAGAAAAAGGCATAGCAATAACTGATTTAAAACCAAAAGGGCAGGTAAAGGTGAGGGGGGAGATTTGGCAGGCGGAGGCAGAGGAGGAAATAAAGGAAGGAGAGGAAATTATTGTGATTGAACAAGAAAGGCTTAAGTTAAAAGTGAAGAAAGCATGATATCAATAATATTTCCTTATGGAAGAAATTTGCACAAGCTGGTTAATAAACTTAGCAGAAAATATGAAATTTTCATTGCAGGAAAAAAAGATAGCAGGATAGAGCATGAGAATGTAAATTTCATAAAAGAAGGGGATTTGGCAAATTCATTGCTCAAATGCATTGAAAAGAGTAAAGGAGATTATATCATTTTGATGAATTGCGATGTAAAAAATGCAGAAAAGTGCATTGAGAAAATGGTGGAAAAGGCAAAGAAAGGGGCTGATATTGTAGTTGGAAGGAGAAATATAAATATAAAATCGAAACTGGCAAAATTAGGGATAAATTTGTTATTTCCAAAAAGCAGACTCGTTGCTGACCCATTGTCAGAGATTTTTTTGATAAAAAGAAGCGTTATTAAAGATATAGAACTTCATCCGATAGGAAGCAAAGTTTTGCTTGAAATTTTGGCAAAGGGAAAATATGGAAAAATAGATGAAATAGATATAGATATGGATATAGATATGGAGAAGGTAAAATTTAATGAAAGTTATTCAACGTATTCAAAGCATTTGTTAAAACTTGCATGGAAGGAAGGAGAAATTATAAGATGGGTGAAATTTGGAATTGTAGGCTTATCAACCATGTTTTTAAATGAGTTTTTGCTTTGGCTTTTGCTGGGAAAACTACCTTTAATTTTTGCTGGTGTAATTAGTATAGAAACCTCTACTCTTGCATCATTTGCTTTAAATGAATTGTGGACATTTAGAGACAGAAGAAGAGGAGGAATAAAAGAATTTTTCAAAAGAATGGGCAAATACAATTTTGCTTGCTTGCTTGGAGTAATGTTAAATCTTTTTGTTCTGATTTTTTTGAGCAGAGTTTTTGGTATGCATCCATTAAAAGCAAATGTAATTGGAATAGCTGTTGCATTTATCTGGAATTTTTTAGCCCACAATCTATGGACTTGGCATATTTAATCTCTTTTTATTTTGCCTGTAACTGGATGTATGGCTCCGCAGGCTTCGCATTTGAGCATTAAAGTTCTGTTTCTTTTGATAAGCTTTGTATCTGGTCTTCCGCATTCTCTACATAAAACAAATCTTTTTACATATTTCTCTATTCTTTCTTGTACCCTTGTCTCAGGAATTTTTCCCTGAAATATAGCTCTTTCTCCATCTAATTCTCCCGCTGTTCCAAGCTCTTTTAATAAATAGGAAAAAATCTGCTCTATTTCTCTATTTAATTTATCTGCAATTTCTCCTAAATTTTTTAAGATAGTTGTATTGCCTTCATGAAAAATTATTCCTTTTGGCATCTGGAAACGCTCTTTTACAACAATATCCTTAGGCAAAGCTTGCATTGCCCTCTTTAACAGCTTGTCATAGTCATATTTCTGCAGATTTTGCATAGATTTGCAATGCAATGTTGTATATATAGATTGTTATGAAATGAGGAATAAAAATTAAATGAAATGGAATGTTGTTATGGCATATTCTCCCATGTGATAATAGCCAATGGCAACAATTCATTCATTCAACACACTATGAAATGATGAATCCAAAAATAATGAAAAAAGACTGTTGCTACCATAAATTCATGCAATAATGGCATTTGGCAATTTCTCTGCAATAAGTTAGTGACTATACTTATGGAATGAGTCACTGTAACGAATATATATGAAAGAATAGGCAATGACAACTATTTTTCATTTTAATTAATCTGATGAGATATCGCTATAGAATTCTTGCAATCATAACATCATTTTTCATTTAGATTTGCTTGCTTACAACACCCAAACAGCTATTATAAATTATATCTATCTGATCTTTATATTTCTCAATAACTTCCATATTTTCGGAGCCTGGCTGAAGCCATATTGTGTCAGCTTTAATTTCTATTGCATCCTTTATTATTTCCTCAATATACTTTGGATTTCTGAAAACATCTACAATATCTATTTTCTCTTTTATTTCTTTGAGAGATGAAAAAACCTTTTTGCCTAAAATTTCTTCTCCTGCATACTTTGGATTTACTAAAAAAAGATTATACTTATCTTTTATTTGCTCCGCTATTTGATAACTTGCCCTTTCCTTATTTTTTGATATTCCAACAACAGCAACATTTCTTGCATTTTTAGCAATTTCCATTATTTTATCAGGCTCTGTTATAAGCATGAATGTAATTACTTGCCTCTTTATATGAATTGCTAGTCATTTAATTCCTCTGAATTCCTTGCATTAAAAAGCAATCAATTTAATTTGGGTTCATCAAAAAATAAATGAAAAAAGTTGTTGCTATAGTAGTTTTCTCCACACAAGCATAGTCAATAACATCATTTCTTTCATTTTTGAGAGACTATTCACATTTTCCATTTGTTCCAATTCATAACAGCATTGTCATGGGACTGTCAAGAATTTGAAAATTTAAAAAATAAGAAATACCCCTCCTGATGGAGAATCAGGAGGGGATGGAAATGCTTCAACAATTAATGGAATTAGTTAAAAGAAAAAATGTTTTTCGCTGGGA
>JAPDJT010000047.1 GCA_029258955.1 Thermoplasmatota archaeon
CAGCTTTGCTTATTGGAGGAGTAGATGATACTGGAGCGAGATTGTTTGCAACAGATCCTTCTGGAGCTATGATGGAATATAAAGCAACTGCAGAAGGAGAAGGAAGAGATTTGGCGATAGAATATTTCGAGAAAAATTATAAAGAAGGAATGGAGAGAGATGAGGCAATTATACTTGGCTTAAAAGCATTAATTTATGCAACAGAGAAAAAGCTGGAAAAGAGGGCAATTGAAATAGGAGTTGTTGAAGAAGGAAAAGTTTTTGAAATATTATCAGCTGAACAAACAGGAAAATATTTTGAGGAAGCGAAAGGCGAGTAAAATGGTGTCCTTAGATGAGGCAATTATAGCAAGATATGATAAGAAGGGCAAGCATTTTGAAATATTAGTTGATCCTAAAGCAGTTGAAATGATATTGGAAGGAAAGAAAATTGATATAATGCAGTATTTGGCAATAGATTTGGTTTTCAAGGATGCAAAGAAAGGAGAAAAGGCATCTGAAGAAGCATTAAATGAAGTTTTTGGAACAACTGATGTGGCAGAGATAGCAATAAAAATAATAAAGGAAGGGGATTTCCAGCTCACTACAAAACAAAGAAAGGAAATGCAGGAAAGGAAAAGAAAGGCAATTGTTGACTACATTGCAAAATCAGCAATGGATCCCCGCACGAAGCTTCCTCATCCTAGGGATAGAATTGAGAGAGCTATTGAAGAGGCAGGAGTTCATATAGATGCATTTAAGCCGGTTGAGGAACAGCTCAAAAAAGTTATTGATGCTATCCGTCCAATCCTGCCAATAAGTATTGAAAATGTAAAAATAGAGGTGAAGATTCCTGCCCAATATGCAGGGAGAGCTTATGGAGAAATAATAAATATGGCTAAAATGTTGAAGGAAGAGTGGCTTGCAGATGGCTCATTTAAATGTGTTGTTGAGATTCCAGCTGGAATGCAAACACAATTTTATGATAAATTAAACGCTCTGACTAAAGGAGAAGTAGTAACAAGGCTACTAAGATGATGCGGAGAATCGTTTTGCCAGGGAGCGTGGTTGGAAATGCAAAGAGTAAATTGCCAGGTAAAGGAGTATTTAAAGAAGGAGATAAATTGTATGCCTCTCGCCTTGGGATTTTAGAAGATAAAGGGAAATATGTAAATGTTATTCCTTTAGCTGGAGTATATGACCCAAATGTTGGCGATACTGTCATTGGTGTGATTCAAGAAGTTTTTAAGAATGCTTGGATTGTTGATATAAATGCTCCATATCCAGCTATTTTAAACATGGAAGATGCTCCATGGAAAATGGAATATGGCGAGACAGCCAAATATTTAAAAGTAGGAGACGTTATAGTTGCCTTAATAAAGCTTGTTGATGAAGCAAGAAATGTTGAGGTAAGTATGAAAGGTAAGCCATGTCGAAAAATAGAGGATGGAATAATAATAGAAGTACAACCATCAAAAATTCCACGAATAATAGGAAAGAATGCATCCATGTTAAATATTCTCAAGAAATACACTCAATGCTGGATATTTGTTGGGCAAAATGGGAGAATATGGATAAAGGGAGAAGATGATAAAGTGGATTTGCTTATTAAAGCAATAAGGAAAATTGAAAAAGAAGCTCATACATTCGGGCTAACTGAAAGAATAATAAAAATGTTAGGTGGTTAAATGCTGATAAAAGATGGAAAAAGAGTGGATGGAAGAAAGCCAGATGAGCTACGCCCCATAAAAATTGAGGCAGGCGTGCTTTACAGAGCTGATGGCTCATGCTATCTGGAATGGGGAGGGAATAAAGTACTTGCTGCAGTATATGGGCCAAGAGAAGCTTTACCTCGCCATATACAGGATCCTACAAAAGCTTTGGTAAATGCTCGTTACAACATGGCTTCATTCAGCGTCGAGGAAAGAAAGCGTCCTGGACCAGATAGGAGGAGCATAGAAATATCAAAAGTTACATCTGAAGCTTTAGAAAGCGTAATATTCACAGAGCTTTTCCCAAGGACAGTCATAGACATAAGCATTGAAGTTTTAGATGCCGAAGCAGGCACAAGATGCGCAGGAATAACAGCAGCAGGCGTAGCTTTAGCAGATGCTGGCATCCCCATGAGAGATATACCGGTGGCATGTGCAGCTGGAAAAGTAGATGGAACTATAGTTTTAGATTTGACAAGTGAAGAAGATCAGGAAGGAGATGCTGACTTGCCAGTTGCTATAGCACCAAGAACAGAAGAAATTTTATTGCTTCAGATGGATGGGCATATGACTTATAAGGAATTTGAAGAAGCTTTAGAGCTTGCCATTAAAGGTTGTAAAGAAATAGCAAAGCTACAAAGGAAAGCTTTGCTTAATAAATATAAAGCATTTGAGGTGGGATAAATGGAAATACCAGAAGTTAAAAGAGTATCTGCAATAAAAAGGGATCATCTGGCAAGGCTTGCAAAAGAAAGAAAGCGACCTGATGGAAGAAAGCCAGATGAATACAGACCAATAAAAATTGAGAGAAATATAATTAAAAAGGCAGAGGGCTCAGCAAGAGTAAGAATAGGAAATACAATGGTGTTAGCTGGAATAAAACTTGAAGTTGGTGAACCATATCCTGACTCGCCAGAAGAAGGAGTAATGACTACTTCTGTTGAACTTCCTCCTCTTGCATCGCCAGAATTTGAGCCGGGGCCACCAACTCCTGATGCAATTGAGCTTGCAAGAGTTGTTGATAGAGGAATAAGAGAATCAGAATTTATTAAACTGGAGAAGCTTTGTATAGAGCCAAGAGAGAAAGTATGGATTGTTTTTATTGATTTGCATGTTCTTGACTATGATGGAAATTTATTTGATGCTTGCTCATTGGCAGCGAGCGCAGCTCTGCAAAAAACAATTATACCAAATGAAAGATATGAAATGGGAGAAAATGAAAAATTGCCAGTTGGTTCTCCTCCAGTAAGCTGTACATTTGTAAAATATGAGGATTTTGTTGTAATAGATCCGTGTTTGGAAGAAGAGGAAATTGCTCAGGCTAGATTTACTGTTGCTTTAGATAAAAACGGAGACATAAGGGCGATGCAGAAAGGTTTAAAAGGAAGCTTTACTATTGATGAAATAAAAAATAATATAAAGCGTGCGCAGATTCAGGCAAAGAAAATTAGAAGGCTATTAGAGGGATAAAAATGGCAAAGAGAACAAAGAAAGTTAAATCTGCAGGAAGATTTGGTCCAAGATATGGAGTCAAAATAAGGCATAGAATTAAAGAAATTGAAGAAAAGCAGAGACAATGGCATCTCTGCCCAAAGTGCGGGAGGAAAAGAGTTAAAAGGGAAAGCACAGGGATATGGCTATGCAGAAAATGTGGAACAAAATTTGCAGGCGGAGCATATTTGCCAAGAACAATTCCTGGAAGAGAAGTTGAAAAAAGTATAAAGAGTATATTGGGCAGATAAAATGCTGACATATAAATGTGGAAAATGTGGAAAATCTGTGGAAATAGACACAGAAAGAATGGGAATTAAATGCCCATTTTGTGGAAGCAAAATATTTTATAAAGAAAGAGGGACAATTGCTAAAAAACTAAAAGCCAGATGAAGTTAATCATTGAAATAGAAGATGAGCATAGTCACCTCATTTTTAATTCATTAAAATATGAGACTGCGCCAAGAGCAAAAATAAATTTTTCAATGAAAGGAAAAAAATTAATTATGGAAATAGAAACAGATAGCATTTCAAATTTAAGAGCTGCCTGCAATTCCTTCTTAAAATGGATAGACATGATAAAGAATATTGCATATCTTATGAATAAGTGACAAAGCAGGCATCGGCATTTTTCTGGCTCCAGTAATTTCCAGCATCATTTGAAGTATAAAATTCTCCTTTTTCATAAGGATTGCCGGCACCAACAGCCCATGCAATTCCCCAGCGCTTCGCTGCTCCTGCAAACAATATAATATTTTTTGCCAGCTTCTAATTCAGCATTTATATTAAATGAAATCCATTGTATCTGCCATTCTTTCGTTGGATTTATTTCTTTTTTAACTGTCACCAAATCCTCTCCATTCAAATCATCTCTTACTGATAAAATCAAATCATATCCTTCAGCCCAGCAAACTAAAGCAATTTCTATTTTCCTTGTCTTATTGTATGATGGCACAAATGATTGGGCGAGCCATCTTGTATTGTTTATTAGATAAGCATAATCCATTTCAACCTGTCTTTGGTCAACTTGCGTATCTGTCATTGTCACCACATAATAACTAAATTCACTTTCTGCTCCTCTTTCATCTATTGCTTTAACTTTAATTTCAAATGTTCCTTCCTTTTTCCATATATGGCTTACATTTATTTCTTCTCCAGAAGAATAAAAAACTGTATACTCTGCATTGCCATCTCCCCAATCTATGTAATATTTTATTCTATCTTCTTCAGGGTCTACTGCATAAATGGAAAATGTTGTAGTTGTATTTGTTTTTCCAATATCATTTCCTTTTATGACAGGCATGGATGGAGGAAGCTCTTTTTCAGTTAATATAAGCTCTCCTTCAAAATCATCAAAAATTTGGGGAGCCATTCTACCTTCTGTAGCATTTATTACTAATGGCTTAGCATAATAAAATGCCTCCTCTGCCGATACAAATCCATCGCCATTTTTGTCTGCATATCCTTTGAAACCATCTATTAAATAGTGGCTGAATATTGAGCCATATGATAAATCCTCTTCCCTAACAGAAGTCAATACTACTCTATTTCTTCCTTTAAGTTCTTTTGCAAGCTCTTTTGCAAAGTCATATGATTTTGCATAACTCCAGTTGTCATTAAAACCGCCACTATGACAGCTATCCACAATTAAACAAATTCCTTTTGATTCAAGCCTATTTAAGAAATAATTGAGTTCATCATCTGTTATGATGGCGAATGGATTAGCCAATGGTTCCCAGCTCCAAGGATTGGAGAAAGGCAGAAATCCTCTATAAGTTGCTAAAGCTTCATCCATGCCATCCTTTTCATCAAAAGGCGGTAAATCAAAAAGAATTGGAAATCCATGAGTAGTAATGTAAATCAAACTAATATCATTTTCATCCTCCATTTCATCAAGCCATTTAAAAGCCTTTATTATGTTAATATGGGTGGCATTTTCTGCAGTTAAGACTTTTACATGACTTTCATTCCAGAAGTTTGAGACAAGTAATGTTTTGTATAGCCTTTCCACCTCTACAAGCATGCTTGGACGGTCCATTTCTGGCACAGTATATCTTCCAACTGCTATAAGCAAAGCCCAGTATTCTGTGGAATCTGAATTGCCAGCTGGCATTGTCTCCGTTAGCTTATGAACAACAAATTTTGTTTCATTTGTTTCTGGTAATTTTGTAGAAGGTGCAATAAAAATGAGTAGTATGAAGAGTAGCAATAATTTTTTCATAATTTGTTAAACGACTTGGCTTATAAAATTATTCTATGATAAAAACTGCTGCAGCAATTACAGTTGTCCACAAGCCATTTTTGTCTCCCCTTGCAGTTTGAGTGACATTTGCTGTCTTTATAATTTTTCCACTCATTCTGAAAACCTGCTTCTTTTCATCCCATGCTTTGTCAGGATCAAATTCAATGCCAAGCGTAGTTGCAAGCATTGTCGCTGCCAAATCCTCAGCATAATCTCCAGCTTTTTTTGCAGATTCTCCGTAACTATGATATTCCGATAAATATCCATAGAAACTTCTATCTTTTGGCAGAGCCAAGCCAACAGAAGCAGCTATAAGGCGATTTGGTTCATTGGTAGCATTCTGAGACATTACAACAAAAGTTATTTCCCCTGGCTTTAGCAATTTTTTGCCTTCCTCAGCAGATATAATTTCACAATTTGGAGGTATAATGCTTGATACATTTACTAAATTGCAATGCTGGATGCCTGCATCCCTCAAAGCTAATTCAAATGATTGCAATTTATCTTTATGCTTTCCTACGCCTTTCGTTAGGAACATTTTTGTAGGCACAAAAGCCATGGTTTGTATATCCTTTGGTGTAATTAAAATTTTGGGAGAGGAAGCGCTGGGAGCAGGATTTGAACCTGCGCGGGCTTGTGCCCAGCGGCTCTCGAGGCCGCCGCCTTACCGGGCTAGGCTATCCCAGCGCAATTTTAATATTTGTGCTCTCTTATTAAGTTTGCTATGAAAGTTGAAGTGGAGATGAGGGAAGGCAAGAGAGAGCTTGAGATGCCAGAAGGATTTACAGGAGAAGATTTGCTAAAAAAGCTGGGGCTTGCGCCAGATTCTGTGCTCATTATTGTTAACGGCGAGCCAGTTCCATATAAGGAAAAGATAAATGGAAATAAAATAAGAATAATTAGAGTTGTTTCTGGTGGATGAAATAGGATGTTGTTATGGGTTTTCTCATGTGATAAATTTAATGGCAGCTTTTTTCATTTTAATGAAATGGAAGTGCTGTCATAATGGGTTATGCAATAACAGCCAATAGCATCTTTTCTTTCATTATGACCAATAATCAATTTTTCTTCGAGATTTTGAAAAGAGTAACTACAAAAATTAATGAAGGAATGTTGCTACATTAATCTTTTCCGTGTAATAGCCAATGATTTCATCAATCACATGCAAAAGAGTTTCAGTCAGTGATATCTTTTCATTTTTCTTTTACCCCAAACAAAAAATTTTTCTTCTTTTTCATATACACCATCATGAAGCTGAAGTGGCTTGGGCATTCTTGCTTTATTATAGAGGGAAATGATAGAATCATCGTTGACCCATTTATTACGGGAAATCCATTATGCAAGGAAAAAATTGAGGATATAGAGGTTGATATAGTTGCAGTAACTCATGGACATGGAGATCATTTAGGAGATGGAATAGAAATAGCAAAGAGAAACAATGCAAAGCTCGTCGCCATCCATGAAATTGCTCAATATGCCATCAAAAAGGGAGTAGATGCAGAAGGAATAAATATGGGAGGAGGAGTGAAAGTAAAAAATACAGAAATTTATATGACGCCAGCTTGGCATTCTTCAGGCTTAGATGAGACAGATTTTTCAATTTCAACAACTCCAGCTGGCTTGGTTATAAAATCAGGAGGCGTTGTATATCATGCTGGCGATACCTGCCTGTTTTCAGATATGAAACTTATTGGTGAGCTTTACAAACCAGATGTTGCTCTACTGCCAATAGGGGGAAGATATACAATGGATGTAAAGCAGGCAGCAATGGCAGCAGAATGGATAGGGGCAAAGATAAACATACCAATGCATTACAATACATTCGATTTGATAAAAGCTGATGCCATGGAATTTAAAAGATTGGCTGAGCAAAGAGGGGCGAAAGTAATAATAATAGAGCCAGGAGAAGAAATAGAAGTCAAATGATATTCCTTGCTCTCAAAATTTTATAGCATTCTTCCACCACTTCTTCCTTGCTTTTTTCAGCATCTATTATTACAATTCTATCCTTTTCCTTTTTAGCTATTTCCAGATAATTTTCCTGCACCTTTTCCAGAAATTTTTCATCCTCATATACAATCAACTTTCTATCTTTTATTCTTTCAATTGCTTTCCTTGGCTCAATTACTAAAAGGAAAGTTATATCTGGCTTTATGAAAAATGGCTTGTGTAGCCAGTCCAACCATTCTTCAACGCCATCCATTTTTATATGCTCTTTTTGATAAGCAAATGTTGAATCAATGAAGCGGTCACAAATCACAATTTTTCCTTCATTCAGCCACTTCTTTATTTCCTTAATATGTTCATTTCTATCAGCTAAAAAAAGGAAAGCAATTGTTATTGCGTCTCTTTTTTCTTCTAAAGCTTTTTTAACGCTTTTGCCAAGCCAGCTATCTGTAGGCTCTGTAGTAAAGATTGATTTTTCTATTTTACTATGTAAAATTTTTGCTATGGTTGTTTTCCCTGAACCATCTATGCCTTCAAATGTTATTAATTTCCCTTTCATCATCCAAAAATAAAGCCCATTCCTTCGCTAGCCTTTTCTTCATCTGCAACAAATTTCTCATTTATTTTCACAGCCTCTTCTCCTTCTAGAAGCTTTCCTTTATCACCGATAATTTCCTTTGCTTTTTCAATTGCCTTTTCATCTCCCTCAATTTTTAAATAGATGTTCTCTCCTTCCAAGCCGAGAGATTTTGCATCTCTAGTCCATATGCTCTGCCTGCTTACCAAATCATCTTTCTTTATTTCATCTATAATTTTTTCATTTTCCTTTTCTATTTCAAATATTGCGTAAGCCATAATGGTATATGCTTTCTCTTTAAAGTTATTTTTGCTATATATGAAAATAGCGGGATTGTCAAATAATGAAAAGGAAAGTTGTCTTAGTGATTTTCTTCCATGCAACAATAGCCAATGGTAACCATTTCTTTCATTTTTTTGACGAACCGGAAAATTAGCACTATGCTAATATAAGATGGCATAACATATTCACATTTAAAAAATAGCATCTATTATGAAATAAGTCCCAAATATTATTAAAAGAAGGGCTTTCCAGTTAATGGCATATTTTATTATTCCTTCAAAATATTTTTTGTATCTCTCATATAATGCTATGCATATCCATGAAAAAAGAGTAGCTAAAAAAACGGTTATATAAACAAATATTTCTTCCTCCAATCCATCTGCTTTGCTAAGCATATAAATTGTTGTTGTTATTACACCTGGCCCTGCATATAATGAAATTATGAAAGGCAAAGGTCGTAATTCCCTATGTTTTAAAAATATCATTTTTATTCCCAAAATGACAAGCAAAATACCAGCTACAATTCTAAAAATTTTAATTGCTATGCTGAAGAGCTTAAAAAGCAAATTGGCAATAAATGCAAATGAAAGAATTATGATTAAGCAAATAAGCAAGTATTTCACAGCTTTTCTCCTCCTATCTTTTTTTATTATTGAAATGAAAGCAGGAACATTGCCTATAGGATCCATCATATAGTTTATTAGAAAAAATGTTAGCAAAGCAAAGTATAAATCCATAAAAATAAAGAATGAAAAACTTATATTGCTTACTATGAAAGCCATTGCCTTCACAGGAATGCCAGGCGCAGGAAAAACAGAGGCAGTAAAAGTTGCAAGGGAAATGGGGCTGGAAATTATAAGCATGGGGGATGAAGTGAGGCAAGAAGCTAAAAGAAGAGGATTAAAGCTTACAGATGAAAATGTTGGGAAGCTTGCAGATGTTATGAGAAAAGAATATGGAAAAGATATATGGGCTAAGAAATGTTTGGAAAAAATAAAGGGAAAAGAAATTGTCGTAATTGATGGCATAAGGAATATTGAAGAAGTGGAGAGATTCAGAAAAGAAATTAAGGATTTTATACTCATTGCCATACATGCTTCGCCTGCAACAAGATATGAAAGGCTCGTGAAAAGGGGAAGGGAAGATGATAGTAAAAATATTGAGGATTTAAAAATCAGAGAGAAAAGAGAGTTAGAATGGGGGCTTGGAAATGTCATAGCAATGGCAGATATAGTTGTTGTGAATGAGGGGGATTTAGAGGAATTTAAGGAAAAAGTAAAGAAAATTTTGCAGGAAATCATTTCAAAATGAAAAGGATGAAAAAATGGTTATGGAGAATATTTATCATTCTTATCCTGATTTTGGTAATATCATCTATCTTTTTTGGTTGGTCATTTATTTAATTTCAAAGTAAGCCTATATACACATAATCTTTCAAAGAAAAAATTCTGCTTTAAAACTTCTTCAAATTTGTATTTCTTTTCAAATAATTTCTTTAATTTTTCTATGTTGCATAAGCTACTTAAAACAATATAAATCATACCATCTCTCTCCAGATAATTTTTTGCATCTTCTAAAAATTTCTTTATTATCTCTATACCATCTCTTCCACCATCCCAAGCTAAATCCTCCCCTTTTGTAGGCAAATAAGGAGGATTAAAAACGATTAAATCAAATTTTTCATTTATTGCCTCAAATAAATTGCTTTTCCTAAAATCTATTTTTAATCCATTGGCTTTTGCATTTTTCTTTGCATTTTCAATTGCTTTTTCATTTATATCTACAGCAACTACTTTGCACCCTTTTTTTGCTAAATGAAGAGCAATTATTCCGCAACCTGTTCCCATATCCAATATCTTTTCATTCCCTTTTACTTCCAATGCCTTTATTAGTAAATAGCTGTCTTCAGCTGGCTCATACACTCCATCTTCCACATAAATTTTTAATGATGAATCAACTTCCACAATTTTAAATAGCTTAGCCAATAAATCTTTTGATTACTCCAAGCAAATAAAATGAAATGGGATGTTGTTATTGGCTATTATCACAAAAAAACAATGTCATATCCGCACAAAATACAATGAAAATGGTCTCTGCAATATATCTTTTTCATTTATTCTTTGCCAACTTTGATAAAATAACAGGTGAAATTGGTTCCTTGCTATCTATTTTTTCAACTTCTTGGACATTAACTTTTATTTGCAATTTTTTCTCATATTCTTCCTTTATTCCTTCTATAATTTTCTTCTTTATCTCCTCATTTCCTTCTTCCATAACTAAATATACATCTAACTCATCTACAGCATTCTGTACAATTTGGAATTGTTTTACAATAAAACTATCGTATCTTTCCATAACCTTCGCTGGTATTCCTGTCAATGAAAGAGGAGGTATTATTTTTCCACTTGGCAATATAATTGAATCTGCTTTTCTTCCAGCAATTTTTCCAATTAAAGGTGTATTTATTCCACAATTGCATTTCTTTTTCAATGGAATTATATAATCATTCATTC
>JAPDJT010000019.1 GCA_029258955.1 Thermoplasmatota archaeon
TTTTAGAAAGATTAGAAAATCTGATGGAATTGGCAAAAGAAAGTTTAGAAATAAAGAGAAAAGTCTTGGAAAAGTTCACAGAAGGAAATTTGTATCCTTACTCAAAATTTTACCTCAGAAATATAAATGAGAGATTCGGTTGTTACTGGAAAAATCATTTTTCGACTATTGGCTTAGTGGGAATGAATGAAGCTTGTCTTAACCTTTTTGGTGAGAATATTGCTACAGAAGAAGGAAGAAAATTCGCAATTAAAGTTTTGGATTTTATGAGAGCTAAACTAATAGAATTTCAGGAAGAGACAGGTAATAATTATAATCTGGAGGCTACGCCAGCGGAGAGCACATCATATAGGCTTGCAAAAATAGATAAGGCAAAATATCCTAATATAATCTGCGCAAACGAAGAAGAATATCGAAAAGGAGCGGAGCCATTTTATACAAATTCCACTCAATTGCCAGTAAATTATACTGATGATATTTTTGAAGTGCTGGAGTTACAGGAGGAATTGCAGACAAAATATACTGGGGGAACGGTTCTGCATATATTTGTAGGAGAAAGAATTGAAAATGCTGAGGCAGTCAAAAATTTAATTCGTAAAATATGCAAGAACTATCGTTTACCATATTTTACAATTACTCCAACCTTTAGCATCTGTCCATCTCATGGTTATTTGGCTGGAGAGCATGAAATATGTCCAAAATGTGGAAAAAAGTGTGAGATATACTCTCGTATAGTTGGATATTTAAGGCCCATTGAGCAATGGAATAAAGGCAAACAGGAAGAGTATCATTTGAGAAAAACATTCAAAGTATGATTATTGGTGGATTTCAAAAATTTTCATTGATAGATTATCCTGGAAAAATAAGCTGTATTGTATTTACTCAGGGTTGTAATTTTAGATGTCCATATTGTCACAACCCCGAGCTTATTCCATTTACGCCCTTGGTGAAAATTAAAGAAGAAACAATATTGTCTTTTTTAGAAAAAAGGAAAGGAAAAATAGATGCTGTCGTAATAACTGGCGGAGAACCAACTATGCAGCAAGATCTGCTAAAATTTATTCAAAAGATTAAGGAGATGGGTTATCTAATTAAATTGGATACAAATGGAAGTAATCCAGAAATGCTGGAAATAATAATAAATCATAGTTTGGTGGATTACATAGCAATGGATATAAAGGCTCCACTGGAAAAGTATAAGGAGGTTACCCATTCAGTTATTAGCCCAGAGAGGATTAAGAGGAGTATAAGAATGATTATGAATTCCAACATAAAATATGAGTTTCGAACAACAGTTGTAAAATCACAACTTACTAAGGAAGATATTATCAGCATAGGAAAATTGGTAGAAGGAGCTGAATTGTATGTTTTGCAAAAGTTTATTCCTTCCAAAACCTTAGATCCTAATTTTTTGGATGAAAAAACATATTCTGATAGAGAATTTAAGGATCTACAGAGGAAACTTGAGGGATTTGTATGTAAATGTTTAGTAAGGTAGTGTGTTTAAGTTGATAACATGTGGTATATTCTTATTTGCTGTTAATTCACCATAAACCCTGTTACATTACTACTATTTCATATTCATCACTTATTGCTTCGTTTCCAGCAGTATCAATAGCTTTTACTCTGAATTTATAAGTTCCTTTATCAAGTTGCCCAATTTCTATTCCATATCTTGGTTCGTTGCTTTTATTGCGGAGGGCGTCTTCTTCATGACGTGGCTGGGGTGGATTATCTGCATATCTATACATCTGCTTTTCCTCTCCATTGAATATAACCTTAACTTCCTTTATTTTATAAAATGATGGTTCAACAAAAGCGTAAATGATAACGTTGCTTTCATTTGTTGGCATATCTGGCTCAAAATATATGCGCTGAATCAAAGGCTTACTTTTATTTCCAACTATAGCAACACTTATTTCCTCGTAGCTCATCAATCCAGCTTTATCAATAGCACATACTTTTATATCATAATCTCCCGGTTCTAAGAAAAGTGTTGTATCGAAACTTTCATTTAAAGGCAATTTAAAATCATTTATATATGCATATACTTCTTTTATTCCAGCATTATCTCTAACTTTTCCTTTTAAATGCAATTCATAATATGCTCCCTCTTTTGTTTCCAGTTGAATTTCTGGCGGAGAATAATCTACTACTTCCACCTTATATTCCTTAACAAAGCTTCCACATTTTGCTTTTATGCTGTAATTTCCAACGCTTGCATTCCATTCTATTTCAAAACTTCCATAAACATTCCATTTTTCATTTCCTATTTCAATGCTTGCTTCTTTGGTAGCATATCCTTTTATTTTAACAATGCCTGCATTTGCAATTTCACCTGGCTCAACTATATGAATAAATTCTCCATCTCCATATACATCTAAATTTGCATTTAATATTACATCTGTTCTTTTTGCTGTGTTCTTAAATACAATATAAATTTCATCATTTGAATAGAATTCGATGGTTCCATTACTGGCATACCTATATTCATAGCAGTCAAAGTTCTTTCCCTCCTTATATCTTTCAAAATTTTCTTTATCAACTATAAAGAAATCTATTTTTGCTTTTGTTGGATACATTCCATACTTCCAATCCCAAGGATTTCTTTGATATATGTAACCATTGCATTTGAAATTAATCTTAAAATGGTATTTTCCTTCTGGCGAGGAGATAATATTTGCCTTTAACTTTTCTTTTATATCTGGCAATATAAATCTTATTTTTATATGCTTTGTTGAGTTGGCTCTTAAAGCTAAGCAGTAATGCATTGCATTGCTTTTTCCTATGCTATACGGTCCAAAATAAAAAATCTCATCTTTTTGCAATACAAATAGATAGCTATGCCCCAAGCCTAAATTAAAGCTACATATTCCATCTGTATTTGTATAGTTCCATATACTTGGAATAATCCACGGAATTAAGCCAGGCACTCTTTCCTTATAAAATTTCTCTATCTCTTCATATTTCTCCTGCCATTTCTGTCTAAATTTTTCCGGCAATCTCTGCCAAATCTTATCAACATATTTATTCCAAAGCTTATTCTTGAAATTATTTGCTTTCCAAGTTCCAAATACCATTACTCTTACACCATCTACTTTATTTCCAAAAAAGTCTCTTACTTCCACAACCACCTTTGCCCTATCTTCTGGCTTTATATATTTGGCTGTAACATCATATATGCTACTATCTCCCCTCCATCCAAAAAAGGCGGAGACTATCTTTCCCCATATGTAACGGTATTCATCATAATTATCAACGCTCCCCCCACCATCTGCCCACCAGTTGTCGCACTGATGCCATCCATTGCACCAAAACTCTCGCCATACATGGTCTTCTCCTAAATTATTTATTCCAACACTTGGAATCAAAGCGGTTCTTTGAGCAGCTACAGCAATTTGTTGCAACTCCCCGCAAAATCCATTGTGCTCATGAGCAATAACATTTGGTTGCCCTGGTCTATCGCCGGTGGCAAGCTGGTTCACTGTTTTTCCAACCCAGTAATTTATAGCTTCTATAGCTGTTGGATGATTTTCCATGCTCCATTTCCATGTTCTATGGCTAGGAGGATGATATGATTGATTATCCCACAAATATTTTATTCCATGCAATTTTTCCATAAGTAATGGATAACCAATATCATTATGATAAAAGAGATATTCTCTCCAGAATTTTCCATAAACATATTCTGCATCTTCAAAAGTAATGCGAGGATGGACAACATACCAGTAATAAATTTGCATTGGACAAATTATTTCCTTTTCCTTGCCATTCTCTAAAGTTTTAAATTTTAACGTTGAGGAACCATTATCAAAATCTATGACATCAACATAATCTAAATATTCATCATTTTTGTAAATGAAATAAGCATTGTCATACAAAAGTTGCAATGAAGGCATTGCATTTGTTGGGCAAGTAGCTATGCAAAATGCTATTTCATCTGCGTATTTCTTGCTCGAATTTATTATAAGCCAAGCATATTCATCGCTTAGGTTTTCAAATTGTCTTGCGAGTCTTTGCCTAATCCATTCTGGAGCTTTTGCTAATGCAACTTTTTCTGTATGGGACAGATTGAAATTTTGTTTTTTAAACTCTATTCCTTCATTAGGGCTAAAATGAATGTAAAAATCATCTCCAGCTTTTATGTATGCTTTCTTTTCAAAATGTCCAATGAAATTGTTGCTTAATTCTTCCTTTGTTTCAACTAAGCCATAGGAAGGTAGAATAAGCAAAATAACCATTGCAATTGCAAGCAGTGATTTCATAATTCTATATTATTTTTGATTTATAGGCTTTTACTTCAATTTTTATATTTAGTAAAATGAAATAAAAGAAAGCATTGTCTTGGGTGACACGGTTATACTCTTTAATTAGCGGTCAAAGTAATTTTAATGTGCATATCCTTTACCAGAAAGTTTTAATGGTATTGAAATAATACGGAACAATGGATGAACTCATTGATATGGTTAAAGAAGCTGTAGAAGCCATTGATAGGAGGGTAAAGAAGGAAGATAAAAATAAGTTTGGGCTTGAGCTTGAAATGGGGGCAGATGGAACACCCACTCTCTATATTGATAAAGTTGCTGAAGATGAAGCTTTGGATGTTATTGGAAATGAAGCAAATATATTATCGGAGGAAATTGGATTTATTGATAATGGAAAGGAATACACAATAGTTATGGATCCTATAGATGGCACCAGAAATGCATTTCATGGAATTCCTTTTTATGGAATTTCAATGGCAATAGGAAAAAAGGCAACAGATGATGTTGAATATGGAATTGTAAAAAACATACCAACAGGAGATATATATGAAGCATATAAAGGCAATGGAGCATATTTAAATGGAAGAAGAATAGAGGTGAGCAGAGATTATTCAGATATAATTTATTGTCTAACTCTTGGTGAATCAGGAAATGAAAAAACATGGAAGTTAGCAAATTTAAAAACGATAAGAGCAATGGGTGCTGCTGCATTGGAAATGTGTTTAGTGGCAAGTGGGGCGGTGCATGCCTATTTTATGCCTAAGGAAAGTTTGAGAGTTACTGACTTCGCTGCAGGATGTTTGATAGTAAGGGAGGCAGAAGGAGAAGTTTATAATGCAGATGGAGAAATTTTAAATGTTCCATTTGATTTAAAAATAAGGAGTAGTGTATTGGCTGTTGCGAGCAAAGATATCTTGGAGGAATTAATATGAAATGGGGTCTCATTTGCAAACCATCTGAAGATTCTTTTTTAATTGGAAAGAAAGTTTATGAAATGCTTGGTGACGCCATTCTGGAATATAAAATAGCTGAGTATCTTGGGAAGAGGGGATATTCAATAAGGGAAATAGGGAAAGAGGCTGATGCAATAGTAATAGTGGGAGGAGATGGAACGATTTTAATGACTCTGCAACATACAACAAAACCTATTTTTTCAATAAATACTGGTAGAATAGGGTTTTTAACAGAAGTTGAAGCAGAGGAGGCAGAGGAAGCAATAAAAAAATTGTTGAATGGAGAGTATTACATTGAAAAGAGGCTCAAAATAAAGGCAAAAATAAATGGTAAAGAATTGCCAGATGCATCAAATGAAATTGCCATACACACTGCAAATGTTGGAAAAATCTTACTCCTTAAACTATATGTTGATGGTGAGCTTGCCCAAACTATTTATGGAGATGGATTAATTATTTCTACCCCAATGGGCTCAACAAGTTATGCTTTATCTGTAGGCGGACCAGTTGTTGACCCAAGCCTAAAAGTTTATATAATAGCTCCAATAGCCCCTTTCCGCCACATAGCTTCAGCTTTGGTTGTGCCAGCTGATAAAAAATTGGAAATTGAAGTGGAAAAGAAGGCAAAAATTGCAATAGATGGAATAATTACGCATGATTTTCTACCAGATGAAAAACTTGAAATAGTAAAATCAGAAAATGAAGCATCTTTTATAAAACTAAAAGATAATTTTTATAAGAAAATTTATGAAAAGCTCAGCTTTAGGTTAAGTGGCATAGAATAAAATTTACGATTTTGGATGGTTCATTGAATTAATGAAAATGTTGTTATTGGCAATTGGTGATGAAAGGAATTTACTATAACTTACTTCTACTCTCAATCAAAAATTTAATGAAATGAATGGTGTCATGGTAAAATTCTCTTTCATACAATAAGCAATGGTAGCTAATTCTTCATTTATTCAATAAACTCATGAAAAGGGTCTAAGGGAATTCCTCCCATGCAATGTTATCAATGGCAACCTTTTTTTTCATTTTCGTATTTCCAAAAAGTTTATTTCATGGAAAGGATAAAATAACAATGAAAATAAAAGGGATTGCCAGGGATTGCCTAGAAGGAATAAAAGCTTCTGCAAAGGAATTGCATCCAAGAGAGTTTTTAGCATTGCTATCATTAGGAAACAGCAAAGATATAATAACTGAATTGGTTTTGCTTCCTCAAATGGTATATGGAAGGCGCCATGCAACTTTTAACATTTACATGGCTCCTTTCGACAGGCGAATAGTTGGAACTGTTCATTCTCATCCTAGCGGAAGTGCTGAACCATCTGAAGGAGATTTGCATACATTCCAAAAGCATGGAAGGGTGCATATAATAATTGCATATCCTTATGAAGATGACACATGGAAAGCTTATGACTATAATGGAAATGAAATTCATTTAGAAATAGTGGATTAATAGAGGTGTTGAAAAATAAATAAATGGGATGTTCTCATAGTAAATTTCCTATCATGCAAAGAAGTAATGATAATCTTTTCTTTCATTTTTGACAAACCCGGATTAGTAAAATTCCCTCATTTTAATATAATCTGCAAATTTTTTAACTGCCTTTCCTCTATGAGAAAATTTATTCTTTTCTTCTCTTTCCATTTCTCCAAATGTTTTATCGCTTCCCTCTGGAATGAAAATTGGGTCGTATCCAAATCCTCTATTACCTTTAATTTCCTTAGAAATTTTCCCTTTGCATATTCCTTTGAAGATATTTATGTCACCATCATAAAAAGCAATAACAGACTGGAATTCTGCTTCTCTATCTTCGACTTTTTCCATTAGCTTTAAAATTCCTTCATTTCCAATTGTTTTGAAGACATAAGAAGAATAGACACCTGGAAAACCATTTAATGCCTTTATAAATAAGCCGGAATCTTCAATAAAGAAATCTCCATTAACCTTATCAATTAAGTATTCTATACCATATTTTGCAACTTCTTCCAGACTTTCTGCCTGTATTTCTGGATATGATATTGTGAGCATTTCTATTTCAAAATCAATTGCTTTCTTAATTTCCTCATATTTATGCCTGTTGCTTGTTATGAAATAAATCATTCTACTCTCCTCATATATCTTCCTCTTTTTGCAATCTCCTCTACCTTTTTTAAAACTTTTTTCCCATTTTCAAAATTTTTCATATAAGCTTCTGTAACCCATTCAAATAACGCTTCATTTCTATGAGCTGATTTAAAGGCTTCCATTAATAAATGCAAATCTACACCCATATCCTCAATTTCCTTGCTTTTGCTTCCAAGCCCAAAATCAATAAAATAAAGCTTTCCATTCTTGTAAATCATATTTGATGTTGTTAAATCTCCATGTATTATGCTATTTTTATGTAAATTTGCAATGCTCTTGCCAATCATATAGCAGATTTTTTTCTGCCATTCTTTACTTTTCATATCAATTACATCTTTCAATCTCTCTCCTTCAATATATTGCATAACAATTTCCTTTCTTTGCAATCTAACATCATATATAATTGGCACACTTACTCCAGCTTTTCTTGCAGAAATTATAAGCAATGCTTCTCTTTTCGTTCTCTGTTCTCTTATTTGACTGTCTATTTTCTCTATTCTGTATTTTTTTCTTATTCTCCTCTTTATAACCACTTTCCTTCCTCTCCAACTTGATAGATAAATTTCCGCCTCCGCCCCTCTTTTTATCATCTCCATTTTACTTCCACCTCATCTGTTCTGTAATTCTGCCTTACTTTTGTTTCCTCCAGCTTCATTTCCATTCCGCTTTCATACATTAAAATGCCTGTCCATGCAATCATTGCTCCATTATCAACTAGAAATTCATTTTTTGGGCAATAAAATTTAGCTCCTCTTTCCTCAGCCATTGTTTTTATAATATTTTGCAATCTTTTATTGCACGCAACCCCTCCTCCAAGCAAGACCTCTTCTTTTTCCGTATGAGCCATCGCCCTTTCTGTAACTTCAGCAAGCATTGAAAAGCACGTTTCTTGCAATGAATAGCACAAATCTTCGATTTTCTCTTTTCCTATAAGATTTATGCAAGCTGTAAGTATGCCAGAAAAGGCTACATCCATTCCCTTTACAGAATAAGGCAGAGCAACATACTTCTTTCCTTTCTTTGCAAGCTTTTCTATTTCTGGACCAGCTGGAAAAGGTAAGCCAACTTCCCTTCCAAACTTATCTAAGCAATTTCCTATTCCTATATCTAAGGTCTCGCCAAACACTCTATATCTTCCTCCCATGTATGCAATAACTTGCGTATTTCCTCCAGAAACATAAAGCAAAACAGGGTCTTTGCAAGCAGTTAAAGCTCTTCCTATTTCCAGATGAGCAATACAATGATTTACCCCAACAATTGGTTTTTTTAGTAACAATGCCAAAGCTCTTGCTGATGTAGCAGCAGTTCTTAAACAAGGCCCCAA
This sequence comes from Thermoplasmatota archaeon, assembly GCA_029258955.1. Lineage (GTDB taxonomy): Archaea > Thermoplasmatota > E2 > UBA202 > JdFR-43 > JAPDJP01. The sequence goes on from JAPDJT010000019.1 coordinate 8,674, forward strand.
CCCGGGACCAATTGAGAAAGCAATTAAATCTATTTCCTTTGTTTCCAATTTTGCTTTTTCTAAAGCATTTTTTATTACATTTGGCAAATATTTTGAATGATGATTGGCTGCCTCTCTTGGATGAATTCCTCCCTCCTTTGGCTTATACATTTTAGAAACATTTGCCAAAACATTGCATTTATTATTTTTCTTCTCAACTATTCCTACACCAATTGTATGAGCTGTCCCTTCTATACCTAAGCAAATCATTTCTATGAAAAATCTTATGCATATATATAATTGCTTAGATTAGGTATGCTGATATGCTATCTGTTGCATTTAAGCCATTATTATCATATGCTACCCAAATCCTTTCCATATCCAGCTGTAATTTTCTTTAAGCGTTGCTTGCAACACTCCATCTACACAATTTCAACTCTATCTATTCCGCTTTCATCACATGCATTTATTCTAACTGTTTTACTTCCAATAATAACTGTTGCTGGAAATCTCATAATCCCTATCAAAAATGTAAAGATAGTTTTGTTTGGGAGAAGATATAGCTATGGAGGGAGGACTATTTTCTGGAATATAGGCAGCAACAGAATCAACATAATATGCTTTAAATGGTTTTTATCTAGAGGGTTTGCATAATTTATATGTCATGTTGCATTAAAAGGAATAGCAATTTCTGGGATAGGAACTATTGGGACAGACCCAGATTACTGCCGAAACCAATTATGGGAAAAATATCTTTTTACAAAATAACAATCCCATGGATTAACTTTGACTGGCATCCATTAATGAAACCTTACAAGTGGTAAATAAGGAAACTTCTCATCTTATAGGGTTCGTCGAAAAATTCTATAAAAAATTAATATTCCCATCCTCTTAAGAGCAGGAGGGGATGGGAAATGCCAAAGCCAAAGCTAAAAAGGCACAATGTAAAAAACTTTTACTATTTTGTTCGAAGCAAAGCAAAGAAAATTGGCAAACCATTTTATAAGAAAAGCAAGAAAGGAAGAAATTTTGCAATTTCTCCATATGATTATGCTGCTATGTTTATTATATCAACTTTCTTTGAC
>JAPDJT010000018.1 GCA_029258955.1 Thermoplasmatota archaeon
ATATACCATTAGCAAAATCCCAAAAATTTAGTGTTGTCACAATAAAATCTTCATGCAATGGTGATAATCCTATGCTTGACTTGCATCAATGATTTATATCCCATTTATATTTATTTTCAATGGCAACAATTATTGAAAAAATATTTGAAATGCATAGCAAAGATAAAGTGGAAGTTGGAGAAACAATATGGCTTAATGTTGATTTAAGAACAGCTCGTGATTTTGCTGGAGCACAGGTTGTAAAAAATCTATTGGAAAATTATGATGGAAATTATATTGATGATACCTCAAAAACATTTTTTACATTTGATTGCAATGCTCCCGCAAACACAATTGGATATGCAAACAATCAGCAGATATGCAGGGAATTTGCAAGAAAAAATGGAATAAAAGTTTTTGATGTAAATCGTGGCATAGGAAGTCACGTTGTTATGGAGGAGGGTTTAGCTTATCCAGGCATAACAGCAGTAGGAACAGATAGTCATTTTAATATACTTGGAGCAATAGGAGCATTTGGACAGGGAATGGGAGACGTTGATATAGCATTTGTTTTTAAAACTGGAAAAACATGGTTTGAAGTTCCTCCTACAGTAAAAGTTAATTTTATTGGCATGCCCGATTCAAACTGGACAGCTAAGGATTTAGCTTTGTTTTGCGTTAAGGAATTAAAAAGAAAAGTTCTTGGAAAAGCAATAGAATTTTATGGAGAAATTGTAGAAAAGTTAAGTTTGGCAGGAAGAATAACTCTTGCTTCAATGGTTACAGAAATGGGAGGAATAATTGGCTTTATTCCTCCAAATGAAGAAGTAATTAAATTTTGCAAAGAGAGAGCTAAAAAAGATATAAAGCCAGTTTATGCAGGCAAAGATGCAAATTATGAAATGGAAATAGATTTAGATGTGAGTAATCTTGAACCTTTAGTGGCGTTGCCGGGAAGTCCAGCTAATGTTAAAAAAGTTAGGGAGTTACCAAGTATAGAAGTAAATAGTGTTTTCGTTGGTTCATGCACCAATGGAAGATTTGAAGATATGCAAGCTGTTGCTAAGATTTTACATGGCAAGAAAATAGCTGAGAATGTTATGATGAAAATTGTTCCCGCCACCCGCGAAGTATGGCAAAAAATGCTTGATAGGGGCTTAATAAAAACTTTGTTTGATGCTGGCGCAATCATAAGTCATGCTGGGTGTGGCGGATGTGCCTCTGGTCAGCTTGGAATGACTGGCAAGGGGGAAGTGCAGGTTTCTACAAGCAATAGGAACTTTAAAGGGAAGCAAGGAGATGGTGACACTTATTTGGCGTCGCCTGAAACAGCAGCAGCTTCTGCTATTACGGGATATATAACGGAGGTGGATGATTTATGAAAGTTGTTGGCAGAATATGGGTTTTGGAAAAGGATGGGAAGCTTATTGATGATATAGATACTGATATGATTTATCATAATAAGTATTTGCATATCGTTGATAAAAAGGAGATGGCAAAATATGCTTTTAGCAATCTTGAGGGCTGGCAGGATTTCCCTAAAAGGGCGAGGGAAGGAGATATTATCATTGCTGGAGAAAATTTTGGATGTGGTTCCTCTCGTCAGCATGCAGTAGATTGCTTTTTAGCTTTGGGAATAAAGGCAATAATAGCAAAGTCATTTGGTGCGATTTATAAAAGAAACGCAATTAACTCTGGATTAGCTGTTTTGGAATGTAAGGAAATTGATAAAGCTGGATTGAAAAGTGGTGACATTATAGAAGTAAATTTTCTAACAGGAGATATTTTAAAAGATGGGAAGCTTATTGCGAAAGCGAAACCAATGTCAAAAGTTCAAGCAGACATATACAAAGCTGGTAATTTGTTTGAATATGCAAAGAAAATGAAGTAAAAGGAAAATTATGCAATCTAAGGAAATGAACAGTTCCTTTTTCCATTTATAGTGCTCTTTTGGCGCATTTTCTTATTGAAAAAATTCCAATAAAAAGCAAAGTCCAAGCTAATGATGAAAATAAGATTGTTTTTTGGCTCTATGGAATTACTCTATTTTCTGCCTGCAATCTTTGCAAATTTCAACATTGATATGCAAGAAATTTCTTATAATTTGAGACATTGCATCTATTTCCATGTCCAAATCCATTTCATCCCCTCCCATTCTTAGTAATAATTTTGTCATATAATATCTTTTCTAAATTTTTTGAGATTGTGTTGAGTACGGATATTTTTTGAGATTGTCAAACAAAAAGAGAGGTCATCAAAAAATTGAAATAGATGCTGTCATAGTAATTCACCATGCAATAGTAATAACAATCTTTCCTTTCCATTTATTTGACAAAACTCTAAATTTTGGGAGAGCCATTGTTGACAAAAATACGGAAATAATATTTAAAACCAGAAATCTTCCTTTTCTTCCTTTTTTCTTTGATTTACCCATTTATTACTCTACCATGTATTTTAACTCCTGTGCTTTTCTTTTTTCTTCTTTCCATCCTTTATCATAAATCTCAAAGCCTGCGTTAGGATGCTTCTCTCCGATATTGCACACCTCCGGTTAAATTTTTTTATCTTCATCAAATAATAAAAGTAAGCCTTGAAAATCATCCTGTTTATTTTCTTTAAACCTTTTGGAATGTTGTTGTTTTTCTCATACAATAATAGCAATGGTAGCTATTTTTCATCATAATAACGTATTTTCCTCAGAATAATGGATATTTTTTATTTAATGATGCATAATTTGTTTCCTTCCTAACATTTTTAGAAAGTTTTATTAGCAAATTTATGATAACTCTAAGATAACAATGAAGGAGATTTATAAAAAAATAATCAATGATTTGGAATCGAAAGCAAATATTGAAGGAGCTTGCATTGTTTCGAGAGATGGATTACTTATATATTCAAATATGAAGGATGTGCATGCAGAAAGTTTTGCAGCAATGTCTGCCACCCTGCTTAGCTCTGCAGAGGTGGCAATGGATGAGATAAAAGAAGGTGTGCCAAAGATAGTTGTTGTTGAGGGGAAAAACAGAAAAATAGTTGCAATGGGGGCAGGTCCCAATGCTTTGTTGGCTGTGGTAACAAAGTCGAATATTGAGGAGATTTACGAAGCTTTAGAAAAAACTGCAAAGGAAATTAGCGAGGCATTGGGTAAAAAATGATAGAGATAGGTTTACCAAAATTAGATGAATATTTAAATGGCATACCAGATGGAAAGACTGTTCTATTCCATATTGAGCCTGGTATGGAAGAAAGCAACATTGCAATGCATGTTCTTTACAATAATATAAAGAAAGGCATAAAAGGAATTTATGTTGTATCTGAGACATCATTAAAAAATGTGGAAAGAAAGTTTGCAGAATATGGTTGTAATATAAAGGAATATGACATAATTTTTATAGATGGTTATTCTTCCTTAATTGGAGCGCCTTCTGACGCAGAATATATTGTTGAAGAGCCTCATGATATAAGATGTTATGAAGATGTACTTTTGGAAGTGTTTGATAAGGTAGAAAAAGGTATCGTTGTTTTTGATTCACTTTCTAATCTAATGGATATGTGCGGAGAAAGAGATGCTTTGGAAGGTATTGAAAGAATAAATAATGAAATAAGCAAAGCAGGACATAATGGCGTTTATAATTTCATAGCATGGCCTTATAAGGAAAGCATTTTATACAGGGTAAGGAGAATTTTCAATGCAATAATCGAAGTTAAATCATTAGATGCTATCGGAAGGCAAGTTATGGAAATAAAAAAGCATGACTGGGGAAACGGCGAAGGAAAGAAAATTGAATTTAAGATATTCAAACCAGATGGAATAAGAATTTATATACCAAAAATAACAGTGATTGGCCCCGCCAAATCAGGCAAAACAGCTTTTATAAAAGCCTTATCAAGAGAATTTACTTCTGTAGATAGACTCGGGACTACAGTTGGGATAGAGCATGGTATAGTCGATTATAAAGGCTACAGAGCAGAAATTTTTGGAATCCCTTCCTATGAAAGATTCCAACCATTAATTGATAAATTTGGCTCCTCATCTATGGGAGTCTTCTTAGTAATAGATGCTACCGCCCCTCACACATTTCAGCAGGCAAAAGAAATGCTTAGTAAATTTCAGAATCTTCCTTGTGTGATTGTTGCGAATAAAAGCGATTTGCCCAATGCTTTGTCAAAGGAAGAGATAAAGAATAGAATGAGTATAGATGCTCCAGTTGTGGAAGTTGATTCAGTTAGCAAAAGAGGAGTATATGAAGCGTTTGAAATCCTGGCAAATAAAATTATGGAGTGTTTAAATGCTGGCTAAAACAGGAATAGATAGATTGGATGAACTGCTTAAGGGAGGGATACCTTTAAAAAGCAATGTCTTAGTTTATGCTCCCCCATTTATAGGAAAAGAAATTATTTTGAAAAGATTTGCTTTAGCTGGATTAAAAGAAGGGGAGAAAGTCATTTTTGTTTTAACTGATAAATCATTTGCTGATTTAAGGGAAGAAATGATAAAGCTTGATAAGAAATTTGAAGAATATGAAAAAAATGGAATGGTGAGATATATTGATGTTTATTCAAAAAGTGTTGAATTAAAAGAAGAAAGCGAGTGGGCAATATTTGTAGATAGTCCTGTGAATAGGGAGAGAATAGCATCTTCTATCTTTCAAATACAGAGGCAAAATTTTGGAAAGCATAGAATAGTTTTTGATTCATTATCTACACTAATAGTTTATTCAGATGCAAAAGCTGTTTTCAGATTTCTCCAAGTGCTTAGTGGAATATGCAAAAGAATGGAAGCAACTTCAATGTTTAGCATGACAAGAGGGATGCATGATGAAATGGAAGTACAGACTATAAAGCATCTTATGGATGGCGTCATAGAAATGAGGGAAGAAGGAGCAAGATTTCAGCTTCGTGTCCAAGGGTGCGGTGAAGTTATTTCCAGGCATTGGATTGACTATCTGCTGGAGGGAGAGGAAATAAGACTAACTGGCGCCTTCAGAATGGGAAGAGTTGCCTAATCTGCGCTTTTTAAAATATCTTCAATTAGTTTTCTGAACTCACTTGGCAGAATAGTTCTTTCTATAATATCTTTTGCCCCTGCCTCCTTCAATTTATCTGCCCATGCTGTAGCAAACCATGCTGTGTAGCCATATATATTAGCTTTTGGATCAATTTGTAAAATTTGGCGGGTTGCTTCAACGCCATCAATTTTTCCTCTTCCCCACTGGGTTAAATTTAAATCCATTAAAACCAAATGCGGTTTTTTTCCAGATTCCATTAGCTTTTTATATTTTTCAACACCCTCCTCACCCGATGTTGCAGTGTAAACAACTATAGGAATACTACATTTCTCAAGATTCCTTTTAATTAATTCGAGCATAGTTTCTTCATCATCAATGGCAAGAACTATTTTTTTATCCTCCATTATAGGAATATGCAACTTTACCCTAATAAATTTTATGATGGTGGGCATCAAAAATTAATGAGAAGAGATGTTGCCATAAGTTCTCTTCCTGCAATAATGACCAATGACTATCAGGAATTTCTTGAAAGTTTGGATAAAAAATGATGGCATTGGCTACTATTAAAAAGCTATAGTAACAACCCACTTCATATTGATTTCTTATCACTTTCAGATACCAAAAATTGTTATGTTTTTCTTTCTATTTTTCAGGCAACTTTGATAGAAAAAAATAAGTTGCAAAGATATTTTAAATTCCATGAAAAAGTTGTTAGCAATGGCATTAGTTTTATTTCTATTTTACATTCCAGTTAGCATTCAAGATGAAATTATTGTCAAAAATGGAGAAAGCATACAGGATGCAATAAACAATGCTAAGGATGGAGATATAATTGTCATAAAGGAAGGGATTTATAAAGAAAATCTGGTGATAAACAAAAGCATATCTTTGATAGGAGAAGGGAAAGTAATTATAGATGGGAATGGAGGCACAGCATTAAAAGTAAATGCAAATGGAGTTAAGTTGGTTAACTTACATTTAATAAATTCAAATGATGCCATTGTAGAGTTAAGAGGAAGTACATTAATAAAAAATTGCAGCATTTACAATGGGAAATTTGGTATAATTGCATACAATTCATCTATAATTGAAAAGTGCATAATATGGAAGTGCGGTGGAGGCATTGTTTTATATGATGGCAATGTTGTCAAAGATAGTGTTTTATATAAATGTGGATTGTGCATAGAAATATATGGAAAGAGAAATTTAATGGATAACTGCACAAGCTACTATGCTGGAGTATCAATTTATATGGAAAATGCAACAGGAAATAAAATATTAGGGGGAAGCTTTTATAAGAATAATAACAACCAAGGAGAAATTTTTCTTCTTGACAGTCAAAGAAATGAGATAGTAGGTTGTAATATTAGCTATGGAAGCTTTGCTATAAGAATGATAAGAAGTGATAACAATGTAATTAGGCAGTGCAACATATATAAAAGTAGATATGGCATAAAAATGGAAAATTGCAATGGAAATGAAATACAGCAATGTAGAATTTTAAAGAATAGATTTGGAATAACTTTAGAGAATTGTAAAGAAATAACAGTAAATTATAATGATATTGTTGGCAACTATATGTATTCAATAGATGCAAAATATTCAATATGTGATGCCAGTCATAACTACTGGGGAGGGATTTTACCTAAGAAAATTCATAAAATTTTAAGCAGGGTAAAATTAATGCCTTACTATATTACTCCTCTTTATGGAGAATTTGAAATTGAGGAAATTGCAAAGAAAAAAGAAAGGAAAGAAAGTCATGCTTTCCCAAAACAGCAATTTTTTGATGTAAATTTAGATGATTTTGACCCTCTTGTTGATATAAAAGTGTGTGTAGAAATAAAAAAGGCAAGAAGCATTGATGGAAATTATCCCTTCAAATTAAAAATTTCAATTGATGGAAAAACTAACATAACATGGATAAAAAAAGATGAAGTACTGAGCTTTAAAGCATGGCAAGATGTAGATGATGGAAAACAGAATGTGGAGATAGAATTTGTTGCCGACGAAAAGAAGAAAGTAATATATGATTTAGCAACTGGAAACTGGTATGGAGATGATTTTTTAGGGGATGAAGATGGATATGGACATATCAAATTCAAAAATGCTGAAATTTGGTTTAATATAAGCTACAATGATTATGATGGAGATGCATTAACTTACTGGGAAGAAACAAACATATATCATACCGATCCTATGACAAATGATTACGGAAAAGATTATGATAATGATGGTTTGCCAATTCAATGGGAAGATAGGTATGGATTCAGCGATTTTGTTATAGAAAATCATAACGTTGATTACGATGAAGATGGACTGAATGATTATGAGGAATATTATACATGGAATTTGCTTTCTGATCCTTTTGCAAAGGATATTTTTATAGAAGTGGATTACATGGAAGGATGTGAATTTTATGGAGAAAGCGTTGAGATGCTTTATTCAGCTTTTACAAAGCACAATATAAACTTGCATATTGTTATAGATGAAGAGATTCCTTATAAAGAAATAGTTTATTACAAAGATGTAAGAGATATTTATTGGGAATACTTTTTGCATGATAACATTAGCAATCCTAAGCATGGAATATTCCATTATGCTTTAATAGCTTCTCTTTCATCTTCAAAAAGAGGTGGACATGCTTTTGTTGGATGGGATAATTTGGATTCATTCATGCTTGCAGCAAATTACATAAATAAATGGAGAGTTGGAAAAGAAAGAAAGATAGCATATGCAAGTTTATTTATGCATGAATTTGGTCATACATTAGGCTTATTTGATGATACTTTTGGAGGCATAGACAATGAGAGTTGTAATGTTCCATGGCATAAAGGATATTGGATTTATAGAAATTATAAGAGCTGTATGAATTATAGGTATGCATTTGGCTTAGTTGATTATTCAGATGGAACACATGGAAGAAATGATTTTAATGACTGGCAAAATATAAACTTAACATTCTTTAAAAACAGTATCTTTTATCCTAAAGGCTGAGCTTTTTCATTAAATAAAATGGACCAAATATGATATAAAAGAAAGTGAAAATTAGAAGCAGGAAAATAAACTCTTTTATTAAGCTCATTGCTAGAAAAATTACAATGCAAGCTATTATAGCAAAATGTTTTTCAATTCTCGGATAGGGTATAGGAAAAACCATGAGTAAAGAAAGAATGATAAAAAGCAAAAAAGATAGAAGAACTGGAGCAGATAGAAGAATTGCACACCCAATTACTATGGCTGATGCTGGCGTTGTTAAGCCAAGAAAATAATCTTTTGGATTAAGATGATAGTTTATTAAATGCAAGATGCCAAAAATAAGAAAAAAAGCGGAAGGAAAAATAAGGTAAGCATAACCATAATAAACAAAAGCAAAGACACAAGGGGCAACAAGAAATGAGACAATATCTGCAAACTCATCCATATATTGTCCCAAATATCCTCCATATCTCCTCGCCATTATTCCGTCCATCCCATCTGCTAAAACAGCCAAAAGAATGAAAATAAATGCCATTCCGAAATTCTTAGCTATAATCAAAAAGATTGCAATCAGTCCAAAAACACCATTTAAAATTGTAAAGGAATCTGCAAAAGATAGCTTCTCCAAAATATTTCTTTTCATCATAAAAATGCCGCGGGAGGGGTTCGAACCCTCGACCTTGCGGTCTTCAGCCGCACGCTCTCCCAAACTGAGCTACCGCGGCACAAATTTTTCTAACTTTTCGATTTCCAACTTCAGTTCATTTAATATATTTCTAAAGTTGTTTATAAATTCTTCTGTCTTCTCAGTCGTTATTGCTCCATTTGAAGATGGCTTTATTAGCCCATTTTCTTCGAGAATTCTCAATGAATACCTCACTTTGTGAGGCGGAAATCCTGTTATCTCTGAAAGTTTTATTATGCCTATTGGTCCCTCCTCAACAATTATTCTTAGTATTCTTAAATGCCTTCCAACAACCTCAATTTCCTCTTTCAACTTTCCCATGAAGTCCATTTCAGACACAATTGGTAATGTTATACTAATAGAAAAATCTTATGCTTCGAGTATGAACTTTCAACAGGTTTGTCACTATTGAGTAGCATTGCCAACAGTAATTCTCTTCTATGGTATAC
>JAPDJT010000045.1 GCA_029258955.1 Thermoplasmatota archaeon
TCTTTGCTTCAACGTTTATTTCATTTATTTTTGTTCCAGCAGGATACGTATATGTCTTTACATAATATGGCAATATAGGATAGCCTTCACTGTACATATACAAAGCATTTTCAAGCTGTAAAATGCAATAGTTGCCATTGTCAATAATTGGTAAATCATCATCATTTTCTGCCCTAATAAAAGGCAGGAAAAGAAGCACAACTAAAATTGACATAAATTTTCTCATGGATATGCCCTCCTTAGTAAGCGTGGAAATGGAGTTGCATCTCTTATATGCTCCAATTTTGCAAGCCAGCAAATTAGTCTTTCCATTCCCAATCCAAAGCCTGAATGAGGAACTGAGCCATAGCGACGCAAATCAAAATACCATTGATAATTTTCAATGTTAGCACCATCTTTTTTAAGCCTCTCTATCATTGATTCAATATCTTCTTCCCTTTCAGAGCCTCCTATTATTTCTCCATATCCTTCCGGAGCCAGCATATCTGCACATTCTACAGTCTTTTTATCTGGAGAAAGTTTCATGTAAAATGCTTTTGATTCTGCTGGAAAGTGGGTTACAAATATTGGCTTATCCTCTCCTTCTACCAACGCCTTTTCATGTGGCGCTCCAAAATCATCACCCCATTGTATATCAAAGCCTTTTTCCTGCAAAATTTTGATTGCATCCTTGTATTTTATTCTTTTGAAAGGTGGCTCAACAGCCATTAAGTCTTTTGGGTCTCTTCCAAGAAATTCTAACTGCTCCTTGCATTCTTTAGCAACTTTTTGGCATACATAGCTTATCATTTCTTCCTGCAATTTCATATTTTCTTCGTTTCTCACCCATGCTTCCTCTGCCTCCAAATGCCAGTACTCTATTAAATGCCTTCTTGTTCTCGATTTCTCCGCTCTAAACGAAGGAGTTAAACTCCATACTCTTTCCAAGGAAAAAATCAAAGCTTCTAAATACATCTGGGCTGTCTGGCTTAAATACGCTTTTTGCCCAAAGTAATCAAAGGAGAAAACTGTTGCTCCTCCCTCGGCAGCATTCATTGTAATAACGCTTGGAGTAACCTCCCAAAATTCATTCTCATCAAACCATTCCCTTATAAATTTCAAAACCTTTGCCTTTAATTTCATTACTTCCGTTAGCTTCCTGGAACGAAGCCATAAATGACGGTTGTCAAGCAAAAATTCAACACTCTGATATTCTGTTATAGGAAATTCTTCAGCAAAGCTAATAACATTGAATTTTGTAGCATGAATTTCTCTACCCCCAGGAGCTCTTTCATCTTCATGAATTATTCCTTCTACTTCAACAGATGATTCAATTAAAGCTTTTTTTGCATTTTTGAAATCCTCCTCAGCTACTTTTCCCTTTTCAACAATAACTTGGATTATACCTGTTGAATCTCTCACAACAACAAAAATTATTTTTCCCCCTTTCCTTTTCCTATAAATCCATCCTCTTATCTTTGTTTTTTCTCCCTCTCCTTTTTTCAATGCATCTCTTATTTTTTCAAATTCCATCGTTTTTTAATGCAATCCTATCATAAAAATTTTGGTGTTCGGAAGAAATTTTCTTCCAAGTAGGTATATTCCTTTGGAATCAAATTCTATGAATTCAAAAATAAATGGCTTAACTTTTATTTCAGAGTTTGTGGGGAAGCGAAGCCAGGGCCATATTTTTACCCATCCAGGATAAACGAAAATAGCATCTCCTTTCCATGGTTTCTTAAACAAAAAACTCGGGCCAAACCAACTACCCCAATAGTTATAGGTAGCATTATCATGACAATTCTCTCCCTTTATGCCGTATTTTGAATTTCCAAATATATTGTTGTAGTTTATCTCATTGTTTTTTGTATTTGTCATGTTTATTCCAATTTGATTCTCGCAAATACAATTGTATTTTATCTTATTGGAGGTGGATATTTTTATTAATATGCCATAATTGTTAGACACGATCTCATTTTTGAAAATAGAATTGTTAAATGAATCATATATGAAAATAGCTATATCATTGTTAGAGAAATTATTTCGAGATATATTAGCAAAACAAGCCCATGACATTGAAATTCCTTTTGTATTTTTACAGAAAGTATTTTTTATTATTTCATCATACCATGTACTCTCCATTAATAGCGCTTCTGAATTATTATAGAAAATATTGTATCCTACATAGTTATTAGAAGCTCTATTAATTTCAATACCTTGAAAATTATGAGAAATATTGCAGTTTGATATATTATTTGCATCTGAATCTAATGTAAGAATACCGGTAATGTTGCTGTAAAGTATATTACTGTTAATAATTTTGCAATTTTTCCCATTGAGAAGTAGAATACTTATGTTGTTATTGTTTAAAATACATTCATCAATAATGCAAGAAGTTGAATTATGTAATTCTATTCCAATAACGCTCTTTGTTAATATACTATTTACAATATTGCAATTATTTGAAAAACCTATTTCTATGCCCACTGTAGCATTGCTTATATTTTGATTTTTTATAATGACATTTGAGCAATTTGCAAGAATAACTTGTCCTACTCCAGATGGAACTATTCCTCCTTTAATATTCTTCCAGTAATATACTGGTTTACCATTTACTGTATTTGTAACATCTATTTCATGTGTATTCCAGTATTTTAATGAATCTCCTCCTAATACAATTCCATTGTTAATCATTGTGTTGTTTGTAAGTGTGCAATTTATAGATTTATATAACATAATCCCTTTTTTATTGTTATAAAGATAATTTTGTGTAACAATGCAATTGCTGGAATGATAAAACCAAATACCTGCGTAATTGTTATTGAGAATATTATTAGATACTGAAATATTAGCAGAATTTATCAAATGAATGCCATCCAAGTTGTTTATTTCGTTGCCAATGATACTGCAATTATTAGCTTCATATAAAACAACAAAACCATAACTTATATTATTGCCAACAAATGCAAAATCACTTGAATACCTTATCGAGACACCATTTTCATATAAAATTACATTTTCTACTTCCCCGTTTCTAACATTTAAGAAAACCATACCATAATTATAATTTTCTATGCCTTTGTATATATAGCAATTTCTTATTACAAAATATGCTGTTGTATTTTCTATTCTAATTCCGTCTGTAATGCTTGCATTTATTTCCCATCCTTCTATAATATATGGATTCTCTTTTGTTCCGTTTCCTCCAACAACACCATTCTCTTCTGTAAAGTTTTCATTCCCATTTATATAAATTGGTGGGCGAGGGGTGTAGATATCAGGGACTTTCAAATGAGGAGTTTTATTTTGTATCTTTTCCTGATTAAATTTTAAATAATTAAAAAAAGGATATATTGAAATGGGACTTTCATCATCTTTTATTAAAATGTTTTTCTCTTCGTTCCCTACAGAAAAATTTGCAAATAAAAGAATGAAAAGAATGGCTATTACCATCCTTCTCATAACATAATTATATTTAATGGATATTTAAAAATTCACATTTATCCTATCTCTTTCACTTCTTCATAAATTTGTTTTAAAATTTCCATATAATCTGCTTTTCCATTTTCTACCATGTCCATTTCTTCTTCAATTTTCCTTGTTCTTTCCTCGCTAACGAAGCTTCCGTAGTTTTGGCTCAAAAATTCATAAACTTCTTTTCCCCTTTTTGTCGGAATTATTTTTCCGTTTTTCTCTATTACATAATCTCTTATGAAAAGTTTTTCGACAATGGTAGCATAGGTAGAGGGGCGCCCAATGCCTTTTACACGCATGTCATGAATAACCTCTGACTGAGTATATAAAGGCATTTTCGGCAGATACTTTATTATAGCTTTTTTCCTGAATTTGCCTATCGGCAATTCATTTTTCACCCATACCGCCTTATATAAATCATATGCCCTTCCTTTTGCTTCAACAACTCTTTCTTCCTCAATTTCTTTTCCATCATATTTTATTCTATATTTCTTTATCTTGACAATATATTCCTTGCATTGACTCGCCATAAATCTGCGGAAAATCAAATCATATAAAGCTAAATGTTGCCAGTCTATATCCTCAACTTGCAAAACTTTTTCATGGATTAGGCGTTGAAGTAAATTCTTATCCCATGGGCGAGTTGGTCTAATGCATTCATGCGCTCCTTCCTTGAAGAATGTTCTACCCTTGAAATCATCGCCTAAAAACTCTTTTGCCACTCTCAGTCCAGCGTCGCTAACACGGGTTGAATCTGTTCTGTGATAAGTTATTAAACCGCTTTCAAACAAAGTTTGGGCTATTTTCATTGCTTTATTTGCAGGAAGTTTTAGAATGGCATTTGCATCTTTCAGCATTTCATCAGTTGTATATGGTGGCAGTGGTTGCTTTTCCTCCTCTCTTTCTTCCAATAATTCAATCTCCAGCTTTATCTCTTCGCCTGCATTTTCAAGCATTAAGCCAAAGTCCTCAATTATAGCTACTTTTTTCTTTTGCCTGTATTGCTTCTCCCTTTCAATTATCCATCCTAGCACGGGCGTTTGTGCTCTCCCTGCTGATAAATTTCTATTATTAAAAACATCCCATAATTTCTGGCTTAAACAAAATCCAATCCACCTGTCTTCTATCCTCCTCACAATTTGAGCCTTAACTAAATTTTCATCTATGTTTCGCAAATTCTCAAAAGCATGTCTTATTGCTTTTGGAGTAATCTCATGAAATTCAGCTCTCCTTATTTTTCCACATCCTGCCAATAAATTTGCAATGTCCCAAGCAATTTTTTCCCCTTCAGCATCTGGGTCTGTGCCTATAATTATTTCCTCCACTTCATAAGCAAGTTTTCTTAATGAGGAAATTCTATTCTTTGAATCATCTATATTCTCGCTTTTACATCTTATGCATATCTGGCTCTCTTCGGTAAATTGATAGCCACAATCCTTGCATCTTTTTATTGAAGCATATATAGGAACAAAGGTTCCATTTAGCTCTATACCATGAAATCCTCTATTTGTTATTAAATCTGTAAGATGCCCCAGGCTTGCTGTAATGAGCAATACATATTTTTCTGTAGCTACTTCATAAGCAATTGAATTTCCAATTACTTTAATGCTGGGCTTACCAAAGAAACGAGAAATTTGCTTGGCTTTTGTTGGACTCTCTACAATGAATAATGCCGGTTTAATCAAATCCTTCTTTTCTTCCTTCCTTTCCTTTCTGCTTTCCTCTACTTCCTTTTTTAACTTCTCAAAGTCTATCTCCTCCAATCTTTTAAACTCAATATCATAATAGCTTGCTCTTTCTATAAATGCTCTTAAAATTTCGCCATCATCTTCAAAAAGAAATGATGCTCCTTTTGTTATTCCTCCTGCCAGCAAACGAGATGTTCTGCCAGATCCTTGTATATAAGTTCTTACATCAGGAAATATGATTTCTCCTTTTCGAAGGACAAAATCTCTTTCTTCTTTTATTCCTTCTTCCATTATTCTTTTTATTGCTAATTTTAATTCCTCAAATTCCTTCCTTTTTTCGATAGTTGGCAAAATAGGAATAAATTTCTTTATCTCTTCCCTATTCCTAAATAAGTTGGCTATAACTTTTATTGCATTTGGGCTAAGCTCATCAATTTCTTCAATTCTTATTCTATTGACGGGGGCGCCAATAAAAACAGCATACTTTATCTCTTTCGGCAAGTCTATGCCCCTAATTAAAGCTCCATAGTAATATGCGGTGCCTATAAGAAAATCAAGTTCTCCTTCCTTAAATTTCTCAAATGCTTCTTTACTTTTTGATGTTACTAATCCAATCTTAAATTCATCTTTTAGCTTTTCATACCATTTCTCACATTCTTCTATACTCCTCGCATATATTATTACTCCTTTTTTCAGCTTATTCAAAAGTTTTTTTATTTCTGCTTCATTTTCCCCTTCAATATAAACATCTTCAATATTTCTTATGGTAAAATAGGAAGAGCCTATATCAAAGTTTAAAAGTTGCCTGAATAGTTCTGCTTTCTTTCCTTTTTTAGCCGTTGCTGTTGAAACCATTAAAATTCCCTTTGCTTTACCTTTCCATTTGCCATCATAATAAAAGCCCAGCAAGCTTAAGATTCTATCAATGTTGCGAGAAGCTTTTAAAATAGCATCAACATCATCAACAAAGATGAAGTCAAATGTTATTCCTTTTAAATCGTCGAAATGCTTTGCTAAAAATTGCGTAGTAGTCAACAAAATTTTGAATTCCTTATTTTTAAGTTTTTCAAAAAATTCTTCTTTTTCTTTCATCCCTCCATAGTAGTAAAGCACTTTTTCTTTCAGCTTAAGCTTTTCAGAAATTTTATTTATTGTTTCTAAAGATTGCTGAACTAGGAGAGTTGTTGGAAAAATAAGATAGCTTTTTTTGCCTTTCTTTGCAAAGAATAATGCCATTGTAATGCCAAATGAACTCTTGCCAATTCCTGTTGGAGCTACGGCGGCGAAACTTTCTCCTCTTAATATCCTTTTTGCCCAAAATTTCTGCAATGCTCTTGGCTTTCCTATAGCTTTTTCAAAGAAGCTAAAAAATTCATTGATTATTTCTTCTTCTTTTGCATAACAAAGTGGCTTGTTTTTTTCCTCGCATTTATTTAAAGCTATTTCCTCAGTAGCTAAATCTTTTTTGCATATGGGGCATAGATTTGCATATTTTGCTTCAATCATGCAATTTTTCCTTTATTTTGTGCAATAGTTCGGCAGGGCTTTTTACAGGATATTCTATTTCTTCCAAAATTTGTTCAACATCTTTTCCCATTATTTTCATTCCTGCCAGTCTTTCCTTAAGCTTTTCTTTCTCTACAGGAAAATCTAAGCCTTTTATCTCCGCTAAAACATGAACAGCCCAATCTATACCCAAAGCTTCTGCTTCCTCCTTCTTCAATTCAACTTTTTCTAACTCGCCAGCCTGCTTTAGCTTTTTATAAGCAAGCTTTGCAATTCCTCCCGCAATGTGCTCTCCTGGTCTTTCTCCGCCTTCCATAACATATTCTTTAACTTTTTCCTCATCTGCTGTTGCAATATTTTTGGCAGTTTGCTCTGTTATGCCCAAAATTTCTGCTATCTGGCTGTATGTCTTGAAAGCCTCATTTTTAAGCACAATTACATAAGCAGCTTCCGCTAAAGAAGGAAGCCATGTTAAGTTGCGATACTCAACCAGCTTTTTCAACCCTCCCAAAATTCTTATACTCTCCATAAAAACTTTTTCAGCCATTTCATCTATATTTCCACCAACAGGCTTTATTACTTCCATTTCATCACCTCCTTATATATTCTGCCAGAGGAGCTATAATTTCAACAGTTCCCAACTCAGTAATTTCAAAAACCCATGTTCTTGTGTCATGCCCAGCTAGCCTGCAACCATCAATTCTTATTGTCCTTACAACATCTCCTATTGGCTTTTTATACAATGTTGCTTCTCTCTGACTCATTATAAGTTTTTTATCAACAACAATTGTCCCATCAACAATGTGGGCAACAGCAAGCCCCCCAGCAGCCTCAACGCTTTCTGATGCCTGAGCGCTTCTTTTTTGAGAAATAAACAAGCCTGTTTGCTTCCACTTTTTGAGGAAATTAAAGAATTGCCTCACAATCTGACGAGCCATCATTTCTTTATGCTCATATAATCCAGTTATACTGTCTATAATAACATTTGTCACCTTTTTTTCTTTAATGGCATAAGCCATTGTATCCATCAAAGTTTTTGGATTTTCCCTTAACTCTTCTTCAGCTGAAGCATCTATTACAACTATATTTTCTTGGGTCTCCTCAAAATTTAAACCCAAAACTTTACATTTTTCTTTTATTGCATTGTATAAAAAGTTGGCTGGGCTTTCAACAGTAACAAACAAAACTTTATAGCCTTTCGATGCCTGATAGGCAGCAAATTGCTCAGCAAATAGACTTTTTCCAGTATCAGGTGTGCCAGTAATATTGAATATAGATAAATATGGCAAGCCCCCTAACGGTTTTTTAACTAATGAACCATCCTCTTCTTCCACCTTAAAAAACATCTCATCTAGTTTAGTTCCTGTTGGTATGCCGAATAGTTTTGGTGCTTTTGTTTCTAATTCTTTTAACTCATAGTATCCATATTCTGGCATTAGAAATATATGGATAACCTATTAATAAAGGTTATGAGATAGGATTATGCAAGAAGAGACACAGTTTTATAACTCTAATGAAAATCTTTTGTTACTCAAAATAGAAAAGAGGCGTTGTCATAGTAAATTCCTTTTACTTCATTCATCAAACTCGCTATAATAAAAAATAAATGGGAGGAGTTATGGATATCCTCCTATTTTTAGGCTTGGATCCCCTAGCAAAACCCACTGTTGCACCGTCTTTTCATCTATCCAGTCCCATCCCAAATCTGGATACCACCAGCACTCTGGCAGAGTAAATTCCTTGAAATGCTGTATATAGCTATTTATTGTTTGCACGTAATTTATGCCAAGCATGTTATATCCATGCTCACCGTATTGTCTAAAGAATTCAGATGTAATCCATCCATCTCCAGCACCAACAGTACACCATTCTCCTTCCCATCCCCATCCATAGCCAGTGTTGCCCATTGATGCTATTGCTCCAGTGTTAGGTAATCTAACGAGGCACCATGACAGGCACTCTGGAACAAGCTGTCCGTATGTATGCATCCATATGTTTTTTCCCATAAACAGGAGGAACAAATGCAATACAGATGGAACAGCTGAAACGTTAAACTGGCTATTATGACATCCTCCGATAACTGTAATTGGCCACTTTCCTTCATTTGAAATTTCTTTTAGGGGGAACAATGGAAAGCTAATGTATGGGAAGTAACCTTTTACTTGAGATACAACAAGCCCAGCAAGCTGAGCATATCTTCTATTTCCTGGTATTCCTGGCAAGTGATCCCCCCAGAATCCAGGGCTTCCATGACCGGAGAGAAAAGCAAATCCATGTCCCTTGCTATATGCATCTATTACATCATCCATACCAGTATACCTTCCATTTGAGGTCCATAGTATATCTCTTTCAAAGTCATCTGGCATGTAATACAATGCTCCTCCTCTTCCATGCAACTCTTTCTCACCAGTTACCCATTCTCCTTCATAATACATTTCTGTATTGTTGCGCCATGCTTCAAAAACAACTTCGCCATCCTCATTTTCTACCCATACATGAATGCTTGTTACATTTCCATATGGCTTTGGATCATATGATTTG
>JAPDJT010000034.1 GCA_029258955.1 Thermoplasmatota archaeon
AGAAATGATATACATGGCCACATATTCACAAGGAGAGATTGCAAAATTTCTCCCTCTTTTGCTTTTCTTTCTAAAAGGTGCTCCTAGCTTCCTTGCTTTTGCCAGAACAAAATAGTAAAGGTTTTTTATGTTGCCTAATTTATATCTGGCATCATATCTTTGCCATCTCTTCATTCCCATCCCCTGTGCCTCCTACGGGGGATGGGAATATAAATTTCACGAAATTTTTCGACAATCTCAGTAAATTCCCAAAGATTTTGAAAAATTGTCATGAGGCTATAAGAAAAGATTCTGGAGATGCTTTCCTTTCAATGCCTCAAAGGAAAGCGTTGAAATGTTATTACATTTGTAACTATTTACAATCTGTAGGTAAGAATTTCTTGACAGTTCCATCTCATAAAAATTGGAAAAATTAAATGAAAAAAATGCTCTATCAAGAGTTATCCAACTAATGAATGAGATGTTGCCATAGATAAGCCAATAAGACCGTATCTATCAAAAAGTTTTATTACACCGAAATATTTCCATCTGTGAAAAAAATCTTGTTAATGGGAAATCCAAATGTTGGCAAAAGTGTTGTTTTTGCTAGGCTAACAGGAGCTAAAGTTATAGCATCAAATTATCCTGGCACCACAGTTGATTTCTACAAAGGGAAAATAAAAATTGGAGAAGAGATTTATGAGCTAATAGATGCCCCTGGTACCTATTCTCTCGAGCCATCTAATAAAGCTGAAGAAGTAGCAAAAAAATTGCTGGAAGAGGCAGATATAGTTATAAATGTTGTTGATGCAACAAATCTTGAAAGAAATTTGTATTTAACTTTACAACTGCTGGAGACAAAAAAGCCAATGATAGTAGCTTTAAACTTATGGGATGAAGCAAAGCATCTCGGCATTAAAATAGATGTGGAGAAGCTTGAAAACGAGCTTGGCGTGCCTGTTGTGCCTACTGTTGCTTTAACAGGAGAAGGAATAAAAAAATTGGTGGAAAGGATAAAGGAGGCAAAGGGGGGCAATTTAAAGCTGGAAGAGGCTCAGAGATGGGCAAAAATTGGAGAAATTGTTAAAAAGGTTGAAAAAATAAGCCATCGCCACCATACCTGGAAGGATTGGTTGGCGGAGATAACAATAAAGCCATTAACAGGTGTGCCTATAGCAATAATTATATTGGCATTCTGTTTTGTAATTGTAAGATTTATTGGAGAAGGAATTGCAAATTTAATTTCTCCTCTCTTTGATGCATATCTTCCATTGCTTCAAAGGCTTGCAGATTTTTTAGGGGATAATATTTTAAGAGATATCTTGGTTGGTCAGCTAATAGATGGAAAAGTCTCATTTGAAGAATCTATGGGGCTTTTATCAACAGCTTTATATGTTCCTTTTGGGGTTGTTTTACCATATATAATTGCTTTTTATGTTGTTTTGTCTATCCTTGAAGACACTGGTTATTTGCCCAGATTGGCTACATTAACAGATAATATATTCCACCGTTTAGGAATGCATGGCTATGGCATAATAACTGTTTTTTTGGGTTTAGGATGTAACGTTCCAGGGGCGATGGCAACCAGAAGTTTGGAAACGAGGAAGCAAAGATTTATTTCAGCAACTCTTTTAGCAATAGCTGTTCCATGTATGGCACAAATTGCCATGATTTTTGGGGCATTAGGAGCTTACGGAATGAAATATATTGCTATAGTTTTCGTTACCCTAGCTATTTTATATTTTCTCATGGGACTAATTTTAAATAGATTTGTAAAAGGAGAAAGCCCAGAAATTTTTATGGAAATTCCCCCATATAGAAAACCATCTTTAACAGCAATAGCAAAAAAAAACATGGATGCGAATTCAATGGTTTTTAAGAGATGCAATTCCATGGCTTTTCTTTGGAGTATTTATCATTAATATTCTTTATGCGTTGCATATCCTTGATTTTATAGGTAATCTTCTTTCCCCTATTATTGTTGGATGGTTTGGACTGAAAAGAGAGGCTGCTGTGGCTTTAATAGCTGGTTTCTTAAGAAAAGATTTGGCAGTTGGTATGCTCTTGCCATTACAAATGACAGCAAAACAACTTGTAATTGCTATTACAATTTTAGCTATTTATTTCCCATGCGTTGCTACTTTTACAACATTAATGAAAGAGTTAGGCTTAAAAGATATGTTTAAAGCTACCCTTATAATGCTTTTTACAGCCTTTGTTGTTGGAGGATTGCTAAGAATATTGCTTCTCGGCATATAGCTACATCTTCCCTATTCTTTTTAAAAACTCATGAGCCTTCTTTAACACATTCCTGTCATTTTCATATGTAATTTTTTCCAAAGCTTCCTCATAAGGAAGCCATGCATATGCAGTATGCTCATGAGATAGTTTTACATCAAATGTTTTGCTCTCCGCCAACAAGTAGATTACTTCCTTGTAAATTGTTTTTCCTTCTCTCCTGTAATAATAACTTATTTTCTCATTGAACCCATATATTATTTCCAAATCTTCTTTTTTTAGCCCAGCTTCCTCTTCAGCTTCCCTTAAAAAAGTTTGCTCTAATGTTTCGCCTTTCTCAATATTTCCCTTGACAAAACCCCAGTGTCCCCATTCATATTTAAGCAAAAGATATTTTTTATCCTTAAAAATCACAGCTCCGCAACTTCTTTCTACAGGCATTATCCAACCTCCATTGCCAAATTTTCTATTGCATTTTTATATTCTTCCCCCTCAAGTGCTAAAACTTTTTTCAGCTTCTTTGCCAAATATTCCCCAAATTCTCTTTCATTTTTTCCATATTTCCATTCTTCCCCTTTTATATCCAACGCAACTATAAATGCATATGATATAGCTTTCTTTTTAAAATCATCATTTATTTGTTTCATCTCTTTTAGCAATGCTTCTTTTCCGTCTGCTTTATAAATTCTTATAAGCTTGTCAATAAATTTAGCAATTTCATTTCCTTTTATCTCCGGCAATTTGCTGAGTTTTTCCATCTTCTTTTTTTTCAAAAATTCTTCCTGCAATTTTTTATAATCGATACCAAATTTTTCAAGAAGTTTTGCTGAAGATGCCTGTTCAATAATAATTGCATGTCTTGCATTGCTTAAAATTTCTTTTATTGCATCGGCTTCCCATTCCTTTGGTTGCAAAGTATTTATAAATTTCTCCGTATCATCTCCATAACATTTATTTGCTATGATGAAAACTTTCTCTTTCTCAATATTCCACATTATTTTCTTTTTGTAATTCTCAATAAATTTTTTATCTCCCATTCCCTCCATATAATGCTTTAAATCCAATCCTTTTTTCATTGCATCCTTTATTTTACATTCCTTACAATTTGCTTTACATTCCAAAATATTAACTTTTATATCAAGCTCAATTTCTTTTTCAAAATCTGGATAATAAAAATATTTTCTCATTTCATGCAACGAATTTTTTCTGCTACAAGCTTTAAATTCTCTTCCTCTCCATTTTATTATGATATATTCCTTTTCATTACAATCTATTTTTCTTTTCATATAATCTAAAAATTCGTCTGGAACATCATTAGAACAAATAAGATTATTTTCAATTGAAAATAAATTCAATTTCTTTTTCCTTGCAATTTCTATGTATGCGAGCATTCTTAAATCTGCCATATCCCAGTTTTGTAATCCTATTAAAAGCTCATCTTTTACTTTGCCTCTCTTTGCATAATAAACGTTTTTCCCTTCAATATTCATATATGCAACATAAGGGATTTTCTGATTTGTCAACAAAATAATGTTGGCAAGAGCTGCTATAAACCCTTTTTTATTAGCCATCTTTTTCAAAAATTTTTCATCTTTTAGCTTGTCAATTTCTTTTCTTAATTTTTCAAAATAGCATGATTTGCAATCTCCTTGGCATTTTGGCAAAACTTTATATGGATTCTTTTTAAATTCCTCTGCAACTTTAAGCAGTTTAGCTTCTATTTGTTTTGTTGCAATTCTAGCTTTCATTATTATGATAAATAATCACCTATTTCTTTTTTGCTAATGCTGTTTTGGAGTTAAAAAATTATTTTTCGCGGATAAAATAGAAATTAAGCTGTTGCTATCATTCTGTATCATGCAGGAGTTTTTTTGAGATTTTGGAGAATTTAGTGTGCTACAGTCAGTTTTTTTCTCATAATAAAGCCAATAACAACCATTTTTTTATTTGTTTGGCAATGCCTTTTTATTCATAATCCATAAATATTCATAATCTATTATTGCATGTGAAAATTGTTTGTAGATGCGAGGATATAACGGAGGAAGATATAATAAAAGCAATAGAAGAGTATGGTTGTGAAACGCTTGCAGAGTTAAAGCAGTTGCTCCGCCTTGGAATGGGGCATTGCCAAGGAAGAACATGCTTAATTTTAGCTGCTAAAATTTTGGCAAGAAAAACAGGGAAAAATTTAGATGAAATATTGCCTTCTTTTCGCCCGCCTGTTGTGCCAGTGGAAATAGGACTTGTAGGAGGAGAAGATGGAAAGTAAAGCAGATGTTGTTATTGTTGGCGCCGGCATAAATGGATGTGCTTTAGCTTATGAGCTTGCTAAGCGCGGGAAGAAAGTTGTTGTTTGCGAAAAAAATTATATTGCTTATGGTGCAACTGGGAGGTGTGGAGCTGGTATTAGGCAGCAATGGGCTACAAAAGAAAATGCTTTACTGGCAAAGAAAAGCGTTGAGATTTTTGAAAAGCTTAGCGATGAGTTAGGCTATGATATAGGGCTGAGGCAAGGAGGGTATTTAATAGCTATACATGATGAGGAAGGACTAAAGCAAGCTAAGAAAAATGTTGAAATGCAAAATAGCATTGGTATTCCTTCCCGCATTATATCACCAGAGGAAATAAAAGAAATAGCTCCAATTTTAGATCCAGAAGGAATGGAAGCTATAGCTGCCACATTTTGCCCAACAGATGGACATGCAAATCCATTTAAAACAACTTACGCCTATGCAAATGCTGCCAAAAAATTGGGAGCAAAGATATACAAATTTACTGAGGTAAAAGATATAAAGGTTAAAGATGGAAAAGTAAAAAAAGTTATAACAAATAGAGGAGAGATAGAAACAAAATATGTTGTCAACGCTGCCGGAGCTTGGAGCAAAAAAATAGCTAAAATGGTTGGCATTGAAATGCCAAATAAGCCAGTAAGAAAAGAAGCTTTGGTTACAGAACCTTTGAAAAAAATGTTTGAATGCATGGTCATATCTTTTAAGCATGGCATATACTTCAGTCAGCAGGAGGAAGGGCAAATACTGGGCGGAATACCATCACCAGAAGAAAAAGTAGGGTATTATACACAATCTACCTTTTCTTTCCTTAAATACATGGCCTATATGCTTGGCAAATACGCTCCTCCTTTAAAACACGTTAGAATATTACGCCAATGGACTGGATTTTATGATGTTACTCCAGATGCATTGCCTATACTTGGCAAAACAAGCATTGAAGGCTTCATTCAATGCAATGGTTTCAGTGGCCATGGCTTTATGATTGCTCCAATGGTTGCAAAATTGTTGGCTCAGCTAATTTGCGGAGAAAAGTTAGATATGCCTATAGATAGGTTAAGTATGGAAAGATTCAAAGGAGAAATAACTGAAGAAAAGGCGGTTGTTGGATAAAATGGAAATTGTTGAGATTTTGCAGGCTGGGCTTGTTCCAATTGTTATTCTTTCCTCTGCCGGTCTAATTTCTTTAAGCTTACAGCAAAGATATGGAAGAGTAATTGATAGAATAAGATATTTTCATGAAAAAGTTGATGATGAAAAATGGAAAAAGGTTGTTGGAGAACAGCTTGATATATTAATTTTGAGAGGGAGATTGCTTAGAAATGCAATGTTTTCAATAATGCTTTGCATATTGTTTGCTTTACTAACCACCCTAGCCCTATCATTTCAAATAATTTATAAACTAAATAGCATAGCTACTATTCTTCTATTTTTCCTTTCATTGTTATTTTTGCTGATTGCTGTTTTATTTGCAATAGCAGAAATATTTATTTCATATAAAGCTGTTTTAAAAGAAGATGAAAAAATTAGAAGCAAATATTAATGGAATAAAAGCTGTTGTACATTACGTAAGCAATAAATTTATAGTTTGCTGTCACGGTTTGTATTCCAATAAAGATAGCAAGAAATACGTTGAATTGGCTGAATTAGCAAATAAAGAAGGCTTATCTTGCGTGAGATTTGATTTTAGAGGATGTGGAGAAAGCGAAGGAAGCTTTGAGAAATCAACGCTGACAAAGAGGCTAAAAGATTTGGAAGAAGTTATAAATTTCATTAAAAGCAAATATGATGCTAAGATAGCTTTATTTGGTTCATCATTTGGAGGAATGGTTTCAATTCTTTATGCCAGTAAGAATGGAAATTGTTTGGTGGCAATGGCTACACCCTATAAAATAGAAGGGAAAGAAAGCAGATTTGTTGATGCAGATGTTATTGATGCCATCAAAAATTGCTCAAAAATTTTGATTATGCATGGACTAAAAGATGAGCTGGTAAGCAAGGAGCAAGCAAAAATTCTTTATTCATATGCAAAAGAGCCAAAAGAAATATTGCTATTCAATGCAGATCATTCATTTTCTGATGAAAAAATAAGGAGGAAAGCACTTTTAAAAGCAATTTCATGGATTAAAAAATTTATAGGTATTTAATTTGAATGTAATCATAAGCTGTTTTGATGGATGAAATTATTAAACCAATGACTAAACCAAAATATTTAAAACCAAATAATCTCCCTGTTATTTCCAAAAAAAGAGGTATAGTAATCCAAATAATTATTAAATTAGCCCAGAAAGGTTGAATGACAAAATCTGTATCCCATGTTTTCCTCCATACTTTCATTCTATTTAAAATAATTATGTAAATAAATAGATTGCTAAGACTAAAAAATTGTTAAAGAAATGAGAGGCAATTGGAGCATAAATATTTTCAAGTTTATAAATTAGAAAGCATAAAATGAAGGAATATGCAAATGGAAGAATTACTTGCAATAATGTTCCATAAGAAAGATGAGCAAAGGCGAAAAGTATTGATGTTATAAACATGGAAGGCAACGCTCCTAATTTATTTTTTAGATGCATAAAAATTAACCCTCTAAAAAAAGTTTCTTCAGATAGTGATGAAAGAAGAGGGACGAGAAAGAGCAAAAAGTAATCAACATTCTGTGCAATTTCTTTTCCTAAGGGGCTTTCCTCTTTATAACCAAGCAGAGAAATAATTAAGGAGGATACTACAATAAAGGAGAGGGTTGCCAAAATACCAAATAAAATAGATTGGAGAATTTTTTCTTTTCTAAAATATAATGTTTGAAAAACATTTCCATATAAAAGGAAAGCAATAACTATGGCAGAGAAAAATAGTATAATGAAGTTAAACATTATAGAAGCAATCAAAATTTCTTTTGTAATTTCTACTTCTACCTTACTTTCAACAGCTATTGAGCCATACAATATAAGGAAAACTAAGGCAAGGATTAGATATGCCAAAAATTTTTTCATTTTACTTGCCATTTTATTCCTCTCTTTTCAATTTCCTTAAAAAATTTTTCTTCATCTATAGCCAGTTCCGGAGGATAAGCTCCTTCTTTTGTTCCTCCATCTATAATAAATTTTGCTATTACTGCTGTTGGAAATCCTGTTGTTCTCTGCATTGCAGAAAATTTTTCATCATGATAATCTATTAATTCTATTTCTAATTCTTTTCCATAGATTCTTGCTAGAACAACATCTTTCTCATTCTTAGGCAAAGCTTTCTCCAATATTTTTTCTGTAAATTCTCTCGATTCCTTTTCAAAAAATCCTAAGGATTTCAAAAAATAAATTTTTTCTGCATGTCCTTTATATCTTATTGTCTTATAATCAAGTTCCTTTATTTCCAAAGTTTTTGGAAGTGTAGAAGTTCCTCCATGGGTATAAAAAGCTTCTAACTCACCAAATCCTTCAAATTTTATCTCTTCCAATCCAGTTAATGATTCAACTTTGCAAATTTTACCATTTTTTACAATAATAGCATCTTCAATATACTCATTTATCAAACCATGTATGGAAAAGAAAAGCGCATAATTTAATGGGGGCTTTGGATTTATAGGAAGGCCCCCAACCCTAATATGTATCTCTTTTTCTCCTTCTTTCCATAGATAACCAGCAACAATATTTGTCATTCCAGGCGCCAGCCCGCAATCAGGGATTATAGTGATGCCAGCTTTCTTTGCCTCATCATGCAATTTTAGTTCTTTTTCAACAATTTCAGTATTGCCTCCTAAATCAATAAAGTTTGTTTTTGTTTTTATTGCAAGCTTTGCAAGTCTATAATTAAAATCATAAGGTAATGCACTTATTACAATTTCTTCTTTCTTCATTTCCTCTTTTACTTTCTCCTCATCTCTTGCATCCAAGACAAAGAAATTGGGCAAGTTTGCATGCCTAATATCACATATTCTTGTTTCCACCCCTTGTTTCATTAAATCATAGGCTATAGCAATGCCCATTTTTCCTGCACCCATTACAAGAACCATGTGGAATAATACTTCTGCCTATAAAATATTCTTTGCTCATATCAATAGACAAAAGAAATGGTCATTTAATGGGTTATGATAACCTCATTTTCGGGTTCGTCGAATAAATCCAAATTATAAATGTAATTGCCATGCATACCCGCAAATTATGCACAGCAGCCATGGCAATTACATGTTTTATCCTCATTGATTTTTTCTTATATCTTGTAAATAATAATCTTCTATTCTCTAACCCTCCGAATATTCCTTCTATTACTCCTCTATAACTTCTGTAAGCATCATCAAAATCTTTCATAACTTTTCTTCTATATTTTCTTGGATTTCTATGATATTTTCTAATCCTTATCACAGGCTTTATTTTCTTCC
>JAPDJT010000014.1 GCA_029258955.1 Thermoplasmatota archaeon
TTGGGCCTGCTTCGCCTTCATCATTTATGCTTTGGGCATAAATGACATATTTTCCATCTGGCAATCCTTTTGTATCCCATGTAATGTTCAAGTCTTGCTGATCAAGAAATCCATCTCCAGATACAACAATTATTTTCTTAAACCATGACTCATCGCATGTGGTTTCATATCTTATGATTTTATCTACTATTGTTTTTGCTTCTTTAAGATTTCTGCATGCAAGCCTTCCAACAGCAACATCTGGATATAAATCTGGTAATGTATCATTTTCTACTCCTGGCTTGTTCCATGCTGCAAATATGCCATCTCCATTGCTGTCCCAATCATCAAATTCTCCCCCTTCTTTATATATGTCTGCATAGTATAAATCGCTAGCAACACCAGGATCATGAATTGTTTCTTCCAAAGGATATTTTGGATTGTCATATAGATTTGTATATCTTACTGGAACATACCAGTCTTTTTCTCCAGCATTTGCACTATCTCTTGCTTTTGCCCAAATTGGTGAATTAAGCCCACCAAATAACAAAACATATTTTATTCCCCATTTTTCAATAGCATCTTTAATGAAATACTTTATTTTTTCTGGCTTATCTCTTCCATTGTATTGCATATATATTTCATCTGTTGTTTTTACTATTGTTGGCACTCCCATATTATTTTTATGCTCTGCAAGCCTATTAGCTTCGCTTTCAAATTCTGATGGAGTTATAATTAGCAATTCATAAGTGCTCATGCTTGGCAATCTTTTTTGTGGCTTTGTATATTCAACTTTTATTTCAAATTCTTTTGCAATAGCTATTTTATTTAAAGCTGGTGCATATCTTACAGGATATAAATGAATGGAAACAAATGTTACTCTTTTGCCATTTTCATTCATTCCGCATCCTACTCTATAACTATACCATTTTGCTGGGAAAAATTCCTTGCTTTTATATACGCTCATATCTATTTTTGGTGGCTTTGCTTTAACTTCATTTGGAATTAGCATAAATGGGCCAAAAGATGGCTTTATTATTCCATTTATTTCTTTCTCTTCTACGCCATCAATCTTCACTTCTATATTTTTTACTCTTACTCCAAAAGGCAGTTCAAAAACTTTGTCTATTTTCGGAAGAATTGGCTTACCTGGAGAATAATAATAGCTTATATCATTTGCAATAGCTTTTATGGCAATATATTTATCTTCTTTCTCAATTGAAATTGCTGGCACATTGATTCTTAACTCCTTAGTAAGAGTACCTTTTTCTGGAAAAGCATAGACACCGCTGATAACTAGCACACTAACTAAAATAATAGATAAAACCTTCTGCATCATGTTTTTTTATTGTATTCCTATATATAACATTTATTTTAACAGGATTGCAGGCAACTGAATGAAACATAAAATTTAGCCAGTTAATTTTTATTCTTCTTCATTTTCACTCCACTCAATCACTTTTTCAATAAAGATTGCCATAATTATGATGAAGATAATAGTTAAAAAGAGTCGCAATAACATGAAGCGTAGCCCCAGAAATTGAAGTTCCACCATTTCTTGCGGCATTTTTATACATGCCCATGATGAGAGGAAGATAACAATATTAGATATTCTAGCACCCTTCTTAAGTAGGATAGATGCCATTGGAAAGGCAATGTAAAGAGGACCAGTTGGCAATGCACCAAGGATTATAGCAAGGAAAATAGCTTTTATTCCGGATGCTTTTCCAAGATGCTTTATAACTATCTCTTTTGATACCCATACCGCAAAAAGACCCAATATCACCATAACAGCAGGAAGTATCAACATCATTTCCACGAAATAATCCCACAATGTATTGATTACTGGTTCCTTTCTATCTGGGAAAATTGATAGGAGGATTATGGCAATTATCAAAATTATTCCTAACAGGACCCAATCTCGTATCATTTCCCTCTTTTGTTTTTCTTTTAAGTTTCTCATAAAACTACCCCTATAATCAAAGCAATGATTATTGCAATGATAAGGCTTATTCCGTTTCGAAGAATAGCTATCTTCTTCCCAAGCTCTTTTATTTCTAAAGGTAATGTAACTACTCCAATCATTGTCAAAGTGGTAATAAAAGCAGCTACTGCGCTAATTGATGCTCCTTCCTCTAAAAGAGAAGAAGCTAAAGGAAATGCTAGTAAAGCTGGAATATGTAATATTGCACCTAGCCCTCCTACAAGTAATATGCCAGTTATCCCAGATTGCTCGCCTACAAATTTTGATATTTGCTCAGATGGAACAAATCCGAGAAGTAAAGCAATGATGATTATGATTACAAAAACCATAGGAAGCAATTTAATGAAGGATTTTCCAGCTATCTTTAGCGATCTTATTGCTTTATTCTTATCTTTAGCAAATGCTATCAAAAAACCAGCAACAGCTATAATATTAATAACGACTGCAGTAAAATTCATTCATTTACCTCCTCTGTTTTCTAACAGATCGATTACAATTTTTTTCGTTTTTAATTTCCATACTTTTTCTGGTGCTCCTCTCCTTTCAATATAATCAGCAACTTCTATAATACCTGCATTTTTAAGTTCTAATAAATGGTAATATAATCCTGATTTTGTGAGTTTTTCACCTTTTTTGAGCAAATAGTTATAAATTTCTTCTGTACTCTTTTTTCCATTTCCAATATATTCAATAATTAACCATCTGGTGCGAAAACGGAGAGCCTTTAAATAATTACGAATTTTGAACCACTTTGGAGGTACATCCTTTGGTGGTCTGCAACAGGAAGAACTTTCACACATGGTACTTGCCACCTCTCTTAAACAAATTCTTTAATTCAGAAGTGAGCAATTTATAATTTAAAACAAAATGAATAGTGACCAACACTATCATTAAAAAACCAGCAACAATATGAAGCGTTGTAGCTTTTTCTTTTGGAGATAAAAAGAGTTTTATGCCTGTTAATGAGGTTACCAAAAATATTATGACCAGCAGGAGGGAAATCATGCCCCTCAGCTTAATCATCAATAATCACCCCTATATTATCATGATATGTTCAAATATTATTGTAATTGACTGTAATATTATAGTGATATTTAATACTTTTTGCTTAGATAAAAACTTAATCAATTTTTGTTTCATACTGCAAAATTTTCATTTCTACAATATCTCCTTCTTTAAACGAATTTCCAATTAACTTTATTTTTTCCTGGTTGCAATAAATACCAATCCCTTTTATTCTTTGACCATTAGCAAATATTTTGAAATTTGCCTCAAATATACCTACTTTATTATGCAAATATTCTTTAATTAATACAGATTTGCCAAAAATATTGGCTTCTTTTTTCTTTTCCAAAAATTGCTCCATATTTATAGTGTGGAAAACCTCCTTCAATTGAGATATCATTAAATAATAATGGAGTGAGATTTTTTTCTTTAGCATTTAATGGTTTAATCCAACAATAGTTATCTCTTCTTTCAACAACTTCAAACTTATTTTTAGATGTTGCAAACACCTTTCTTAATATAATTGGCTCAATGGGTAATCCTCCCTTTGCACGATATCTATCATTACGTTGCCTTAACTCAAAATGGGCATGCCTATCTGACCAACGCATAAAAAATCCAGATGAAATTAACTCACCAAATTCATCCCCCCAAATATAGTTTATCCCCAATGTCAACTTCAGGCTTGACATGCAAAACTTTCAAACAAAGTTCATCACTTATTTCTATTATGATAAGGAAATCTGCCTTAATTTTCTTAATTTCTTTAACTTTGCCCTCTTCAAGAGGAAAAAGTGCTTTCTCCGGATAATATACATCTATTGCACTCCCTAACTTATGAGATATATAAGGGCTATTATAAAAACTATACCACACTTCATTAGGCACTTCAAAATATAACTCATTTGCTTTTGCTATTTTCATCATAAATTTACAATAATTTTGCAATGTATTTTGATGCTCTATTTATTTTTTCTATAGCTTCTTTTTCTATTTTCTCCAAAGCATCACTACCTATTTCCATAATCTCTATATAGCCAGCATTTTTAGCTTTCTTTATAAGCTCATCAGCCATTTCACTCCTAGCAATAAATACTGTTTTATCTTCAAATATTCCAGCAGAGATATCAGATGCAATTCCTGTATAATCTGGACAGAGCAAGCAACCAATTTGTAAATAATTGGCTATTTCTTCAAAAGGAATTTCTAAAATTTTTTCTCCGATAAACTGCAAAGCTTTTGGCGTTATTTTTACCTCTTCAATAGAAGAGATATCTATATTATATTTCTCTCTTATATGCTTAATAATGCTTTCTTGAGCAAAGGTTCCATAGCAAAATAAACTAATCAAAAATTTTATTCTATGGCTAAAATCAATTTCAAGCAATGGAAATGTTTTCATTTGCCTTAGGAAATTTATTTGACATGGTAAGCCAACAATAGCTATTTTATTTAAATCCTCATTTTCTATAGTTTCTTTAAGTTTTGAAGTAAAAGGCAGTACTTGCCATTTGCTTCCCGCCGCTTCAATTATTTCTTCCCTTTTTTTAGCTACAATAATTTCTCCTTCTAACCCTTTTAATTTTTTTGCAGCAATTACTCCATCAATAAGATTCTTATCAATTAAATAGCACAAAAAAGCTGTTAATGCTCCCTCAATATTTATTTTTGGCTCAGCTGCATATATATTTACATATTCTCCAATCGGTTTTTTTAAATACCATCCAGGCATCATTTTATATACCTCCTTACCAAAATTTGAGATGCTCTTGGGCATCTAACATAACAAGTTCCGCACCTTATGCATTTTTCAACTATTAAGTCAGGCTTGCCTCCCACCATCTGCAATGCTCCATTAGGGCAGGATAAAATACAAGCTCCGCATCCTATACATATGTTTTGCAAAACAACATCATCTATCAAATCAAAACCACTTAACCTTTTTACTTTTGCAACCGCCTTAAAAATTTGCATATAGTTTGATTGCTTGCCGGAAACAAAGGAATCAATAAATGGTTTTAACATTCGTGGAGAAGGAGGACATCCAGGAATAGCATAATCAACATCCACTACAGCGTTTATTGGTTGAAAGGTCATATGCTCTGGCTTTGGTTCTTGTCCTCCCCTACAATATCTTGTTATTCCTCCAACACTTGCACATGAACCAAAAGCAACCAATATTTTTGCTTTTTCTCTTAATTCTTTTAACACATCAACTTTTTCTGAATTTAGGCATACTGCCCCACTTACAATAATCATTTCTTCATTTTCAATTTCAAATTTTCCAAGTAATCTGCTTTTGAATTCTATTCCTTGTAATTTTTTCATTGCCCTAATTAAAACAAAGGAACAACCTTCACATCCTCCTATATCAACATGAGTTATCCTCATTTTATCATCTCATGAGTTGCACATGGAATACAAGGATCATACATTCTTACTCCCAATTCATCGCCAGTTTTATTCATTAATGGTATGTTAAACATTGTTGGCACTATGATTTTATATTCTTCTACCCTTCCTTCCTCATTTACAACTACTTTATGGATAAGTGTTCCTCTTGGAGCTTCATATACACCAATACCTTTGCCTTTTCTAAAGAAAAAGCCTTCTGTTCTCAAAGGCTCTTCTACATCAATTTCTTCA
Source organism: Thermoplasmatota archaeon (assembly GCA_029258955.1). Lineage (GTDB taxonomy): Archaea > Thermoplasmatota > E2 > UBA202 > JdFR-43 > JAPDJP01. Next base: position 5,615 of record JAPDJT010000014.1, read on the forward strand.
AATATTTCTTTTATTCTTAAAAAAGCCAATTTTATTTCCTCAATTCTTGCCATTTGTAAACCATATATTCCACCAAAAGAAAAATTTCTGTAAATTTTTAATCTTGCTCTCGGTCCAACTTCAACAAAATCATTTCCATACATTGCAATCATAGCTGAAGATTTTTCATAAGGCTGTATTTTTATTTTATCCAAATCAATAGCATATCTATCTCCATAAAATAAATGAGTTGCCATATACTTTTGCTGGGTTTCCTCTCCTTTTCTTAACCAATTTATCTCCATTTCCCTTAACTCATTAAATATTTTTTCCGCTTCTTTTAGCCACTCTATATTTCTATCCAAAATTTTTTCATTTATATCTTTTGCAATTCCGCCTATAACAAGCTTATTTGGGTGAGTTGGTGCCCCAGCCAAATCTGCAATAATTTTATTGATTCTTTCTAATGTTTCGAGTGTTAAATTCAGCGCATCATCTGTGTTTTTTGTTAAATCGGGCAATATCATTATGTTGTGCAACAAATGGCTTTGTATTCTATTTAATAAGCCTATTGCTTCTCTCATTAGCAGGCCATTTCTTGGCGGATAAATTCCGAAAGCATGTTCAAATGCTTCGCACGCTGCAATAGCATGAGCTGCATGACATATTCCACATATTCTCATTACCGCTTCAATAACAAAAATAGGGCTTTTCCCTTCAACCATTTTTTCAAATCCTCTAACTGGAGCAGTTGGAATAAAAAGGAAATTACCGTCTTTTATAATCTTTGCCTCTCCTCCAATTCTTGCTACTTCTTTCATTCTACTTTTACTTCCACTTCATTTTCCTCTTCTGCAATCCATGGAATTTCTATTTCTGCTTTTCCTCCTGCTGGAATATTAATACCCTCTATCCTATTCTTTTCTCTGCCATTTACAAGCAAGATTACTTTCTTATTTTCTGCATCTTTTTCTCCAACATTTTCTATTTTAACCTTTGTTATAACTCTTTCTCCTTCTTTTGGCTCTTCTGGCTCATTTTCATAGCTAACATTCAAAATTTCTTTTGGCTCCCTTAATGTTACAAGCAAATCTATTTTCTCGCTCTTTCCTTTTTGAGGAATTACAACAAAATCTAACGAAGCCCATTCCTCCAATGAAGCTTCTTTTGGAACTCTTACCCTAACCTTAACTTCCTTTTCCTCCTTTCCTTCAAGCACTATTTCATCTCTCTCCACTTCAGCTTTCCAGTTTTCTGGTAGCTTGCCTTCAATTCTAAGCTTGTATCTAATTCTATTCTTTTCCTTCTTTTCCAAAGGATTCTTTATTTTAACTGTAAATTCTGCTGTTCCACCAGGAGGAATCTCGGCAAATCTTTCTTCGCATCCTACAATAGCCATTTTTTGTGTCATCATGCTCAAATAAGCAGCCGCACCAAGCAAAGCAACTACGCCAACAACAAATAAAATATAGGCAATCATCAACAAATTCCCCTCCTTTTCTTTTGGCGGAGGAGTAACATAAACAACTTTAACTTTTGCTGTAGCTGTAGATTCTTTTGCTGAATTTACAGATTTTGCAGTCAATGCAACAATTTGAGTAGTTCCATTTGTTGCATTTTCTGGCACCTGCACAAAAACGCTAACATTTATGCTTTCCCCAGCATCAAGAATAACCTTATCTCTTTCCAAAGAATAGTCCCAAACACAGGTAACATTTAAAGTATATGTATCTGTTAAATCTCCTGTATTCTCAACCTTAAATTTAAATTTGGCTGTTTCTCCTGGCTTTGCCTCAACATCCTTAGTTAAAGCAACAACTTTAACTCCATATTCTGGAGGTGCAATAGTAGTATTGAGCCATATAGAATCGCTTCCATATTTTCCATTCACAAAAATGGTTATATTCAGATATTCTCCTTCTGTAGCATTTTTAGGAGCTATTACTTCTACATCTGTATAATTAAATGAATTTGGTTCTATTGTTAGCTTTGTTGGATTTATAATGACTTGCCATTCATTACCAGCATAATTGGTTGAGACTTCTACTTCTTCTTTTTCATTTCCATTGTTATATATTATAAGACCATAACTAACAGAATCGCCAGCTTTCACGCTTTTCTGCTGGGGATAACACTCTACGCTTATTCCTTCCTGAGTTATATTAAATGGAATTCTTACAAACGATTTTGTATATTGACTTCCATATAAAACATATGTAGCAAATAATGATGATAGCATGCTAAATGGAAAGTATGACATCAAATCAAAAACTTTTTCAACTTTTATTCCCAAACAATGTCCCTGTCCAATTACATATTCAACATTGTTAAACGTATATGAAAAATCCTGTATTGTTTCATTTCCAAAAAATAAAATCGGGTATGGTCTGCTGTCATCAATAATTGCAACATTACCAGTTGGAGAAATATCAACAAGATAAAGTTTTATAACCCTCAGCTGAATAGGAAGCAAATCAGGGTTTATGAAAAAAGCTTCAATAAAAATTGTTGTCTTAACATCTCCATTTATTTTCATTTCATTGCTGAATGGAGGAGTAGCCCATATCATTGCTCCTTCATCTAAATCAACAGCATATGATGCTGAAGAAGTAGGAGGAGTTTGAGAAAGTAATTTCATTTCATCAAACTGAGGGTGCCTATCATCTTGGAAATAATATGTAATCTCCTGTGCTAAGGTCATAGGAGTTAATAAGATAAGGATAGATATGAGTATGAATGCTTTTTTCATACAAGATGATATAACCATTACTTATATAGATTTTGTTATATACAAGGGGTTAAATAAAAATGTGAAATAGGAGAGGTTGTCGAAAAATTTCGTGAAATTTATATTCCCATCCCCCGTAGGAGGCACAGGGGATGGGAATGAAGAGATGGCAAAGATATGATGCCAGATATAAATTAGGCAACATAAAAAACCTTTACTATTTTGTTCTGGCAAAAGCAAGGAAGCTAGGAGCACCTTTTAGAAAGAAAAGCAAAAGAGGGAGAAATTTTGCAATCTCTCCTTGTGAATATGTGGCCATGTATATCATTTCT
>JAPDJT010000042.1 GCA_029258955.1 Thermoplasmatota archaeon
AGAAATGATATACATGGCCACATATTCACAAGGAGAGATTGCAAAATTTCTCCCTCTTTTGCTTTTCTTTCTAAAAGGTGCTCCTAGCTTCCTTGCTTTTGCCAGAACAAAATAGTAAAGGTTTTTTTATGTTGCCTAATTTATATCTGGCATCATATCTTTGCCATCTCTTCATTCCCATCCCCTGTGCCTCCTACGGGGGATGGGAATATAAATTTCACGAAATTTTTCGACAACCTCCCTCCAACCCCAAAGTAATTATACTATAAGCTCGTTATAGGCGTGGTAAGAAAATGAAAGAAGGAATAATTAAAAGATGGATGATTGGGAAAAACTATGGATTTATAGGCGTAGATGGAATGGAAAAAGAAATTTTTGTTCATCTCTCTGATGTGAAATCAAAAGAAGCTTTGCATGAAGGACAAAAAGTTAAATTTGATATAGAAAATACACCAAAAGGTCCAAGAGCTGTAAATGTTGAAGTAGTGGAATAACTACTTCTCTTTTTATCTTTTAAAAAATTTGGATTATGTTATTGTAAATTAGCAATATTCAATTTAGTCGGAAATTAAGGATGTTACTATGTAAATCCACCGCAAATGTTCCAGTGTCGGCCATTTTTTATTTTCAACAAAACTTTTCCATAATTTACTTATATTTTGCCAAATTTAATTTTGTGAAGAAAATATGGATTCCATATAAGATATGGGATGAAACTCAATGGTTTTGTAATTTAAGGAAGAAAATAGAAGAAATGAGAAAGAAAAATAATATGAGTTGATGGAATAGATATAATTGTATGAGAAGATAAAGGATAAGATTCTACCATTGTTCTATTTGTATAAGAGAAATTACTATGCCAACATTTCATTCATTTTGCCTTTTTCATTATTCCTCTTGCTGCAATTATGCCTGTTGCTGCAGATGATACAATGCCTCTTGTCAGCCCAGCGCCATCTCCTGCTACAAAGAAATTGGGTAGATTTGTTTCTAAATTTTTGTTAACAATAAATCGCATTGAATAAAATTTTATTTCTGGAGCATATAGCAAAGTCGAATCTTCATTTATGCCAGGAATTACCTTAGCTAATTTATTAAGCCCCTCAATTATATCTGTAACTATTCTATGTGGCAAAGCCATTGAAATGTCACCAGGAGTAACATTTTTTAAAGTTGGTTCAACATAAGATTTCTCTATTCTCTGCCATGTTGAACGACGTCCCGCCTTTAAATCGCCGAGCCTTTGCAAAATTGGTTTCTTTCCTCCTATTGTTGTTGCCATTTTTGCTATTGATTTTCCATATGCAGTTGTATTTTCAATTGGCTCAGTCAGCTCTATTCTAACAAGAAAAGCAAAGTTTGTATTATTTGATTTTTCATGCAATGTAGAATGTCCATTAACAGAAATATATTCTCCATAATCTTCCATAACAACATATCCATTTGGACATGTGCAAAAAGTGCGAACAAAATCATCATAAGTAGGAGTATAAATATGGAATTTTGGGTCCCATGCCTTATTTATTATATCTTCCATAACAACAGAAGGAATCTCAACTCTAACTCCTATATCAATAGGGGCATGCCTTGTTTTTATTCCAAGTTTCTTAGCTTGCTTAGCAAGCCAATCTGCTCCACTCCTGCCAACACAAGCCAAAACAAATTTTGCCTTTATTACACCATCATCTAAAATTAATTTGAATCCATCTTCCTTTTCAATTTCTTTAACTTCTTTTTCCAGTAAAAATTCAATTCCTTTCTCCTCAAGCTCCTTTTTAAATGAAGAAATAACTTTTGGCAACAAATCAGAGCCTATGTGGCGTTGAGGAATAGGAATAAATTTTATTCCATGCTGGCTTGCAAGCTTTTCCAGCTCCTTCAAATTCTTCCCATAAAGCTTACCTGGAGCACCATGCTTTAAAAAAATGGAGTCAATTTCCTTAATGAGCTCATCTGGCTCATCAACAAATTCCTTCAAATTCCCTCCTATATCAGCCCTCAAATTAAGCTTCCCATCAGAAAGCCCACCAGCCCCACCCAGCCCGCATAAAATATTGCATGGCTCACATTTTAAACATTTAGTAAAAAATTGCAGAGAACATTTCCTATCTTTTATGTCTTTCCCTTTATCAATAACAATAACTTTAAAATTGCTCTTCAAAGCTAATTCATATGCTGCAAAAAGTCCCGCTGGTCCAGCTCCAATTATGGCAACATCATATGAGGCGTTTTGCATGAAGCTCTTCAATAATTTTTTCTATTGCCTGATTTACCTGTTCTGCTTTCCTTGCTCCTGTGCAAACAAGTTTTCCCGAGCCAAAAAGCAAAATAACTACTTTTGGTTCATCAAGCCTATATACCAAGCCAGGGAACTGCTCTGGCTCATATTCTATTTTTTCTAACCCTATTGCCTGAGCAATTGCAATTAAGTTAAGTTGGGCGTGTAAATTGGCGGAAGCAACGATATTCTGCACAGTTATTTCTGGCTTTTTAAATACTTTAAATCCTGCTTTTGCTACTTTATCACAAACTTTTTTTATTGCTCTCTCAACATCTTTAATTGTTTTTGCTCCAGTGCATACTACTTTTCCACTCCTGAAAAGTAAAGCAGCAGTCTTCGGCTCATCTAAACGCAAAACTAAGCCTGGAAATTGCTCTGGCTCATATTCACTTTCTGGCAATGCTTTTTTAAGCTTTGATAGATCTAATTCTTTTGCTATAGTTGTAGAAGCAACAACATTCTCAATTTTCATATCTACTTTTCTCTCTACCATAGAAATCATTGGTATATAAAAAGGGGTTTATAAATATTTGTGGAAAAGAATCATCATCTTTTCATCAGATTCTGACCCTTTCATCATTTATCAGTCATGAATACAATGAAGCATTACTTATAAAGATTTGGAAAGTGAAATAAAAAATTGGTTGTCATAGCAATATTGCATGAAAATACTATAGCACGAGGAAATTTACCACCACATCTCATTCCATTTTTAGATGTTTTGAAAATGGGATGTTGTCATAGTAAATTTCCTTCTATGCAATATCGCTAATGACAATCTTTTCTCTCATTCTCTGCTGGTATGGCTATTTTTTCAGCATTTATATAGTTATACTTGTTATTTTTACATGGCTAAATATTGCCCTAGATGTGGCTCAAGCAACATTGACTGGGTGTTACCTCAAACATGGAGTAAATGGCGATGTAAAGATTGTGGTTATATAGGCGCTGTCATAATTGAAGATGGTGAGCTTGCTAAAGAAATTAGGAAAAAATGGGAGAAAGAGCATCATAAACGAAATAAATGCCAAAGAAAATAAGCAAAATAAAGGAGATTACTTTTGTTATTTCTTTAACTACATCAAATTTTGCCCCATGATAAGAAAATAGAGATATAAATTCATACCATGAATAATCGCATAGCTCATGAAAAATTATTAATGATACTAAGCCTAAAATTCCAAATGAATTTGCCTTAATTGCTAAAGTAAATCCTATTGTTAGCCACCACATTAGAAAATACGGATTTAAGGAGCTTAAAGCAAATCCCGCAATAAATCCCTTTATTGTTTTTTCTTCATCTTTTTCCTTTAAAGAAGAAAATGCAAGATATAAGAGAAATATTCCTCCCAATAACCCTATAATTGATTTAACATTACCAATATCTATTTTTCCAAAGAAAAACAATGCAATTATTATGGGCACTTCTATGGCAACATGCCCACTCGCAATATAAAGCCCAGCATGCTTATTTTTTCTCCCCTCCGCCAAAGCAGTGGCAAAAACAGGTCCTGGCATTAACACACCACTCAGTGAAACAAGAATCACTGTTGCAATGAATAACAGCAAATCCATGTTGTAATAGTTGGAGTATTTAAAGAGAATATTTAATCTCTAATAAATGAAAATTTGTTGGCTCTCTAGTGCAATAATGCTCTGGCAATCATTTCATTCATCTGAATTTAATTTGTTGAACAAATGAAAGAAATGTTGTCATTAGCGATATTGCATGGAAGAGAATTACCATGACAACATCCCTTTCATTATTTTTTCGGCTCGATTTAATCCAAATTTTCTTATATTATTTTTTCATAAGCAATTATGATTGACATTGTTACAAGGAATCTAAAAGAAGTTGTTACCATAGAAGAGCTTAAGGAGTTGATGGAAAAAGAAGAAAAGATGGCTTATATTGGGTTTGAGCCATCTGGGCTGGTTCATTTAGGATGGCTTATGTGCGCCGATAAGGTTAAAGATTTAATTAAAGCTGGCTTTAATGTAAAAATTTTGCTTGCTGATTGGCATGCCTGGATTAATGATAAGCTCAATGGAAATATGGAAGCAATAAGGATTTGTGGAGAGTATATTAAAGATGCTTTTAAAGCAATGGGAGTGGAAGGCGTTGAATACGTCTATGCAAGTGATATGGTAAAGGATGATGAATATTGGCATCTAGTTTTAAAAATAGCTAAGGAGACAACTCTTGCAAGAGTAAAAAGAGCAATGGATATTATGGGGAGGAAAGCTGAAGAAGCTGAAAAAGATGTATCTAAATTTTTCTATCCTCTAATGCAAGTTGCAGATATATTTTATTTGGGTGTAGACGCCGCCTTGGGAGGCTTGGACCAAAGGCATGCTCATATGCTTGCTAGGGATGTTTGCAAAAAGCTTGAAATGAAAAAGCCAATAGCATTGCATACTCCTATAATCTCGAGTTTGCAAGCAAAAGAAAGAATGGATGCAAAAATGTCTAAAAGTAAGCCAGAAAGTGCAATATTCATTCATGACGACTATGAGACAATAAAGAAGAAAATAAGAAGAGCTTATTGTCCAGAAGGAATTGCTGAGCAGAATCCAATTTTGGAAATAGCAAATCACATAATTTTTCAGCATTTTGATGAAATGGAAGTAAAAAGAAAAGATGCGGAGCCTATTGTCTTTAAATCTTATGATGAGTTGGAAAAAGCATTTGTAAGCAGGGAACTCCACCCACTTGATTTGAAAATGGCAGTAGCTGATTACTTGGAAAAAATTTTATTGCCCATAAGACAATATTTTGAAAAGCACCCTAACAACTATCAGAAATTATTAAATTACATGCAAAATAAATATTGATGATTAAGGTTGGCTGTTGCGGATTTAGAGGCAGGAAAGTAGATTATTTTAAAAATTTTGAAGTTGTGGAAATTCAACAAACATTTTACAAGCTTCCAAAGCTTGAAACAGCTAAAAAATGGCGGGAGGAAGCGCCGCCTAATTTTGAATATACAATGAAGGCATGGCAACTTATAACCCATAAGGCAACAAGCCCTACTTACAGAAAAGCAGGAATAAAAATTGATGAGGAGAAAAAAGATAAATATGGATTTTTCCAGCCAAACAATGAAGTTTTTTCTGCATGGGAAGAATGTAAGGAATTTGCCAAGGAGTTAAATGCAAAAATTATAGTATTTCAATGTCCATCTGCTTTTAAAGAAACAGAGGAAAATGTTAGAAATATAAAAGAGTTTTTTGGAAGTATTGAAAAAGATTTTATTTATGCCTGGGAACCAAGAGGAGAATGGAAAAAAGAAACAATAGTTGAGATATGCAAGGAATTTAACTTAATTCATTGTGTTGATCCATTTAAAAATGAGAGTTATTATGGCATGCCAAAATATTACAGGCTACATGGCATAGGAGGATATAATTATGATTACAGCATAGATGAATTAAAAAAATTGCTTGAGATATGTAGAAAAGATAAGGAAGTTTATTGCTTATTTAACAATACACAAATGCTAAAAAATGCATTAGAATTTAAGGAGTTACTTCATTCATAAATTTTTCCTTCTGTAACGATATGCTTTACAACATTTTCAACTCTTGTAACAGCTTGCTTTGTAATCTCAAGCTTTCTTCTCAAAGCTGGGTCAGCTTGGGGGATGGATAAATCAAGATATCCTTTGGCAATGCAAAGAGGATTGAAGAAATAATGGGAAATTTCCTCTAAAAATTTCTTTTCTTTTTCCAATGCCCTCTGCATCTTTTCATTTGCTTCTCTTATTTCTTTTTCCATTTCAACTCTCCTTGTTATATCAACAGCATTTAGAAGATAAGCATCTCCTCCATATTTTATCTTACAGCATCCTATTTCAAGCCATTTAAGCTTATCATTTACCTCTCCAATATATAATGCGATAGCTGGACTGCTTTCTGGGTGTCTAAAGTAAGATACGTATTCATAAGCATTTGAAACGGCTTCCTCGAATAGTTTATAGCCTATATCTATATCTTTTACCTTTAATCGAAGAACTACTGCACCATTACCACGAGTCTTCCAAGGTACTCCGGGACAAAGTCTAATTAGATTCGGATAATCTATAAACTCTAAATATCTTCTCTTATACCATTCTATAACTAATTTAGATACAAAGTCAGTAGTACATCCTCCGAAAGGACTATCAATATCATCGAAACCTATATGAATAATAGCCATTACGAGTAACCCTACCAATATCATTTTCTCAGTGGGAAATATATATGATGCCAGTTACTAGAAGCATTATTGTTTAAATAATACCTTCTTGGGTAAAGCTTATAATTTTTGAACGAATATAATACCAACAAAAATATTCTATAATAAAATGCAAAGGTTTAATATTGGATTCGAAAATAGATCTTTCTATAGTAGAAGCATAGGATTAGTTGCGATAATTATAGCTGGTATGTTAACTAATAAAGTAACAAGCGAACACATATCCATGGTTATAGGAGCATTCATGGGAGCTATGACAGGATATGGTTCCGGGAAATATGCGGAGAGATGAAGGGTTGAAAGAGAATTAGCTTTGTTGAGAAAATGAATTAATCAACGATAGTAATCACGAGTATTATATATTTTGTTTAACAGTCTCTATTTAATAATAGGTGTTGAATGGTTTGTATAATGAAGTGTTTGAAGAGACATGTAGAACCTTCGATCAAGTAGCACACGTATATAGAAGAAAACCATGGAGCATAGTTTATAGAGTACTTGAGGACAGTATAGAATTATTTGGAGATATAGGATCGGGTCCTGGACATAATGCGCTTGCCATATTAGAGGCACTAGAAGGCTCACGTGGTATAGTAGTTGATATATCATTTAATATGGTTTACCAAGCTATGCGAAGAGCCTATAGAAGAGGCTTTTCTTGGAGATTATTAGCTATGGAAGCTGATATGACACATCTTCCCT
>JAPDJT010000040.1 GCA_029258955.1 Thermoplasmatota archaeon
AGTGGCAATTAGCTTAACCTCTATCTTCTTTTTGTCCCAGCGAAAAATATTTTTCTTTCTAACTAATTCCATTAACTGGTGTAGCATTTCCATCCCCTCCTGATTCTCCATCAGGAGGGGTATTTTTTCATTTTTTAAATTTTCAAATTCTTGACAGCTCCTCGTTATCGTTATCAAAAAGTTTATATACACGAGGATACAAAATATAATCATGATTATAACGTTAGAGGACTTAGCAATGGCAATTGCTTCAAGAGTAGATATTGATATGGAATCTGCAATGAAGGATGCAAACTTTGTTTTGGATTTATTCGGATTTGAAGATAGAATAATAGACAATATTCTTGAGCCTGAAGATAGACAGCTCTTTTACATATTAGAAGAAGAAGGCATGTTACTTACAGAAAGAGAAGAGACAACAATATATGATGGAAGGAGCTGGCGTACCCATTACTGGGTGCTTAATAAAGAAACTATTTTGAAATACAAGGAGGAAGAGAAGAAGAAAATGGAAGAAAAGAAAGAAGAAGATGCTGCAGAAGTATATAAAGAAATACCAGAAGAGCTTTGGTTCAGTCGTTAGATTTTAACAAATCTTTTACAATATCTCTAAATCCATCAAAGCCTACTGGGCGGGCAATAACTCCTTTTGCTCCAGCTTTCTCCAATTCTTTTGCCCAACTTGTTCCAAAATAGGCAGTAAAGCCATACACTCTAGCTTTAGGGTCAATCTTTAAAATTCTTTTTGTTGCTTCCACACCATCTATTCCTGGCAATTTCAAATCCATAATAACCAAATCTGGTCTTTTCCCTTTTTCCATTAGCTCCTTATATTTTTCCACACCTTCTTCCCCACTATAAGCCTGATAAATCTCAATTTTTAGAGGAGCTAAATATTCCTTTATAAGCTCCTGAATGGGCTCTTCATCTTCAATAACTAACATTATTGCCATCAATTTGCTATTCATTACATGTTTATAAGATTTATTGAAATTTAATTAACCTTCTGTTTTTCCTGCCATCCATATAACGCGCTGTGGGAATGGTATTTGTATTCCTTCTTTTTCCAGAGCCACTTTTATTTTCCATAGCATTTCTGTTCTTACTGAAAACCAATGCTGGGAGGGAGCCCAAATCCTTACAGCAAGGACAACGCTACTATCTCCAAGTTCTGCTACAAAAACTTGGGGGGCAGGCTCCTTTAAAATTAAAGGATGTTCTTCAAGCAAATTCTTTATTATTTCCATAGCTTTTTCTGCATCATCTTTATATCTTATTCCTATTTTATATTCAAACCTCCTGGCAGCATGGGCAACAAAATTTTGTATATTTGAAGTAAAAACTTTTTCATTTGGCAATCTTACATAAATTCCATCCCACGTTCTTATTGTTGTAGATAAAACTCTTATATCTTTAACAACTCCACTAACATCTCCTATGCTTACACCATCTCCAACCTTTATAGGCTTTTCTATAAGTAAAAAAAGCCCACTCACCAAATTTGATACTACAGTCTGACTAGCAAATCCTATAACTATACCAATTATTCCTCCAGTAAAAAGCAAACCAGATAATTGGAATCCAAGATTTCCCAAAGCTGCTAAAAAACCAATTATTAAAATTCCATAGTATGCAATTTTTTCCATCAAACTCAAGGTAGTTTTTGGAACTCTTTCCTTAAATGTCCTCCTTATATTTATTTTAACAATTTGAGCAATAATTATGCTGACAAAAATTACTACTATGAAAATGAGAAATTTATAGATAGGGATAGAAATTCCTGGAATGTTGTATTTAAATAAATTTTTTACATCTGTTAGATTCATTTAAATCCCCACTCCATTACAAATTTCTTTTCAAATCTTTTTATTCCTTTTGCCAAATATATGTCTATTGACTCTTTCATTCCTTTAGGCCTTCTTTTTATAAAGCTCGTTTCTCCCATTAATTTTTTGAGTATCTCCACCTGAGAATGCATATAAGCATATCCATCATAAAATATCTTCATGTCAAATGCCCTAAAAACCAATTTTTTAATTTCAACCCACTCTTTATAGCTATTTTTTATATCTACTTTCATTACACCCTCATACGTTCTATCTACTTCTGGCACATCATTATAGACATTGCTTTTCCACCATCTACAAATTATCCCGCTTTCAGGCGAGCCATATAAAATGTATTTTGGCTTAACCCTTGTAAAAATATCTATTCTTTCAACATCTGTCTTATCTATCAAAAAAACACCTATTTCAATAGGAAACTTCACATAGAATGAATCCTTTACATTGGGTTCAATAACAATTGATTTTTCTAGCTCGATTAGCAAATGCTCTGCAGTGCCTTCTTTTGGCAGATTTACAGGTTCAACTGGACAGATTACAATTTCTCCATTTTCCGCATATATGTATTTTTCTTCCTCTTCTCCCCCTACTTTCCTATAATATCTCCTTCTTTTTCCTCTTCCATCTATAGTTATTTCTATGTCCTTTTCCTTTAACTGCAAGCTCAGTTTGTATTTTCCAAACACTCTGATATAATTCAACCTACTATAAAAAATTTATAAAATATTCAGTTTATTCTTATGATGCAAAAAATGTTTTTAAAAGAAGAAGAAAAAGATAAATCAAAGATAGGTTTAATTTCTGACTCTCATGATAATATGGAAGCCATAAGAAAAGCTGTTGAAATTTTTAATGCTGAGAATGTTGAGCTTGTTATTCATGCAGGAGATATTGTTTCTCCTTTTACAGCAGATGTTTTTAAAGAATTAAAATGTGATATGCTTCTTATCTATGGAAACAATGATGGAGATAAATTATATCTAAAAGAAAGATTCAAAAATATCGGCACTTTCCATAAAGATCCATATGCAGTTAATATTCATGGAAAAAATATTATTGTTACTCATGAACCAAGCATAGTTGATGCTTTAGCTACAAAATATGATATAGTAATTTATGGACATACTCACGAAAAAGATTTAAGAGTAGGAAAATCCTTAATAATTAATCCTGGAGAATGTTGTGGATATTTAACTGGCAAGAGAAGCATTGCTATTCTTTATCCAGATGAAATGAAAGCCAAATTTATCGATTTCTAAAAGCAAATAAAAGCAATGCAATAAGCAGTAAAATGAATTCGAAACCTGGCGTTTTCTTTTCTATTTCCTTTCCCATATAAATTTCATTTTCAATGAAAATTTTTACTGGATTAGTTGCATTTATTAGAAATGCTCTCTCTTTTCCATTTGCAAAAACATCTATTTCGTTTAAACCATCTGGATTTATCGAAATATTTATTGCTTTTTCTTTTTCAACAGTTAAATTGTAAACATCGCAATTATTTACAACTATTTTAACATCAGTAGCATTTCCCAATTTGTTTATTATTTCGATTGTTTTTATGCTTTCATTCAAATTTCCGTCGAGCTTATCTATTTTGAAAATTTTTGTTGTTGAATTGCTCAGCAGATCATAATCATATACTGTGAGAACAACAGTATAATAGCCATTTTTATTTACCTTTAACTCGGTTTTATTTACCATTACTTTATCCCATTTTCCATCTCCATTTAAGTCCCATCCATATGAATGAATGTATCCATCTGGGTCATAGCTAGCTGAGCCATTTAAATAGATTGTTGCATTATTTCTTTCATAGATGACTTTTGAATCAATAATTGCTACAGGTGGCAAAAGCTTTTCAACAACCACTACTGGATGAGTTATCTTGTCTGCATCAGTTCCATCTGGAGTTCTTACAATAACCATCATTGTAACATTATATATGCCTGGTTTATCATAGGAATATATTGTTTTTCCACCTGGTCCTTCTCTATCCCATTCTCCGTCTCCATCCAAATCCCATCTATATTCTTTTATTGGATATATTGAGTTTGATTCTGTTCCATCAAAAATCAATTTTTGCCCAACTAAAACATTTCCATATATAATTTTTCCATCTGGCGTCTTCATATAAATTTGTCTTCCTGTCTCGAAATCTAATATTTTAAATTTTGCATCTACCCTTGCATGAACATTTGGAATGAATAGGCATAGCAGAATAAATGGAATTACAAATTTTTTCATGTAGCTATAGAAAGCAACAGTTTAAAATACTATCGGATATAGAGGTATGGAAGAATTTCACAATCTTAAAGTTAAAGATGTAATGCAACATAGGGTTTGGGATTTGCCACTTGTCAATGAAAATGCAGATATAAAATTTGTTTTGGTAATACTGACAACACGCGGCTATGTTTGGGTTGTAAACAACACAAAAGAATTGTTGTTAAAAGGAGTGATAACCGAGCATGATGCATTAGATTTATTTGATAATTTTAATGATGAGTGGAAAGCAAGGGATTTAATGAAAAAAAATGTGATCTATTGCACAAGAGAAGAAAATGTTGCAGATGTAATAAACAAAATAAGAGAAAATAAAGTTAGGCGACTACCTGTATTGGAAGATGGAAAATTAATAGGAGAAATAACTCTCCGCTTACTCATTGAAAAATTTTATTCACTTCTTTTTTAAATTGATTTCCTCCTCATCTATTAAACTGCAAGCAACATGATATACCTCACTTATATCAAATTCTTTTGGATATTCTGCCATAAATTTATCTACTATCTTTCTGACTGTTGGTCTTTCTATCCTTTTCATTATTTTTCTTAACCTTTTCTCCAAAATTTCTTTTCTCCTCAATGCATAAACGTGATCATGTATTTCTTTCAACGCAGCAAAGATTTCAAGAATAGAGAGCAATAAAACAAAGCCAGATGCAATGAGAATATTTTTTTCATTATTTTTCCAAGCAAAATAAAATATGTCTGCATCTAAAATGAGAACAATGAAAGGCAGTATCAAAACTATCTTTTCTATTTTGCTTGCTTTGAGCAACTCTGAAAATATCCCTCTTATTAGTCTATGTCTCATCACTGGTATAGATTTACAGGTTAAATTTCTTTTTCTTCTCCCCTTGCCAAAGCTATAAAATGCTCTACTCCTTCTCTTGGCCCCCTAACAAAAAGAATATCTCCTGCCTTAATGATAGTATTTCTATCGGCACCATAAATCCATTTTTTTCCTCTTTTTATGGCTATAACCCACATTCCTGTATGAGAAGCAAGTTTCACATCCCCCAATTTTTTATCTTTAAGAACAGAGTTAGGACTTACCTCCACTTTTATGAGAACTTCATCAGATTCCAAAATGCTCTCCCTTATAATAGGATGGAGTTCAACATCTCTAAGCTCAACATCTGCAATATCGCGAGCAGCATCAGCAATTGCTTCTGAGCAAGCACCAAGTTGTATTATAGCTATTGCTTCATTTACTTCCAATTCCCCAGCTTTTGCGTCTTTTATTGCAAGCTTTTGCAATTCTTCATTTAAATTATCAACATAATCTTCAAGTTCATAAACCTCTTTTGCAATTTCTTTATTATTATAGATTACAGATGAATATGCCAAATCAACCATAAGCTCTGCCTTTTCTTTTAATTCCAGTAAAAGTTCTTGCGCTTCCTGCTCGCTCATTCTAACACCTCAACCTCTCCCTTTAACAATTTATTTAGCTCTTCCATTCCCTCTTCTGGGCCAACGCATATCAAGATATCTCCCTCTTTTAATTCCACCTCTCCTTTCGGCCCATAAATCCATTTGCTCCCTCTTCTTATTGCCAAAATTCTCACTCCAGTTTCAGATGAAATTCTCAGCTCACCTATTTTTTTTCCAATTGCCTTTGATTCATGGCTCACTGTCATTTTTCTTATTATTTCATCTGATTCCTTTATTAAGCGAGGTAAAATTGGATGGGTTAGCTTATAAGACAAAATCTTGACTATGTCTCCTGCAGCATTTGATATTTTTTCTGCAGCCTGAGCAATCTGCAAAATTCCCGCCATTTTTTCTGCGTCTTCTATGTTTCTTGCAGCAAGCATTGCCATTATTCTTATTTGATAGTTCAGTTTATCCATTCTTACTTCTAAATATCTCACTTCCTCTGCTATCTCTTGGCTATTAAAAAGTATGGCAGAATAAGCTAAATCTACAATAAGCTCACAAATATTTTTCATTTCTTTAAGCAATTCTCTTATACTTGTAGGCTGATATTCTATTTCTTCAAATTCTGCTTTTTTCCACCGAGGGACTTTCATTTGCAGTTTATATATCTACGGTTATTTAAAAATGTTTGGTAAAAGTAAATCGAGAAGGTAATGCGGTCATCAGAAAATGGAAGAGCTATTTAGCAATTGTGCATAAAAATTAGAAAAATAAATGAATTGGGATGTTGTCATAGTAAGTTCCTTCATGCAACAATAGCCAATGGCAACTATTTTTCATTTATTCGACACCTATGCAAAGCCACTAATTTTTATCTTTTTATGATATTCACCTATTCGTGGTAAAGCCACATTATGACTCTCTTTTCTTGCAGCTCCAATTATTGCAACATTTTCATGTTTCCTTTCCTCTTTAGCTTTCTATAAAATTCTGTTATTTTGCTATCATATCTCCTCACATGAATTCTTGCACATTCTACCAATATCCACCTTAAATATTTTGATCTTTGTTTTGTTATATGTCCGTAATAAACTTTATCTCCAGATTTATGAACAGATGGAACTAAGCCAGCATAAGAAAATATTTTCTTTTCATCTGGAAATCTATTTACGTCTCCTATCTCTGCTAATATAACTAAAGCTGAAAATGTTGATACACCTGGTATGCTTTTAAGCAATTCTGTTTCCTTAAATTTCTTTTCCTCTTTTAATCTTTTATCCATCTTCTTTATCTCTTCTTCCAATTTTTCCATTATAGATAGATATGTTTCTATTGCTGGAATTTTTAAGCTATGTAGCCATTTTCTCCCAGCTTTAGTAAAAATATTTCTTTTATATTCAATTCCTCTCTTAATCAATTCAGCATGTATTTTATTCTTTATCTTTGTTTTCTGCTTTACTAAAAATAT
>JAPDJT010000030.1 GCA_029258955.1 Thermoplasmatota archaeon
CTTAGGATAATATTCAGCTAAAATATTGAGTTTCTCAATTACTTTCCTTTTCCTATATTTGCATTTAAATATTAACGGAATATACAATCTATCTGTTCTAACTCCTGTTGAATCTGAAATTAACACGAACCATTGAATCATTAACTTTTAATATTTTTTTCTAAATACATACTTAATGCTTCAACAATTGAGGAGATTGTTCAACATTCTCGAAAAGGAAAGAATGAATTTTATTGCAGTTTTCTTTTGGATTCTAATAATCTCTGCTTTAAGATCTTATATTGAGGCATATTTATTTAACTATTCCTATAAAGAGCTTACCTATTCTAACATTTTTACATATGCACATATCATAAGTTTCTTTATTTGTGCTTTCCTTGGCATTCTATTAATAATTAAGGCATTAACAAAAGAAAAGTTACTTAAATTAGCAAATCTTTTTTCAATAGGTTTTTTGATCGTTCTCACTCCCCCCTTAGTAGATAATTATTTGTTCCATGAAAAAACATATACTTATATCCCAAAGGACAAATTCATCTATGCTTTTACTTTTCAATACCATAAAATTTTTCCTTCTGTAGCAGGCTATGGACTAATGATAGAAATTCTTCTGTTATTAGTCTTTACATCAATATATATTTATATAAAAACAGCTTCTATCAAAAAAACGTTTCTCAATATACTTCTTATAAATACTTTTCTTTCTATTATTTCTACCCCTGCATTAAACCCTTTGCTCTATAGATGGTCTCGTGGCGATCTATGCCAGCCAGCCTTTTTCTTATATTTTCTTATTATAGGCATAATTTTATTTCACCTTATTATCTTATTTGCAGGAAAAAAATTATTTTACAGCTTTCTTCTTAGTTCTGGTCATTTAAGGAGTTTTCATTTTATTTTAATGGGCATCATCGGGATTGTAGTCGCAGGAAATATTGATATTGATTTATTTAAAATCCAGGAATATAAATATTCAGGCAATTTTGGAATAATAGGAATAACTTTATTCTCCCTTTTCTTTTTATGGCAGTTTGCTATTTGGATAAATCATATTTATGATGTTTCCATAGACAAACTCTCAAAATATAAACGAGCTTTACCTTCAACATTAATGGATAAAAAGGTGGCAAAAGAACTGGCAATTATATATGGCATTATTTCGCTATTCCTTACTTTTGCTTTAGGAAAAAATCAATTTCTCATCGCTATAATTTGTATTTTTCTGGGCATAATATATTCCTGCCCTCCTCTTAGATTAAGAAATTATGTATTCTCTCCATTCATAATAGGCTTGGGCTCTGCATTATCCTATCTTATTGGATATTTTTCTCCAAATTATATTGCCATTAAATACTCCATCGAAAGAATCTATCCATCTCTTACTCCTGAGGCAATATTATTTTTCTTTATAATTTTAATAGCAATATCTATAGGTAGCATGGTAAAGGATATTGATGATTACGAAGGTGATTTAAAAGCAGGGGTTAAAAATATTTTCACCATATATGGCTTAGAAAAGGGCTTGAAAATAACCTCCACCCTTTTATTTCTATCTTTTCTTACTCCTTTATTGCTTTTCAATGAAATATACGATTTTATTGCCTGCATAGTAACAGCGTCTCTCACTGTCTTGTTATTGAATAAAATTAAAAAGTACTGGGCTATCTTTCCCTTTTATTTCCTATTGCTTTTTTATGTAGTTGCTAGATGGCTTTAAATGTTTACTTTTTTACTTTACTATAACCTCAGCTTCCTTTTCCTTTGCTTCAATGACTACATAATTTCCTGTTTTTATTTTATCAATATCTATTCCATCTACACATACTATTCCTGCCAAGATTGCGCCAGTTGCAACAATTGTTTCTGTTTCCTTATTTATTATTGCCTTTGGCGCCACCCCATTTTTCTTTAAGCCATAGATAACATAGGAGCCTACTGTTGAGCCTTTTCCACAAGGAAAAACTAAAATTTTATCCTTAATGCATTTTCCCTCCAGTTCATGTCCTTTTTCTATTACAATTCCTGTTTTCATGTCTATACCCCCATAAAATCCGATTGGCTCCTTGCTTACTAAAGCCTCTCCTTCTGCTTTTCCTGGATATATAGTTCTCCCTTTCATTTTATCACCTCAGCAAATCCTCCATTCTTTTAAATATAACTTTTTGCTTGCAGAAGCCCGGCAAATAATGGGCTGCTTTTGCAGAATTTACTGCTGTAGTTGAAAATAAATTTTCTATTGGTGAAACGACCATACATGTGTCAGCTATAATTTTTCCGCCAGCTTTTCTTATTATTTCATCTAATCCCATTCTTTCTGCAATTTCTTTTACAGCCCTAGATGTGCAAATCCAAAATGGCTTTCTTGCTTTCTTTCCCTCAACAAGCCTCGCAATTTTTATTATTTCATTTAATGAAGCATGTGGACAACCAAAAATTATTATGTCTTCTTCTTCTCCACTGTTCAACTTCTCATAAGTTTCCTTAAGCTCTTCTTTACCAAATTCAATTTTTTCTAAGCCATCGATGCTTACTTCATTTGCTTCAGGCGTTATATTCTCAATATGATATAAGGCAACTGCTCCACTTGCTGCCATTGCTGCCCCTAAAGCTTTTAAATCATCTACATCTGCATCTTTTATTCCAACAAAATATGGGATTTTATTTTTTATTTCCTTGCCTATATAATATCCCATTGCTGCAAAATCTGTTGAGCTTTTTAAATCAACATTTACATTTATAATATAATTTGGCTGTCTTTTTTCATCTAAATGCAAGCCGTAATAAGGCGTGTAACCTGTTATTGCAGCTGCTAAAGCTGAAGGGCCGCCTTCTCTATTGGTTCTTGCTCCTACAACAGAATTGGCAAAAGAAACTGCTGATGATTCACTCCATGCAATGTGTTGCTTATATCTTGGCAAATTCCCAGCTAGATAAGGGGTACAAGTTGCTGATATAACTATGCCCATTTTTTTAAATGCTTCAATGATAGCAAGCTGTTTTTTTGCAAATTCCTCGCTAATGCCCATTTCTTTCCAATTTTCCAAATCCATTCCAGCAGGGTTCAAAAAAGTCAAAACTTTTACTTTGGCTTCTTTAGCAATATCTTGCAAAAATTCTAAGCCAGCATCTCCTATACTCTTGTATGAAACACCTGCAACTTGAACAGAAGTAACAGGAATCATTTTTTCTGCATTATAAACTTCTCCAAGCCTAACAAGCAAGCGCATCATTTTTGAAACAACTTCTCCATATTCTCCTTCAAGCATTTTTTCCTGTTCTTTTGTAAGATACATGGAAATTAAATTGCAAGAGATTATATAAAAATTAGGAAATGGAAGAGTTTGATGATATGTTAAAGCCCGCCTCCATATAAGCATGAAGGAGACGGTAAAATGTTGTATGCAGGTATGGATATGCACAAGAAGGAGAAGTTGTGAAGAAAGGAAAGGTAAAAACAAATGAAAAGGAAATAAGAGAATTCTTTTATGGACTAAAGAATGTAAAAGTAGCTATAGAAGCTGGCACATCCATTAAGAACAAGAACAATAGCTGGTGCAAAAATATTGCCAGATTTAACAAGAGGAAATTTACTTCCAACATCATGGATTCCTCCAAAGGAAATAAGGGAGTTAAGAGATTTAGTTAGGCAGAGAATATTTTTAGTAAATCTGGAAGAGAATGGCTACATAGCTTAAAATTCCAGCAATAGAAACATATCTATCTATAATGGAAAAATTGGAAGAAGAGATAAAGAAGATGGATAAAAGATTAAAAGAGGAGGAAAAGAAATTTAAGGAAACAGAATTGCTTAAAAGCTTGCCACCAACAACATTTTCAGCCAGATGAAAAGAAAATATTTTCTTATGCTGGAGTTCCATCTGTTCATAAATCTGGAGATAAAGTTTATTACGGACATAGCAAAATAACAGAATTATTATAAAAGCTAAAGAGGAAAGGAAAACATGAAAATGTTGCAATAATTGGAGCTGCAAGAAAATTATTGCAAACAATATACTATATGCTTAAGAAAGGAGAATCATTTCATAGCTAAGAATGCTTTCCTCTCTTTTTCGACTGTGGTTATAACCACGTGGGTTTGACTGAGGAAGCTTCTTAGCCATGGATGAAGTAGTCATAATGTGGCTTTGCCACGAATAGGTGAATATCATAAGGCATAAATTGAAATTGCATATAAAACAGGCGGGCTTTACATAGGTGTCGAAAAAATGAAAGAATAGTTGTCATTGCTATTGTTGCATGGAAGAAAATATCAGGGCAACTTTCATTTTCATTGTATTTTTCGCGAACCCTTTCATTCCATAAACATTTTATACAAAAAATTGCTTCTTTTTTGTAGGAGGTAAAAGCATGAAAAAGCTTTTGCTTCCCACACTGGCTTTTGTGGTGTTTTTGTTAGTTTGTAGTTGCGATGCAAAAGCAATTAGCGATGAGGAAATAGTAAATGCTATGCTGGATTTATTGCCCACTCCTGAAACCATTCCGGTTCCACCAAATTTTGATGTAAATGCTACTTATCTCTACCAAAGAAATGCAAAAGCTACACGTCCTGGAGAGGTTTATGCTGCTATTTTTGAGGGTTCCATATACACGGTTGGCGAGGGAATGGTTTCTGGAAAAG
>JAPDJT010000043.1 GCA_029258955.1 Thermoplasmatota archaeon
GAATGAATGATTATATAATTCCATTGAAAAAGAAATGCAATTGTGGAATAAATACACCTTTAATTGGAAAAATTGCTGGAAGAAAAGCAGATTCAATTATATTGCCAAGTGGAAAAATAATACCTCCCTCATCAATTACAGGAATACCAGCAAAGGTTATGGAAGAGTTAAACACAAAGAAAATTTTACAATTCCAGATTTTGCAGAAAAGCATTGATAAAGTAGAAGTCTTGGTTGTTATAGATGAGGAGCAAAGAGATAAAGAGCCAAGTATAGATATTTTATTCAAAAAACTTAAAGAAAAATTTGAAGCAAGATTTGGAGGAGAAGTTGAAGTGGAAATAAAGGAAGTAAAGGAGATAAAAAGACCCGAAAGACTAGCGACTCCTCCGCCTGTTGTTACCTCGATGGTTAGGGTGAGTTAGCAAAAGGTTTTTTTGGCGAAAAGTATTACATTGGGATATAAATGAAGCCTAAGGTTGCACTGGTAAGCGTTTATGATAAGAGAGGGTTGGTAAGTTTTTGTAAAGCTTTGAAAGAGGCGGGCGTTGAAATATATGCTACATCTGGAACAAGGAAATTTTTGGAAGAGAGAGGCATAGAAGCAAAAAGTACAGATGAGATAACAGGATTTGTTGAGTTGCTTGATGGAAGAGTAAAAACATTGCACACCAAAATTCATGCCGGAATACTGGCGAGGGGAAATGAAAGAAAGGAGTTAAGAAAAGAAGGCATAGTTCCAATTGATATGGTTGTTTGTAATTTTTATCCATATAGGCTTGGAATCGAGGAGATGGATATTGGTGGGCCAGCTATGATAAGAGCTGCAGCTAAAAATTGGAAGCATGTTATTGTTGTTTCTCATCCAAGCCAATACAAAAAAGTAAAAAGTTATTTGAGAAAAGGATTTGATGAAGGTATAAGGAAAGAATTGGCAGTAGAAGCATTGCAAAGAACATCATACTATGATGCCATGATTTTAAAGCATTATGGTATAGAATTTCCTTCTTTGCTTTGTCTGCCTTATTTAAAGAAACAGGATTTGAGGTATGGTGAAAATCCCCATCAAAGAGGAGCTTTTTATATCGAGGAGAATGTTAAAAAAGCTTGCATTGCTACCGCCAGACAACTGCAGGGAAAAGAGCTATCTTACAATAATATTTTAGATGCTAATCATGCAATTGAATGTGTAAAGGAATTTGATGAGCCTTGTGCAGTAATAATAAAGCATGCAACTCCTTCCGGCATAGCATGTGGAAAGAGTATTGAAGAAGCATGGAAATATGCATATGAAACTGATATATATTCTCCTTTTGGTGGAGTAGTTGCCTTTAACAGGAGAGTAGGAAGGAAATTGGCGGAAGAGTTAAATAAAATATTTCTTGAAGTTGTTATAGCACCATCTTTTACAAAAGACGCATTGAAGATTTTGAGTAAAAAGAAAAATTTGAGGCTTTTAGAAATAGAGGGATTGGATAAAGAAAAAAGGCAGAAGGGAATAGAAGTTAGGAGTGTTGAAGGTGGATTGCTTTTGCAGGAAAAAGACATAAAAGAACCAAATCCAAAGGAATGGAAAGTAGTTACAAAGAAAAAGCCAAGTAAAAAGGACATAGAATCAATGGTCTTTGCAATTAAATGTGTTCGCCACATTAAATCAAATGCTGTAGTTTTTGTAAAAGACAAAAGAACAGTTGCAATAGGAGGAGGACAAACAGCAAGAGTAGATGCCACCTTTATTGCAATTCACAAAGGAAAAGATAGAATAAAAAATTCAATAATGGCATCTGATGCCTTCTTCCCGTTTAGAGATGCAGTTGATTTGGCAGCAGAAGCAGGAGTAAAAGCAATTGTTCAGCCAGGTGGTTCAATAAGAGACAAAGAAGTTATTGAGGCAGCAGATGAACATGGCATAATAATGGTATTTACTGGTCAAAGGTGTTTCTTGCATTAAATCAGAAGCATGAAAACAATGCAAAAGAGTAAATTACATAAAATATAGATGCATAAAGGTGAAAAATTAAGTAATAAAATGCAAAAGCAGAAATAAAGAACAATAGGAGATACAACAGAAAATGGAGTAAATTATTCAATAACTTATATACATAATAGAGAATGAATATATCCGCGATTATAGATAAAGATAAAAGAGGGTTACGGGAAGCTATCATAGGCATCACAATTGCAACAACTGTTAAAACAATAATCAATTTATGTTCTTCTTTCATACTTCATATAAAGAATGTTTTTGTTTTATAAATAATAGGGACATTTTGTCGTTAGTATAAAGATTAGACTGGAAAAGAAGATGATGCGCTATCTGACTAGCTTTTTCTTATTTCATCTTTAGTAAGGCGACTATCAATGCAAGAGCCATGATTAAAACAAGAAAAAAGGCATCGGATGCTTCTCTACCTTTTATGCCCATTATAAACAATATGAGAAATATGATGGTTAGAAAAATAGCTAGTAAATGCAATATCTTTCCAAATAACCCTTCCCTATATTTAAAGATATAAACAATTGAATAAATAAAAGCTACAATAATAAAAGATGCTGGAGAAATAAATGGAAATATCCATGCCATTTTAAGTAATGCAAACAAAAGGAAAACCAGTATTATGGCTATAAGCATTATTACAGATACCAGTTTTCTCTCGTTACTCATATTCCTCTGTGAGCCATGGGAAATAAAACACTTTAGAAAAACTTGCTACTAGTTTATCTCCTCGCAGCTTAAATAAACGACTTGGCCCTAATGGGCTTCCCCAGTAGTTGTAGCGTGCATTCACTATAGATAGAAATGCATGCATTCCTATCTCATTGTCACGAATATTATTATACTGGACAACTGCTCGTGAACGTGTTAATTTAAAACCAATGTAATTATTTATAACGCTACATCTATAAATAGAAACATTATTCGTCTCCGTTAAGTGAATTGCATAATATGAATTGCTTACAAAACAATTTTCTATGAATGTGTTAAAAGTATTTATAAAGAGAATTCCAAAATGATATATTTCTATGCCACCAAAATCAATAGTGGAATTCAAAACATAAATATGTGAAGCACCTCTACCATCTATTCCACTAAGTCTATTATTGTATAGCAAACAGTTTTCTACCCTAACATGTGATGAATTTAAAATGAAGATGCCATCTCCTCCAATATAAGTATTGTTATTTACTTTTTTCCCTAAATTATTAGATAAAATAGTATTTGTTATATTGATATGATGACTATCTCTAATCCAGAACCCAAAGATATTATTGGAGAAATTACAATCTTCAAAAACTACTCTGAAGGAATCAAACACACAACAACCATCGCTTTTTTCCATAATAATACGGGATATGAAGATGTTTTGTCCATTGGTTATAATTATCCCTCCCCCTTCCCAAAAGCTTCCAGTTGAATTTATTATTTTAAATTTACTAACATTTATTTCTGAACCGACAATTTCCATTGCCGTTCCGTTTCTTCCATCTATTATTGTTGTTTCCTCATTTTCCCCTATTAAATTTATGGATTTGTATATTCTTACATTTTCATAATACACGCCACTGTAAACAAAAATGGTATCTCCTAGCAATGCATCATCTATTGCATCCTGTATGCTTGTGTAGTTGTTGGGGCCTGAGCCTCCAACATACAAAATTCTTCCATTCAAATTTGCCTTTTCTGTTTCTATCTCACCATAGCTAGAAAAAAGCAAAATGAAAGAAAGAAGCAAAGGGAGGAAGTAGTTGGCTTTCATTAATTATAATATAATAGGACGTTTTAATTTTTAACTTAAAGGTAGCGGGAAAATGGAAGAAATATTGCCATTGGCTATTGTTGCATGAAAGAAAATCACTAGGACACTTTTATTTTCATTGTGCTTTTCAACAGTTCCACTAAAGCCAAAAGATTATTGATAATATCGAACAAAATTTTAATACGATAAAATTGTAAAATTGATGAAGAAGAAATTGTTAATATTAGCTATCTCCGCAATACTGCTATTTCCTTTCATTTCAGCAAAGGAGGTAGGCAAAGAAGCAGGAAAAACATATAATCTGTATAAGAAAACGGTTATTATGTTTGGAAAATTGCATATAAAGGATACTTTTACTACTCCTCCGGATTGTCATAAAATCAACGTAAATGCAAAGGTAGGACCATATTTTACAGGAGGAGTTGGTGTATTAATAGGGAGTGATGGTTGGCCATCTGAAGTAGGAGGTCATACCATATGGGGAACAGGGTTATACATTTTTGGAAGGTTTGTATGGCCAGCATTAAGAGTATTCTATGAATATTGGTTCATACCTGGATTACAATATGTAGAAATATCAGGAACTGGATTTGGAATAGTAACATTCTGGATAAATGGGAGTTCAGCAAAAACATTGTATGTTGGAGGGACAGGTCCAAATAATTATACAAGTATACAGAATGCTATTGATGATGCATATCCAGGAGATACCATTTTTGTGTACAGCGGTATTTACAGAGAAAATATAGATATCGGATTCAAAAAAGACATCAAGGTAATTGGAGAAGACAAATACACAACAATAATTGATGGTGGAGGAAATGGTAGTGTTATCAAGC
>JAPDJT010000037.1 GCA_029258955.1 Thermoplasmatota archaeon
ACCCATCTGGTGGAAATTACTGGGACGATTTTGACTCACCAGAAGAAGGGGCTTATGACAATAATTCAGATGGAATAGTTGATACCCCTTATCATATCCCTGGAGGAGAAAATATGGATAGATATCCATTGATTCATTTATATCAATTGGAGACAAAGAAGTGGAAGTTATGCCAGATTCCATACTTTCATTAAAAGAGTGGAACAGAATTACAAAAATAAAAGTTCATAAAACCAAATAAAAATAAAAGGAGAAAGATTTATTGCAAGTTATCGCCTCCTCTAGGTGATTTTGGTGGTGATAGTATGCTTGGCTTTGATTGCGTGGTGAAATGCCTTACACTTCCCGAGGTTGTTGCATCATGTTCATCTTCATCAACTATCTTCCAGCCAAGCAAAAAAGAAATAAAAAGAGAGATAACGCATTTGTTTCATAATATTTCGATAATTATTTATCAGATTTATTCTAATTATTATCAATGTTGTATGACTGGACATCATTGATTGAATTTTACAAAATGATGAAAAGATTTGGAAAAAGAAGAATTGGCAAGGTTATTAATACATTAATTGCCTTTGCAATTTTTCTCTTTGGTCTCCTTCTGTTAGGACAAAATATGATTATTTTTTCCTTTCCCTTCTTTCTCGTTGCTATTTTCATTTTGATAAAAATGGTGATTCTTGTTTAATTATGGTAGAATAATATCTGGCACAGCTTTTACCTTCACCAATTGAAACATATTGATTTTAATTGTCCAATTTTCTTTTATGTTATCTCCATCTTATGCTACTGGTCAAAAATTAAGGTAATGCTATATCTGCACCTAATATATCTATTGTATTTCCTAGTCCTATGCCAATCAATGAAGCATGAAATGTCCATTTCCCTTTTCCTCCTATAATTGGCATATATGGATAAAAATCACTATCATCCAAAACCTTCATTTTTCCAAATACAGACCATACCTTGCATTTTCTAATTTCTCCTCGTGGGCTTTTATATTCAAGGGATGCAATACCTGTTCCAAGAATAAAATAAGGAAATCCAATGAATGTATTGTTTATATAAATTGTTTTCCTCCCTTCATAAATTATGCTGAGTAAAGAAGTTTTTAAATTTAGCTTAGCTAAAAAATCTTCATTTTCTATCAAAAAAGCAGTTGAGCCATAGCTTATTCCTTTAATTTCTGCATTTGTACCATTTATGAATGTAGTTATTTTGCATTTGGCAGTGGGAGCTTTAATTACTATTAAATACCAAATTCCAGCAGGCAAACTCAAATTATGCAATGTATAGGTGACAAAATAATCATCTATAATCTTTTCTTCAAGATGATTCAATGTGAAATTAAATTTCCCTATATTTATTTGGAGATACCATTCTAACCACTTACCCATCATTACATAAAATTCTGGAGGCATTAAAGATTCGTTATTTTCAAAATTGATAATGAGAATTTTGTTTGTTGAGAACCATTGAGTTCCAGCTCGTCTTGCTTCTATCTTGACATGTATTTCATCAATATAAATGGTCTGGTTTGAATAAAATTTTACTACATAGTAATTGATGTTTTCCTTGAAGCCGATATGAAAAGAGCTGTGTAAGTTAGTTGTAGAAGGTAAAGCATCTGGTAAAGCCAATGACATAAATGCTATCGTTAATATTAACCACTTTCCATGCATATTTCTATTAAATTAATTCACTGAGTTTTTAATATTTTATAAATCAATCAATTGAGGGTGTCGAAATACAATGAAATGGGATATTGTCATATTAAATTCTCTCCATGCAAAACAGCCAATAACAACCTTTTCTTTCATTTTTTCAACACCTATGTAAAGCCCGCCTGTTTTATATGCAGTTTTTAATTTTTATCCTTTATGATATACACCTAATTCGTGGCAAAGCCATATATTGTTTGCAATAATTTTCTTGCAGCTCCAATTATTGCAACATTTTCATGTTTTCCTTTTCTCTTTAGCTTTCTATAAAATTCTGTTATTTTGTTATATGCCCATAATAAACTTTATCTCCAGATTTATGGATGGAACTAATCCAGCATAAGAAAATATTTTCTTTTCATCTGGAAATCTATTTACATCTCCTATCTCTGCCAATATAACTAAAGCTGAAAATGTCGATATTCCTGGTATGCTTTTAAGCAATTCTGTTTCCTTAAATTTCTTTTCCTCCTCTTTTAATCTTTTATCCATCTTCTTTATCTCTTCTTCAAA
This sequence comes from Thermoplasmatota archaeon, assembly GCA_029258955.1. Lineage (GTDB taxonomy): Archaea > Thermoplasmatota > E2 > UBA202 > JdFR-43 > JAPDJP01. The sequence continues at coordinate 2,235 of JAPDJT010000037.1, forward strand.
TTTTTAAGCTATGTAGCCATTCTCTTCCAGATTTACTAAAAATATTCTCTGCCTAACTAAATCTCTTAACTCTCTTATTTCCTTTGGAGGAATCCATGATGTTGGCAACAAATTTCCTCTTGTTAAATCTGCCAATATTTTTGCATCTATTTTATCGCTTTTAATTTTTGCATCAGCTATAGCTCTTGTTCTTAATGGATGTGCCACTAAAACTTCATAGCCTTCTTTTACTAAGGCATCTACAATGTAGCTATAGTTTGTAGATGCTTCTATAGCTACTGCGGGCTTTAACATGTCAACAAATTCAGTTAGCAAGTTTTTTAATCCGTAACACGATTGTTGTATGAAGGTGTTACCATGGCTGTAGAAAGAGTTGGCGTATCATTTGAGCCTGAGTTGCTAAAGAAATTTGATGATTTAATAAAAGCTAAAGGATATACAAATAGGTCTGAGGCTATAAGAGATTTGATAAGGAAGGCACTTATTGAAACTGAAATTGAAAAAGGAGAAGCAATAGGAACTTTAACAATAATTTATAACCACGATGAAGGGAATATTACAAATAAATTACTACATTTACAGCATCACCACCATGAAGAAATTCTCTCCACAACACATGTTCATGTAGATGAGCATACTTGTTTGGAAGTTATTATAGTCAGAGGAAAGGCTGAGAAAATAAGAAAACTTGCAGATAAAATAAAAGCAATGAAAGGGGTAAAGTATGGAGAGCTTGTTATAGCAAAAACACCAATCTAATTTTTATCCCTCCTTCTCATTATTACTGTAACAAATATTAATGCAATGGCCATAACAACAAATTCAAATCCTGGTTGCCTTCCTCCATTTCCTTCTTCTTCTTTTTCTATGCCCAATGTTTCCATAGCATCTTCGCTCCAGTCCTCATAGCCAGAAGAAGGATTTCCAAATATGTCATGAAATTCATCTGTGAACCAAGGCGGCGTTGGAATATCATCAACAGTTGGCAGAAGCTTAACAAGAGAGTTTTCATCTATGCCATCGCCTTTTGTATCGTACACTATAAAAAATAAAAAGAATTGCTATAAGAAGCAAAAGCTTTTTCATAGCTTTCCCTCCTGACAAATAATACAGCTGATATAGAAATATTTTTTTGTGGTATTAGCATAGAAGGCAGATACAGATTTACCGTTTTTAAATCTGCATTTTGTTATTGCGAAAGCTTAGCAATAACAAATTTTCAATAAAATAGTTTGTTTTGATGCTGTTATTGCGTAAAAATGCATGATTGATTTGAAA
>JAPDJT010000025.1 GCA_029258955.1 Thermoplasmatota archaeon
GGTGTGGGTAGTAATCCCCCTTCTGTTTCAGGCGGCATTCGTCTAAGCGTCCTACCTCCGGGCGGTCCTGGGCAACCGATCCCGGTATTTGGACTTGCTCCAGGGCGGGGGCCGTTTCACCAAATCCCGGAGCAACGTCATCCTCAGGGAATCATTCTCGCTCCGGGCTGTGTCGTTTCTGCTCCACCCGTCGGGGCTCTCGCCCCGGCTTTTACGCCCCTGGCCCAGGAACGAGGGGGGTATTTCCTCGGTTCCATAAAGGAACCGTTAGCCGCCCTCCCACTCCTAGCCCATATTATTTGATGGCATAATATAAATAATTTTTGTTAGATGGAGGCTTCGTCGAATAAATGAAAGAAAATGTTGTCATTAGTCTATTACATGGAAGGGAATTACTATAACAACATTCCATTTCATTTATTTTCGACAACCTCGTTAGTAAGAGAAACCATTATTCAAGTCTAAATTACACATAGGGAAATGATAGAAGCGCTGAGGGGGGGATTTGAACCCCCGAGGGGCAAAGCCCCACAGGCTCTCCAGGCCTGCGCCTTTCCGGGCTAGGCTACCTCAGCGCTTTTCTTCCACATAGGAGGATATGTCCCTCGCTTCATCAACACACGTTTTGTATCAGCAACTATGCCTTTATCTTTTTCCATTATATCACGTGTAGTCATTAAAGCTTTTGCTATTGCAACAGCTTCGCCTTTTAAAGTTTTTATTACAACCAAGCTTCCCTTTTTTATGCCTGTATCTACTTGTGCAACGCCTGGCAAAGCTAAATTTGCACCATGACAGATGGCATCAACAGCAGAATCTTTTATAATAATAGCTGGCAGATGGTTAAGTAAATCTTCAACTGGCCTCAAATATTTCCTCAATTCTTCTTCATATCCTTCTTCCCTCCAAAAAATATAAGCATCCAGCAAATCTTGCAAAATGACAGCCTGGCTTTCATCAAACATTCCACTTTTTGTTCTTCTAAGCTCTTCCATATGTGCCCCCACACCTAACTTTTTCCCTATATCTTGGCATAACACTCTTATATAAGTTCCCCCCTCACATCCTACCTTAAACAAAACATCCCTCCCATCTATTTCTAAAATATTTAAGTAATAGATAGTTCTCTGGCGAGGTGCCCTTTTAACAGCAGCTTCTTTTGGAGGAATTTGCCATATTTTGCCAATAAATTTCTTCATTGTCTCCTTTATTTTTTTCTTGCTTACATCTCCATGTAGCTTCATAACACAAATGTATTCTTTTCTCATTCCATGCATAAGCCCTATTGCTTTTGTTGCATTTTGTAATGCTACAGGCAATACACCGGTAACATTTGGATCTAATGTTCCACCATGTCCAGCTTTTTTTATATGCAATATTTCCTTAACCCATGCAGAAACTTGGTGCGAAGTAGGACCAGCTGGTTTATCTATAATAACTATTCCATTCTCAAGTAGCTCTTCAATGCTTCTTTTGCTCGGCTCCTTTCCAAAGAATGGATTTGTTTCTGCATCCTCTTTTATTAATCTTCTTCTTCCATGCATTGCTATTTTTCAATACAAGAGGTATATAAAAGCTTTGGATAAATGAAGGAAATGGCTGAAAGTTAAAATGGAAATGGATTGTTGTTAATGGCATATCTTTCCACGCAACAATAGCCAATGGCAACTATTTTTCATTTAATTCAATCTCATAAATGAAGAAATAACTGCAATAGCTACTATTGCATGAAGAGAATTACTATAGCAACATCCTTTTCATTTATTTTTCGACGGATCCTAAATTTTATCTCTATTCCTTAGAAAACAGAAGAGAAAATGAATTAAGTTGGTACTAGAAATCAAGAATTGTTATTCCACACTTTAAGGAATGAAACACATAATTAACATAGCAATGAAAATTAATTGCATTTCATGGATGAGCCAATGCAATAATTTCTTTCATCAAAAAAATTACAAAAATGAAAAAGAGAAAAGATTATCCATTTGTCTTCTTTCTTCTAAGCCATATTATTACAGCTATTGCTGTAGTTATTGCAACAAATTCAAATCCTGGTTGCTTTCCTCCATTTCCTTCTTCCTTTTCTATGCCCAATGTTTCCATAGCTTCTCCAAAGTTATCCCATATGTCTTCCAATTCTTTATCCTTATAGCTGCTCACATCTATGCTTTCCTCTGTTACAACAGCTTTCTTATTCTTTTCTACCTCTTCATAGCTTATTCCATTATCTACACCCACGCTCCCATTCATTACATACAGCCTTGCTGTCTCATTTTCCACGCTTAAAACAAATTCGCTATGAGGAGTGATTTTAATTTTATCTCCTGCTTTATATGTTGTTCCAGCATTGCTTTTAACAATAACACTACCCTGCACAACTTTTATTCCATCCTTTTCAAATTCAATTACTGCATCGCCAAACCATCCATACTGCATTGCCAGAATCTCTTCCATTGGATCTCCATTCAAATTAAATAGAATCATATAAACTCCATCTCCCTGGCTGAAGTCAGCTTCTATTCTCGTATTTTTCTCAATGAAAATACAACATGCCATTCCATCTGAAACATCTGTAGCACCATAATCTGGCTCTTCAACTGTATATGATATATTTCCCACTTTTACTTCCACAGTTGTAAACCATGGTGGCTCAACAGCTATGAGCAATGGATATCCATACAATCCCTCTATTTCACCAACATAAAGATTACCATGCAGATATACTCCACAGTTATATCCTCCATTCCATGTTAAATCAACAATAGATAGCTCATATCTGCATTCTGGCTCGATGGCAACAATGAAAGGAATTACATCATGTATTGAATATGGATAATGCTTCAGATATTTGTTGCATAGCTCACAAGCTTTAGCAAAAATTTCATATGTTTTTGTTTGAGCATCATCATATTTCTTCTTTACATAGTTCAAGTAAAGACCATTTAAAAGAAAGCCTGCTACAGCTCCTTCAATTTTATCTCCTTCTTTGTTAAAATATATAGGAGATGAAAAGTAATTATTGGAAGGAAGATAATAGTCGTCTATTAGCTTCTTTTCTTTTACATAATCAACCATTAGGGAAGCAAAGAAACAACTATGAGCTTCTTCAAATGCAAAATAAATGTTTGTAATCTGATAAGTATTT
>JAPDJT010000023.1 GCA_029258955.1 Thermoplasmatota archaeon
ATATGAGCATGAAACATTCGGAGAAAGAAATGCAATAGAGGGATGGTTTAATATTTTAAAAGCAAGATTGAAGAGATTCTGGAAACGCTTTCCTTCAAATGCCTCAAAGGAAAGCGTTGAAAAATGGCTTACTGCATTTGTAGTTATCTATAATCTGGAGGTGAGAATTTCTTGACAGTCCCCTAGGCAAATAAATGAGAATTGCTTTTGAATTTAGAGCAAATTGGCTTACTTTCTGATAAAGAGCTGGAAATAGGGTAAAAGACTGAACAACTTGTCAAATATTCCAGAAGGAGGAGCTGTAATAGTTAAAGTAAAAGAAAAAAAATGGCAAGCATATATGCTATAAATTCTCAGGAACAGCAGGAATGAAGGAAGCAACAGCAACACCAGCAGCAATAGCTTCCATTATGCTTGCAAGAAATGAAATTAGTAGTCTAGGAGTAAAAGCGCCTGAGGCTTGTGTGCCAGCTAAGGAGTTCATAAATAAATTGCTTAAAGAAAACATTTTTACAAGCACATAGGGCAATAGAAAAAGAAATTGAAGAGCTTGAAGATTAAGGATTGAGTATATATGCTGTAACCTTTGCATATGCTTCAGTGTTGCCATCCTTAGCTACAACTTTTATTTCATGCTTTCCAACTCCTTTGAAATCAACATGCCATATATTTGGCGGAGAATATTTTGCTTCCACTTCTTTTCCGTCTATATAAAATGATACTTCATTTCCATTTGTATAAATTTCAAAGTCCATTTCTCCAATGAGTACATTATATGGGAAAGAAATTATTCTTCTTCCGTCAATATATATGGAAGGGCGCCAGCTACTTGGCTTTATTAAAAAAATCATAACATTGCTTAACGGTGGCAAATCATTTTCATCTATTCCGCAAGCCCATGCAACACTTCTCCTTACCAGCCACCAATTATAGCTCCATTCTGTAGGAGAGCCATTTACCCATCTGTATAGATATGTTTCCCTATACAAACTGTATTTATTTCTTCCCAAAAATTCTTCAACATGCCCTCCAATATAAGTCCTCTCCTCTGGATGAGGACCCCATAAAACGACTCTTCCTTTTCCATATGTTGTCGCTATTCCAGCATATAAACCCTTTAAATCAGTTTTTACTGGCTTATATGGAATCCATTCTCCATTTTCCTTTTTCCAGAAATGAATTGGAGCTTTTTGGCATATTTCCTCGCTATAAATCGCTAAAGGAATTATCTCACCCATTAACTCATCCTTTTTACCAGCAAAATACATGCCGGGACCACCTTCATATCTTATGATTCTTGGATTATCAGGAGATATTGCAACAATTGGATGGTCTGTTAAACTACAATTTGTTGGCACTCCTCCTTCCAAGCCAGCTGATTTGTATAAATACTGCCATTCTTCATCCTGGTCATCATTTATATATACATTGGCAATGCCTAAAACCCCCTCATTTATTACTTTGTCAAACAGATTTTTTGGATTTTCTATGCCTAATGAAGCTTCATTTGCCCCTCCACATATGCCTACGTAGCCTCCCCCATTTGCAACAAATTGCCTAACATTTTCTTTCCATTTTTTGCTTATTCCGTGAAAATACTGGCGGGCACTTGCTCCTATAACAAAAACATCATAGTTTTTATTAGATAAAGCTCTTCTTCCAAATCCCTCTGCTTCCTTGAACCCAATTTGAGTAACATTGAAAATGTAATGTTTTCCATTTGCATACCAGCCAAATTGCAAGGAATATTCCAAAACTTTAACAGCTGGAACAATAGAGGGATAAACAGCTATCTCCTTGTAAACAACTTTCTCCTTATTAGCATTTACAGGAAAGACAAAAATAAGCAAAAGCACGATGAGCAACGCCTTTTTCATGAAAATATAAGAAATGCATGTATAAATAAAAAACGCAAAAAGCGGGCGCGGCGGGATTCGAACCCGCGACCTGCAGCTTAGGAGGCTGCCGCCATATCCTGGCTAGGCCACGCGCCCCCATGTATAAAATTTTCCGTATATAATATTGTTTTTGTGAGATGCAATTAATTTGTCGTAAATTTTTTCTTTTTCTTGCCATTTCTTATCATGGCAAAATGGCTATGCTTTATTATTGCCATTTTATTTTTATTTCCATTTGGAATAAATGAAGAAGAAAAAGAAATGAAAAAGGATATTTC
>JAPDJT010000026.1 GCA_029258955.1 Thermoplasmatota archaeon
AAATCTTCATCTCCTACATAATCCGCTCCTGCTTCTATTGCCTCTTTAGCTTTTTCTCCTTTAGCAAAAACTAAAACCTTAACAGACTTCCCGGTTCCATGAGGTAAAACCACAGAACCCCTTACCATTTGATCTGCATGACGAGGATCTACTCCTAAATTAACTGCAACCTCTACTGTCTCATCAAATTTAGCATAAGCAGTTTCTAAAGCTAATTTTACTGCTTCCTCAAAGGTATATCTTTTTGTTCTCTTAACTTTCGCTAAAGCTTCTCTATATTTTTTCCCATGTTTTGCCATTTTATCACCTCTTCTAATCCACAATTTCTATTCCCATACTTTTAGCTGTTCCTTCTATAGTTTTCATAGCTGCTTCTAAGGATGAAGCAGTAAGATCCTGCATTTTCATTTTAGCAATTTCTTCTAATTGCTTTCTTGTAATTTTCCCTACTATCTCTTTTTTAGGATTATGAGCACCTACTTCGATTCCAGCAGTTTTCTTTAAAAGCACTGAAGCAGGAGGTGTTTTTAGCTCAAAAGTAAAAGATCTGTCTGCATAAATTGTAATCACTACAGGGATAATCATTCCTTCTTGATTACGAGTTTTTTCATTAAATGCTTTTACAAATTCCATTATATTAACACCGTGTTGACCTAATGCTGGACCAACTGGTGGAGCAGGTGTTGCCTGCCCTGCCGGAAGTTGTAATTTTATTTGTGCTATAACTTTTTTAGCCATATCCTTTTATTCCTCCTTAAATCTTCTGCAAATAAGCAAATTCTATCTCCACTGGAGTTTCTCTTCCAAAAATACTTACTAATACTTTTACCTTACCTTTATCAGGTTTTACCTCATCTACTATCCCTATAAAATTAGCAAATGGACCCTCAGTAATTCTAACTCTATCTCCTTGCATAAATTGATACCTTGGTTTAGGTTTAATTTCTTCTACTGTAAGCTGAGAAATAAGCTTTTCTACCTCTTCTGTTCTAAAAATATAAAGTTTATCTCCTCCAACTATATCAAGCACACCTTCTATTCTTTTTATTTCCTCTTTAAGCCCCTCATCAAGTTCTCCATAAAGCAAAATATATCCCGAATAAAACTTCTGAGTTATTTGTTTTTCTGGAGAAAAAATTACTTCTATTTCTTTAGGGGGTGGAACAAAAATTTTTTCTATTTTTTCTCTTAATCCCTTTTCTTCTAATAATTTTTCCATTTTTTGTTTTATATCTTCCTCTAAACCAGCCCAAACTTGTATAGAATACCAATTTTTATTCATTTTATTTCATCAAAAACGATATTAATACATTGTAAATTACATCTAAAAGCCCGAGATAACCTCCTATAAGTAAACTAAAAAACATAATCATTAAAGCACTAAGTAATATCTGTTTTCTTTGAGGCCAAGTAATTTTTTTTGTTTCTATTTTAACCTCTTTTAAAAATTTTACACCTTTACTTACCAAATTTTCTTCTTTATGTTTAATTGTTTTCGCAGTTCTTGTTTCTATTTGTTTCATATTTTTCCTTTTCAAAATTATTAAATGGCAGGCCAGGAGGGACTTGAACCCCCAACCCCCGGATTTGGAGTCCGGTGCTCTGCCGTCTTGAGCTACTGGCCTGCCTTACTTCTTAACCTCTTTATGAATAGTATGTTTTTTATCCCACGGACAATATTTTCTTAATTCTAATCTGTTAGGTGTATTACGTCTATTTTTAGTAGTTGTATAATTAATTCTTTTACATTCTGTGCACTGAAGACGAATAATTATTCTTGCTTCACCTTTTTTAGCCATATCTTTAAAACCTCTTTTATTCTATTATTTTTGTAATAACACCAGCTCCTACTGTTCTTCCTCCTTCTCTAATCGCAAACCTTAATCCCTCCTCCAATGCCACAGGCTTTATTAACTCAACCTCTAACTCAACATTATCCCC
>JAPDJT010000038.1 GCA_029258955.1 Thermoplasmatota archaeon
AAAGAGAGATATTTTTCTAAAACCATTTTATGCCTTATTTGTAAAAATTATTGAGTGGCAGGGAAAGAAAAAAGGGGTGCTGGAATGATGAAGAAGGAATTAAAAAAGAAGTGGATTCGTTTTGAAAGAAAGATAATAGATTTCATGCTCTTCAGCAATATCACAAAAAATATTTTTTCAAGCAAATTTTTCAGGCTGTTAATAGGAAAAATAGAAGAATTTAGAGAGAAAGAACTTTTAAAAGAAATTAAAAGGCATCCTCCTCCCAAGCATGTTGCAATAATTATGGACGGAAACAGGAGATTTGCAAAGGAAATGAAAATGGATATTTGTGAAGGGCATAAAAGAGGTGCCGATAGAGTGGAAGAGATTCTGGAAATATGCAGAGAATTGGATATAAAGGTGATTACGATCTATGCTTTTTCTATGGAAAATTTTAGAAGGGCAAGAGAAGAAGTTACAGAACTTATGGATCTATTCTTTAAAAAATTTGATGAATTGCTTAGAGACGAACGAATACACAGATATGGAATAAAGGTTAGAATTATTGGAAATCTTAATTTGTTGCCAGAAAAAGTCAAAAAGAAGGCGGAGGAAGTCATGAAGGCAACTGAGAGCTATTCAAATTATATCTTCAATATCGCTGTGGCTTATGGAGGAAGGGATGAGATAACGGAAGCAACGAAAAAAATTATGGAAAAAGTGAAGGCTGGAAAATTAAAGCCAGAAGAAATAGATGAATCTACCATATCTTCTCACCTCTATACACGCGGATTGCCTGACCCAGACATACTAATAAGAACCTCAGGAGAAGAAAGATTATCAAATTTTTTGTTATGGCAATCTGCAAATTCATTACTTTATTTCTGTGATGTATACTGGCCAAGTTTTCGAAAAAGGGATTTCTTAAAGATAATCAAAATATATCAGAGGAGGATAAATGAATCACAGCGTCTTTAGTAGGATTCTCTTCTTATTCGCCTTTATATTTACAGCCATGTATTTTATTATGGGGCAGATTGATAAAAGTAGATTCTTGGGAATAAGCATTTCCCTATTGCTTCTTTTTCTTATCCATCTATTTATAGAAAAAAATAACCAGAATTTTTAAAAATTTGTGTCTAGGCGACTTATCAACTTTTTCAGATTCTCTATAAATTGCACCATAAAAGAAATTTTACTGGCTTGTTTTTAGAAAACCTGATTCTATGCATCTTTCTACAATGCTTCCCAAATGCGTGATTATCCAACTCTATTTTTTATTTTTATCACTACTCCTGTAACAACTTTCTTTTTTTAATAACTCTTACCAAACAGAGCTTGTATTTCACTCCTCAATCACCTTTTATCTTTTCAAGCTCCTTTATTCGCTCTCCGAGTTTTTTGGCAGCGTTGATAGCTTCCGTATCTTTCCTTATTTCTCCTTCATCAAATGCTATCCCACAAACACCTCTGTTTGCCACAATCATCTCGTGTTTAAGGAAGAATGAATTAATGGCGGTGATTGCACTTTCTATGCCGTATCTTCTACCAACAACAATCGCACCACCAATTTTATTTCTGAGTTTCCCTCTGATGCACCATGTTC